>NZ_CP114887.1:3080000-3740000 GCF_028747805.1 Solibacillus daqui
GTTTTCAACGTAATCTTTTCTTTAAAAAATAAATACGTGCCAATAAAGGCAAATATCGGTTGCATCGTTACTAGTACTGTTGAACTGGCAACGGACGTATAGTTCAATGATTCGAACCACAATATAAAGTGGAAAGCCAAAAATATACCGGCAATTGACGAAAATAACCAATCTCTCTTTGATAGCTCTTTCAATTCATGGCGATAGTACATTAAAAACCAAGGCATCATTATTAGCACTGAAAATAACATGCGATAAAATGCGATAACCCCTGAATCAGCATTTGCCAGTTTTACGAAAATCGCGGAAAGAGAAACTGAAATTACACCAATAAAGATTGGAATATATGGATGAATAGATGGTTTATCCAGTTCATTCCCCTACTTTCTATTAAATTATATTTTCCATAAGCACTTATTTTACTCCTTTCATTTTTAGAAAACTATAAAAAATAGAGGATTTTTCACTTGTGAGTTCGAATCTCGATATATACATAAAAGGAGATGGACTTCATGGGATGGTTAACCGGAGATCAATTTATACTAGATGTATTGTTAAAATTATTAATTGCGGCAACCCTTAGTTTAATTATAGGGATAGAAAGAGAATTAAAAAAGAAGCCGGTTGGGTTAAAAACGAGCATGGTTATCGCGACATTTAGTTGCTTATTAACGATTATTTCAATCGAAACTGCGTATTCAACACCCGCGCGTCCAGATATTAATATCACGATGGACCCTTTACGTTTAGCTGCACAAATTGTTAGCGGAATCGGATTTTTAGGTGCTGGTGTTATTTTGCGAAAAGGAAATGATAGTATTACAGGTCTTACTACTGCCGCGATGATTTGGGGGGCGGCTGCGATCGGTATAGCTGTCGGAGCTGGTTTTTACATTCAGGCTTTTATTACCGTTGTCATCGTAGTAATCGGAATCGAAGTAATAGCACCACTTCTAATGAGATTTGGTCCTAAACGATTGCGAATGCGCGAAGTGAAACTTGTTGTTATTATCAATCAAGCCGAGCATATTCAAGATTTAATTGACTATATGAAAATGCATGGAATGTTTATCGAAAATATTTGCATTCGCGATATACTTGCAACTGAAAAGCCTCTACATGAAATTGATATGCGCTTTTCAACAGTAGAAGCAAATCATACTCTTGCAATTTATAATAGGCTTCGTAAATTACCATTTATAAAAAACATCCACATAGAATACTTAGATTAACGGAGGCGGATTAGCCATGGGAGAACTATTTAGCTTATTAAAAGGTGGGAATCGACCTTCCTTATTAGCTGCATTTGTAAACACTTTTTTAGGTGTCATTAAGGGCGTGGCATTTTTCTTCACCGGAAATGTTGCAATGTTTGCAGAAATGATGCATTCATTCGGTGATGCAGCGAACCAGTTTTTCGTATTTATTGGTTCGGCTTTATCAAAAAAGGCACCGACACAGCGATTTCCAAACGGTTACGGACGGATTGTTAACCTAGTTTGTCTAGGGGCTGTATTAATCGTTGCGATACTTTCATACGAAACAATTAAAGAAGGATGGCATCACTTCCTACATCCAGCGACTGAATCATCAGGTATTTGGATTGCACTAGGGGTACTTGTTATTGGTACAACTTTAGAATTTACCGTTTTGCATAAAGCAGCAAAAGAAGTATTGCATGAGGTTGGCGTTGAAACAAAAGGTATCGCTATCATACAATCAGTAAAATATTTGAACCGTGCAAAACCTGCCACAAAACTTGTTTGGATGGAAGATTTAGTTGCAACATCAGGTAATATACTCGCATTTTTTGCAATCATTATTGCTTATTTCACAGAGTTCTATCGTATTGAAGGTTTAGTGTCAATGATTATCGGTCTGATGATGTTTTACGTGGTTGGTCGTGTGTTTTTAGACAATGCACGAGGCGCAATCGGAGAAACAGATGAGGAAATGCTTGTACACATCGGGAACTTGGTAATGGAAGATCCAAATATTAAAGATATCGCTCGCTTAGAAGTAATTAAAGAGGGTGAGTTTTTACACGTTGAGCTCATAGCCGAAACAGATCCAAAGTTATCCCTCGCCTATTTGGATGACGTACGAGATCATTTAACAGATTTACTATTAAATCAAAAAGGCGTAACAAAAGTGACAATGGCTTTTGACGAAGACGACGGTGAGCGCAGATGGCAACACACTGCAATGAAACTGAATAACAAAAAGGTATGATAGAAATTTGAAGGGAGCACTGTCCAAAAGCAAACACTTTTGGACAGTTTTTTTATAGAGACATTTCTAAAATTTTTCGTACGTCCTCTTCTTGAAGCTTGTTAAAATTACCAAATGAACCATTGACCATGCAGTGCTCAACAATTTCATTAAAGTATGTTGCATCAATTTTATAATCCGCTAAGCGATTTGGTGCACCAATTGAAGTCCAAAATGCGGATAATGCGTCGATTCCTTCAAATGCCGCTTCTTCATCTGTTTTACCAGTTGCGTCAATTCCAAATACATTCACCGCAATTTTTGCAAAGCGTGCTGGATTGACATGTACATTATGCTTCATCCAGTGCGGGAAAAGAATTGCTAAACCGCCTGCATGTGCAATGTCATAGTAAGCCGAAACTGCATGTTCGATATTATGCGTTGCCCAGTCCCCACGCGAACCTAATGATAAAAATCCATTTAAGCCGAGCGTACCCGCAAGCATTAACGTTTCACGGTAGTCATAGTTAGTAGGATCTTTTAACGCTTTTGGTGCAACCTCGATTAATGTACGTAAAATCCCTTCGCACATCTCATCCGTAATTGGCGTGTTTGATGCGTTGTTGAAGTATTGCTCGAAAATATGTGACATCGTGTCAACAACACCATTTACCGTTTGATCTTTAGGGACAGAAAATGTATAAGCAGGGTCTAAAATCGAAAATTTGGGGAAGCATGCCGGACTGCCCCAACTGAATTTTTCCTTCGTTTCTAAATTTGTAATAACCGATCCTGAGTTCATTTCAGACGCAGTTGCTGCTAGAGTTAATACAGTTGCAAGCGGTAATGCTTCTGTAGGCAAAACCTTTTTCAATACGATATCCCAAGCATCTTCCTCTACCTTGGCCCCTGCTACGATAAGTTTTGAACAGTCGATTACAGAACCACCACCAACAGCTAGTACAATATCAATATTATTTTCTTTACAAATGGCTATCCCTTTACGTGCCGTTTCAACTCGCGGATTTGGTTCAACGCCAGCCAGCTCAAATACATTCATATTCAAGTCACTTAAAATCTTCATGATGTCATCATACACACCGTTCGATTTAATGCTTCCTCCACCATATACGATTAAAATATTTTGACCATACTGCGGTAGCTCTTTACGTAAATCTTCAACACTGCCCCTACCAAAATGAATTTTTACTGGATTATGAAATGAAAATTTGTTCATGAAAATCCTCCTGTCGTTTATCCCGCATAAATAAAGCAAAGCATAAATAAAGCAAAGTGGACAATCCACTATCTCTATCTCAAAAGTCCGATTGGTAAAAATTAATGCTCGGCGGGGATGAGGACCCCCCCCCGAGCAAAATTTCACTTTATAAAAAGCCTCACCCCTACGAAAGAAGTGAGACTAGATTATTACCTATACCCAACCACGGAAGCGTGATGCTTCTGCTGTGCGGCGTACACCTACCATGTAAGCTGCTAAGCGCATGTTGATGTTACGGTTTTGAGCCGTTGTGTAAACATTGTCAAAAGCCGTTATCATTTTTGCATATAATTTTTCACGTACTTCTTCTTCTGTCCAGTAGTAGCCCATGTTATTTTGTACCCACTCGAAGTAAGATACTGTAACACCACCTGCTGATGCTAACACGTCTGGTACTAAAAGAATGCCACGCTCTGTTAAAATTTTTGTTGCTTCTGCCGTTGTCGGACCGTTTGCCGCTTCAACAACGATGTTTGCTTTAATGTTATGTGCATTTTCTGCCGTAATTTGGTTTTCAATTGCAGCTGGAACTAAAATATCACAGTCTAATTCTAATAGCTCTTTATTAGAAATCGTATTTTCAAATAATGTTGTCACCGTTCCGAATGAATCGCGACGATCTAATAGATAGTCAATATCTAAACCATTCGGATCATGTAGTGCACCGTGTGCATCTGAAATACCAATAATTTTTGCACCTAAATCGCTCATAAATTTAGCTAAGAAGCTACCCGCGTTACCGAAACCTTGAATAACAACACGCGCACCTTTAATTTCAATACCACGCTTTTTTGCAGCTTCTTCAATTACAATAGTAACACCTTCTGCAGTTGCACGATCGCGACCTTGTGAACCACCAAGTACAATTGGCTTACCAGTAATAAAACCTGGTGAGTTAAACTCGTCCATGCGGCTATATTCATCCATCATCCACGCCATAATTTGTGCATTTGTATATACGTCTGGTGCTGGAATGTCTTTTGTTGGCCCTACTACTTGGCTAATTGCACGTACATAACCACGGCTTAAACGCTCAATTTCGCCCATGGACATTTCACGTGGGTCACAAATTACCCCACCTTTACCACCACCATAAGGAAGGTCAACAATACCGCACTTTAATGTCATCCACATAGAAAGCGCTTTCACTTCCTCTTCACTAACCATCGGATGGAAGCGTACCCCACCTTTTGTAGGACCTACTGCATCATTGTGCTGTGCGCGGTAACCAGTAAAAACTTTTGTTGTACCGTCGTCCATTTTCACTGGAATGCGTACTGTTAACATACGAAGTGGTTCTTTTAATAATTCGTACATTCCTTCATCATAACCTAGTTTATTTAATGCCTCATGAATTACTTCTTGAGTTGATGTAAACAAGTTTAAATTTTCAGCCATTGTTTTTCGCCTCTTTAAAATTTAATGTAATAGTGTCTTTCCGCCAACATTGTAACATACTTCAATATAAGTTTGTTAAATAATTTGTCACACTTCGAATAATTTTCTGAATTCTGTCGTGATTTAATGAAAAAAATACTTTTTCGATAAGTTAATATACAATATTGCTAGTTTTTATTACAAAAAAGAAAATTGAAGTGGTTGGTATATAACTCGATTTTTTTGAAAAATGCGAAAAAGAATATTAATATTTCACCTAATCAAATTGTAGCTCGCTCGTAAGCCAAAAAAGTGTTAGACCGATTGTATCTTGGTCAATCATTTTCTTTTTTGTCCCTGCCTCTTGCTCTACTATGCAAAAAAAGATGTCCAAGAATTACTTCTCGGACATCTTCTAATTGTCATTACTGACCTGATTGCTCAATCCAATCTTTTAGTTTGTCTTTTAAAATTTTAAAGCCGTCTGCATCGACTTCATCCACACGATCTTGTAATGAACGTCTTGGATGCGACTCTTTTTTTCGATAATAGGGTACTTCTTGTAACTCACGAATCGATAAACTAATTTTCTTTTGTTCTTGGTCTACTTCAAGCACCTTAACTTCAATGTCTTCCCCTACCGATAGAAAGTCATTCACATCTTTTACAAATCCGTAAGTAATTTCTGATATATGGACAAGACCTTGTGTCTGTTCATCTAAAGCAACAAAAGCTCCGTATGGTTGAATCCCTGTTACTTTACCGATTAGTACGTCACCTACTTCAATTTTTTTTACCATACTTTGTTCCTACCTTCTTTTTTCATCAATACGTATATGTCATGTTAAATTATAACATATGATACTATGCGTAACAAAGAATCGACTTAATATAGTATTTCCTGTATATAGAGTACAAAATTAACGTCTTAAGACAAAAAGATTGATCTATTCCCCTTTTAAAACTATTGCATTTCACAAAATATTTTGCTTTAAACTAGAAATAATATTTTGTAAAATGAGTACTTGCATATTAATAAGGAGGGGTTTCTTTTGTCATCTAGAGATCAATTCACATCTAAGATTGGTTTTATCTTGGCTGCTGCAGGTAGTGCTATCGGTTTGGGAGCGATTTGGAAGTTTCCATACATGGCAGGCACAAATAGTGGTAGTGTTTTTATTTTATTATTTGTTTTATGTACAGTTATTATAGGTTTACCTATATTAATAGCCGAATTTATGATTGGGCGTCGAGGTCAAAAGGATCCGATTACTTCATTAAAAGAACAAGCACCGGGTAAACCTTGGTATATGATTGGTTGGATTGGCCTTGTCGCATGTGGATTAATTTTATCATTCTATAGTGTAGTAGGCGGCTGGATTTTAAGCTATATGGGTCGCGCATTGACATTTTCATTAACAAATAATGCTGTTGATTTTGGTGCACTGTTTTCAGATATTATCGCTAATCCTTGGGAAGTGTTACTCGCACAAGCGGCGTTTATGCTTCTAACTTTATTAATCGTACAAGCAGGTATTAAAAAGGGCATTGAAACGGCTAGTAAGTGGATGATGCCGCTGTTATTTATTTTCTTTATTTTATTATTTGTTCGTTCAATTACATTAGACGGCGCGATTGAAGGTGTGAAATTCATGTTCATTCCTAATTGGTCGTATTTAAATGGAGAAACGTTAATTTTGGCATTAGGTCAAGCGTTCTTCTCATTAAGTATTGGCGTTGCGGCGATGATTACGTATTCTTCGTATTTATCTCGTAAAGAAAAAATCGTTACCTCTGCAGTAAATGTTGCGACAATGAATATCGCCATTTCGTTACTTGCAGGTTTAGTTATTTTCCCGGCTGTATTTGCACTTGGCTTCTCGCCTACAGAAGGACCTGGTTTAGTATTCATCATGATTCCAGCCGTATTCGAGCAATTACCTTTTGGTAGTGGGTTATTATTAGTGTTCTTCATATTATTATTATTCGCAACTGTAACGTCTGCGATTGCTATGCTTGAAGTTGTTGTATCAATTGGAATTCGCGAAAAAACACATTCTCGCAAAAAAGCAACTTGGATTTTTGCAGCAATCATTTTCATCGTAGGAATTCCTAGTGCCTTATCATTTGGACTTCTATCAGATATTTCAATTTTAAACCGTTCGATTTTCGATTTCGTAGATTATGTTACAAGTGCTATTTTAATGCCGATTGGTGCATTATTAACGTCGATTTTCGCGGGTTATCATTATTCGAAGAAAATTTCGCGTGAAGAAATGCAAACTTTACCGGTTGTCTATAATATTTGGTACTTTATTGTTCGTTATTTAGCACCGTTATCCATCATTGCAATTTTCGTAAATAAAGTGTTCTTTAGTTAAGTAAGAAAAGCGGTAAAGCGCCCTTCCAGCCCCGAGTGGGCAAAACGCCACGTCCATGTGGCATGCCCCCAATGACTCACATCGTGTGAGCCTCAGACTTTGGAGAGCCCTCCTGCAAAAGTAAACGCTCCACCACTTTTGCAGGAGGGCTCGAGATGGCCGAGGGGCTGGCGCTTTAGCCTAGACATCGTTACAACGGAAATATTTATACTTTCTTATAAGAATCAAAAGGATTATCCAAAAATTATTTATCGGATAATCCTTTAATAATTTTCATTTTTCTACATAGTATTGGATTTCATTAATCTTCCTGCATATTATAATTTGAATAATCGAATTTCAGGAAGGATGTGAACCACATGAAGCTTTCACTTCATGAACAATTAAAACTTTTACGTATGGAGAAAAAATTAACAATTGAAGAGCTTTCAATGAAAACGCAGCTAGGTATCGAAAAATTAACTGCCTACGAAACAGGTGAACAAATCCCTTCAAAGCAATCATTATTCGTGTTATCTACAATATTAGATGTACCCGTTTCGAATTTAGTCGACGGATTAAAATAAAAAAACGAGCAGCCCATTGGTTTGGGTTGCTCGTTTTTGTTAGATAATACATTTTGCTATAAATTTTTCTGCGATAAGTTTATATGAAATCGCGACACAGTCTTCAAATGGGATCCATTGTTCGTAAGAGTATTCATAAACAGTTTGAATCACTTTTGCTAGTTCAGATGGGTCGTCAATTCCTTGCAAGGCAGCTACAACATCAGCAGTTTCAGTTTCATAGCTTTCTGAGCCTAAATTAAACGGATCCCAGTCCAGTAATAGTTGTACACACTTCTGGTTCATCTCTGTATTTTCCATTTTATTCACCTAACTACTCTCTTTCTATTAGTTAGTATGATAACATAGGTTCGAACATATCAAAAAGAAAAGAGGATTATTAAATGTCATTTTTTAATGAAATTCATGAACGCCGAAATTCTAGCTCCATTAAATGGGATAAAATGTGCGAGGTTTATAACTTAGAAAATACATCGGAGCTTCTACCAATGTGGATAGCTGACATGGATTTTCCTGCACCAATAGTAGTAAGTGAAGCCATAACTGAACGTTTAAAACATCCCATTTTTGGTTATACGTACGAAAACTGTGAGGTCAAAGATGCCATGATGCAATGGTATCAAACACGTCACAACTGGACAATCGATCCAGATACAATCCTATTCCAATCAGGGGTTGTACCTGCAATTGCTACTATTGTTGAGACATTTACGAAAAAAGGTGACAAAATCGGAATGGCGACACCGGCCTATCCTCCATTTTTCAATATTCCAAATGCACAACAACGAGAAATCATTACATGTGAGCTAACGGAACAAGATGGACAATATTTTTTAGACTTTGAAAAACTCGAACAAATCTTCCAATCTGATATCAAGATGTACATTTTATGTAATCCGCACAATCCAATCGGTATTGTATGGAGTCGTGAACAATTAGAGGAGCTTGTTGCACTTTGCATTAAATATGATGTGTATTTATTGGCAGACGAAATTCACGCAGATATTTTAATTAAGAAAAGTTATACACCGACACTAACTGTTAAAAATGCAGATAAAGCAAAAATTATTTCATGTATCGCGCCGACAAAAACATTTAACATCGCGGGTATTCATGCAGCGATGATGATTGCACCAAACAAAGAATTATTCGAAGCATTAAAATCTCATACAGAAGCTCATGGACAAATGGGCTTAAATGTTTTTGCATGTACAACAGTTAAGGCCGTTTATACAAAAGGTGCACCTTGGTTAGATGAGCTACTTCCCTATTTAAAAAATAATATGGACTATGTTGTTTCTGAACTAAATGCAATTCCAGGTATTCGTGTTTCAATTCCTGATGCAACATACTTAATGTGGATTGATTACCGTGGAACTGGTCTTGAAGAAAATGAAATAATGCATCTCCTTCTACATAAAGGCTTAGTTGCTCTTGACCCAGGAACAAAATATGGTAAAGCAGGACAAGGTTTTTTACGTATGAATGTCGCATGCCCATTTGATTTAGTGAAGCAAGGTGTGGAAGGTATTAAAAAAGCTTTACAATAGCAATGAAAAAAGCGTCCCAATTTAGCTTTGGGACGCTTTTTGAATATTGCTTTTGCAGTTATTTTCTTGCATTTTCTTTCGCCATGCGCTCATCACGCTCTTGTAACGCGCGCATTTCTAGATGTTGTGCCTTTTCAGCTTGACGAGCAGAAATTCGACGGAATAAATAAAATGTTGCAAAAACAATAATAATTAAAATCAAAAATTCAATTGCAGCTGGTAAATAAAGTGATTTATCTTCCGGGAAATATAAGAAGCCACCAGAGAAATTAATTAAAAATTGATTCACCCGCGAAACACATCCTTTAAAAATTAGTCAATTACTGTGATTGACTCAATTTTAACATCTTCTTTTGGTTTATCGTGCATATTTCGGTCAACGTTCGTAATTTTGTCAACAACTTCCATACCTTCAACTACTTGACCGAATACAGTGTGCTTACCATCTAACCATGGTGTACCACCGTTTTTCTTATAAAATTCTACTTCTTCTTTAGACCAGCCACGAACTTCCATTTGCTTTAACATTGAAACTTCAACTTGTGGAGCTTGTACAATAAAGAATTGAGAACCGTTTGTGCCAGGACCAGCGTTTGCCATAGATAGTGCACCACGGATGTTTAATAACTCTGGAACACACTCGTCTTCGAAAGTACCACCCCAAATTGATTCGCCGCCCATACCTGTACCAGTTGGGTCACCACCTTGGATCATGAATTTAGGAATAACACGGTGGAAAATAATGCCGTTATAGTAACCCGATTTTGCATGACCTAAAAAGTTTTCAACTGTTTTTGGTGCTTGCTCTGGGAATAATTTAATTTTGATTGAACCCATAGTTGTGTTCATTTCTACCATTACTTCACCAGGATTTAATTCTTTTGATAATTGTGGAAACATATTTGTCTCTCCTTTAAATAAATTATGAATGCTTGGGTATAGATAAATTAGGAATGTTTACATGAAAAATCAATGACAGTACATCCATTTAAATTCTCCCATTGCTACCAAGTTTCAGTTTACCACAAGTTATGCAATTTCTGCTATTAACTTGCGAAGCACTTTCTTCGGAACTCGAAATAAGTTATACTGAAATTTATTTAATAAATTTACGGAAGAATGTGATTTATTTGCAAAATATGAAACATAATTTCATCATCATTTTAATTGCCAATTTTATCGTAGCAGCTTCAGCTACAATGATTATGCCCTTTTTATCACTATATATTGATACGTTAGGTAATTTTTCTGATAGCTATGTACAAACTTGGGCAGGTTTAATTTTTGCAGCAACCTTTATTAGCGCACTGTTAATGTCACCCATTTGGGGAAGAATCGCCGATAAATATGGCTACAAGCCGATTATGATAATTAACTGCTTCGGCATTGCTGCAAGTATTTTCTTAATGGGTTACGTACAAAACGTCGAACAATTTTTCATCTTGAGGCTCGCAATGGGGATCGTAACAGGCTTTATTCCTACTTCAATGGCGTTTATTAGTAAGCACACACGTAAAGAAGTCGCTGGTAAAACTCTTGGAACACTACAGATGGGAAGTGTTGGTGGGACATTATTTGGTCCTGTCATTGGTGGTATAATGGCCGATTCATTTGGTTTTAAATATACATTTATTATTACTGCAATCTCAATTACGATTGCTGCAATCATTATTATCATTGGTATTCATGAACCTACGATTATTCGTAAAATGAAAAATTCCATCTATTCACGCAAAAATGTCATTTGGGCGATTTTTCATCACCGCCTCATTTTAAATGTCATGCTCGTTACAACACTTATTCAAATCGGGAACTTTAGTATTCAGCCTCTGCTTTCGCTTTATGTCTCTGAACTTTCTCGCACACAGGAAGTTGCGATGCTTGCAGGCGTTACATTTAGCGCTGCAGGGCTTGGGAATATATTATTTGCACGCTTTTGGGGAAAACTGAGCGACCATCATGGATACGAAAAAGTATTGTCTTTTTTACTTATCCTTGCAGTTGTATTTATTATTCCACAGGCGTTCGTTACAGAGCTTTGGCAGCTTATTTTATTACGCTTCATGTTTGGTATTGTGTCTGGTGGGCTAATTCCAATTACAACCGCGCTCATTCGTCGTGAAGCACCTATTGAAGTGCAGGGTGAAATTATGGGTTATAACCAAAGTTTCCGTTTCCTTGGCAATATTTTAGGACCAGTACTTGGTGGGATTGTTGCAAGCTTTGGTGGTATACATTCGGTATTTTACACAACAGGCTTATTATTTTTAATTGCTTTTACAGTCATGTATTTCTTACGAAAACTTCCAAAACAATATATGGACGAACTTTTAAAAAACCACACTTAAATGTATGTCCCTTTTATGGTACTCTTTTGTAGATACATTTAACTTGCTTCAGCAATTCTTTTTGTATCGAAAGTGAACGGCAGGTACAGAAGAATGCTAAATATGCAATTCTATTCAGTGGGGGTTCAAACCCCGGCAGAATCAAGTTAATGTCCCGGCGGATGTCACAGATTTTTTAGGGGAGTTTTTCGAGCTCGCTCGAAAAAAATCTGGACGCAATTACGCCGGGGCGTAATTGATTAGGGGGCTAATTTATGAAACAAGTTTTTGGCTACATGCTTATCTTATGTAGCATCCCTTTACTACTTTTACTCGGAAGCGAAGTATGGAAAGAACTCGCAAAAGCACAACAGCACGAACAACTTATCGAAAAATCGATGGAGCTTCCTGAAAATACTGTTCCGACATTACCAATCACATTGTACGATGAGAACAATGAAATTTTTAGTGAAGAATATACAGAATGGTCTCAGCCACTAAAGCTTGATGATATTCCTGAAGTGGTGAAGGATATTTTTATTTTAAGTGAAGATGAAAGCTTTTATGATCATATCGGCTTTGATGTCAGCGCGATTGCACGTGCATTTATTGCCAATAGCAATGAGCAGTCGATTCAGCAAGGTGGGTCTACCATTACACAACAGCTCGTCCGTATGCGGTATTTATCAGTCGACAAAACATATGAACGTAAACTAATGGAGCTATTTTACTCGTATGAGCTTGAAAAAGTTTATTCAAAAGAAGAAATTTTAGAAATGTACTTAAATGAAATGTATTTTAGCAATCAGGTGTATGGTATTGGAGCAGCGGCAACCTATTATTTTGACCGCCCGCTCGAAAAACTAACGATAGCGGAAATGGCGTTTATTGCCGCGATTCCGAATAACCCATCCTTGTACGATCCAATACAAAACTTTGACAATACGAAAGCCCGTCAAGAACGCTTACTTGATAAATTAACTGAACATCAAATATTAACCTTACAAGAAGCAGCTATGCATAAGCAACAGCCAATTGAACTCACTGTTAAAACAAAAATTCAACATTATCCAAGTTATAGCACTTATGTTTTACAAGAGTTGAAATGGCTCATCGGAGAGCAAACAGGCTATAATAAACAAATTGCTTCTACAACAGACAAAATGGAAAAAGAATTTTTACAGCTAGAGCTGCAAAAGAAAATTGACACTCTATTACAGCAAGGTATCCACATCTATACTGCGCTTCAGCCAGATAAACAGAAGCAAGATGAAGCAGCAATTAACGATATTTTATCTCACTCAGAACTACAAGCGAGTGCGACAGTTATCAATAATGAAACGCGTGAAATCGTCAGCATTTTCGGTGGCAAGAATTATCAAAAGTATGATTTACATCGGGCATTCCAATCCCCTCGTCAACCAGGTTCTGCCTTTAAACCAATTAGCGTGTTTGCTCCGTATTTCGAATCAACAACCGCTACAAAAAATTCCATTGTTAGTGGCGCACCATATTGTGTAGGTGATTTCTGTCCTGAAAACTACGGAGGGATTTGGTATGGCAATGTAACTATTGCGAAGGCATTCCAAGACAGTATTAATACAGCAGCATTAAGGCTTTACAATACAATTGGTGTGGATACCGCCTTCTCATATATCGATCGTTTCCAATTCCGCTCGATTATCGATAAGGATCGTACATATGCGTCAGCTTTAGGAGGGTTAACTTACGGTGTTACCTCACTTGAGTTAGCCGATGCGTATTCCAGCTTTATTGACGGCTTTTATGTACCTGCACACAGTATTCGTAAAGTAACGAATTTACAGGGGGAAACAATCTATAGTTGGCCAAGTGAACGTGAGGAAGTTTGGTCGGCAAGCACTGTCAATACGATGCGGGATTTATTACAAAAAGTAGTCACAAACGGTACGGGAAAAGGATTATACAGCTATTCAGGCTATCTCGGTGCAAAAACAGGTACAACTAATCAGTTTAAAGATTATTGGGTTGCAGGCTTAACAAATGATTATACGACAGCCGTTTGGATCGGTTATGATACACCACGCTCGATGGAAGCAATTGAAAAGCAAAAGATTCATTTCTCAATTTTTAATGCCATAACCAATTAGAACATTTTATGTTTCCCTATCCACATAAAAAAGCTTGTTTGTCTTGAATAAACTTAAGACAAACAAGCTTTTTACATTATACAAACGGGAAACTAGCTAGTATACCATTATACAATTTCACAATCGCGTAAACAATTAACGCTAATAATAAACACCACGATAACACTTCAAAGAATATAAGCCCAATTACACCAACAAACGACATGTATTGGCTCATTTTATAGACGTAATAAATGAAATAACAGAACGTCGTCGTTAAAAATATAGCAATTAATAGTATCCAAGATTGAGTTCCAATAACCGATGCAAACGCACCGAAAAAGAAAATCACATAGCCACCGCGTGCTGCATGAATAGTTTGACCTTCTTTATCCTTCGAAAAAAATAACATGCCAAGTTCATGAATTGTTTCACCGATCAACTTTAATGCCGAAAAAACCATAAAAAATAGTAATGCAAATACAATTAATAACACAAAACGTAACTCTAAATCCGATAAAAACTCACGCATCCCATTGTATACACCGATAGATTGAAATAACTGAAGCGATTCAGATACTCCAAAAATACCAAATGTAAAACTAAATAAAATGATTGTGAATAGTGGTAAGTAACCATATAAATATGGATTTTTCATAAATTAATTCCCTCAAAGCTCGTAATATTTCTTTATTTATCATAGCTAACAATGGTGGAGTGAGCAAGAATGTTCTTATGTTATACGTATGGCCTTACCAATTACGGTGTCTGCGATATGGTGGATAAGGTTGGTACGGTTGATACGGATACGGATATGGATACGGCGGATAGTAATAGTATGGTGGCTGGTAACGGTTAAATGAACCTCCTAAAAAACTCCCTAAAAATCCTCCTAGAAATGGTGCGCCAAATGGGAAAAATCCGCCGCCGAAGCCACCATATGGATAACGATTCACCAATTGTATTGCCTCCTCTCCTTCCTACTAACATATTCCACCGTATTTCTTGCTATTAGTTACTCGCCTATAATTCGTTCCATTTGGGTCAGAGTTTCATATAATAACGTTGAATTGACCGGGCATAATTTAACACAAAAAACTTTTTGTTAGCAACATTATTTTTCTTTTCAAAAGAACCGTTGTTTAGAGTGCAAATGTTGTTGCTATTGGAAGTACATGCTTAAAATATTTTTTTCTAAATACTTTTGTATTAATACAACTTAAATTTTATATGTACCTAAACGACACTTGGGGACTATTATCAACATTACAATTTACTATTATAGGAATTTATTGATATATTTATAAAAAACATTATTTAAACGAGGATCACTATGGGGCAATTAACATTTGATGAGCTACAAAACTACCTAGCATTAAAATACAAAGAAGGACGCACTTCTTCTGCATTATTTATGAAATTAGTAGAAGAAATTGGTGAAGTTGCAGAAGTACTAAACCAGTTAGAAGGTCGAAAGAAAATCGACTTAGATGCTTCTTTAGAAAAAGAGTTAGTTGATGTTATACATTACGCAATAGCTATTGCAAGTGTAAATAATATTGATTTAACAAAGGCAATTATCGAAAAAGATAGGGAAGCTGCAATTAAATATAATCAATCTCCGAATTTGGAGGAGTTTTTAGTATCACAAAAGTAAAATAACCGCGCCATCTTAAATAATCACCTATACATACCATTTACACTAAACATTCCTAAATGAAAGTTTCGGGCAATAGAAGAGCCAGTAAACATTGTTTTATCAGCGTTTACTGGCTTTTTCAATTTCAGTTTCAATCTATACTATTTGATATAGCCTTGTAATAGGAAATATTATTCGTTATCGCGTAACTCTACTAACGTAGCAAGTGTACGAACCATAACGCCCGTACCTCCTTTAGGACCTAATACATGTGGTGCATCAGCATCTGATGTCCCCGCAATATCTAAGTGAATCCATGGTGTATTTTCTGCAAATTCACCAACGAAGCCACCACCGAAAATCATATGTCCATCGCGCCCTGGGGAGTTATTTAAGTCGGCTACATCCGATTTACGAATACGTTTTTTGTCGCTTTCAGTTAAAGGTAAGCGCCATACGAATTCCCCTGTTTCAATGGCAGCACCCATAAACTCTTCGAAAAATTCTTCATCATTTGTTAGTGCACCTGTTTTATCTTTACCTAGCGCAACAATTACCCCACCTGTTAATGTAGCGACATCAATTAAATAGTCCGCGCCTTGTTGTTTTGCATAAGTTGTAGCATCGGCTAATACTAAACGACCTTCAGCATCTGTGTTTAATACTTCTACTGTTTTACCATTGTACATTGTAATGACATCATCTGGTTTAAACGCTTCACCTGAAACCATATTGTCCGTTGAACCAATGACTGCGACAACGTTTTGTTTTGGACGTGTTTCACCGATAATACGCATTGCTCCTAGTACAGCGGCAGCGCCACCCATGTCACCCTTCATACCAACCATACCTTCGCGCGGTTTTAATGAGTAGCCACCTGTATCATACGTTACTCCTTTACCAACAAAGCCAATTACATCTTCCCATTTTTGTTTCCCTTGGTATTTGATCGTAATTAAGCGTGGCTCTTCAACCGAACCTTTATTAACTGCTAAAATACCGCCCATACCAAGCTCTTCAATTTGTGCTTTATTTAACACTTCGATTTCTAAATCATATTGGTTAGCAAGCTCTGTTGCGTAATTTGCTAAATCCGTTGCAGTTAGTAAGTTTGGTGGTAAGTTAATTAGTGTACGTGCTTCATTTACCGCATCGGCATAAATTTTACCAACTTCAAAGTTTGCGACCACATCGTCCATCGCCGCTTCTGTTACGAATTGGATTTGGTCGAAGTATACATCTACTTCGTTTGAAGATGTTTTATAGTTTTGTACAGAATAGAAGCCTAAATTTAGACCTTCACCTGCTAAATAAGCAACTTCTGCTTCTTCTAGTGAATCAGTTGTAAATGACTCTACCCAAAGTGCTACATTACCAATTTTCGCTGCTTTTAACTCTTTCCCAACTGCAGCAAAGACTTCACGTAATTCATTTGCTGTTAGGTTTTTGCGCTCGCCTAAACCAACGAAGTATATACGCTTTAATGAAGCCTGTGAACCTGCATAAGGTAGCTTCGTAATTTTTTTAGCATCGGTAATAATTTCACCGGCACGTAACCAAGCATCGACTGTTTCACCGTAAAATTCACTAAATGCTGGCCAATTTTTCATTTGCTCGCGGTGTTTTTGTACTCCGATAATTAATGTTTCAGAAGTAAGGGTATCTAATGTTTGTGCTGTAGTTTCAATATTCATAACAAAACGCCTCCTAATGTATAGCTCCATTATATACAAAAAAGTTAATTCGGGGAACGAAATAACTTAAGTTTTCAGATTTTTAATGGGTCGGAAAGTATATATTTTTCAGTGTAATCCGCATAATAAAACACAATACACGCTATTTTCACTCGAGTTATCTTTTTCAAAGGAAAACTAAATCTATATTTTTCACCGATTCAATGCTCTGACACAAATATTCGTATGTAAAGAAATGTTACCTTTAATGCTATAATATTAGCAATTACAAGAAAGTGGGTGGGAATAATGGAGCTGTTACAAAATACGCCATTATGGCTAGGTGTCTGCGCGATTCTTTTTGCACAAATATTAAAAATTCCCATTAACTTTATTATGACAAAGAAAATAGATTGGAGCTTACTTACTTCTACAGGGGGGATGCCAAGTTCACATTCTGCAGCTGTAACAAGCATCGCATCTGCCATAGGAATTGAAACAGGCTTTGGCTCCCCTACATTTGCGGTAGCGGCGATGCTTGCTGGTATTGTTATGTACGATGCTAGTCACGTACGCTTTCAAGCAGGTCAACATGCTGCTGTTCTAAATGAATTGCGCCACGACTTACAATTATTTTTCAGAGAGATCAAACGTTGGCCAGAAATGAATGAACAGGAAAAAATTCAAGACTTAAAAACATTATTAGGCCACAAAAAAAGCGAGGTACTTATCGGTGGACTTTCGGGAATAGTACTGTCATTTACATGGTATGCACTTATGATGTAAAGTAAAAAACACGCCTACACTATAATTGTAAGCGTGTTTTTTCATCTAAATTCAATTACGCCTTGGCTTAATTGTGTCTGGATTCGGCTTTGCGCTCGCGGAAAGTCGAATCCATGACATCCACCGGAGGCTTTTACTTCTTACAGCGGGTGTTTGAACACCTGCTGTAAGAGGTTAAAACATTCGATAGCCAGCTTTTCGAAGCGCAATCATGACAAAGCCCGCTACAATCGCACCACCAAAACCACCAGTTAAAATTAATATATCTACTAAATGCAACGCTTGAGCTTTATCGACTAAAGCTGGAAAAGCTGTTCCCGGCTTGAAAATATAATCTAAAAAGCTCACCTCATCAATAATAAATACAACAACAATCGGATAAAGTACGGCCATTAACCACGTCATGCGTAATAACATGTTTAATAAAAATCCAATTCCGAAAAACATGACAAAAAATAACACAACCGAAATAATTAATTGTACTAACGAAACGTCATTCATGTTATGTATACCCCCAATAATCTCTCATAATTTTACATGATTGGGGTTATGCTTTCAATTGTACATCCAAAATAATGAAATTAAGAACGAAATTGTCAAAATTCATTCATATTGTACGTGATTTTTATCATTTTGTAAGGGTTATTTCTTGAAATATAAATGATATTCATTATAGCCAAAATCATCGCCTGGGTTAATGTCCTCTATAATGGGGTGCATATGGCGCGCAACATGCTCCTGTGCCATTTCTTTTAACATCACTGACGATAATTCATGCATGACAATATCACTTGGTGACATCCAGCAGGCTTCTTGAATTTCTCGCTCTTGTAATATAAATGGTGCCAATTCATCGACCAGTCGACAATAAAAAATCGCCATATTATCACTAATATCATTTAATATCACACCTGAGCGAAAACCAACTAAACCAACAACTTTACACATAACACCTGTTTCTTCTAATACTTCACGCATCGCTGCTTTCGTTACCGTTTCAGCTCCTTGAACAAAACCCGCTGGCAATGACCAAATCCCCTTAAGTCCCCCATAAGTCTTTTTTACAAGCAGCCACTCACCGTTTGCATTTTCAACAATGGATGCTACCCCTAACCAAACTTTCCCACGATCCTTTTTTACCATTATTAATCCCCCGTATATGATAAAACATGCAAAGCGTTACCTTCACATATCTTTTTCCAATAATTTTCGCTACATCAATTTACAATATTATGCTCATATAAATAATCATAAGCAATATCAATGAATAAGAATTCTCCGTTTGCTAGTGCCATTGAATAGGTGCGCGTTAATTCACCTGTTTCAATATCACTATAAACAGACGACAAATCACCTTTATGGTCCTTCGCCAATTTAATAATATTTAATAGAAAATACGGTCGCCAACTCCAATTTTTCCCTTGTGCTGCTTCTTGAATTTCCCACTTGCCTTCCTTCCAGCGAATATTCGGGCTCGTCTGGAATCCATTATTATCACAAATATAAATTCGGAATGCACAATTTTGGAGAGCATTTGCTAGTTGTATCAGCTTATTTTGTTGCGAGCCTGATGGGTTCACTTGCTCAACGATAGTACAAATCATTTTTTCTAAACGCTTCATTTCCTCATATTTATGAAGGAGTTGTTTTTTTTCCGTTGAAATAAACTGCTCACATTCGCTACGGAAACGTTCTTTTAGCGAATCACGTGAGTTAAATTGTTTGTCTGGTAATTGTAAATAAGGACCTTTAAAAAAACGTGCACCATTTTTCCACCCGTGCTGTAATTGGTACACCGTTTCGATATGTTCGATGAGTAACAATGTGCCCATTTTCACCGCAAGTGCGCGGATTGTCGCAAATGCATGGTTTTGTGAGCCCCATAAATTATAATTCAACTGCCCGACATTTATTTTTAGGACAGCCGGTTCTACCATTAGTAAGTTTTCTAACTGTGTTTGTGAGCCGACATCTGAAAGTGCAATTTTCACACCATATGTTTTGATATAACGAATTAAATGGTGTAACTGATCAATTTCACCTGTATATTTATGCTCAGTCATAACAAGCGTAATTTGAGGTAAGTTTTGCTCATCTATAAGCTCCTTCAACATCGTAAAATAGCTTTCACCGTAATCTAACACTAATAAATTCGGATTACATGGAATATAAAGCCCGACATCTGAAATCAAGTGTGCAACGGATTGAAGGGACTTACGTACAAATAACTGTTCAATTTCGGCACGTATATCTGCTGGCACGTCTTGTTCGTATGTAATTTGCTCAATATTAATTATGCCACTTTCACTATCTACTTGCCCGATAACCTCATACGCAACGACGCGATGACCATCAGCACTATATATTGGTTCATATAAGATTTCAATTTGATCAAGCTTATCTAACATTTCTAAAACACTCAATGTAAAAGCCTCCTTCACTCGTAAGGTGTACCACTATCATAATTCAAAAATTTAGATAATACAAAGAGATACGTTAAATTATAGTAATATACTAAGGAAAGTTTGAAATATTCGTACAAAAAAGCCTTTTGCAATTTTTTTGCAATGCTAAAGGCTTTCATTTATTTATGATGGATTGTAAATCACAGAGTGGATTGTGCATATTGCTGATTCAATTGTACCCAGACCAACTTAATGAAGTGCTATTGCCATATTATACTTACGAAAGACTTCTCTGAATCCTTAAACAAGAATTAGAACATTTATCATCCTTGAAAGAAGCATCCTAAGATAGGGAGGATTATGACGTGAATATTACAAAGGAAAAGATAGAGAATCATCAAATTTGGATTTATGTTTTTTCATTAATTTTCGGAGGAATAATAGGTCTATCAGATGAAACTTTAGGAACTAGCTTAGATTGGACTATTTCACCTTTCATAGCTATTCTCATGTATGGAATGTTTGCTCAAATTCCATTTTTAAAACTACGTGAGGCAATTTCAAATCTCAAATTTATGGGTGCATTACTATTGGGGAATTTTATTGCAGTCCCCATTATCGTTTGGTTCTTAATAACAATATTTCCTCAACCTTCACCAATATTATTAGGAGTTTGTTTGGTCTTACTAACTCCATGTATTGACTACGTAATAGTCTTTACTCAGCTTGGGAAGGGAAACGAGAAATTAATGTTAGCTTCGACACCTATTTTGTTTGTAGTACAAATGATATTACTTCCATTCTATCTATGGCTATTTATAGGTGAAGAGATGGTAGAAGTTGTTCATTTAGAGCCATTCTTAGAGGCTTTTTTATTACTAATAGTCGCACCTCTAATATTGGCTGTCATTACTCAATTATGGGCTAAAAAGAAAACAATAGGTGAGAAGGTACTAGATATTACTACGTGGCTGCCCGTTCCGTTTATGGCTTTAGTATTAATTGTAGTAGTGGCTTCGCAAATTGGTAAGGTATACAGTGATTTCGAGATAATCGTGCGTGTAATTCCGATTTATATCTTGTTTTTAATCATTACACCATTTGTATCTCATTTTATTGCGCATGCGTTCAATTTAGATAAAGGGGCAGGAAGAGCATTAATCTTTAGTACAGGAACAAGGAACTCCCTAGTAGTTCTACCTTTAGCATTAGCTTTACCTGAGCCTATGGCAACGTTAGCGTCAGCTGTAATCGTTACACAAACCATTGTGGAATTATTAGGGGAATTAATCTATATCAAGGTAATTCCTAAACTAATACTTAAGGATTCTGATAATTAAAGAAAAGGACTTGCATTTATGATAGAATCCCATATTTGCAAGTTTTTTCGTTATAGGTACTACAGGCTCGTTAAACGCGTCTAAAAAGTGCTAAGTTTGTTGTTATAAGATTATTCAAAGTAGGAACTGATTAGACACACTCACCTATCCCTTTGGTAACAGTCAACCCCACCGCCCCTAGCTTGCTCAAATTTATTCTATAGCTACTCCTTGTCCATCGCCATTTTTCCGATAGCTGTTCGTTTTTTCTTTAAACCATACAAAAAAGCCTCCTTGACTCGTTTTGCTTTCGCAACATACAAATCAAAAAGGCTCGGTATCTACACCCCAAAATACATATAATTGGGATTGTGTACGCATCCATTCTTACCGTTATTTAAAAACCTCGGTTAACATTTACCAAAAACTGAATCACTCACAACTTTGCGGTTCAGCTGGACGTGCAGCGGCTTTAAAGCTCGTGCCACAGCCACATGAAGCTAATGCGTTCGGATTATCGATGGTAAATCCACCGCCCATAAGTGATTGTTTAAAATCAATTTTTGTACCTTGTAAAATGCCGGCATCATCCTTAGAAACTAAAATGCGAATGCCGAACTGATTATCTGTAAAATCATCTTCGTTTACATCATTATCAAAAGCCATCCCATATGATAAACCACTACAACCGCCGCCTTTTACTGCGACACGTAAGCTTGCATGTTCCTCTTCGTTATGAGCCATCATTTCTTTGACTTGAAATGAGGCTGCTTCTGTTAAAATTACTACCTGTTTTTCAATCGCCATTCCAGTCACCTTCCTTTATACAGTTATCATATCAATTGTATTTCCCTTCTGACAACAAAACTGCCTGTTAGAAAAACATATTTTTCGCAATTAGCAGGAAATGATGTGTTTTCTATGAGGATTATCTTGAAAAATTATTACGTTTTCATCCTCAAAAAGAAAATAAGACTATATAAAACAAGCAATTAAAGGGAACATTGTACTAATATCTTCATAATATTTCTAATAATTAGTTACTACTTTAATGAAATTATTGATATAATATACTTAATATTTTAGCAGAGAGGTATGATCACATGGAAATTTCTCCATTTTATGAAAAAAGTATAGAATGTATGCACTGCAAAAAAAGCTTCACGTCATTAAAAGTTCGTACAAAATCAATAAAAATTGAACATACCGAATCCGACTTTCAACCTATCTATGCAGATCAGCATGTAAACGCTTTATACTATAATGTATTTGTATGCCAACACTGTGGGTTTTCATTTACCGAAGATTTCAATAAATATTTTGCACCTGGTGTAAAAGAGCATTTAAATACGCAAATTTGCGAGAAATGGATTCCTCATAGCTTCAAAACTGAGCGTACGGTATTTGATGCAATTCAAGCTTTCAAACTAGCTTTTTTATGTGCAACGATTAAAAAAGAAAAATATGTTATTACCTCGGGCTTAGCACTGCGGTTAGCATGGCTGTACCGTTCATTAAATAATTATAACCAAGAGATACGTTTCTTAAAAATTGCGCGTGACCACTATATGGAAAGCTTTTCTAATGGTGACTATTCAAGTACGCAAATGTCTGATGTACGCGTAATGTATATGGTTGCGGAATTATCACGACGTTTAGAAGACTATGAAAACGCAACACGCTTCTTCTCACGCGTTATTGAGAACCAACGTGTTGGTGGTGAGGCCAAATTAGTAGATATGGCAAAAGAACAATGGGAACTTGTGCGCGCTGCCCGTGAACAAGTTGCACATTAAAAGGCAGGAGAGCTATTCTCCTGCCTTTCCCCGTTATATTAGAATACTTGCTCTACTTCAATAATGCCTGGCACTTCTTCTAATAAAGCACGTTCGATACCAGCTTTTAACGTGATTGTAGAACTTGGACAGCTACCGCATGCACCTAGTAAACGTAATTTTACGATACCATCTTCAATGTCTACTAATTCACAGTCACCGCCATCACGTAATAGGAATGGACGTAATTTATCTAAAACTTCTTGTACTTGTTGATATTGTTCTGTTTCTGTCATTTTGCTCGACTCCCTTCACTAAAGTTATTATAATGTGAAGAAGTAAAAAAATCCATTAATGAATAACGAAAGGTTTGAAAATCTATGTCTACTAAAAAACCAATTATTGAAATTTACGGTGCAGATATTATGTGCGCAAGCTGCGTCAATGCACCATCATCTAAGGATACATACGAATGGCTACAAGCCGCAATAACGCGCAAATATCCAAACCAAGTATTTTCAATCCGCTATATCGATATCGAAGGTGTAATTGAGAATGAACGCGATCAAGATTACGCCAATCGTATTCAAGAAGATGAATTTTTCTACCCACTTGTTTTGATTAATGATGAAGTTGTTGGTGAAGGCTACGTACAAATTAAGCCAGTATTCACTGCACTTGAAAACGCAGGCTTTGTTCCTGTAGAAGAATAAAAAAATGTCCAGCGCAAGAAATCCTTGGCTGGACATTTTTTTAATTTTCGTTTTGTCTTTTATAGTACCAAAGTAAACCAGATTTCATAAGGCGTGCAATACGACCTGTTACGGTTGTATCTGCTAAGTGGACGAAACCTTGTTTTTTACCTAAAGAACCCATGAAGCCCTTCATTTTGATTTCAGATAGTTTTTCAGGTAATTCTTCACCTTTCCAACGCATTTTTAGCACTTTTGCAATACGCTCTGCTTGCTCTTCTGCTAATTGTGCTGTTGGAGGTAAGTGTGAAGAAGCCGAATCCCCTACTACATAAACATCTTCGTCACCAATGACATGATAATGATCTGTGATAATTGGACGGTTAAATTTATCTTTTTCTACATCTAATTCACGAACGATTTTTACCGGTTGAACTCCAGCAGTCCATACTATAACATCTGCTTCGATAATTTCTTCATGATTGTGTAAACGACCTTCTTCAACACATGTAATATTCGAATTTGCGATTACTTCCACGTTGTTTTTCTCGAACCAACTTTTAATGTACTCACTTAACTTCTCTGGGAAGTCACGTAAAATACGTTGAGAACGGTCAAATAATTTAATTTTTAAATCCGCGCGACTTTCACGTAATTCACTCGCAAGTTCAATACCCGAAAGACCTGCACCGATAATGGCTACCGTTGCACCTGGTGCTAAACCACATACTTTTTCGAATGTAGAACGAGCCTTTGCAATCGTTTGAATGCTGTATGTGAATTCATCTGCACCTGGAACACCGTGATATTTATCAACACAGCCTAAACCTATTACAAGTTGATCGTAATCTACTTCTTGCCCATCTTCTAAGTAAACTTTTTTGTCTTCTCGATCGATTCGAACAATTTCACCATAAACGCGTTTTAATCGATCATGTTCAGGAAAATCAACACGAATTTCTTTATCTGTTGATGTACCTGCTGCAAGTGCGTAGAATTCCGTTTTTAAGCTGTGGAATGGTGTACGGTCTACTAGTATAATTTCTACATCTGCCGGTAAGCTCGGTAATAGACGTAGTAAAATACGCATATTCCCATAACCGCCACCTAATAAAACTAATTTTTGCATAGCATTTTCCCTCATATCTCTAATTAATCAATTGAACTTCCTATGTTTCGAAGAGGTCCTACCTTCACTTAGTAATATGTTCACTATTTACAAAATGAAGAGCTCCATTGTTCACAAACTTTCCATATTCATTATAACCGTTTGTGATAACATTCACAATATATTATAATAGGTTTTGTGAAAAAATTCACATAAAGAAATCTGATTAATTTTATAGTAACCTATGCAAGTACGTAGCATTTGACGCCAATAAAAAAACAAAGTAGCATGTGAAAGTAGCGGGGTGACAAGATGTTTAACATGGTTGAGTTTTGTATTACGAATTTAGCAAACGGTGCACAAAAAACATATGAGGAGCTTGAAAAAGATCCTGAAATTGATGTGCTTGAATACGGCTGCATGAGCTATTGTACAAAATGTGCGCGAGGCTTTTATGCGGTAGTAAATGGTGAAGTGGTGGAAGCAGATACGCCAGAAGAATTGACAAAGGCGATTTATCAATATATTGAAGAAAATCCGATGTGGTAAACTTCCACATCGGATTTTTTATTTAATCAGTTCTAATAAATTTTCAACGCAATACGTTGGCAATTGTGCTTGTTGTTTGACGATAGCTGTTGGTGTTACACCTGTATTCACATGAATTGTATCACAGCCAAAATTAATGCCACATAAAATGTCCGTGTCATAATTATCACCAACCATGACCATCTGACACTTATCAAAGCCGTGATCATCCGCCATAATTTGTAACATCAAAGGTGAGGGCTTACCAACAAAAATCGGTGTCACCCCAGCAACATTCGCAATTAATTGAACAAACGAACCATTGCCTGGTACAAAACTATCTTCATTTGGAAATTTAATATCGCCATTTGTTCCGACTAATACCGCACCATTTTGCACATATACACTTGCCTTAGCAAGCTTTTCATACGTCATTTGGCGGTCAATTCCCATTACTAAAATTTCCGCTTGCTCTTCAGTAATGATGAGCCCTTCTTGAAGAAGTGCTGTACGAATCCCCTGCTCTCCAATAACATTGACACGCTTATCCTTACTCATTTTTGCTACATACTTTGCTGTAGCAAGCGAGCTCGAATAAATATGCTCAAGCGGTGCAGTAATGCCTATTCCATGTAGCATTTGCTGTAAGGTTTCACGTGTTTTTGATGAGTTATTCGTTAAATAAAACGGCTCAATTCCTTGCGCTTGTAATTGATGTACAAACTGAATAGCCGAATCAATCCCAGCTTTACCGCGATAAATCGTGCCATCTAAATCAAAACAATACGCTTTATAGTGCATATTATTTATCCTCTGGTAAAAATGCAGATACTGGTCCTAACTCATTTGTTAAATAATCTTGTACTTTGCCTGAGTATTGTTTCATTGTCGGTAGGTTTTTTGTTAATACAGCTAAAATTTCGTCATTATCTACTGCAATAAATTCGCGCACGATCATTTTACGTAAGCCAACGATTTCTTTTAACGGTGCATCCATTTCTGTTGTGATGACTTTTTCATCGACGAAAATATCAATAATATCTTCATAGCTACCAGGGTCACGCATAATGAAGCCATCGATTACTAAGTTCCCTACATCCATCATTGCTTCCATAACGTTATGACCAATACGTTGTAAGGCTAATTTATGAATATCGTCGGCTAACCAGTTGTCTGTGCCTTCAAAAATGGCAATCAATTCGTCTAAATGTGCTAAGTTGTTAGTAATTTTATTTCTATCTACGAAATACATAGATAAAGCCTCCATTCAATTAATAAAAGTTGATAGTGTTTTCTAATATATAGTACCATATTCTTTAGATATGGAAGGGGTACAAAACAAAATGGAACGATTTTTCTTATATGATGATGTAGAAGATACAAAAACGCGCTTTGTGAGTTTCGCAGGAAAAACACAGCGCTACGATTTAGCTATTTTACAAAGTAGCCGATTCTTTGGCAAAGTACTTGTACTAGACATTCAATTTGGCCGCTTTGCTATTATCGGCGCAGATGATGTCGAAGAACCAGGATACTTAGAACACGCCTACAACCGTACTGAAGTAGAAACAGAGGATTTACGTGATTACTTAAGAGAGTTATTAAGCTGAACAAAAGCGCTAAATCGCCTGTTTAGCCCTGAGAGTCATTGGAGGATCCGACGCAAAAGTAAACGCTCCACCACTTTTGCAGGAGGGATCTAATGATGCGAGGGACTTGCGCTTTAGCCTAGACGGAAGGCGAATTTTTGTAAAAGCTATCCACAATGCAATAAATTATAGTAACAAAGAAAAAACGAGGAGGCATATTGCATGCTTCCTCGTTTTTATGTTATTGGATATGTTATTCAACCGTTGTTTCTTCTACTGGCGCTTCCTCTGTAGCTTCCACTGCTACAATTTCTGGTGCGCGACCTGTTTTTTGTACGATAAAATACGCACAGCCAAAATTACAATACTCATATAAATAATCTTGCACCGTGCTAATTTTCGTATCAAATGTAGATTTTTGATTTTTGTCGTCAAAAAATCCTTTTAAACGTAGCTGACCATAACCCCAGTCCCCTACGATATAATCGTACTTCGATAAAATATCAGAATACCGTGCTGTAAACGCTTCTTCTTGGAAGCCCTCTCGCACATCTTCAATAATTTCATACGTATAACCTTCTACAATAATCAAATTAGACACCACCTATCATACGTTCCATGTTATATAACATTTCAGCTGAAAGCAATATCGACCGTTAAATTTCTAGTTGATGTTTTGTAGCAGCATTTACTTGTTCATCAGCATGGTAGCTACTACGTACGAGTGGTCCAGCTTCACAATGACTAAAACCTTTTTCCATCGCAATTTTACGAAGCTTGCCAAATTCTAACGGTGAATAATATTTCTTCACTGGTAAATGCTTTTTCGTTGGCTGTAAGTATTGGCCAATTGTCATAATGTCGACGTTATTTGCACGTAAGTCGTCCATTACTTCATAAATTTCTTCCAGTGTTTCACCTAAACCAATCATCAATGAAGATTTCGTTGGGATTGATGGTTCCATTTCCTTCGCACGTCGTAAAAACTCTAGTGAACGATCATATGTCGCTTTTGCACGTACACGCGGTGTCAAGCTACGTACCGTTTCAATATTGTGGTTTAAAATATCAGGCTTTGCATCCATTAACATGCGTAAATTTTCTTCACGCCCCCCTAAGTCAGACGGTAAAACTTCAATAGATGTTAATGGGCTTTTACGACGAATCGCGCGCACTGTTTCAGCAAGTACTTCTGCGCCACCATCTTTTAGGTCATCACGGGCTACCATTGTAATTACAACATGCTTTAAGTTCATTAATTGTACTGAATCTGCTACACGTTCTGGCTCTGCTAGATCAAGCTCATTCGGAAGGCCCGTTTTTACCGCACAAAAGCGACATGCACGTGTACATACCGAACCTAAAATCATCATCGTTGCGGTACGGCGTTCTCCCCAGCATTCGTGAATATTGGGACAGCGAGCTTCTTCACAGACAGTGTGTAAATTTTTTTCACGCATTAGCTTCTTTAACGCTTTATACTCATCATTTGTATTTAGCTTAATTTTTAGCCACTCGGGTTTGCGTAAACGCTCCTCTGTTGGACTAGTTGGTTTACAAGATGTCATTGTTTTCTTCCTTTCACTCAACTACTACTAAGATACTGCTGTTGTCAATGTACCATAGATAGCGTTTGCCAACAACTAACTATTGTTATTATTTTGACTAGTTAAAATCGAGCTTAATCATACGGAATTGGTACTTCGATTGATGGTTGAGTACCTTCTCCTGCACTGTAAATATGTGGAACAGTACCTTGGACTAAGCCAATTGCTATTGGGATTTTTTGTTCAACCGAAGCAGAATGACTCGCAAATGGAATAATAATTTTCACGTTTACTTCAATCAATAAATTTACTTCGACAATTGCGTTGTTAATACCAAACTCCCTTATACTTGATTGAACATCGCTATGTACATTACCAATAATATGAAAACGAATCGGGATTTTTGGACCGAGGTTACCGATGATAGGAATATTTAGTGCCTGACCAAGTGGCACAAAAAATACGATACCATCACCTGCCTCCATTTTTCCGACATCGTATTCGACATTTTCTAAATTTGGCAAATGTGATAAATCCCCACTTTCTGCCTGCTCTAAATATTCTTTTACTAATGTTTGTGTTTCCGCGCGCACTTGATTAATAATCTCGGTATTAAATTTTGTCGTAATCATATCCTGTGATTGCGTAGGTAAATTGACAATAATCTCATTGACATCCAGCACACTAGAGGTACGTGAGTTAATCGCCTTACTCACAACATATGAAGCCACTTTATTCGTTTGTACTTCAGCATACTCTTTATAGATTGGCATCAAACGCCCATTAATAGTATAAATACTGATTACAACCGAGAGCACTAAACTAACTAAAATAAGCGTTATTATATTTTTACTATTGCGCTTTTTTGTCCTAAAACGCATCCCTGTTCTTTTACGAAAACGCAAAAAAATCCTCCTTCTCACAAAATATGAGAAAGAGGAATAGGTTATTCGACTGGGACAACATAGTCCACTTCGATTTTTTCAATATGTAATACTGGATGGTCACTCAGACAAATTTCGTATGTAGCATCTAATAGCTTATCGTCTTCTTCAAAAATACGTACCCATGGACGTGTTACATCGACTATATTTTGTTTCGAAATAATGCCTCGTCGTCCATCACTTAATAACACAATTGAACCATTTGCATAATGAACTACGCTACGTAAAAAGGCATCTACTACGCGTGCATCAAACAACTTCGCTCGCCCTTCCATAATGATGGCAATCGCATCTATCGGTAGCATTTTTTTACGGTATACACGGTTTGATGTTAAAGCATCAAATACATCTGCAACTGCAATCACCTTTGCAAAAGGATGAATTTCAAAATCAACTATACCTCGTGGATAACCACTACCATCAATTCGCTCATGATGCTGGAACGCACAATGCGCAACAAGTAATGACACTGAATGCAAATTGCGTAATATGTCAAAGCCAAAACGTGCATGTTGCTTCATTTCTTCATATTCTTCATCCGTTAATTTACCGGGCTTCATTAATATTTCAGATGGAATTAAGAGCTTCCCAACATCATGTAACAATGCACCAATACCGATTAGCCGAACATCTTCATAAGAATAGCCTAACTCTTTGGCAATCGCTATGGAATACATCGTTACTTGAAACGAGTGCTGGTAAATATATTCATCATATAAATACGCATCTGTTAAAACCATTAATACTTCGCTACTATTCATGATCGAATTCAATATATCATCCACAATTAAGCCTAGTACTTTTGACTGTTGATCTAATACATAAGAAGCTTGGGATGCTTTTGCTCGTTTCACTTCCGTAAAAGCTTTTGTCATATTCTTTACTGCTTCGATTCTTTTGGTAGGAGACACCGTTTCTTCGATTTCTATCCCTGTCGAAATCATATCATCAATATATAAATATTGAATTCTCAACTCACGTAATCGCTCAACAATTCGGTTAGTTACGATAACGTCTTTATGTAATAGTGGGTGTCCCGCCTCATTCCAGATAGTTCTACCGACTACCATACCTTCCTTCAAAACATTGATCGAGATTAATCGCATTTCTTATTTGTTCTCCATTCTAAAATTACGTATATTATATAATTATAAATATTCGGTGAAAAGGTATATTTATTATTCAGGCAAATTCCTTCACACAATATTCTATAAATATATCACGTAAAAATTGCGGTAAAAAATACTCTTTCTTTGCATACTTAAAACTTGGGAAGAAGAAACCAAATGTAAATAAATCCAATGTTGCTAAACGGTATTCTTGCTCTGCTTTAACAGGTACACCATTAATGAATAGTTCGCGTTCATGATTCATCGTTATTCCGTAATTCAGCATTTTACCGAAAATAACACCTCTAAAACCAAGTCCCTTCAGTTCAAGTCGTGGCCAATCCTTATTTTCTGATTGAACAAAAATTTCCTTTAACTCCGCACCTGTAATATGCACTACACATACATTTATCGGATGAGGTAAAATTTTGTGAATATCATATTTGGAAACATAGCCCTTTTTTAATGATTCAACGAATATACCTGCATTAAACATGACACAATCTGCATTTGTATATTCATACATACACTCAGCAAATAAATCCGATAACTGCGAACGATGGAACCATTCTTTATTATAGAATTTTGCTGCATAAAATACAGGTTGCTCTAACATTTGCTTGGCCTGCTGCTGTATATCTAGTAACCATTCCGTTTCATCTGATGCTTCGGGTAATAATGCATTTTCATAGAGATGATCTGATTTTTCCTCTAATTTTTTTGTCACATGATTAAATTCCAATTCTAAATGACCCGTAAATTGCCCAAATTTCCCGCCACCTGTTAGCAGTACACCGTTTTCAATACGTCCATTCTCAAATACATGATGTGTATGCGAACCAAATATAACATCAATAATAGGACATTCTTGCGCAAGTAGCTCGTCTTCCGTAATGCCTAAATGTGATAGGCAAATAATCATATCTACCTCATTTTTTAAAGCGTATGCCCATTTAATTATTTCAGCTCGAGGCGTAGTCACTTCCCAGCCAAGTTCCTTATAAAATACTTCAAACGGTGCTGTCGCAGCTAAAACCGCGATTTTCGTTCCATATTGTGTTGTCAAAATCGTATATGGCTTCATCCACTGTGGATTATTCTGTTGAGCTGAAAACAAATTGCCAATAACAACCTCAAATTGGGCATCGTCATAAAGATGATACAGCTCATCATGTGCCAACGTTATGCCTTCATTATTGCCTAATGTTACGACATCATAGTGGGCATCATTCAACATTTTTATGTTGCCTTGCCCAAGAGTGGCCTCTGTATACAAATTCGAGCGATCTAGATGATCTCCTAAATCGACTAAAAAGCTCGTCTCTCCTTGTTCTGCGAGCATTTTTCGTGTTGCTTCAATAAAATACTGACTACGTTTCCAATACGTAAAATGACTATGTAAATCATTTGTATGGAAAAAATGAATTTTTTCTCGCAAAACTGCCACCTCATTCGATTTTTTATTTACAACAAAAGATGTTTAATCACCAAATAAGCCTAGCTGTTTTGGCGCTAAATTTTCAAATTCGAGTTGCAAAATTTGTTGCATCCGTTTGGCATTTTTCGCAGCATGACCACCAGAATTGTTATTAAACAGTACAAACACTTGCTTTGCCTGCTTATTTAAAAAGTGTACTTGTTCACTTAGTTGCTGTAGTTCTTGTTCATTATAATCATATAAAAAACGCACTTTACGCCAGTTTTCTCCATGTCCAATATTACGCCAACCATGTACATTGCGTCCATGAATCCGAACAAGTACTTTTTCATGCGTAGCAATTGGCACAAAAGGTACTGAACCAGTACCAGATTGTGGTTCATCACAAACGCAATGTATATAATCATTGTTCTTTAGAAAAGCCAATGTTTTGTCTTTCATTTGTTCGCTATACCAAGTTTGGTTACGAAATTCAATTGCCACTGGGTAACTGGCTAACTGCTGCTTGATATATTGAATATAATTAACATTTTTTGTCTGGCAATCAAACCACGGCGGAAATTGTACGAGTACCATCGCGAGCTTTCCATGCTTTTGGAAAGTATCTGCACACATACGAAACGCATTGAACATATCATTACGTGTTTCAAATGGCAATTCATCTCGTAAATGCCCCGTCATACCTTGATATGCCTTTACTACGAACTGAAATGTATCCGGTGTATCTTTACACCACTTCTCTACATTTTCAACAGAGGGAATCGCATAAAACGATGTATCCAATTCCACTACCGGAAAATGTCCGCTATAATCAAATAATTTATCTTTTGCAGCTGTCACTGAACTATAAACGTCGGGGTGATCGCCCCAACCTGTTAATCCGATTGCAATCATCCCGTTCACCTCTTATCTTGATTGTACTACAACTTTTATTCTCTTTACGAATTCATTGCAAAACATATAAATTCCAATCATACTAGTAGATAAAAGGAGAATGATTTTATGCATATTTTACAAACATTAAGCGAATTTGAACAATTTAAAGTTGGTGCAAAGCCGGTTATTTTCGAGTTTACAGCAAATTGGTGTCCGGATTGCCGATTTATCGATCCATTTATGCCCGAAGTGGTAGAAAAATATTCAGACTTTCATTTTGTCAAAGTAGACCGCGATCAATTTATTGACCTTTGCATTGAGCTAAATGTCATTGGGATTCCAAGCTTCGTTGCTTATGAAAATGATACAGAGCTTGGTCGCTTCGTAAGCAAAGACCGTAAATCACAAGAAGAAATTGAAAGTTTTATCACAGGGTTAAAGTAAAAAACATTACTCACGCTTAAATGGTACGAGTCGATGTCCTTACTTATAGGGGTTACATTACTTTCCTATCAAAAAAATGCTTCAAACGCTTAATGTGCGTTTGAAGCATTTTTCATTATTTAATGATACCCTCATGCTCTTCGTTTTTCGAAAGTTTGCCGCTCTTCTTTTGTCCTAATGCCCAAAAGATAATTACAACCGCTACTACTAATACAGCAGCTGGTACGCCTAATGTTATTGGCCAAAATAAATTTTCCACAAAAAACCGCTCCTTTTATGTACTTAATATATACTATCCATTATTCCATCTAATTCAGATATTGTAAATGATTCCCTTTGATTTATTGTTACTTTTCCTTTTTTTCATCGTCATTTCTTCACGATTTCAACATAATTGTTCTCGAACTTATAAAAAAACACTTGCTGCATAAAACAGCAAGTGTTTGAAAAATTGAATTATCCGATAGAACCTTCCATTTCGAACTTGATCAGACGGTTCATTTCTACTGCATATTCCATTGGTAATTCTTTCGTGAATGGCTCGATGAAGCCCATTACAATCATTTCTGTCGCTTCTTCTTCAGAAATACCACGAGACATTAAGTAGAATAATTGCTCTTCAGATACTTTTGAAACTTTTGCTTCGTGCTCTAAAGATACATTATCGTTTAAAATTTCGTTATATGGAATTGTGTCTGAAGTAGACTGGTTATCCATAATTAAAGTGTCACATTCGATGTTTGCACGTGCACCTGTTGCGTTTTTACCGAATTTCACTTGACCTAAGTAAGTTACTTTACCGCCTTGTTTCGCAATCGACTTCGAAACGATTGTAGAAGATGTATTCGGTGCTAAGTGAATCATTTTCGCACCCGCATGTTGATGTTGACCTTTACCAGCTAAAGCGATTGATAAAGTCATACCACGTGCGCCTTCTCCTTTAAGAATACAAGCTGGGTATTTCATTGTTAATTTAGAACCGATGTTGCCGTCGATCCATTCCATTGTACCGTTTTCTTCAACTACAGTACGCTTTGTAACTAGGTTGTACACGTTGTTTGCCCAGTTTTGGATTGTTGTGTAACGGCAATATGCATTTTTCTTAACAATGATTTCTACTACAGCTGAGTGTAGAGAGTTTGTTGTGTAAACTGGTGCTGTACAGCCTTCTACGTAGTGTACAGAAGCATCTTCGTCTACGATAATAAGCGTACGCTCGAATTGCCCCATGTTTTCCGAGTTAATACGGAAGTATGCTTGCAACGGCGTATCTAATTTAACACCTTTTGGCATGTAGATGAATGAACCACCAGACCAAACCGCTGAGTTTAATGCTGCGAATTTGTTGTCAGTGTATGGGATTACTGTACCCCAGTGCTTTTTGAAGATTTCTTCGTTTTCTTTTAACGCTGAGTCAGTATCTTTAAATACAATCCCCATATCTTCTAAATCTTGCTTCATGTTGTGGTAAACTACTTCAGATTCGTACTGAGCAGATACACCTGCAAGATATTTTTGCTCTGCTTCAGGAATACCTAATTTATCAAAAGTTGTTTTGATTTCTTCAGGTACTTCATCCCAAGAACGTTGTGTTGCTTCAGATGGCTTTACGTAGTACGTAATTTCATCGAAGTTTAAAGCTGAAAGGTCGCCACCCCATTGAGGCATTGGCATTTCATAGAATTTGTTTAGAGCTTTTAAGCGGTAGTCAAGCATCCACTGTGGCTCTTCTTTCATATTGGAAATTTCACGAACGATTTCTTCTGTTAATCCACGCTCAGAACGGAAAATCGATACGTCCTTGTCATGGAAGCCATATTTGTAATCGCCGATTTCAGGCATTTTTTTAGCCATGTTGTCTCCTCCGTTCATCAATTGAGAAGTGGGGCTGTCCAAAAATTACTTTTCGGGCATTCCCCTTCACATACATTATTTCATTTCGTTGTTTACGCCTTTTTCCATTGCTTTCCAAGCCAATGTTGCGCATTTAATACGAGCTGGAAATTTCGCAACACCTTGCAGTGCCTCTACATCACCAAGATCGTATTTTTCGTCGTCAAAGTCTTCACCTAACATCATTTTCGAAAAAATCTCCGCTAGTTCTAAAGCTTCGTCTAGTTTTTTACCTTTAACGATTTGTGTCATCATAGATGCAGAAGACATTGAAATCGAACAGCCTTCACCGTCAAATTTCGCGTCTTCTACGATGCCATCGTTTAGCTTTAATGTTAAATGGATACGGTCACCACAAGTCGGGTTGTTCATATCAATTGTTACTGTATTTTCATCTAAAGACCCTTTATTACGAGGGTTTTTATAGTGATCCATAATTACGGAACGGTATAGTTGATCTAAGTTATTAAAAGACATCGCCAAAATACTCCTTCGCTGAGCGCAATCCAGCTACTAATGCGTCAATATCTGCTTCGTCATTATACATGTAGAAGCTTGCGCGCGCAGTTGCTGTTACTTGAAGCCATTTCATTAATGGTTGAGCACAGTGGTGTCCGGCACGAACAGCAATTCCACTCATATCTAAAACCGTTGCGACATCATGTGGATGCACATCGTCTAAATTGAATGTTACAAGTCCGCAACGTTGCATCGGGTCACGTGGTCCGAAAATCGTTAAGCCTTCAATCGATGACAAGTTGTCCATCGCATAGCCCGCTAAATGGTGCTCATGTGCTGCGATATTGTCTAAGCCGATTTCTTCTAAAAAGTCGATAGCTGCACCTAAACCAATTGCACCTGCAATGATTGGTGTACCGCCTTCAAACTTCCACGGTAACTCTTTCCATGTTGATTCTTGTAAACCTACAAAATCAATCATTTCTCCACCGAATTCTACCGGTTCCATGTTTTCAAGAAGCGCTTTTTTACCATATAGTACACCAATTCCAGTAGGAGCACACATTTTATGCCCAGAAAGAGCCGCAAAATCTACATCTAAATCTTGAACATCGATTTTCATGTGTGGTGCTGCTTGTGCGCAGTCCGCTACCATGATTGCACCATTTTCATGGGCAATTTTTGCGATTTCTTTGATTGGATTTATTGTACCTAATACGTTTGAAACATACATCACAGATACGATTTTCGTTTTTGGCGTAATTGTCGCACGTACCTTTTCTAATGAAAGTGTACCATCTGCTTCAAGATCAATGTATTTCAGTACAGCGCCTTTTTCCTTTGCAAGCTGTTGCCATGGAATAATGTTCGAGTGATGTTCCATGTACGTAATGACAATTTCATCACCTTCCACAATATTTTGACGGCCATAGCCTGAAGCTACTGTATTTAATGCAGTTGTTGTACCACGCGTAAAAATGATTTCTTGCGTAGAGCTAGCATTAATAAACTTACGAACTTTTTCACGTGCACCTTCATAGGAATCTGTTGCACGGTTCCCAAGTGTATGCACACCACGGTGAACATTGGAATTATCTAGATTATAGTAATTTGATAACGCTTCAATTACTTGAATTGGCTTTTGAGATGTTGCTGCACTATCTAAATAAACTAACGGATGTCCATTGATTTCCTGATTTAGAATCGGAAAATAGCTTTTAATCTCTTTTGGTATCATTATCGAACTTTCCTTTCGATAACCTCCGTCAGCTGTTTTTTAACACCTTCGATTGGAAGGTTCGTAACAACTGGCGCAAGGAATCCATGAATTACAAGGCGCTCTGCTTCTGCTTTTGAGATACCACGGCTCATTAAATAGTACAGTTGAGTTGGGTCAACACGTCCAACAGATGCTGCGTGTCCTGCTGTTACATCGTCTTCATCAATTAAAAGAATTGGGTTGGCGTCACCACGCGCTTGTTCAGAAAGCATTAATACACGAGACTCTTGCTCTGCATTTGCTTTTGTACCGCCATGCATGATATGACCAATACCATTAAAGATAGATTGTGCGGCGTCTTTCATAACACCGTGTTTTAATATTTGACCGTCTGAATTTTTACCCCATTGACGGATTAATGTTGTAAAGTTTAATTTTTGATTGCCGCTACCTACTGTTACCATCTTGAAGTCTGAAGTAGAGTTATCGCCAATTAAGTTTGTTGTATTTTCATAAATTGTATCTGAGTTTGTCATTAAGCCTAATGCCCAGTCAATTTTTGCATCGCGAAGCGCGTGACCACGACGATTAACGTATGCAGTAAAGCCTTGAGCTAAGTTATCTACTGCACCGAATGTAACTTGCGCATTATCTTTTGCAATTACTTCCGTTACAACATTCACTTGACCCTTTGCTTCTTCAAATGTAGAAATATATGTTTCTACATAAGTTACTGCTGAAGATTCTTCTGCTACCACTAATACGTGGTTGAATAAAGAAGCTTCTGGGTTGTCGTTTAAGAAAACAACTTGTAGTGGTGCTTCAATTACTACGTTACGAGGAACATACACGAAAATACCACCGTTTACTAATGCTGCATGATAAGCCGTTAATTTATGCTCGTCCACTTTTACAGCAGTTGTCATGAAATACTTTTCTACTAAATCGGCATGATCGCGAATAGCAGTTTGAATATCCGTGAAAATAACACCTTTATTCGTAAGTTCTTCTGAAACTTTTATAAATGCTGGTGTATTGTTGCGTTGAATATATAAGTTTTCTTGCGTATCAGCATCAATGATTGCTTTTACTTCTGCAGGCACTTCGTCTAAAGAGGCGAATGGTGTGCTTTCTACAGTGTGTGCAGGGCAATCAATGAAGTTCCACTTTGAAATATTTGTTCTGTCTGGCTTTGGTAATTCAAGTGAAGCCGCTTTTTCAATAGCAGCCACACGGAAATCAGCAAATGCTGCTGGCTCATTATTTGTTGTTGAGAACGAGCGTACTTCTTCTGCTGATAACGCTAATTTTGTTACAACCGTCATCTTCGTCGTCCTCCTTAATTATACTTCTTCTGTTACCGCGTCCGTATTTTCGATACCTAGCTCTTGTTTAATCCATTCGTAACCTTCTGCTTCTAAACGTTGAGCTAATTCAGCGCCACCAGATTTCACAACTTTACCTTGCATCATTACGTGAACATGGTCTGGTGTGATGTAGTTAAGTAGACGTTGATAGTGCGTGATCATTAAGCAGCCGAAACCTTCGCCGCGCATTTCGTTAATCCCTTTAGATACTACTTTTAATGCGTCGATATCTAAACCAGAGTCGATTTCATCTAAAATACCAAACATTGGTTTAATCATCATCATTTGTAAAATTTCGTTACGTTTTTTCTCACCACCAGAGAAGCCTTCGTTTAAGTAACGTTGAGCCATTTCTTCTGGCATTTCTAAGAATTCCATTGTTTTGTCTAATTCACGGATGAATTTCATTAATGAAATTTCATCACCTTCTTCACGACGTGCGTTAATAGCAGAACGTAAGAAGTCAGCGTTTGTAACACCAGCGATTTCAGATGGGTATTGCATCGCTAAGAATAAACCAGCTTTTGCACGCTCATCTACTTCCATTTCTAATACGTTTTCGCCATCGATTAAAACTTCACCTTGCGTTACTTCATATTTAGGGTGACCCATAATTGCTGAAGCTAACGTTGATTTACCAGTACCGTTAGGACCCATGATCGCGTGTACTTCATTTGTGTTAATTGTTAGGTTTAAACCTTTTAAAATCTCTTTTCCGTCGATTTCAACGTGAAGATCTTTAATTTCTAAAGTTGTCATTAAATTACCTCCAAATGTTCATTTGCATGACACATGCATGCTAAATTAATTTCATAGACAATCTTACCCGAAATGAATGTTGGTTGCAAATAGTTTAGAATGATTTTAATTAAAAAATCTTTATTTCTTTTTATCAACACTTTTATTTAAGTTGTTTCTACTATTAAAATAGTAGTACTTTAAAAATTTTCATTTTCAATAGTGAACTTATAATTGAGAATCAATTTCACTTATTTAATTGAATTCATTAAATTGTCATTGACTGCAATAACTAAATGATCATGTCCGAAAGGCTAGAAACAACCTTTTCATAAATTAGCAAATAGTCTTTCCTAGTTGTAGTAATGTTTTTGAAATTATTGATTAAATATTTATGCTATTACTTAAACATTGGGAAGAAGTATTAAACGAGGGTTTATGAATGTTAAAGGATATTAACAATGATTGCAGAATTAATAATAAGGTCGATAACTTGGTGAAGGTCTAATTAATAACTAAGTAACAGGGGGAATACTAATGAATTTCGGAAATGAGTATTTGAAAGTTGTCCTAGATAGATTTAAAAGTGTTAAAGAGCTTGGAGATAAGACAATAAATCAATTGTCAGAAAACAATATCCATTGGTACTTAAATGAAGAATCGAATAGTATAGCAGTTATTATAAAACATTTAAGTGGAAATATGATATCTAGGTGGTCTGATTTTTTAACTTCAGATGGAGAAAAACCTTATAGGAATAGGGATCAAGAATTTGAGAACACTATATTATCAAAGCAAGAATTAATTGTAATTTGGGAAAAAGGTTGGAATATACTTTTTAAAACATTAAGTGATCTAGGAGAACAGGATTTATTAAAGAATATTTACATTCGTAGCGAAAGCCATACGGTAATTGATGCAATAGAAAGACAAATGGCTCATTACGCTTATCATGTAGGGCAGATTGTATATATTGGAAAGCAATTAAAGGATAAGGATTGGAAAAGTCTTAGTATCCCAAAAGGTCAATCAGAAGAATTCTTAGAATATATGCAGAATAAACATAAGGAATAATAGTCTTATTTCTAAACCGAGCAAAATAGGGGTACTCCATATAAAAGAGTCCCCTTTTAAATATAAATTTTTTTACTCTACACTAAAATTAATATTTCTTCGCTTGCTCTTGCAAATAATAATGAACGCTCGCTGCAACGGCGCGACCTTCTTTAATCGCCCAGACAACTAAGCTTTGACCACGACGTGCATCGCCTGCTGCAAATACACTGGGTACACTCGTCTCGTAATCTTTAATAGAAGCGCGAATTCGGTTGTTTGTTAATTCCACTCCAAAATGCTTAGGCGTTTCTTTCTCAGCGCCTTCAAAACCAATGGCTACGAATACATGCTGTGCCGGCCATACTTTTTCTGTGCCCGGTAACTCTTTGAAGTAATGAAAACCATCTTCACCTAAGATTTTTTCCATTTGAATTGTGTGGAGCTCTTTAACGTTGCCATGCGCATCCTTTACAATTTTAGTCGTTTGAATGCAGTACTCGCGTGGATCGCGACCGAATTTTGCATTAGCCTCAGCATATGCGTAATCTAATGTGTAAATATTCGGGTCTTTTGGCCACATTGTATCCTCTGTACGTGTTGTGGCTTGTTGCGGATGTTTACCAAACTGGTACACCGAACGGCAATTTTGACGAAGTGCTGTTGCTACGCAGTCTGCACCCGTATCTCCACCACCAATGACAATCACATCTTTGCCTTCCACATTTAAAGCTTTTTTATCTTCAAAATTAGAATCTAGTAAACTTTTTGTCACATCAGTTAAATATTCCATTGCTAAATGAATATTACCCGCGTCGCTACCTTCCATATGCAGTGTACGTTGCTTTTGTGCACCGGTACATAAAATAACCGCGTCATACTGTTGTTGTAATTGTTCTTTTGTAATATCGTTACCGACTTCTGTATTAGCGATGAATTGAATACCTTCTAATGATAATAAATTCACCCGGCGTTCAACGGCTTCTTTTTCAAGCTTCATGTTGGGAATCCCATACATTAATAAGCCACCAAAGCGGTCTGAACGTTCGAAAACTGTAACAGAATGCCCCATTTGGTTTAACTGATCTGCCGCCGCCAAACCTGCTGGACCCGAACCAACAACCGCTATTTTGTAACCTGAGCGAATTTGTGGTATGCGTGGTGTTACCCATCCATTTTCAAATCCTTTGTCAATAATCGTACGTTCAATGGATTTAATCGCAACAGCTGGGTCAGTAATCGCTAGCGTACAAGAACCTTCACATGGCGCTGGACATACGCGCCCTGTAAATTCTGGAAAGTTATTCGTCATATGCAGACGCTTCAATGCTTCTTTCCATTGCCCTTTGTATACTAAATCATTCCACTCTGGGATGACGTTGTTAATCGGACAACCTGCTGCCGTACCACGAATTTCAATCCCCATATGGCAAAATGGAGTGCCACAATCCATGCAGCGTGCACCTTGTGTTTTTAATTTTTCGTCTGTAAGCTTGCTCGTATATTCATTCCAGCTCGAAATACGCTCTAGTGGTACGTTTTCCTGAACCTTCTCACGCTTAAATTCCATAAATCCTGTTGATTTCCCCATGCTAGAACCCCTCCTATAATTTCGAACTCACAAGCTTTTTCTGACTTCCTGTTACCTCCACAAACGCTTGCATTGCCGCATTATCATCTGTTAACCCATTTAATTTATGACGCTCAATTTTTTCGATGATTGCCTTATAGTCTGTCGGTACTACCTTGACAAACTTCGGTACAAATTCTGTCCACTTCGCTAAAACATCAAGTGCATATGAGCTTTCTGTTTCTTCTAAGTGTTTAATAATTAACTGGCGTACTTGCTCAATTTCATGTGCTTCTTTTAACTTTTCAAATTGAATCATTTCCATATTGCATTGCGCTTTAAATTGGGCTTCGTCGCTCGGTAAAATGTAGCCAATACCACCTGACATCCCAGCACCGAAGTTTTGACCAACATCGCCTAGTACAACGATTTTTCCGCCTGTCATATATTCACAGCCATGGTCGCCAATACCCTCTACAACAATCTTTGCACCAGAGTTACGAACACCAAAGCGATGCCCTGCTCGACCATTAATAAACGCTTGCCCGCTCGTTGCACCATATAAGCAAACATTCCCTGCAATGACGTTTTTCTCAAAATCCCCTTTGATCGGTGCAATCGCAACAACTTTACCACCCGATAAGCCTTTACCGAAGTAGTCATTGACGTCACCAATAACACGCATTGCCATACCTCGTGGAGTAAAGGCCCCAAAGCTCTGTCCTGCATGCCCTGTAAACGTAAGTTGAATTGTATTATCCGGTAAACCAACTTCACCGTATTTACGTGAAATTTCACTACCTACAATTGTACCCATTACACGATCTGTATTTTTAATTGGATAGTTTAGCTGTACTACCTCTTTATTTGCAATCGCCTGCTCAACTTTTGGCAATAGCTCACGCACATCAAAGCTTTCTGAGATTTGATGATCTTGCTCTTGCTGCTTCGTACGTGTACCTTGCATTTGGTGTAGCAGTGCCGATAAATCAAGCTGACTTGCTTTCCAATGCTGTTTTGTACGCGCTGAAATCTGTAAGACATCTGTACGGCCCACCATTTCTTCCACTGTACGGAACCCTAAAATACTCATGTATTCACGCATTTCTTCTGCCACAAAACGCATATAACTAACTACATGATCCGCATTGCCCATAAATTTCGCTCGTAGCGCAGGGTTTTGTGTGGCTACCCCTACTGGACACGTATCTAAATGACACGCACGCATCATCACACAACCTAAAACAATTAGTGGCGCTGTTGCAAAACCGAATTCCTCTGCTCCTAGTAACGCTGCCATTACCACATCTTTACCCGTCATTAACTTACCGTCTGTTTCTAATACAACGCGATCACGTAAGCCGTTTAACATTAACGTTTGATGTGCCTCTGCTAAACCAAGCTCCCATGGTAAACCTGTATGTTTAATGGACGTTTTCGGAGATGCACCTGTACCACCGTCATAACCTGAAATCACGATAACGTCTGCTGCACCTTTTGCAACGCCCGCCGCGATTGTCCCAACTCCCGCTTTAGCTACAAGTTTTACTGAAATACGTGCATAGCGATTGGCATTTTTTAAGTCATGGATTAGTTCTGCCATATCTTCAATTGAATAAATATCATGGTGTGGTGGCGGTGAAATTAAGCCGACACCTGGTGTTGAGCCACGAACCTCAGCAACCCATGGATATACTTTATTGCCCGGTAATTGACCACCTTCACCTGGTTTTGCTCCCTGTGCCATTTTGATTTGTAATTCATCTGCATTTACTAAATAATGAGATTTTACACCGAAACGACCTGACGCAATTTGTTTTATACTTGAACGACGGTTATCGCCATTAGAATCTAGTTCATAACGTGCCGGATCTTCTCCGCCTTCTCCTGAATTTGAGCGTGCTCCTAATTTATTCATTGCGATGGCTAATGTTTCATGCGCCTCTTTTGACAACGAACCGAACGACATCGCACCTGATTTAAAGCGTTTAACGATTGAGTCTACAGATTCTACTTCTTCCATCGATAAACGACGTTCTGCCTTTTTGAAATCAAATAAATTGCGTAAAAAACCGATGCGCTCCTCATTTGCCATTTCCGCAAACATACGGTATAGACCGTAATCATTTTTACGTGTTGCCCATTGTAATGTGTGAATTGTTTTTGGATTGAATGCATGGTGCTCACCATCAGCACGCCACTGGAATTCTGAACCTGACTGTAATTCGGCAGTCATTGAATTTAACGCTGCCTCGTGGCGACGTTTTGCCTCTTCTCCGATTGTTTGTAAATCGATACCATCAATTTGAGAAGCAGTTCCTGTAAAGTATTCGTCGATTACCGCATTTGAAATACCCACCGCTTCGAACACTTGCGCTCCACGGTATGACTGTACTGTTGAAATACCCATTTTTGACATGACTTTTACGACGCCTTCAGCAGCACCTTTACGATATTTTTGAACTGCTTTTTCAAAAGGTAATGCTAAATGCTTTTCTTCAATCGCCTGCGCAATCGTTGCATAGGCCAAATAAGGGTGAATTGCATCGACACCAAAGCCAATTAGTGCGGCGAAGTGATGTACTTCACGAACTTCCGCGCTATTAACGACTAAACTTGCTTTCGTACGCAATCCGATACGCACTAAATATTGGTGTATCGTACTTGCTGCAAGTAGTACCGGAATTGTTAATTGCTTTGCATCCTCTACAAAATCGTTTAAAACGATGATTGTTCTTCCGCCAAAAATTGCTGCTTCTGCTTCTACTTTAATACGGTTCAATTCATTCTCTAAAGATTCTGTATATTTTATTGAGATTTCAGCTACTTCAAAGTCACTATCACCATTGTTCATTAACTTTTCGTACTCAGCCGTTGTTAATACCGGCGTTTCTAATATAATACGTCGTGCGTTTTGTGCTGTTGGATGAAGTAAATCGCCTTCCGCACCTAGCATTGTCATAGTAGATGTAACAACATGCTCCCGAATGGAATCGATTGGTGGGTTTGTTACTTGTGCGAATAATTGCTTAAAGTAATTAAATAAAGACTGCGGGCGTTCTGATAATACCGCAAGTGGCGAGTCATTCCCCATTGAGCCGAGTGGATCCTTACCATCCTTTGCAAGTGGTACGATATATTTTTGCACATCTTCATATGTGTAGCCTTGAATTTTTTGACGTAATGTAATGTCGTTTACTTGAACTTGTTTCTCTTCTGTCACTTCAAGCTTTAACATATTATCTTGTAACCACTGTGCGTAAGGCCCTGCTGTTGCCATTTCTACTTTCAGCTCTTCATCCGAAATAATTTTCCCTTGCTCTAAATCGATTAACAGCATGCGGCCTGGACTTAAACGATCTTTATATAAAATATCTTCCTCTGCATAATCTACAACGCCTGTTTCAGAAGAAAAAATAACGTGATCATCTTTTGTAACGTAAAGTCTACCTGGACGTAAGCCGTTACGATCTAAAATCGCACCAATTTGCTTACCATCTGTGAAGCAAATTGCTGTTGGACCATCCCATGGCTCCATTAAACTTGCATGATATTGATAAAATGCTTTACGGTCTTTCTCAATACGTGGATTTTCTGTCCAAGGCTCTGGAATCATCATCATCGCCGTCTCTGCTGGTGTACGACCTGCTAATACGAAAAATTCAAATGCGTTATCAAGCATCGATGAATCTGAACCTGTTGTATCAATGATTGGTAGTAGCTTTTCTAAATCATCCCCAAACGCTTCCGAAACAAATTGTTGTTCACGGGCACGCATCCAGTTAATGTTCCCACGCAATGTGTTAATCTCCCCGTTATGAATAATGTAGCGGTTTGGGTGTGCACGTTTCCAAGATGGGAATGTGTTCGTTGAATACCGTGAGTGTACTAGTGCTAATGCCGATACGAAGCTTTCATCTTGTAAATCGATGTAGAAGTCACTTACTTCCTCTGGAGCTAGTAAACCTTTAAATACCATCGTCTGGCTTGAAAGACTTGGTACATACAATTCAAATTCTTGCTTGTCAGCCCAGTGCTCTAACTGCTTACGGATTAAATACAGCTTACGCTCAAAGCTTTTTGCATCACTTGTTTTGGATCGAATAAAAACTTGACGAATAATTGGTGCACTTGATTTTGCAATCTCACTTAAATTTTCTTTATTTGTTGGAACTGTTCGCCAGCCAATTAAGTCCTGCCCTTCTTGTACGATTAGTTCATTCATTTTTTGCTCAATTTGTTGGCGTTCGCTGTCATTTTCCGTGAAGAAAACTTGCCCAACGCCGTACTCACCTTTCTCAGGTAAATTTAGTTCCGGACAGTTGATTTTGAAGAAAGCATCTGGTATTTGAACCATTAGACCTGCACCATCGCCTGTTTTACCGTCTCCCCCACGTCCAGCACGGTGTTCTAAGCGACATAACATTTCTAAACCATTTTTCACGATTTGATGTGAAGGTTTTCCCTTCATATTTGCGTACATCCCGATGCCACATGCGTCATGTTCAAACTGTGGATTATATAAACCTTGTGCTTGTGGTAACTGGTGAAAACTCATATTTAATTCCCCCTCATTCTTTCAATAACGTATTTACATTTTAAAGTTTTCGAAATAATATAAACAATATATAGTTTGGATAGAAACAATCTACTTTTTAGATGAATGGAGTGGGATTTATGGAATTACGACAATTACGTTACTTTGTCGAGGTAGCAGAACGTGAACATATATCCGAAGCTGCTGAGTATTTACACGTTGCACAGTCTGCAATTAGCCGACAAATTGCCAATTTAGAAGAAGAGCTCGGAGCACCACTTTTTGAACGTGTCGGACGTAACGTCAAACTGACACCGATTGGTAAAACTTTTTTAGAGCACAGCATTACCGCCCTGAAGGCAATTGATTTTGCTGCCAAGCAAGTTGAAGAGTATTTAGACCCAGCAAAAGGGACAATTAAAGTTGGCTTTCCTACAAGTTTAGCTAGCTATGTTTTACCAACCATCATTTCTGCATTTAAGAAAGAGTACCCAGATATTTCATTCCATTTACGCCAAGGTTCCTATAAATATTTGATTGAAGCCGTAAAAAATCGCGAACTTAATTTAGCATTACTTGGTCCATTACCGCCAAAAGATGAGGCGATTAATACAACCGTTCTTTTTAGTGAAAGCATTCACGCTTTAATACCCGCGACACATCCATTAGCAAAACAAGACTCAATTCATTTAATTGATTTAAAAAATGACAACTTTGTATTGTTCCCAGAAGGATATATTTTACAAAAAGTTGCCGTTGACGCTTGTCGTTCAGCTGGCTTCGTTCCAAAGATTACATCTGAGGGTGAAGATATGGATGCATTGAAAGGTTTAGTTGCTGCAGGAATCGGTGTGACACTACTACCGGAAAGCTCACTTTACGATTCGACACCGCGTATGACGGTGAAGATGCCAATTGCAAGTCCTACAATCCGTAGAACGGTCGGCATCATCGCGCCAACAACACGGGACCTCGCTCCATCAGAACAAGTATTTGTGGATTTTGTATCTAAATTCTATTCACGTCTGTCGAGGTTTCAATAATGAAAAAAACCATTCTCCAGAACAAACTGGAAAATGGTTTTTTTAAATACAATTATTTTGTTACTTCCCGTCAACTGGAACTACTGAGCCGCCCCATTCTTCTACGATGAAGTCTTGAATTTCTTTAGAGTGTAATGCTTCAACTAATGCTTTAATTTCTTTTGAATCTTCGTCACCAGATTGAACAGCAATGATGTTCACGTATGGTGAATCACCAGACTCGATGGCGATTGCGTCTTCTAATGGGTTAATACCGTTGTCGATTGCGAAGTTTGAGTTAATTAATACCGCGTCACCTTCTTCGTTATCGTACATTTGGAATAACATTTCTGGAGCTGTATCATAATCAAATACTAAATTTTTTGGGTTTTCTACAACGTCTTTAAGCTCTGCTTTAGTTTTATCGATACCATCAGCTAACTTGATTAAACCTTGTGCTTCAAGTAATGAAAGCATACGGCCATGGTCAGCTACAGAGTTTGATAATAGAATTGTTGCGCCTTCAGGAAGCTCTTCTAAAGATGCATATTTTTTAGAGTAAATACCGATTGGCTCAATGTGAATACCACCAGCATTTGCGAAGTCATAGTTAAATTCTGCTTTTTGACCTTCAAAATACGGAATATGTTGGAAGTAGTTGGCATCTAAATCACCAGATTCTAAGTCTTGGTTTGGTAATACATAATCTTGATAAGGTTCGATTTGTAATTCGATACCTTGTTTTTCTAAAATTGGTTGAACTTGTTCTAAAATTGCGGCGTGAGGTGTGTTTGAAGCACCTACCACTAATGTTGTTGGCTCTGCTGTTGTATCGCTGCCTGTTGTTGATTTTTCGTCTGTCCCACATGCTGCTAGAGCAAGGATTGAAGCACCTAATGCTACTGAAGATAATAATTTTTTCATCATTTTTTCCTCTATTCTATATTTTTCTCACCTAAACTTTTCGAACATTTTTTATATTCTGGATATTCACTATACAGAGGCACCTCTTAATCATTTACGCCTCGGCGTAGATGCGTCCAGATTTTTTCGAGTTTGCTCGAAAAATTCCTCTAAAAATCTGTGACATCCGCCGGGGGCTTAACTTGAGTCATCAAGTTAAGAGATGCTTGTTCGATAAGTATTGGCTATATAATTACGGCGTAATTGCCACTAACTATCGTTTATCAATTTTTGTTGTAATGCTATCACCAATAATTTGAATAATAAATACAATGATTAAAATAATAATGGTCGCCATAAATGTAACGTCTGTACGATTACGAGAGAAACCATCAAGGAAGGCTAAGTTTCCAAGACCACCTGCACCGATAATACCAGCCATCGCTGTATACCCTACAAGTGCTACCGCTGTTACTGTAATCCCAGAAATAAGCGCCGGTAAGCTTTCTGGAATTAATACTTTCCAAATGATTGTTGACGTTTTCGCACCCATTGAACGAGCCGCTTCGATAACACCTTTATCAATTTCACGTAGCGCAATTAATACCATGCGCGCATAAAACGGTGCGGCCCCAATAATTAAAGCCGGTAATGCTGCATTAGCACCACGAATTGTTCCAAGTAAAAACTTCGTGAAAGGAATTAATAAAATGATTAGCACGATAAACGGTATCGAACGGAAAATATTAACGATAGATCCCGTTAAAAAGTGGACGATTTTATTAGCCCATAGTTGATTGTCGCTTGTTAAAAATAAAACAATCCCGATTAAAATACCCAATACGAATGTCACTGCCGTTGCGACTGTTGTCATATACAATGTTTCGTATGTGGCTTCGAGCATTTTGTCCCAATTCACATTTGGAAATAATTGATTAATCATGCTCAATCACCTCCATTTGTATTTCATGCTGTTTTAAAAATTGGAGTGCCTTTTGTATTTGCTGCTTGTCGCCATCAATGTGGACAAACAATGTACCAAGTGAACCGCCCGTTGTCGTTGAAATTTTGCCATGCACAATATTAATGACAACATCGAATTGCTTAATAATTTGGGAGATGACCGGTTGCTCTGTTGTAGCTCCAGCAAATGTCAATTTCACAATTTTTCCTGATGGATAGTTCGTTAAAATTTGCTCTAGCGATGCTTGTGTTTCTTGCGTTTCACCAGCAGCCTTCGATACGAAGTTTTTCGTAATCGGTGCTTGAGGAAGTTGGAACACTTGTAATACATCCCCTTGTTCTACAACTTTACCAGCTTCCATAACTGCGACACGGTTACAAATTTTACGGATAACGTGCATTTCGTGCGTAATCAGAACAATTGTTAGCCCGATTTGTTTGTTAATGTCTAGCAGTAATTGTAAAATCGAATCCGTTGTTTCTGGGTCTAGTGCAGAAGTTGCTTCATCACAAAGTAATACTTCTGGATTGTTTGCTAATGCGCGGGCAATGCCGACACGCTGCTTTTGACCACCCGATAATTGTGACGGATACGCTTTACCGCGCCCCTTTAAACCAACTAGTTCGATTAATTCCTCTACGCGCTGTGCACGCTTGGCATTCGGTACACCTGCAATTTCAAGTGGGAACGCAATGTTTTCCTCAACCGTACGTGACCAAAGTAAATTAAAGTGTTGGAAAATCATGCTGATCTTTTGGCGAGCTGAACGTAACTCATTACCTGACGCTTTCGCAATATCTTGTCCATTGACAATAACCGAGCCAGTTGTTGGCTTTTCTAAACCGTTTAATAAGCGAATCATCGTACTTTTACCGGCCCCACTATATCCAATAATTCCGAAAATTTCACCTTTATTAATCGACAAGTTTACATCATTGACGGCGGTTAGATCGCCGTTTTTTGTTTTATAAACTTTCGTTATGTTTTGTATATCAATCATCGCTTGAACTCCTTTAACTTGAAATAACCTGTTCGTTATGTTCAATAATCGCTTTTTTACTTATTCGCCTCTTAGAACAAACAAAAAACCTTTCTACCACGACAAGTAGAAAGGTTTCGCAAATTTATACGTTGAACCGTTCTCTCATCTTTCAAAGATAATCTTTGTGTGACTTGGCACCTTTGCAATAATTGCTGGTTGCCGGGCTTCATAGGGCACTTCCCTCCACCTCTCTTTATAAGAGTAACGCTATTAAGTTTGTTTTGTATGAATGTTACTTTATCATGCTAATAATTGTTCGTCAATTACTTTTTTAATATTTCATACAAAAATGGTACGGATTGAAAAGCATAAATTTTTTCCTGTAATTGTCCATTATTAGAAACAAGTAAGCAAGGAACACTTTCAATTTTCAGATCTTGTGCGAGGTTCTCTAAATAATTGATATTTGCCATTCCAATCGGTAAATCTGGTAGTAATTCCTCAATTACATTTAAAATTCTTTTGGCCACATCACATGTCCCACACATAGGGGTATAGATAAAAAGTGCACTTTTTTCATGTTGTTGTACACTTTGCTCCCATTGGCTTCTTGTCCATTGTTCCATCGTAATGTCATTCCTATCTTACTAAAAATTTTGCCTGTTGTAATAAATCGCGTAATATAACGGTTGGTGTTTTTTCAACTTCATTATACTGTTGCGGAATAATAAATTGTTGCGCTTCTGGATACACCCGATTCATGAGCTTTCGTAATTTTTCTCCATTTTTATCTGCGTCAAAAAATGTCACAATATCATCTTGCTCGTAAGCTTCTAATAAATCAATTAAATCGACTTCACTGATTGTGCCATTCGTACAAAGAATTGTCACATTCTCTGCTAAAATTGGCTCGATTCTCAACTTATCTGCACGTCCTTCTACTATGATACATTTTCCCATGAAAGCACCTCCCATAGTTTAATAACCAAAAAACGCCAAAACCTAAACATACTAGGTTTCGACGTTAAATATTATTGCTCGATTAATTCAGCGTATGCATCTGCATCCATTAATTCTTCAACTTCAGCTTCATTAGAAAGCTCAACTGTAATCATCCAAGCTGTACCGTATGGAGATTCGTTAACGAATTCTGGGTTATCTGATAATTCTTCATTTACTGCAACAACTGTACCTGACACTGGTGCGTAAAGTTCAGAAACTGTTTTTACTGATTCCACACTACCGAATGGTTGATCTTTAGCAATTTCGTCTCCTACTTCTGGTAGCTCAACGAATACGATGTCGCCTAATTCAGATTGTGCGAAGTCTGTAATACCGATTGTTGCTTTGTTTCCTTCAACTTTAATCCACTCGTGCTCTTTTGTATAACTTAATTCTTTTGGTGTGCTCATGAGAAAACCTCCAAGTAATATGTAGTATATTCAAGTTCATTTTGCCATATTTCGTTCGGAAATTCAATGATATTCAACGGTTATTTCCAAGTTTCCAAGAAGTCAGACTCCTTAAATCCTAATGTTAATTTTTTTCCATCTGTTACGAGTGGACGTTTAATTAACATGCCATCTGATGCTAATAGTGCTAATTGCTCGTCTTCAGACATTGTTGGTAATTTGTCTTTCAACTCTAACTCACGGTACTTCATGCCTGATGTGTTAAAAAATTTCTTTAAGGGAAGACCACTTGCTTCATAATATGCCTTTAACTGTTCTTTAGAAGGCGTTTGTTCAACGATGTGAATATTTTCATAGGCAATACCGTTTTCATCTAACCATTTTTGTGCTTTTTTACAGGTTGTACATTTTGGATAGTTAATAAATTGAATTGTCATTTTTCCGCTCCCTTAGTATAGTTCAATTTTTTCTATTGTAATCGAAATATAATAACAAATCGAGCGAAATCCGATTAATAGTAAGATTACTTTTATTCGAACTTGAAGCAAACCTACTCCTTAAAAATGGATTTTAGTCATTAAATGTGGTTGGTTTTTCTAATAAGCTTCTGTATAACTTTGGTGAGCTATCGCATGTCTGCGATAAAGCCATGTGATACGTTTAAGTGCTTAAAAGGCTATGCCAGTAAACACGAAGATAAAACAGAATTTTCTAAAAATGTAAAATGAGTCATTTTTTGAATCATACTTTAGTTTTTACAAAAATTTGAAAACAATTAACATTCTATTAACTATCCAACCTTAAACTAGACAAAACTAGAAAAGGCGGTAGGAAAATGAGTAAATACTTTACATCAAAAACAATGTTCGCTTTAGCGTTGGCTGGAACATTGATTGCGGCACCGAGCTTAACAACGGAAGCAGCTGTACAAAATTATCAATTATCAGTCGATGCTCATTATGATTCAGGCGTTCAAAATCCTGATGGTGGGACGACTGAAATTATTGCCTATAACAAACACAATCATTCGATGTATTTAATTAACGGTGATACAAAATTAGTAGAAAAAATCTCTCTGAATTATTCTTCAGCAAATGCAATGAACTTAGTACCCGATTTTTCTGTAGACATTGCTGAATTAATTAAAACTATCGATCCTGATTTCGTTTACGGGGGGCTACCGAGTATTGCCATTTCCCCTAATGAAAACGTTGTAGTTGCTGCAGTCCAATCCGATGATTATACAAAAGATGGTTATGCCGTATTTTTAACTGGTGAAGGAGAGCTATTAAGTATCGTAAAAATAGGGGTACAACCTGATAACATTACATTCTCACCAGATGGAAAAAAAGTATTAACTGCTAACGAAGGGGAACCTCGTAACGGTTATGGAAAAGGAATTGAAGACCCACAAGGTACCGTATCTGTAATTGATGTATCAAATGGTTTTACGGGTTTGACAACTAAAAATATTACATTTGAAGCATTTGATCGTGCTGAAAAACGTGCCGAGTTAGTAAAAGACCAAGTAATTATAAAGAAAGATGCCAAACCATCTGAAGATTTAGAGCCTGAATATGTAGTCGTAAGTGAAGATAGCAAATATGCTTACGTTTCACTCCAAGAAAACAATGCCATCGCAAAAATAGACTTAACAACAAACGAAGTAATTTCAGTAAATGGGTTAGGATTTAAAGACCATCAAGAAAAAGGAAATGAATTGGATCTACTTAAAAATAAGGACGTAAAACTTCAGAATGAGAATGTCTTTGGCATTTATATGCCAGATGGGATTTCAACGTATAGCGCGAACGGTAAAAATTATATTGTCACTGCGAATGAGGGAGACAGTCGTGAATGGGGAGAAGAAGACACACCTTCATTCCATTTAAATGAAAACGAAAAAGAAGTAGATGGCAACGAAATCGTATATTATGATACGACGCAATATGACGGCTTTGATGATGGAAAAGACTATATTTTTGGTGGACGCTCTTTCTCAATCATTGATGCCGATACAATGGAAATCGTATTTGATAGCGGAAGTGATTTTGAAAAAATAACGGCCGAGCTTTACCCTAAATACTTCAATACGACGAATGATGAAGTAAAGATTGATAACCGTAGCGGTAAAAAAGGGCCTGAGCCTGAAGATGTTAAAGTTGGTAAAATCGGTGACGAAGTATTCGCATTCATTGGTTTAGAGCGTATCGGTGGGATTATGATGTACAACATTACAGATCCAACAAAGGTTAAATTTGTCGACTATATGAATACGCGTGACTTTAGCGAAGCTATAAAAGGTGACGTTTCTCCAGAGGGATTAGCATTTGTGACGAGTGAAAAACCTCAATTATTAGTTGGGCATGAGGTTAGCGGAACTGTAACAGTGTTAGATATCCTGGCAAAAGATAAAAATCTAAAATTCAACGACATTGAAAATCATATTGCAAAAAATGAAATTATCGAAGTAACACAAGCCGGATTATTAACTGGGGTTAACGAAACGACATTCGCACCTAACAAACCATTCACAAAAACTCAAGCTGCAACTGTATTAAATCGATTAGCTGGAAATACAAATACGAATGGGATTGAATGGGCAATTGAAAACAATTTAATTCCAGGTGTAACGGATCAAATATTTGCTTCAAACAAAGAAATTACTCGAGAAGAATTTGCCTATGCAGTTTATAACTATCTTGTTTTATCTGGTGAAACATTCGAGGAGGTAACAGCAGAAAAATATAATGACGATGCCAAGCTTAGCACAGAGGCAAAACAAGCAATCTATGCACTTCAATCAAAGGGAATCATGATTGGCTCAGATAAAAACTTCAATCCAAACAAAACTTTAACTCGTGCACAAGCCGCAATCGTCTTCAGCCGAATGTTAAACTAATCGATTTTTTATCACTTTCGTAAAGTAGAAAAATAGCCTTCCATTTGAATTTTATCTATAGTAAAACGAGATGCGGCGTCCCACATCTCGTTTTTATTTGATTTTACCGATTAAACGACAAACTTTTCAGCTTCGATTAACTTCACTGAAGCTTGGCGTTTTTTCAGAATTAAGTTGTATGGGTTGTTACGTGTTAACTTACGTAGCGCTGAAAGGATCATACGTGCATTGTCACCTTCAACTGATGCGATTAATGTTTCTTTTGCTTCTTTTTCGATTTCTGCAAATGCTTCTTGGCAGAAAATTTGTGTGTAGAGAATTTTTTGTGCTGCTTTTTCTTCACCGTCACGTGCAATTGCTTTTTGCGTACGAATAACAGCTGATTCCATTGCGTATAGTTGATTTGCAATGTTAGCGATGTTTACAAGAACTTCTTGCTCTGCATCTAATTTTGCTCCGAAGCGCTGAGCTGCTGCACCTGCTGCAAGTACCGCAATTTTTTTCGCGTTTTTCACTAAATATTTTTCTTGCTCTAATGCTTCATTGCCGATTTCTTCAGGCATTAACATTAATAGCTCGTTTTGTAGCTCTTGTGCTACTTGTAATAACGGTAACTCACCTTTTAATGCTTTTTTCATGAATGTACCTGGCACGATCATACGGTTGATTTCGTTTGTACCTTCGAAAATACGGTTGATACGAGAGTCGCGGTAAATGCGCTCTACTTCGTACTCTGCCATGAAGCCGTAGCCACCGTGTAATTGCACTGCCTCGTCTGCTACATAATCTAATGTTTCAGAGCCGAATACTTTTGCGATTGAACATTCGATTGCATATTCTGCGATAGCACCTGCGATTGCTTTACCGTCTTTTTGCTCTGCTTCAGATAACTGACTTAAACGGTCCTCGAAGTAACCAACTGTGCGATAGTTTAATGACTCAGACGCATAAATTTGAGATGCCATCGTTGCGAGTTTTTCTTTCGTTAAGTTGAAATCTGATAATTTTGTTTTGAATTGTTGACGTTGGTTTGTGTACGCTACTGCAAGTTCAAATGCACGTTTTGAAGCTCCTACTGTACCTACTCCTAATTTATAACGTCCGATATTTAAGATGTTGAATGCGATTACGTGACCACGACCGATTTCACCTAATACGTTTTCTACTGGCACCACAGCATCTTCTAAAATTAATGTACGTGTAGAAGATGATTTAATACCCATTTTCTTCTCTTCTGGACCAACAGAAACCCCTTGGTATGTGCGTTCTACGATAAAAGCAGTAAATTTATCGCCATCGATTTTTGCGTATACTACAAATACGTCTGCAAAGCCTGCATTTGTAATCCATTGTTTTTCACCATTTAAAATGTAGTGAGTGCCTGCTTCATTTAACTTTGCCGTCGTTTTCGCACCTAATGCGTCTGAGCCTGAACCTGGCTCTGTTAACGCGTAAGCAGCGATTAACTCACCTGATGCCAACTTCGGTAAGTATTGTGTTTTTTGCTCATGGTTACCGAATAATACGATTGGTAAAGAACCAATACCAACATGTGCACCGTGCGTAATAGAGAAACCACCCGCTGGCGACATTTTTTCACCAATTAATGCTGAAGAAATTTTGTCTAAGCCTAAACCTTCGTACTCTTCAGGTATATCAGCAGCTAATAAACCTAAATCTCCTGCCTTTTTTAATAAACGTACAGAGTGCTCAAACTCGTGATGCTCCAAGTTTTCAATTACTGGCACAATTTCATTTTGCACATACTCTTGTGTTGTTTGTGCAATCATTTTTTGCTCGTCAGTGAAGTCCTCTGGTGTAATTACACGCTCGATTTCTACGTCTTCGATTAAGAAGCCGCCACCTTTAATAATGTTTGTTGTTTGTTCCATTATGAATTCCTCCTTATTTCCCACTGTGAAATTTTTTTCCGTTCCATATTCCACTTACAGTACTTCAAATACGCCCGCTGCGCCCATACCTCCGCCGATACACATTGTTACGACACCGTATTTACCACCGCGGCGTTTTAGTTCGTTAATTAGCTTGATTGAAAGTATAGCACCTGTAGCCCCTAGTGGATGCCCAAGAGCAATCGCGCCACCGTTTACGTTTACTTTATCAATATCGATGCCTAGCTCACGCACAACTTGAATTGACTGTGAGGCGAATGCTTCGTTAATTTCCCATAAATCAACCTGATCTTGTGTAATACCCGCGATTTCTAACGCTTTTGGTACTGCTACAATTGGACCAATTCCCATTACTTCCGGTGGCACCCCTCCAACCGCAAAACCTAAGAATTTCGCAAGCGGCTTCATGCCTTGCTTTTCTGCTTCTTCACGGTCCATGACAAGTACTGCTGCCGCGCCGTCAGATGTTTGCGAAGCATTACCAGCTGTTACCGAACCTTTGACGTTGAAAGCTGGGCGTAACTTAGCTAAGCCTTCAATTGATGTTCCTGGACGAACGCCCTCATCTGTATCGAAAACGATTTTCTTTTCTTTTAATTGATTATTTTCATCAACAAAGTATTCAACAACTTCTACTGGTACGATTTCATCTCTGAATTTACCTTCTTTTATTGCCTTTTCGGCTAACTCATGAGAGCGTACCGCGAAAGCATCTTGATCTGCACGACTAACGTTATAACGATTTGCTACTTCTTCTGCTGTGTGGCCCATGCCAATATAATACTGTGGTGCTTCTTCAGCTAATTTCGGATTTAAACGCACTGTGTTACCTGTCATTGGAATCATACTCATTGATTCTGTACCACCTGCAACGATCGCTTTTGCGTGGCCAAGCATAATGCGCTCTGCTGCGTAAGCAATTGTTTGTAAGCCCGATGAACAGAAGCGGTTTACTGTTAGTGCTGGTGTTGTATCTGGAAGGCCAGCTAGCGCACCAACTAAGCGTGCTACATTCATACCTTGCTCTGCTTCTGGCATCGCACATCCCATAATTAAATCATCAACCGGACCTTCATAACCCGCACGTTTTAACGTTTCTTTTACTACTACTGCACCAAAATCATCTGGACGAGTGTTCGCAAGTGTTCCTTTTTTTGCTCGACCGATTGGTGTTCGTGCACCTGCAACGATAACGGCTTCACGCATAATGATGTTTCCCCCTTGTAATGGGCTAGCAAGGATTCACTTGCTAGCAAAGTATTTTCATGAACGTTCAATTAGTTACGTAACGGCTTTCCTTTTACTAACATGTGCTGCATACGCATTTGTGATTTTTGGTCTGCTACTAGCTCTAGGAACGCTTGCTTTTCTAAGTTTAATAGGTAATCTTCAGACACTTCTGTTCCGTATGGTACTTTACCGCCCGCGATTACGTATGCAAGCTTTTTCGCGATTTTTAAGTCGTGCTCTGTAATGTAGCCTGAATCGAACATGCCTTGTGCCCCTAATAATAATGTCGCATAGCCCGGTGCACCCACTACTTTTACAGTGCTTTTCACTGGTGGTGTGTAGCCTGCATCTGCAAGTGCTAATGCTGCTTGTTTTGCGTCATAAATTAAGTGATCCGGATTCACTGAAATTCCGTCTGCGAAGTTTAAGAAGTTATTTTCACGTGCCTCTTCACCAGATGTTGAAACTTTCGCCAGCGCAATTGTTTCAAATACTTTATTGGCAATATTTTGATAGTCTACTTCTACACCATTTGGTAAGCCTTTAATGAATTTTTCATAAAGTCCAATATTACCGCCACCACCTGGGATTAAACCTACACCAACTTCAACCAGCCCCATATACGTTTCAGCAGATGCTTGAATATGTGTAGCCGGTAAACATACTTCCGCTCCACCACCTAAGGCCATTTGGAAAGGTGCTGCAACTACTGGTTTTGTCGAATATTTAATACGACGCATTGCTTGCTGGAATGACTTAATCACGAAATCAAGCTCGAAAATATTATCGTCTTGTGCTTCCATTAAAATCATTGCAAGATTGGCTCCTACACAGAAATTTTTGCCTTGGTTTCCGATGACAAGCCCTTTGAAGTTTTTCTCAACTTCATCAATCGCAAAGTTAATCATTTGTACGATATCTAAGCCAATTGCATTTGATTTTGAGTGAAATTCAAGTAAGGCAATACCGTCACCTAAGTCGATTAAACTTGCACCTGAATTTGACTTGATGACACCATGCTTTTTCTTATAGCGTTTTAAGTCGATTGCTTTTTCGTTTACTGGTACTTTTACGTATTCAGTACCGTTATAGTAAGCTAAATCGCCGTCGATTTCTGAATAGAATGTTGTGAAGCCTTTATCAAGTAACCCTGTAACAAATGCTGGAATCTCACTACCTTCTTCTTTCATTTTTTCGACTGATTTTTCTACGCCTATTGCATCCCACATCTCGAATGGACCTTGTGCCCAGCCGAAGCCCCATTTCATTGCGTTATCAATTGCTACGATGTCGTCTGCAATTTCACCTGTAAGCTGTGCTGAATAAAGTAATGTTGGTGCGAATGAGTTCCATAATAATTCGCCTACACGGTCATTTGCGTAAATTAACGTTTTTAATTTGCCGCCTGGACCTTTTGCTTGCTTCGCCATTTCAAGTGATGGTGCAACGAGCTTTTTCGTTGGCTCATATTCAAATGTTGATAAATTTAGCTCCAAAATAGTTTTGCCCTCTTTTTTGAAGAAACCTTGACCTGACTTTGCACCTAACCAACCGTTTGTAATCATTTTGTTTAAGATTAGTGACTCTTCAAATACTTGCTGTTCCGCGCCAGTTGTGTGGTCATATACGTTTTTCGCAACGTGAGCGAATGTATCAAGACCGACAACATCTAGCGTACGGAATGTTGCCGATTTTGGACGGCCAATAATTGGACCTGTTACCGAATCTACCTCGCCCACTGAGTAGTTACGTGCAATCATTTCATTCATTGTGACGATTAAACCGTAAGTACCGATACGGTTAGCGATAAAGTTTGGTGTGTCTTTAGCAATTACGACCCCTTTACCAAGTACGTCTTCTCCAAATGCTTGCATGAACGACACTACTTCTGGCTTTGTCGTTTTTGATGGAATGACTTCTAGTAGTTTTAAATAGCGTGGCGGGTTGAAGAAATGTGTGCCAAGAAAATGTGCTTGGAAATCCTCTGAACGCCCTTCCGCCATCGCGTTTATGCTTACCCCTGATGTATTTGATGAAATGATTGTGCCTTGTTTACGAACTGCATCAATCTTTTCGAATAACCCTTTTTTAATGTCTAATTTTTCTACGATAACTTCGATAATCCAATCGACATCTTTTAATTTATCTAAATCATCGTCAAAGTTACCTGGTGTAATTAAGGCTAGATTTTTTTTCGTAGAAAGTGGCGCTGGCTTTTGCTTTAGTAATTTTTGCATAGCCGAATTAACGAAACGATTTTTTACTGCTTTCGAATCAAGCGTTAAACCCTTAGCCTCTTCTTCTTTCGTAAGCCCGTTTGGCGCGATATCTAATAATAATGTAGGAATACCGATGTTTGCTAAATGTGCTGCAATACCTGAACCCATAACCCCTGAACCTAAAACCGCTACTTTTTGAATGTTGTAAGACACGAGCACTTCCCCCTTCTCCCTTGAATGAACAGTCATTCATTTTGAAATGAAAAAAAAACTTCAAACAGCTTTTCTGTTCTTAGTGTAGATTATTTTGACAATTTGCGCAATAATTTTCTTGAAATTTTTAGAAAAATCTATTTCGCTCAAAATAGATTCGAATAATATTTTTCTATTTAAAATATCGTCGAATTGCAATTTACGATTAAACCAATAATTTGAAAAATTACAGTTCTATTTTTATTCATTGTTAAAGTTTAATTACTTTTCGTAATCGTCTTATTTCGTGTACAATGAGCTTAAAGGAGCGTGAAACAAATGCAAGAAATTACAACAATTGAACAATTCACAGAACTAACAGGGACAGACAAAGCCATCATCATTAAGTTCTTCGCTGGCTGGTGCCCAGACTGTACGCGTATGGATATGTTTATCGATCCAATTATTGAAGAATACAACCAATATGACTGGTACTCAATTAACCGTGATAACTTCCCAGATTTAGCTGAGAAATATCAAGTCATGGGGATTCCATCATTATTAATCTTCAAAAACGGTGAAAAATTAGCTCACTTACATAGCGCTAATGCAAAGTCACCTGCACAAGTTGAAGAGTTCTTAAACGCACAAGCGTAATTTGAAACGGACGAAGCATCTATTGGCTTCGTTCGTTTTTACTTCCTAATAGTATTTGTGTTCATTCAAATTCCATATTACAATGGTCTACATGCAAATTTGTAAGATGAAAGGAACAACAATGACTTCAGATCAACGAAAAAAATTAGCGCTTCTTATGCTCAATATGTTTATTGCAGTAGGAAGCTTTGGGATAATTATTCCGATTATCCCTGCCTATTTAAAAGAACTTGGCCAAGGTGGGACGGCTGCAGGGCTAATTATTGCGATTTTTGCATTCGCTCAGTTTTTAGTATCACCTATTGGTGGGAAATGGACCGACAAATATGGTCGCCGCCCGCTCATTAATATCGGACTTTTAACATTAGCAATCTCGATGTTTATCTTTTATTTTGCTGATTCAGTTGCGTTACTGTATGTATCACGCGCGATTGGTGGGATTGGCTGTGCGTTTTTAATTCCGGCAATTTATGCATATGTAGCCGATATTACAACAATGGACCAGCGTGCAAAGGGAAATAGCTTTATTTCTGCTGCGATGTCTTTGGGTATTGTGATTGGTCCAGGGATCGGTGGTTTTTTAGCTGATTATGGACTGAAAACTCCTTTATTAGTTTCGGCAATTGTAGGACTTTTAGCGTTTGTCGTCTCTTTCTTTACATTAAAGGAAAGCCAATTAGAAAAAGTGGATATCGTGGCGCAACCAGATTCATCTATGGTAAAAGACATTCTTTTGTCTGTGAAAAAACCATTCTTTATTCCATTGATTATTACATTAATTATGAGCTTCGGGTTAATGGCTTATGAAACCGTGCTCGGACTATATGTGGATGACCAATTTGGTGCAACACCTCAGGAAATTGCGTTTATGGTGACGGCTACTGGCTTAGTAGGTGTCATTATGCAGCTGTTTGTTGTCGATTGGATTGTCAAAGTAATGGGCGAATTAAATGTCTTGAAACTATTTTTAATCGTCACAGCAATTGGCTTCTCACTATCGATTATCGCCAATAGCTACAATTTATTTTTTGCGATTTCATTATTAATCTTCTTAGCAACGTCCATTTTACGTCCGGTTTTAACAACTTTGATTTCAAAATTAGCGGGCAATGAACAAGGCTTTGCGATGGGCATGAACAATGCATATATGAGTATTGGTAACATTTTAGGTCCACTGCTTGCAGGTGCATTATATGATATTCAAATTTTGTATCCATTTATTGCAGGGCTTATAATCTTAATAGGAACGATTATTTTCACGTTTATGTGGAAAAAGGTACAAACACCTACAGTTTCTTAAACATGCTTGAATAGCAAATTGTAAATAAACGAAACCTACCCCGAATTTCGAGGTAGGTTTCGTTTTTATTTGGAGTTGTCGATTTCGGGTATATCCTCAAAAGCAATAGGTATTGTATATTCAATGCCTTTTTCATCCTGCAAAATGCGCGGTGCGGTGCGTGTTAGTGTCCAGCTAAAACCGTCGTCTCCTGTAATGAAATATTGATTGCCCTTTGTTTCGACTTGGATATTTGTGTACGTTTTTTCAACTAATTCGCTTGTAGCCGTTTTACCTCTGTAATAAATCGTATCCTCATTAAAGATATAAATTAGTTGATCATTATAGCGATTCATTAAAAACATATCTTTAAAATGCTCTGGCTTTGCTTCTAGCATATCTCGCAATCTTAAATCCTCATAGAGATTCATCGACTTTAGTTCGAAATACTGAGATGTTTGCCGCAAATCCTCTGTATATTTCACGAGTAATACCGTACCATAGCTTTCCGTACTATAAAATTCAAGTGGCTGTACAAATTCAGCATTCGCAAAAATATTAGCATAAATAAGCTCACCATTTTGAATCGTCATTATTTTTGGCTGTGTACCACCCGTTACTACAAACGGTGCGTCATGGAAATCAGTTTGATATAGCGTGTTGCTTTGCTCACCAAGATCACCTGTTATCATTTGATAATTACCTTGCTGATTCAAGTAAATATATGTCAGCTGATTCGTTAAGCTATCTATGATAAAAAATTGATTGCTTTCTCCCGAATTAAAATAAGAAATCCCTTCACTAGCAATCCCTAAATCAAAGCGCTCACCAGAAAACGATTCAAAAACTCGTTGCATGCCTGCTTTTGTTTCAATTTGATATAAGGTGTTGCCATTGATTGTTTGTTGTTCGGCCTTTTCAAGCTTCCTCGGTGTAGTTTTCATAGGTGTCGCAATAGGTGCATCTTGATATGTTAGGGAGATTGATTTTGGGAGCACAATTTCTTCCTCGTAATATAGAAATGCATAAGCATCATTTATAATGAATTTTTGGCTTTCCTTATCTAATACGAGCTTTTCTAAATACGAAGACGTAGTATCTTGTAATTTATCTTGTAATTTTATATAAAGTATTAACTCTTTTTCGTCATCAATTGTTTTGATCACTTCTATGTGATTTGTTAAGTCAAACCCCTTATAACGATTGATGACTTCTTCGTTGCTCATTGTTGCCACTTTTGCCAGCGCTTTTTCATCCTTCATAGCAATGGCAGTATAATAGTTTTCTACTAGCTTGGCTTGTGCATCAGTTAAACTAAACTCTTTAATTTCTATTGCAGAATGCTCTATTTGTGAAGGACTAAAATAAAGTACCGTACCAATCACTAGCATCATTACTACTACAAGTGCTGGTTGTAAAAAAGGAATTGTTTTTTTCGAACGTTTTTTATCGTTCAGTACTTTTTGTACAAAGTTCTCGTTCATCATCGGTCCGTTACTAATTGCTTCATCAATGGCCTGTTTCATTTGAGATTTCGTCATCCCACGCACCTCCTTCTAGCGTTTGCTTTAGTTTTTCTCGTCCGCGCCTTAGCCTCGTTTTCACCGTATTGTCTGAACACGATAACATCTCGGCAATTTCATCGATTTTAAGTTCTTTGTAATAATATAAGACGATGATTTCACGATATTTAAGCGGTAAACCGAGTACCGCCTCACCTAATACCCGGTTTTCTGTTAAAACAAGTACTTCCTGCTCCGCTGATTTCGTGCCTTTAAAAATTTGTTGGATTTTTTCAGTGAGAATGGTATTTTTATGGCTCCAACTGCGTAAATAATCATAGCTACGGTTTATTGTCATGCGATATAAATACGTACGGTAACTTGCTTCCCCACGAAATTGTCCCTGCTGCTCAAAAGCTTTTAGTAAGACGTCTTGTACAATATCCTCAGCTGTTTCTTTATTTTTCACATATGTATAAGCAAGGCGTAATAATTCCTCACCATGCGCTCGGATCAACTGCTCTAGCTGCATTTTGTCACCACCTTACAAAAGAATTTACCGTTAGACGGCACACTACTTGAAATAGTTTCAAAAGGGCCAAATATATTTTATTTAGGTATATTATTACTTTATAAAAACTGGGAGGTTGTAGCATGAAAATCCTACTAAATATCACAGGAAAATCACAATATAGTGCAGATATTCGAACTGAATTCCAAAACTCTGCATGCGGACCAACTACAGCACACGTGATTTTAAATTATTTATGTCAAAATGACGAAAAGGTGCTACCACATGATATTAATGAATTGTATAAACTACTTGGCGGTACAAAAATCGGATTATTTAAGTGGCGTCTAATCCGCAATTTGCGCAAGCTGCTTGGTGATGATTGGTGTGTAGAGGAGTGTACAATAACGCAAGCAATTGAGCAGTTACGTGAAGGCAATCCTGTAGCGATGCGCTTTGATGTTTATTTTTCGTGGAAGTTTTTACCAAAAAATAAGCCACTTTATAAATACCATTGGGTACCACTCATTGGCTACGAAATTAAAAATGGTGAATTGTTCTTATCAATCCATGATAATGGTGGTCGCAATCGCGATAGCCAAGTGCGCTCCTTTAAATATGATGATAATCGTAAAGTATTAAACTTTGTTAAAATTGAACCTATAAAGCGTTAGCCCGAGCTAGCGCTTTTTATATTTTCCAAAATAAATATTATTCCCTCCGATTAAATATAATCCCACTGATTGAAATTTCACTTTATAAGAAATATAGTATCTGATACTAATATCCTTAAAATTGTATAACCACTCTATTTTTGGCAATACTTTGTACTAGGAAGAGAGTGCTTATCTTAAGTTAAGGTAAGTACATGTTCTTTTCCACCTAATAATCATTCAATAGAGAAAAAGTGCGAGGAATTTTCTATGAAATCTAAAGGTAAAATTAGTATTCTTCATATTGTTTTTTTATCGATGACGGTGATTGGCTTGAAAAATCACGTAACAATCATTCCCTCTTTATTAAGTGGAGCTGAGCGCGATTCATGGATGTCAATCATTTTATCAGCTCTTATCACCGTTCCCTGGCTTTATGTATTTTTTCTACTTCAAAAACAGCTACATTCGGATTCCGTTCGTACTCGTTTGCTTACAAATTACCCTAAATTCGGAAACGTAGTGATTTATGTAATTGTTTTTTATTTATTGGTAATGGCTGCATTTACAATGCGTGAAACTTTACAATGGGTGTCGACAACCTTCTTAATTGAAACACCTGTTCTCCTACTATTTTTCCTTTTTTCAGTTGTTTGCCTTTTATTAGCCACGTCGTCCGTGTTAAGTATTACGATGGCGAATATTATCGTCCTATTTGGTGTCGTTGTATTGGGCTTTTTCGTTGCGTTTGTCAACTTACAAGTAAAAGACCATTCATTACTGCGTCCATTTTTCGAGCATGGCTATTCCCCCATCATAAAAACGGTCGTATATCCTGCTTCCGGCTTTTTTGAAATTCTTTTGCTTTTGTTTATTCAACAGCATTTTACGAAAAAATTAAAATTTACGCACCTACTCATTATTCTTTTCATTCTCGTTGGCTTAACGCTTGGTCCACTAATAGGTGCAATTACAGAATTCGGTCCTACAGAAGCTGCTAGACAACGTTATCCTGCCTTTGAAGAATGGAGAATTGCTAAAATTGGTAACTATGTATCGCATTTAGACTTCTTCTCTATTTATCAATGGTTAACAGGTACGTTTATACGCGTCGGCTTTTTATTATATATCGCCATTGAGCTATTAGGGATGACAGGGAAGAAAAAAAAAATTTGGGAAATCGTTGCACCAGCATTTATTTTTTTAACATTGCCGCTATTTTTGATAAATGACAGTATATTTATCGAGATTAAAGGGAAGTATTTTTTAATAAGTACAGCTTTGTTCTTTTTCATATTAGCGTTTTTATTGCTGTTTCTTTTACGAAAGAGAACAAACAGTAAGGTGGAAAGCGATGCATCAAATTGATACGATTTCGTTAAAAGAGCACTTTAAACATTGTGAGGATGTTCATTTTCAAACGTATTCCTTTCAAACAAGCAAAGTAACACTTATTACATGCGATGCGATGATTGACAAATATTCACTAAATGAAATTATTGTACCTAGACTTCAGTCGATTTGTAGTGACTCCGATAAACCGTTAACTGAAAATATGCTTTCCCAAAATTTATACCTTCCTGATTTACAACAAATCACAGATTTAAACGATGCCACAACGAATGTATTTGGTGGCTTTGTCCTTATTTATGTGGAAAAGCTTCAAATACTATTATCAAGTAATATTGAAAAAAAGCCTAATCGAAGTCCAGAAGAAACGAAATTAGAGGTACAAATAAAAGGGCCTCGAGACAATTTTATTGAAGATTTATCAATTAATATTGCACTGATTCGCAAGCGACTACCTACTGATTCTCTTGCCGTTGAAAAGCTATCCATTGGGGAACGCTCGAAAACGAAGCTTGCCGTTCTTTATTTTCACGATATAGCAGATTTAACGATACTAAAAGAACTAAAGCAGGATTTGGAGTCTGTTTGTACTGATATTCTTATAAGCAGTGAATCACTTATGGAACGTTTTAATAAACGGTCCTATTTTTTACCGCTAAACCATACGACTGGTCGACCGGATTTTGCTGTAATGGCATTATCAGCAGGACGCTTTGTTATTCTCGTTGATGGCATTTCATATGCGGTAATTACTCCCGTCAATTTGTTTTTGCTATTAAAATCAGGTGAAGATTTTGATCACCCAGCGGTTACAAGCTCAATAGAGCGAATTTTACGAATTTTTAGTATTATTATCGCATTATTTTTACCTGCATTTTGGCTTGCTTTAACGACATTTCATCAAGAACAATTACCATTCCCGTTACTTGCGACAATCGTTCAAGCAAATACTGGGTTACCGCTTCCAACGGCGTTGGAAATGCTCGGTATGTTATTCATGTTTGAGCTATTTCGAGAAGCCGGATTACGTTTGCCAAGTACCCTCGGTGGGACAATTAGCGTCGTTGGAGGACTTATTATCGGAGATGCTGCAATACGTTCAGGAATAACAAGCCCTGCAATGATTGTCGTTATTGCCATTTCAACAATTGCAGGATTTACTCTTGTAAATCAATCGCTCGTTACTACGGTAAGTATTATGCGCATTTTGAATATTCTTATGACCTCTGTATTTGGCTTATTTGGCTTATTTTTATCGCTTTATTTGTTCGTGCTTTATTTAGCCAACTTGCGCGTGTATGGCGTTCCTTACCTTTACTTTACAGCTGATCTTTCTTGGTCGAATTTGAAAGTAACGCTATTCCGTCCTCCTATGTCATCCTATAAAAAAAGGACAGCAACAAAAAATCTTCAAGATAAAACGAGGGAGAAAGAGTGATGAAAAAGCTTCTATTTCTCCCACTCCTTCTTTTACTTGCAGGCTGCTGGGATACAAATCAACCGGAGCGAATGTATTATCTTTTCGGTCTCGGAATTGATTTTAAAGATGATGAATATATCATGTATGCCCAAATTATTGATTTTACGAATATCGCCAAATCAGATCAACCAAATCCTGACGCGAGTCAAGCAGAAGTCGGTGTAGCAAGAGGGCGAAATTTTAATGAGGTTTTTTTCAACTTATATAAGACTATGGATGAAAGACTTTTTTTAGGACAACTTGAATATATTGTATTTTCCGAGGAAGCTTTAAAACAAGAAAAAGGAAAGGCAACTGTTAATGCCTTTGTTCGCTATAGGGAATTGCGCTATACGACCTGGACATATGTTACGGATGCCCCTCTAGAAGAAATTATGTTAACAACACCGATTATTAATAAAGCCATTACATTATCAAAGGTAGGAGATCCAACCAACTCGCTGTCACAATCATCGTTTATTCAACCGATAAATTTCCGTGAACTTTTGATTAATACTGATGAACCGAGCCATTCGGCGATTATTCCTTTCATCGAACTAAGTGACAGCTGGTCAACAGATAAAGGTCAAGATAGCGTATACTCTATTAAATCTGTTGCCTTAATTACCTATAAGGACGGTTATATGGGGCAATTAAAAGGCGACGATGTAAAAGGACTCCAATGGATGAACGAAAAAACCACGCGTGGTCAAGTAACAATTAAAATAGATGGTTTTTCAGAACCTTATATAACAAATGTCATAGAATCCGTTAAACCAACTATTCGTCCAATCATCAACGAAGATTCGATACACTTTGAATTGGAGGTAAAATGTGTTGTTAAAGCGATAGAATCTGAGAATCAGGAAATAATGGATCAAGTAAAAGATAAAATTGAAGAGACGATAAAAAAAGAAATTGAAGCGACCTATAAAGCAGCGTTAGAAATGGGCGTGGATGTTTTTCGTCTATCCGAAGTAGTGTATCGAAAACACAATAAGTCTTGGAAAAAATTCCATGTAGATGGGACTGTACCGTTAAATGAAAATTCCATTCGCTCGATTGACGTTGAAGTTGTAAAAATGAATGGTGAACGTATCATTTCAAATGAAAAGTAAAACGCCTACGGGGTTAGGATAAGAATAATAATGAACGTAAAAACATACACCGTTTCTTCGCAAAGAGACGGTGTATGTTTTTTTGTATCACTATTTATTTTATCGACCGCGCATGTTTTGCAATTAAACGATAGCCCTTTTGTTCTACAGAATTAAATAGCGATGGTGTGTATGCATCTAAACGTAACTCATCAAGCTCTGCATCAATTGGCGCTGCGCAGTTAATTGTTGCTAATTGGTGTGATAAGCGAAGCATGTCTTCATTTTCACTAATTTTAATTCGTTGCCCCGGCTTTAATGTCGATAATGCTGCTAATACCCCGTCAATGGAGCCGTGGTTTTGAATCAATTGTAAAGCGGTTTTCGGACCAATACCTTTAACACCTGGGTATCCGTCACTTGTATCACCCATAAATGCTTTTACGTCGGCAAATTGCTTTGGTGCAATGCCATATTCATCAACAAAGCGTGCCTCCGTGTAGACATCATATTCTGTGTAGCCCTTTTTCGTGAACGCAATTGTAGTAGTTGGATTTAACAGCTGCAATAAATCACGGTCACCACTAATAACAGTAATTTGTGCAGCATCCTTCCATTTTTCTATCATAGACCCAATTAAATCATCGGCTTCTAAACCCTTTGTTCCGAAATTTTTCCAGCCAATCATTTGTGATACATCCTTTGCCATATCAAATTGTGGCAGCATTTCTTCTGGAGGAGCTGGGCGATTTGCTTTGTAGCCATCGAACAATTCATTGCGAAATGTGTGGGCGCCCATATCCCAACAAACTGCTAAATGCGTTGGTTTCATTATATTTTGTGCTGTTAATACATGGCGTGCAAAGCCCTGTACGCCGTTCGACGGTGTGCCATCATCTAAACGAATAAATTGATTCATCGCAGCTGACGCGAAAAACGAACGGAATAGAAGTGCCATACCATCAACGATTAATAAATGTGGTTTTGTCATAAATATTCTTCCTCTCAAACTTCTAGACATTTATTATAGCAAAACCACAAGATCAATTGCACCTTTACGCAACTGCGTCGAGATTTCTAACACCTACTTAATAAGGTAAAACGCTGATAGACACACTTACCTTGATGGCAATAAGAATTCGATAATACGATTGACATCATGACTGAAAATTCGGTCTTCGGTCATACTTGGAGCAAGTTCTCGAATTTGCTCCCACTTTTCGCGTAGCTTTGGTGACATCTGCTCCACCCCACGATATTCTACAGCTTGAGCAGCACAAAATGCTTCAATCGCCAATACATTGCGGACATTTCCGATAATCATACGCGCATGTCGTGAACCCGTAGTCCCCATACTAACATGATCCTCCTGATTTGCTGAAGATGGAATCGAATCAACCGATGCTGGATGTGCAAGTGTTTTATTTTCTGATACTAAGCTTGCCGCGCTATATTGTAATATCATCGCCCCTGATTCTAAACCAGGTTTGGCACTTAAAAATGCTGGTAATCCTTCGTTTAACTGTGGATTCACTAAACGTTCAATGCGACGCTCCGAAACATTTGCAAGTTCGGCAACTCCAATTTTTAAAAAATCCATCGCAAAGGCTATCGGTTGTCCGTGGAAGTTCCCACCTGAAATAATGAGTTCGCCATCCTCAAAAATCAATGGATTATCCGTTGCTGCGTTCATTTCAAGCTCTAGCTTTTCTTTGACATAATTTAATACTTGCCAGCTCGCTCCATGAATTTGAGGAATGCAGCGCAGTGAATATGGATCTTGTACACGTTTTTCCCCTTGATGTGTAATAAGTTCACTGCCTTCGAGCCAGTCACGCATACGCGCTGCAACGTCCATCTGCTCATGCATTCCACGTGCCTCGTGAACAGCTGGGTGGAAGGCATCAATAATACCGTACAATGCTTCCATCGTCATCGCTGCAATCCATTCACTTGCGTACGCTAATTTTTCGGCTTCAATATAGTTAACAATCCCTTGTGCAGTCATTGCTTGTGTTCCATTAATGAGCGCTAAGCCTTCCTTTGCTTGTAGCTCGATTTTCGGAAGATTTAGCTGGTCAAATAATTCACTCGATGGTCGACGTTCCCCTTGAACAAACACTTCACCCTCGCTAATTAATGCCAATACTAAATGCGAAAGCGGTGCTAAATCACCCGATGCTCCAAGCGAACCTTGCTGTGGAATGACAGGAATAATATCTTCATTAATCATATAGCATAGTCGCTCAAGCACCTCTAAACGAATACCTGAAAATCCTTTTAACAACGCATTCAAACGTAACACCATCATTGCTTTTGCAACTAAAATCGGGAACGGCTCGCCGAAACCACAAGCGTGTGAACGAATTAAATTCACCTGCAATTTACTGACTTCTTGTTCGGCGATTTTTACATCGCTAAATTTCCCAAACCCTGTATTAATGCCATACACCGTTTTATCTTGCTGTACAATTCGTTCAACTGCTTCACGGCTTTTTGCTACTTTATGTTTTGCATCATCTGCAATCGCTACTTTTTGTTTACTATATAAAATACTTGCCATTTGTTCCATCGACAAATTCTGGCCGTTTAATTGAATCATATTACCCCACCCTTTGTGAATTTTCTAAATCAATAGTTTCCTTGAATTTATTATTCTACAAAAAATAGTTTATTTCCACTTATTTTTTAACAAAAATCAAATTTTCTCTCTAAAAATCATTTTTTACGTGGTTTATTACGGTATTTTCAATTTAACCTGTTTATATGCTAATAAACTATTTCACTAGTAATTTAGTATTCTATTATAGTAAAGTGTTTTATACCACACAAAAAAAGAGACCCTAAATCGAATCTCTTAAAAATTTTTTATTTTGTTCGTTTCATATCTCGAATTGCTTGGATTGATAAGCGTACGAGTAATATTGCACATAAAAATAAACCTAGGTAAGCAGCCGTATTTAGATAAACAGCATAGGCGGTATGAATAAACTGCGAAATTGCTAGCAATGCTACCGAGATAATGCCAAATGTAATGCCAACGAGCAACAACACGAAACGTGAAAATAGCTGTGTAACAAACATCGCATTCGTTTTATCCGAGAAAATATCATGATGCAAAATGATTTTGCCGCTTTCTGCTTTTTTTATCATTTGATCAATACGACGAGGAATTTTTCGTAAATTGGGTAAAAGTAGCGCCAGCTCTTCTTCGATAAATTGCTTCGTTTCTTTTGGTTGCTTAAATGGTTTTGCCAAACTCGCTTTTAAATAGTTATTTGAAAAATCTTTAATTTCTCTAAAAATTTCAAAGCGTGGGTCAATAGTTGATAATGTCCCGTCTAGTGTGACAATTGCGCGTAAAGCTATACTAACTGCCGGATAGAAATGTAGACCAAAATCACGTGCGACCGAGAAAATAGAATATATCAGTTCGTCCGTTTCAACGCGTGACACATAACTAATTCTAAGTAAAATTTGGCTAATGGCCTGTTCCATTTCTTGACGATTCACCGATTCACCATTTTCTACTAGTAGGTTGATACCGTCAACAACAAGCGCTGCATCCGCCTGGTGAATTCCAACTAAAAAATACTTAAGGCCATCTTGTTGCTGTATTGCTAAGCGACCCACCGCACCGTAATCCAACATTGCCACCCGACCCGTATCTTCTTCAATATAAATATTGCCTGGATGTGGATCGGCATGAAATATACCAGAAACAAGTGCCTGTTCTAAAAAGGCATATAGAAGCGTTTGAGCAAAATCATGGCGATTTACACAGTTATCATTAAATAATGCATTTGCCACAGTAACGGATTGCCCTTTAATATACTCCATTACAAGCACATTTTTTTTGCTATAGCGCGTAAAAACTTGGGGCACTTTTACGTTGATTTCACCTTTTTGCACAATGAGCGCCATTTGCTCCATATTGCGCGCCTCAATATTAAAATCGATTTCCTCACTAAGCGCTAAACTAAACCCTTTTGCTAAATCATAGAAACCTAAGTTTTCAGCCCACCCGGATTTACTCGAAATCCAACTTGCAAATTCCATTAAAATCGATAAATCCTCATGCATAATATGCTTTACTTCAGGACGTAGCAATTTAACGACAACCGGCTCATTTGCTTCTTTCAAAACCGCCTTATGCACTTGTCCAATAGAGGCTGAAGCTAATGGCGTTTTGCTAAAGTAGGAAAATACTTGGTCTACATCTTGACCGTAATTTTCTTGTAAAATTTGTTCAACTTGCTGTTCAGTTAATGGCTTTACATGCTGCTGAAGCTTTTCTAATTCTTCTATAAAAATAGGTGATAGAAGCTCTTTTCTTGTAGATAGTACTTGACCAAATTTGATAAATACCCCACCACATTGTTCAAGTGTGTCACGCAAAGCCTTCGCTAACTCACGCTCATCTTCACGAGAACGCGCATATTTTACCGTACGCGTTACACCATTTTTCACAGCTATACCGACTACTTCGCGTAAACGTTTTTGACGCTTCCAATATATTAACAGTGTTTTGAAATAAGAACGTCTACCAACAGGTGTACCATTTTCATTTAACTCGATCGGGTCAAATAATTCGAAAAACAAGTACAACAGCATCGAAATAAGCAACATACTACCAAGCCACAGCAGCGTCGCACTATTTACTACATTCTCCACAATGCCGTAATCAAAATAATCCGTGCCACGCAAATACGTATACCAAAATACAAATGTTGTAAAAACAACACTTATAACGACTGATAGTACACGTTTTACTAAACTAACTTGCGAGCCGATTAATCGTCCACTGATAAAAAAGATTACAAAGCTAGCGCCTACTAATTGAATGACCGCTGAAATAATATTCAACAAGCTCGCCCCCTTAGTTCATCGTAATATGTACTTGAATGTCTACATTCCCTTTTAACGCCTTACTAATCATACAAGTTTCTTCTGCTTTATATGCATAGCGCTCTGCTAGTTTTCGTACACGCTCTGATTGGTCATTTAGCGTTATCGTGACATAATGATGAATTTCTTGATAGGTAAAGACACCGTTTGTCACATCAACTATTCCTTCTGATCTTAATGCCAATTCTGCATCAATTTGACCACGTTCATACATAGCCGCTAACGTGATGATATAGCACGTTGCTGCCGCGCCGAGCAACATTTCATCAGGGTTTGTACCGATTCCTGGACCATCCATTTCTGGTGGAATTGAAATCTGCGTTTGTAGGCGGTTTGCTGATAAGCTACCTACTGAATTTCTTCCCTGTGGCCAATCAATTTGTAAAGTAAATATATGCTTTGTCATTATAAGTTCACTCATTTCATTTTTCTTTTACTATAACATTTTTTAATAAATGAATGCTTTCAATGACTATAAACAAAGAAAAAACGCAAAATCCCTATTACTAGAAATTGCGTTTTGTTTAATTTACCAAACATTCTCTTTATATTTTTTGTAATAATTCACCTGACGCATGAACATATAGAACTTGCGCTTTAGGTGCTTGTCTTGCTTGTAGAATAAAGGGTTCACCATTTTATTTTCTTTTAATAAACGGGCGATATCCGCTTGAACAGCTGGATCAGCTACGAATTTCTTCAGTACGATTTTTGGCACGACCGAAAATAATACATCGCCTTTTAAATACGTGCACGGCTTCTCTTTATTGTAAATTAAATCATCAACAAAATAACGCGCCATATTATGTCCCATTGCCGTTACATAATAACTCGAACGCCCTTGACGGATATTTACTTCAAATACTTTGAACTTACCGTCGCGCTCATCATATTTTAAATCGAAGTTTCCAAAGCCGCGGTAATTCAATGCTTCTAAAAAGCCGCTTAGCTTCGTCATTAGATTTTCATTGTAGCGAGAAATCAGTGCTGTATAATTCCCAATGGCTGTTTTTGTATGCTCTTGTAGTACAACTTGCGCAAATGATACTAGCTGAGTTTCGCCTTTTGAGCTTACATAAACAACTGAATCCCACATCGCTGTATCTTCACCAGGAATGTAATCTTGAATGATTAATGTGTCAGCATAACCACTGTTTTTAATCATTTTCACAACATTGTTTAGCTCCGTGATGTTTTCAACTTTAAAAACTTTTTCTTGTCCTTCAAACGGATGTCGGCTATATTCAATCCCATTACTTGGCTTAATAATTACCGGATAGAGCATATCTTTTGTGAACTCATCGTCTGTTTTACAATTATAAAAAACAGTCGTCGGAAAATCGAGGCCGTGCTGCTCACATAGTTTATAAAAGTTTTCTTTAAATTGAACTTCATTCATTAACTCTTCATCAATGTAGTTAAATACAAAGTAATCTTTTAAAATATTGCGATTTTCAATAATGAGTCGTACATATAAGTCGTTTGTCCCGATTAAAATTAATTTTTCAGCTGCTTCTTCATATTTTTTGGCAACACTTATTAAAATTTTTGCAAATTGTGTTGGGTCACCTAGTTTTTTATCGTACTCTATGGCACGAGGTATCGTACTTAAATTTGTGAATGGCAGTACACCCTTTCCTACTAACACGGGCTGGATTTTATATTCTTCATGGAATGATATCGCCATGTTGTATGCATTAATATCTGTACCTACGATAATCGGTAAAAATGGTTGTTGGCTCATAACGTTTAGTTCCTCTCAACATTGTTCATGTAAGGTTATATTTTTCACTTATTTATCATACACCACTCGTTCCAATTATGCTGTATTTTGCAAACTTAATTTTGAGCATTCCTATCGTTTTTTTTGTGAAACTTTCATTAATTAAATACGTACAAATAAATAAGAGGTGATAGTGATGAACGAGCAACTACAATTATTTTTCTACAATGTCGAAAAAATCCGCCTTTATTTTGGTTCGGAAGCTGCTCCATTTGAAAAAGAATTAGCGCTTAAATTAACTGTGCGTAATATTCCTTTTTACTATGAAGACTATGAAAAGGTTGTACAGCAAATTAAGGCCAATACGAAATGGTATAGTAGTGCACGGGCTGGCCAAAAAATCTATCATAATTACTATGTACATTTCGCTAAAGCTCCTGAACAAGTCGTACACACATTACATATGTATAAACAGTTAACAAAGCAATTTAAACGAAATGAGCAAACGTACTTAGCAGCAATGTACATGAAGCATGACGCCGACATTCAAAAATTACAAACTCTCACTAACGAATTAGCACGGCAGCCCAGTTTAACCTATTCCGCACTTAAGCTTTCGACAACAGCTTTGCTTTCGACACGTGAAAATAATGTTGCAACTCTCGTACAAACATATGAACTCTATTACAAGGCTCTCATTTCATTAGGTTATGAGCATAAAGATACTACGAAAAATAGTGCAGTGCTATTAACTTTAGGGACGGGCATATTTTGTGATGAAACAAGTCAACACTTACAGCAAATTTCTCATTTTATTCGCAAATCCGATGTAAAGATTGAACGTTGTCATTACAATACAATTGCGCTATTGGCGTTAGCAAAATTTAAAGTAGTTCAATTCCCTGCTCTCTATGCAATTCACGACGAAATTTGCCGTGAGTTAAACATTAAAAAATACGACTGTAACTCGTTACTCTTAGCCGCGCAAATTTATACGTCCAATGAAGCCATCGGTGACTTACCAGAATCGGCACTCGATTTTAATGACATGCTGCACATTGATCCTGTAGTTGCAGGAGAATGTGGCTCTGACAACGGCGGTGGTGGAGATTAACGTTAGAATAACTGATACTTTCCTATTCCATATATCAAAATTAAAGGCATGCCAGTAATCCTAGCATGCCCCATTTTACTTAATCATAAAATTCTTCGATTCACATTGCTCAAACTTACCAATTGTACTTTCCGTCCTACCTTTTGAGCGTTGCCATATAAGTCGAGCTTAAATAGATAGTTATGTTTAACTTTGCTTAAATTTTGTAATAAATTTTGTATCGCGCATTACTTGCCGTAAATCATCTAAAATTGACATATTGTCCCCTCCAAAATCGACTAACTGGAAATCTCCCTTTCTATATATAACAGTCATTTTCGAACAATTTGTACTTTATTTCCCAAGAAATAATGCCATTCGACAAATAATTAGCGGAAATTTCGATAAAAAAATTCACACTGCTTATTAGGGCAATGTGAATTTTCATATAACTTATTTATTTTTACGCTCGTTTGCGTATTCTGCTGCTGCCGTAAATACAATATCCGAAGAAGAGTTTAGTGCTGTTTCACAAGAATCTTGGATTACACCGATAATAAAGCCAATCGCAACCACTTGCATGGCGATATCATCTGAAATACCTAATATGCTACATGCTAATGGGATTAATAGCAATGAACCGCCAGCTACGCCAGAAGCACCTGCTGCCGAAACAGCGGATAATACCATTAAAACAACAGCCGTAAAGAAATCTATTTCAGTCCCTAATGTATGGGCTGCTGCCATCGTTAAAATTGAAATTGTGATTGCTGCGCCAGCCATATTTATCGTTGCCCCTAGAGGAATCGATACTGCATACGTGTCTTTATTAAGCTTCAATTTTTCAGCCAATGCCATATTTACTGGAATATTTGCTGCCGAGCTTCGCGTGAAAAATGCAGTAATACCACTCTCTTTTAATGAAGTTAACACTAATGGATAAGGATTCCGACGTGCCACGACAAATACGATGAGCGGGTTCACGACTAATGCTACAAAAAACATTGTAGCAACTAATATTACAATTAAACGACCATATTCTGCTAATGCAGAAATACCCGTTGTTGAAATTGCTTCAAATACAACACCCATGATACCAATTGGTGCTAAACTAATTACCCATTGAACAATTTTCGTTATAGCATCGGATAGGTTTGTAATCATCGCTTTCGTGGAGTCATTTGCTCCTTTTAAAGCAATACCTAATACAACGGCCCAGGCTAAAATGCCAAGATAATTCGCATTTAACAATGCACTAACCGGGTTCGTAACGATGTTAAATAGTAACGTTTCTAACACTTCTAAAATGCCGCTTGGTGGTGTGACATCTTGTGCAGCCGTTTTTAATGTTAATGTTGTCGGGAAAATATAGCTTACAACTACCGCCACAAAGCCTGCCAAGAACGTTGCTACTGCATATAGAAGTAAAACCGTTTTCATATTGGTAGCCTTGCCTTTTACATGTGAAGCAATCGCATTAATAACTAACACAAATACAAGTACGGGTGCTACTGCCTTTAAAGCTGAAATAAACAAAGTACCAAGAATCGTAATGCCGCTTACGGTTTCTGGAATTGTTAATGCTAAAACAACACCGATGACAATACCGATAATAATGCGGTTTACTAAATTAATACTATTCCATTTGTTGAACAAATTCATCATGATTTCCTCCGCAATTCTAAGTTGTTACAAGCTTCTAGTCTGAAGCGAAGCAGTTGAAACTTAATATTAGAATGAAAACAAGTTTCATACCGATTTGAAGTTTCACGTTTATTACACTTCTGTTTTCTATTTTTGCTATATAACAATAATAGCTTGTGTTCTCTATTAACACAACTGTATTTTCAAGGAGGACAAAAATATCAATAACAACACTCTCTTTAAATCCCCTCAAAATAAGGGTTTTACGCAACCAACTACCTCTAAATACGAATAAAAATTTATTTAATTCGTCCTAAATTCCTCAATACACGTACAATAAAACATTCGAACGATGTTATGTTCGTGTTACTTTAAAGAAAATGGATGCTAACACTTGTTGGAATAACATCCCAAAAACAACTGGCATCGCTACTTTAGAGGGAAAATATGTCGTTGCAATAACAACGCCTACCGCAATATTACGCATCCCACCATTAAAAATAAATGTCGCTTGATCAGCCTTTGATTTTAAAAACAGCTTTCCAAGTGCTAGTGCCAGAATATAACCTGACACCGCAACGAATAACACAGTCCCAATAACAAGTGCTAGCTCAGCATTTATATTTTTTACATATGGTGCAATGGCGCTACTATTAATCATAATAATGCCAAACAAACATAGTTTTGAAATCAATGCAAACGGCTGATTATAACGCTTTTGCAGCTCCCCTTTGGTCCATTCATTGATAAACATTCCGACAAACGACGGCAGAACAATCATCAAAATTAAATCAATAATGAGCGCTGCTGTCTCTATATGAATTGTCTCACCAACAACGATGTGTAAAAGTAACGGCATTAATATTGGAGCTAGTAACGTATCTATTAAGATAATCGCCAAACATAAGGGTAAATTTCCCTTACTAATTGTTACCCAAATTACACTTGTAACACCTGTTGGAACTGCTACTGATAATATAAAACCAATCGTTAATAAATAATCATCGAAAATAAGCTCAGCTATTGTGTACGCCCATAATGGCATTAAAATATGTAAAAATGCTATGACAAATAAAATCGTTTTTGGGTACATTTTAAATACTTTAATGTCACGAAATTTCAAACTCAAACTACTAATAAACGTCATAACTGCAAATAATATTGGAACTAAAAATAAAAAATTACTACCTATTTGTTCAAGTATCACGCCAATCACTAAACTTAGAGGCGTTAATATCGGCATATAGCGTTGAATAAATTGATTAAGTTGTTGAACCATGACTTTTCCCTCGTTTCTTACCACTTTCGTCTCCATGTCATTTCAAGGACATCGAATACAATATTATCTTACCTCCACTTAAAAATATCACTTTTTCATTATCTATTTTAGATTTATTTATACTAGAAAGAGGCAGTCCCTACTCTTTTCTCTTCATCCTTCCTTGAGAATCCAACTTTATTACTACCCAAAAAACGTCTATCCCCTCACTAACCCCGATTATAACTCAACCAATAAACTAATATTTTTCCAATTTAATTACTTTCATTTTATTTTTTAACTCAATTTTAACCTTCTTCTTTTACCTTAATAACTAATAGGAAAATAAATAGGAGTGTGTTAAAATGCAACAAAATACTACCATGCCAATGGATTTTAGCTCGTCTATTCTAAATTGATTACATTTCATGTCAACTCTCTACAAGATTTGTTCAGTAAATTTTCCGATTTTTTAATCAATAATGATGAACAGCACATGCGTCGCTATTATGAAAATTTGAAGCAGCACTATCATCAAAATGAATGGTTTAGTCATATCTATTTACCAGTTTTTCATGCATTTCGTGTAATGGATAACTATGAAATGGTTCCCCACCCCTATTACCAACTAAATGAAATACAATTAGCGTCATTGATGTCACAATATTTATGTAAGACACACGGAAAACCTCAACTAATCACTGACTTACAACGATTTAATAAAACAGGAGCATTATTTTCAACTCAATAAAGGAGCTGTTGCCAATGATTACCGAAACGAACTTATTACATCCACTACTGCTACGAAAATACGTTGAACATTTCGAACGCACAATGTTAGTACAGCCGATAGAGCATATTTTATCTGAACAACAGGCACTAGAATTACTTGTGCAGCTTCAACAAAAAACAAAAAATAATCCATGGCTTTTTCAGCCAGTTGGTATTACAAATTTTCAACAGCAGTATGCGATTGTTTATGAAGACTTTTTGGGACAATCATTACAACAGTATCAACAGCAGCACCAGCTATCATTACATGAAATTATTCAAATTGCACTGGAGCTGACAAACGCATGTATTAGCTTTCATCAACAAGGTGAAACGATTGAGTATTTTTCACCTCGTTTGATTGCGATTCAGCCTAAACGCCATAAAATTAAATTAGTTGCACCAATGACTGCAAAACGAGCTGTTACTAATATGCACGCTCACAATATACAAGAAGCCGTTTATAATGCACCAGAACAAACGGGTCGAGTTGTTGCAGAAATCGACGAACGTACAGACCTTTACATTTTAGGTACGATACTTTTTGAGCTCATTACAAAAAAGCCACTATTTCAAGCAGACAATATTGGCGATGCGCTCTTTTTTGTATTAACGAAAACCCCCGACGAACATTTACTTGAAGAGCATTGTCAGCTAAAAATATTACAAGACATCACGTTAAAGCTATTGCGAAAAGATAAAGTAGAGCGTTACCAATCGGCAATAGGCCTACGTCATGATTTACATAAGGCAATGGATTTACTAATACAGCATCAATTCAATGCATATTTTGCTCTTGGCGAACAAGATTTGCCTCTACTACCGATGTTTTCATCAAAATTATATGGCCGAGAAAGCGAGCAAATCGTTTTACAACAGGCCTATAACAAGGCAAAAGCCGGCAACAAGGAAATCGTTTTTATTAAAGGGATTTCAGGAATTGGAAAATCATTCCTCGCTAAATCTTTAATGAAGCAAATTATTAATGATCACAACTATTTTTTAGAAAGTAAATTTGAACAATTACAAGAACAGCACTCATTTCAGCCAATTGTCGAACCTTTACGTAAATTACTACAACAAATTTATTTAGAGGGTGAACAGTCCATTGAAAGCTTTCAAATAAAAATGCACGAAATGGAATTAATACTTACTGACAGTTTAATTCTACTCATCCCTGAGCTTGAATGGTTTATTAATGAAGAGTTTCGCATCGTGCAAGAAAGCAAGCAGTATACACTTCAATTAAACGCAATTATTTTTGCTTCAATCGAAAAAATACTGCATATTTTTGCGCTCCTAAAAAAAACACTTGTCATCTTTATTGATGATATGCAATGGGCTGAAACCGAGGTAATTCAAATTTTAGAACAAATCTACAACCAGTATGAAGGTGGTCATTTACTAATAATTATTGCGAGTCGTGACGAAATCTGCCATGCAAACAATGAACTACTACTATGGCAAAAAGAATTATCTGCTTTTAGTGCTATTCAAGTTCATTTACTTTCCCAAAACCATATTTTTTCAATCGTTAGTGATGCTTTAAAATCTCAATGTGAAACCGCCCATATCGTAGCACAACGTATTTTCCAAATGACTCAAGGAAACCCCCTTTTCGTCCACGAAGTATTAAGGATTTTTATTAAAGACAAAACGGTTTTCTATCATTTAGAAAAAGGGCTCTGGGAATATGATGTAGAAAAACTTTACCAAAATATAGGAAACACAGACTTATTTAGCTTTATAGAAAGTCGCATGAATATGCTTTCGGAAGCGTCATTATCTTTGTTACAAATTGCGTCTTGCTTCGGACATAATTTTGACTTCGAACTTTTATTAAAATTAGTAAATGCACCTTACTATGAAATACTATCTAATTTAGAAGAGTTGATTTCAAATGGCTTTATTCAAGCACTTGATACACTCTTGGATTTTAAACATGAATCGATTATTGAAAATAGCCAGCAGTTAAATGCGATGAAGTTTCAATTTGTGCATGACCGTATTCAACAAGCTGCCTATGAAATGCTGCCTCATGATGTGCGTTTAAAAACGCATTTTTCTATAAGTCAGTTATTACAACGTGAAGATGTTCGTGAAAATCAATTGCAAGCTCTTGTTCGTCAGCTAAATCAATGTATGGAGTTACTTTCTGCTACAGAACATCAGCAATTAGCTCTTTGGAACTACGAACTTGGCATTAAAGCGAAAAATGCTGGTCTTTATAGTAATGCGCGTCTATATTTCAATCAAAGTTTACGATTTTTACCAGAGGAAAAATGGATTTCAATGCGCGAAGAAACGATTCAAATCTATATGGACATTGGAGAATGTGAATATTTAGTAGGAAATTATGAGCAGTCGAAAAATTATATTTTTGAGGCGTTATCTCATGCGAAATCAAAACTTGAAAAATTAAAAATTTATCGTTTAATGTCGCTCATTTTTATTGAAGAAGAAAATTCAGAGCTCGTTCTAAATGCAGGATTACAAGCAATGGAACTGTGTAATCTTAACATTAAGATTGAACCAAAAACTTGGGAAGTTGCAAAAGAATTTATTCTTGTAAAAATGGCGCTACGTAACAAAACTAATGAACAGCTACTGAACCTGAAGCCGATTGAGAACGAAGAAATCGATGTTGTCATCCAAATTATGATTAACATCGTAAGTAACTCATTCCGTATTAGTCAAAACTTAACAGGTTTAATTTTACTACGCTTGATGCGATTACAATTGCAATACGGTGCACCAACTGAGAGTGCCATTGTCTTTATTAATTATTCTTTATTACTCATTTCAGGTTCAAATGACGTTAAAGAAGCATTACGTTATGGCAAATTGGCGGTATCAATGGCGGAAGAAACTGAAAATACATATATTAAATCTCGTGTCTATTTTATATATAGTATTTTCTTAAATCATTGGGAAAATGATTTTGAGACGAGTATACGATATATGAGAAATGTTCAACAAAATATGGAACAACTAGGTCTATATTACAACGTTACTGCTATGTCATGTTTTTTATGCAGTGCAAAGTTGCTTGATGGACGTTCCTTAGAGGAAATTTCTGAGGAATTAAGCTTGCAACAAAATCTTTATGGAAAATACCCGAGTGTTTTAGCGGTTGATTTTTTAGAAGAATTTAAGTATTGGGTTCGTGTTCTAAAATCACCTAGTGCGGAGCTTATTTGGAATTCACATATTACTTTAAAAAATGATGAAGCTGTATTGGTAATGCATTACACGCTGCGCCTTCGTATGGCTTATTTATTTAAAAATGAAACGCAAATTAAATCGTTGCTTCAAGATTTAGCAAAACAAAGTGAAGAAGTCTATTCATTACCAACAACACCGATTTATCATTTTTTCCGTACACTTTGTTATTTTGACTTTTTACAAGGTCGTCAATCACATAGTTTTTCGAAAAATGTATTTCGTAAAGAAATCGCGGCTAGCTTGCGCCATTTTAAACATTGGTCAAAACATGCACCGCACCAATATGAGCATATTTATATGACTTTAGTAGCCGAAGAGTATGCCTATAAAAAGCAATACAAAAAAGCAACTCAAGCTTACAATGAAGCACTTCAGCTTGCAGAAATATATCAGTTTTGCCATGATGCAGCAGTCATTCATGAACGAATGGCTTTACTTTATATGAATCAACTAGAAACCACGAAGGCAACTTATCATATTACTCAAGGTATCGAAAAACTTCGAGAATGGGGAGCAACAACGATAGCAAATAATTGGGAACAGGACTATTCAGATTATATTACAACACGTGTAGTCAAATCATTGCCCATCCTTTCCTACGATATGATTAATTTATTTGATGCAACGCATTTGTTGGCAAATGAAGATTTTAATATAGAACAATTATTGCAACAAATGTTAAAAACGATGTTAAAACAGGCAAATGCCACTTCTGGATACTTTGTTCGCTATATAAACCAGCAATATTCTATTTTAGCAAACGCGACAAGCAATCAACAGCCCATCCCTATTTCATTACCTGCACAACTTACAGAGCCTTCGATGAAAATTATATTCGATTATGTTCTGCAACTTGGGGAAGTTTTTGTGATCGGTAACTTAGAGAAAGACCCTTCCTATAAACATATGAAGCGCTCAACAAAATCTGTATTATGTATGCCAATCAAATACAAAGGGAAAATTCAGGCCTTTTTATATTTAGAAAATCAATTATTAGTTAATGCCTTTAGCAATGTACAGTTGGAATTATTACGCCTTATTGCTACACAAATGGCCGTCTCACTAGAAAATCTGGAAATTTACAATGAGCTTGAAAATCGTGTAAAAGAACGAACAGCAACACTCGATCAAATGAACGTTTCACTAAAGGAAGTCAATGAACGCCTAGCGATCAATGAGCAAGAACGTAAGAAATTATTACAAAGTATTTCGCATGAATTGCGTTCTCCATTAACATCAACATTAGGTTATATCGAATCCATTTTGGACGGGGTTGTCAACGAAAAGGAACAGCAAATGTACTATTTACGACGTAGCCATGACCGTTTAATTTCACTTAATCGGCTAATTCAAGATTTATTTGAGCTAGCAAAATTAGAAGCCGGGCGCATGGACTTTACTTTTAATACGCTAACAGTGCAGGAATTTTTCGAGCACTTTGCATATCGTTTTGAATCGAATGTATTAGAGGCGAATTTAGCTTACTCCGCTTCAGGAAATTTAGAGCCAAACTCCTACGTAAATGTGGATTTACTAAGAGTGGAACAAGTGATTTCAAACTTAGTTTCAAACGCCATAAAATATACGGAAAAAGGACGTGTCGCGCTCAAAATGTCGATAGAAGAAGAGGAGCTCGTTTGTATAATTGAAGATAGTGGTATCGGGATTCCTGAACATGAATTACCATTTATTTTCGATAGTTATTTCCGCGCTTCTAATTCAAATATATTGAATTCGCACGGCATCGGCCTTGCTATTTGCAAGGAAATCATTTCACAGCATAATGGAAAAATCTATGCGGATAGTAATGACATGGGTTCGCGCTTTTACTTTACAATGCCAATACAGCATTAATTTTTGAATTGCTTACAATCTCCTATGCCTTTGAATAGGAAATCATGCATATTCTATGTTATTTTTATGATATGGCATTTAAGGAGGCGTTTGTTGTGTCACTTTCTAAAAGTGGTTACTTAACATTATTTGTCGGCATTATTTTATTAGTTGTTTCGATTTTTTTCACAAGTGGTTGGGGTTTAACAGCTTGGATGATCTTATTTATCGTTAGCCTTATCCTTTGTACAGTGGGAATCATTATGCTAATCATTCAATTAATGCGCCAAATAAAAGAAGACAAAGCACGAAAACTACAATAAAAATAGGAGCAGATAAAAAAATTAGATTTTTATCTGCCTCCTTTTTATAAACGTTCCAGCCATTCTTGCATTTTCTTTTTTGTGTATTCTTGTTCATAATCGTACCACGGATTTATAATTCCTAAGCTGTTCGCTGTTTCTTGAAATGCACGAAACGGTTTACGACCATTTAATGCTTGAAATAATTTTTCTTCGAGTTCTCCTTCATACTGATTCGAAAAATCAACCATTACTTCATACATTTCACGCGACTCTTTATATGGTACTAGCTCCAAATTTTCATCGTCTTCCCAATCATTGTTCAACATTTCTAACACATCGACCTCTTTTGTCATACGATTGTAGACAAATCGAAAATCCTGTGCCCCGTTTAAAAATGCGTCTGCTAAATGCTCTAATAATTTCATCATCATCACCCATTATAGTTTACAAAAAATATAGCTCGACTTGTCGAATAGATTTATACGACAAAAACAATCAATTCTAGTGGACTGATTTCCACAATGAGCGCTAAAGCCTACCCTAAAAACCTGTTCTTTCCACTATCATCAGCACGGAAGTTTTATCTCTGAGTGGCTTCTCGGACAATATTTTTACTTGTCTTCTTTTATTGAAATAATTTTTACCGCGTCTTCATAGTGGATACGTACCGTTTTTCGTGCAAGTATCGATGATCGTGCCTTTACCGGAACAACTTTTTTCTCGCCATTATGTTCGATTTCTACTAAAAAACATTTCGCACCACACTGCATAATAACCACTCTCCTTCCATCATTATAATTTCCTAAAATAGTTTACGCGAATAATATACAAAAATGATCGAATGTAAAAACAGCTAATGGTACACTGATACTAAACTAACAACTGTCAATTGAGGTGAATACGAATGAATAAACGAAAACGTGCGCTTTGGGGCTTTATTATTGGCGATGCATATGGTGTGCCGATGGAATTTATGGAGCGTGATACATTTAAAGTAGATGATATGATTGGTTACGGTTGCTGGGATGTACCAGCAGGAACGTGGTCAGACGATAGCGCGATGACACTTATTACAATCGAACATCTAATACATGATACATCTATTGCAGATTTAAAACAGGCCTTTTGTGATTGGGCATTTCGTGGCTACTGGACTCATAATGATGAACCTTCATTTGATGTTGGTTTAACGATTTCAGAAGTTCTAAATCGTTGGGAGAAAAACGGGCCTTTTGAACAGGCGAAAACCGATGAAAAAAGCAATGGAAATGGGGCATTAATGCGTATTTTACCAATTGCTTTATATAGTTATAAGCGTAGTATCGAGGAACGCTATGTGAAAGATTATGCTACGTTAACACATGGCCATATTCGTTCGACGCTTTGTTGTATGCATTATACATATGTAGTACATCATTTAATGGATGGTATGACGGTTGCACAAAGCCTTGAGAATGCAAACAAGCAATTACTCCCCTTATTAAATTATTATCCAAATGAAAAACCACATTTTGAGCGTATTTTTTCAATCAATGAGTTAACACGCGATGATATTAATAGTAACGGCTATGTCATCCACACACTCGAAGCAGTATATTGGAGTATGCTCAATAGTTCAAGTTACTATGATACTATTTTCAATGCCGTTCACCTAGGAAGTGATACCGATACGGTTGCTGCGATTGCTGGTGGAATTGCTGGCATCTACTATGACGAGTTAAATGTACCTGAGGATTGGATGGAGTTAATTCCAAAACGCGATGAAATTAACAAATTGTTAGATCGGTTTGTAAAAGTAATTTTTTAAATATAAAGTGAAAGTAAATCGTGGCAAAGTTGCAATATTTCAAAATTAAAACAGTCCCCCAAATTTTTTCGGGGGACTACTTCTTTTATGTTGTGGCAATCATACCATCATCTTCATCTTCAATTTCACCAACGATTTCGGTTAAAATATCTTCCATTGTTACTAAGCCAATTGTGACACCTTTTTCATTTGTTACAATTGCCATATGATTACGCGTTTGCTGCATTTTTTTGAGTACGTCTTTAATCGCTTTATACTCTTTATAACGCGGGATTTCACGAATGAATGTTTCAATTGTTCCTTCACGCCCTGCAGCAATATCCGTTAACATTTCCTTCGTATTAATAAATCCAACGAAGGCTGCTGTATTATTACTACGGTCAATAACTGGATAACGCGTATATTCATATTCATCAATTACCGCAAGCGTCTGTTCAAGCGTAAATGATTTTTCTAGCGTAATCATTTCACTGCGTGGAATCATGACTTCTTTAAGCTTACGTGAGTCAAATTCAAAAATATTTTCTAAATACGCAAGCTCGGTTTGGTTAATTTCTCCACCCTCATAGCTTTGCGTCACAATCATTTTTAATTCTTCCTCTGAATACACCGTATCATGTCCAGCCGGTTTTACGCCAAAGCCTTTTAAAAGTAAACGTGCCGAACCATTTAATACCGAAATAAATGGTGCCGTCACTTTACCGAACCAATATAGTGGTGGTGCAAGCAGTAGCGTCATTTTTTCCGCATATTGAATTGCTAATGTTTTTGGCATTAACTCACCAAGTACTACGTGTAAAAACGTTACAACTGATAATGCAATAACATATGATAATGCAGTCGCGACCGCTGCTGGAACATTGAAGTGTTCAAATACTGGGTGCAGCATTTTTTCAACGGTTGGCTCACCAAGCGCACCAAGAATTAATGCCGTAATCGTAATGCCAAGCTGACAAGCCGATAAATAATAATCTAGGTTTTCTGTTACTTTTTTAGCGGTAATTGCTTTTTTATTCCCCTCTGATATTAGCTGATCGATACGTGACATACGTACCTTTAAAATCGAAAACTCCGCTCCTACGAAAAACGCAGTTAACGCGATGAAAAGGGCTACTAATAGTAAATTAATAATGATTATACTGTCCAATTAACTCCCCCACTTTGAGGGACTCACCTCCGAGAAAACTATTGTTTAAATTCGTATTGTTTTAAAATGACTTCTTTAATTTGTAAGTGATCCATATCGCCAATTACCCAAGCATGGTCATCATATTTGAGTGTATCCCCTATTTGTAGGTCCTCTCCGTTTTTCACAGTATCGATATTCATATGCTGAATCCAGCCACCGATTGTATCAATATCTTCACTATTCTCGAATTCAAAGCCGAAGCGGTCCTCTAGCTCTACAAGTAATACACGTGCACTAATTGTATATTCATTTATACCAGTTTTTCGAATTTCGTCTACTTCATCTTCATCGAATTCATCCCGAATTTCACCAACGATTTCTTCTAACACATCCTCCATTGTAAGAACGCCTGCAGTTCCACCAAATTCATCTAACACTACCGTCATATGCATTTTTACTTGCTGCATTTTAAGCAGGGCATCTTGAATTGGCGTTGCTTCCATTACATATGGGATGTTACGCAAGAATTGCTCTAACGTAAATTCACGTTTTGAAACGATATAGCTTAATAATTTATTGGCATTGACTACACCGATAATATTATCTTTGTCATTGTTTTCTACGATTGGATAACGCGTGTAGTTATGTTCATCTAAAATCGCGATAATTTGCTCGGCATTCATGTTTTTATCAAGTGTCACAAGGTCCGTACGTGGTACCATAATATCCTTGGCCATACGCTCATCAAACGAGAATACATTTTCTAAATAGGCAAGTTCTTGCTGGTCAATTTGGCCACCTTGGAAGCTTTGCGCCATAATAATTTTCAACTCTTCTTCGGAGTATGCTTGATCTTCACTTGCTGATTTTACGCCAACTACTTTTAATAATAAGCGTGACGTACCATTTAATGCTTGAATGAATGGATACATTACCTTACCAAAATAGTAAAGTGGTGGTGCTAATAATAACGTCAATTTTTCTGAAAACTGAATCGCTAACGTTTTCGGAGCCATTTCCCCGATAACAACGTGTAGGTAGCTGACAATTGCTAGTGCAATAACGTAAGACATTGCCGAAGCTACGACATCCGACACATTAAAATAATCGAATACCGGTAATAACAATTGCTTTATGTAAGGCTTAGTAAATGCCCCTAAACCAATCGCAGTTATTGTAATACCTAATTGACAGGCAGATAAATAGTAATCTAAATCACTTACAACCTTTTTGGCGATGACCGCCTTTTTGTTACCTTTTGTAATCAACTGGTCAATGCGTGATTTACGGATTTTTACGACCGCAAATTCTGCCGCCACGAAAAATCCTGTTAACCCTAAAAAGATGATTAATAAAATAATGTTTACAATGGTGTTTATGTCCAATTACTTCCCTCGTCTAGAGGGATTCACCTCCAAAATTTTAGATAGTTACTACATATTCCCCTTTACCAATACGATTCATTCTCTTAAAGTGCGAAAAATATGTAAAAAATTCATAAGCTCCTATAAAGTATTACGTGATACTTATTAAAAAGTTTCAATATTTATAATAGATTACTAAAACTGAAACGTTACGGTTTTTTAGTGAGTATATAGTGTTGTTGCTTTCGATGCAAATCTGAGCATAAAAAAAGGAACTGTCCAAAAAGTTTTAACTTTTTGGACAGTTCAAATCTCGTGTAGTAATCATCCGCTTTAGGCGGTGCTTCTGCGGTGGTCAGAATAGGAACGAATGCTAAAATCGTCACATCGTGTGACAACGCATTCATGACCAGCTTCGTGCTGGCCTCCATCCTCGGCGCAAAGGGAAATGTCCTAGAAATACTTCTAGGACATTTCCCTTTGATACCAATACTAATCCACTTCTGTTGAGGATTTAATAATATTTCCGTTATACAATTGAACTTTTTCATAATCCTTTTTATCCACTTGTAATACGAATGTATGAGGCACACCTTCTGAATCACAATTTTCGCCTTTGGTATCAAGTAGTTGAACCGCTAAATAATTGTTATAGTCATAGGCGCCGTCTACCGCAATACCACAGCTATCTGAATATGTGACAATAAAAATAGCCATATATTTTTCAGTATCAATATCAAAGCCCTGTACATTAAAACGCGCCTTTAATTCCTCTAACTGTCCTGCCGTTTCTGCATAAGCTATATGTGGTACAAGCGATTCATAAACCGATGCAATTTTTTCTTCATATTTTACAATTTCAAATGGTACAGATTGATTTTCAGTAAACAACGGACCTCTGTCCTCTTTACCACCACAACCTGCTAATAATAACATCGCTAGTAATAATACATACTTTTTCATATAAATATTCCCTTCTGTTTGCTAACTCTATCCTCTGTGATTTTAGTCAATTTCCAATCGTTTATCAAATTTCTACTTATACATATTAAAATTTCCCTTTTCACTTAGCCACAAAGTCGAACATCTTAACAAAATGGATTGTAATTAATGCGCCTCTATACATATCTGACCTTATGAAGATTGTGTTAGACTTGGGAATTACAAGGCTATCCTTCGAGCGTTAGAATATTAAGAAAATTTTATATTTTTAAATACTTTTTTGAGATTTTTTGGTATTATATTTTTATTCAAATGACAGAGAGGTTAATATGGATGCCTTTAAATTATAGTAGTTATCAAGAAATCGATCCGTTTTATATGACTTTATTTGATCGTCTTTGGGAGCAATATTCTCCGGAGTTACCCCCACTTCCTACCGATATTCAAAATGAAAACAATACAAAAGCCGCGGTGTTCAATATATGGGTTAACTACTATCAGGTAAAAGAATACTTATTCATTAAATTTGAGAAAAATTTTTTACATGCATATGATGAACATTTTGCAAACCGCTTGAAAATTTCCACGCCAGACCAATTACAAACAATATTACAATCTTATCGCACCAAACACCATCATGCATTTTTATATTGCTATTTTCTAGTTTTACATGCATTTAATGAATTGACCATTTTTGTAAATCAACACGAAGAAATCAACCCTCCAATGCTGAAGAAATATAATTACTATTATTTAACCGATACAGATTATGAACCACACGACGAGGTATTTCGAATTATGAAGATTCTAACTTTCGAATTTCTACAAGTACATTTAACTGTACAAAAATGCGAAAGAATGCATTTTTTTGCTTACAACGATATACAACCGTATTTAAAAGGATGTTAGTAGGTTCTATTGCCTAATAGCAACTTTTTTATTGTAGAACTGTATAAATTACTTAATCATTAATAAGTTCCACTCTATCCCCAATTTCTTTTATGTTTAAAAAAGAAAAAAACAGCGAACACCCAATTTCGGGTGTTCGCATTATTCATTATTTCAATACTTTTCGTAAGTAATCAATTTCTATGTCTCTCACTTCATGCCCACTATCAACGAGTTTAAACGTTGTATTTGGGAAATGTTGTTCAAGTTGCTTACTTAATTTCATCGTATCTCCTGGAATCGCCAGTGTATCCATTGAACCAGCAGTGATATAAATTTGAACATTGCTTCCACCTTCAAACGTATAACCTAAATTAGCTGGATGCATTAGCACGATACAATCAGCAATTTCTGGCGCCTTTTCTAGAATACCTAAAATAAAGTTTGCCCCATTCGAATAGCCTAAAAATGTTATCTTCTCTGTATTCGTTGGTTTAATATGGTGCCAAGTCGTAAGGAATTCTTCAACACGCTCATTGAAATCAGTGCGTATGAGCTTTCCATTCTCTAAAGGGGAAAAAAAGCGTCTGCTTTCTCTTGAACCGACATTACCAATTAATGATAAGATATTAGCATTTGGCTCAATATCCCCTGCGATTTGTAATAGGCTAAATTCGTTGCCTCCCGTTCCATGAAAAAGTACAATCCATTCATTTAACGGACCATCTATGCTAAAATAATCCACAATTACATCTCTCCCTATATTATTTTTAAGGATGTGCGACAATTGACAAGTCCAATTATTCACCACGTTTCTGTCATTAACCGCGACAGTAAACAATCATTTGAGTTTTATCATAAATTACTTGGCATGGATTTTCTATTAAAAACTGTCAATCAAGACGATATGGAAATGTATCATTTGTTTTTCGGTGATACAACAGGGCGCCCTGGTACCGAATTTAGCGTATTTGAAATGAAAAATGGTCCGCAAAAAACTTATGGTACCAACGCATTAGAGCGTACAATTTTTGCGGTGCCAAGTGAAGAATCATTAATATTTTGGGAAGCTCGCCTAAATACGCACGGCGTGTTTAACTGCGAAATCGAAGAATATAATGGTAGCAAAATTTTACGTTTTGAAGATCATGACGGTGTGCTACTCGGACTTACCCCTGTCACGATGCGTGAAGATGAGCAATACTATCCCTATATAACTGCGGATATCCCAGTAGAGCATGCTATTTTTGGTATTCATTCGGTGCATTGCAGAGTGCGTTTTGCCAAGGCGACAGCCGTATCATTCGAAGAAATATTCGGCTTAAAACAAATTACAACGTTTGAAGAAAATGGCTATCACGTTACAGTGTTAGGCACAGATAATGTACTATTCGAACAACAGTTGCATTTGTATGAGGACCGTACTCGAAACTTAGAGCAAATGGGCATCGGTGCAATTCAACATATTGCACTCAATGCAAAAGATAATCATACTTTATTGGAAATTGAAGAATCAATTTTAGAAAAAAACTTTCACTATTCGGGTATTAAAAATCGTGAATTCTTTCAATCGCTTTATTACCGCGAACCAAATAATTTATTAATCGAAGTAGCAACAGAACAAACAAATTTCAAAAAGGCTGTAATGAAAACGGATCAATTAGATGATATCGAACTATACTTACCACCATTTTTAGAACAGCGCCGTAGTTTTATTGAAAGCACAATTCGTTAACGACTAAGAAAAAGGAGATTCCCTAAAATCGCGGGAAATCTCCTTTTTGTAATGTATGCAAAAAAATGTTCTGTAGCTTATTCGTATCAAGTACCGCATCAATCATCGCCTGCATATAACCGTCACGCTCTAATTTCACAAAATCCCAATTATAGCCCTTACTTTTCGCATACGCATGAATGAATAAGCGAATTGCGCGGCCATTTCCTTCACGAAACGGGTGAATGATGTTAAGCTCTGATTTGTAATATGCCAGACGTTGAGCTGCTATTTCGACAGTGGGCCAATCCCCTTCTTGCTCCAGCTCCGTGAAAAGTTTCTCACACATTGATAATATATATTGCATTTGGCAAAATCGCGTATCCCCTTTTATGAGTTGAACTTTACGAATTTCACCAGCAAATTGATAAATATCTTGAAATAAATAATGGTGCAGCGTCATCAGTGACGCTAAGTTAAAACTATCAATCGTATATTTACCGCACTCAATTTCTAAGCTACGCACGGTAAATGCAAATTGCTCGGCAAGTTCTAAATCATCGTAATTATCAATGCCCAGTAAATTTTGCTCGAGTAAATACGACTCATCTTCACCAAAATTATACTTTTTCACTATTCACCACTTCTTTAATCATTTCTGCTGTTAGTGATTTTCCTTCGTTAACAATTTCAATTGCTTGCAATGCGACTTCTTTATTGATTGGAAAATTTTCAAGCGTTAAGTTTTTTTCTACGCGCTTATAGGCGTCGCATTCCAAATGAATTTTAGACAAAAGAACCCCTCCACAAACTTGCTTTATCTTTTAATTATAAAGCTTTTTTACTGTGAAGTAAATTTTGATACAGCCTATAATCAAGCTCGAATGGTTGTGCTGCTTTGGGTTTGAAGTTTACTAGCTATAGAAATCGTATGAAAAAATCCTTCCGTCGTTTCACTGCACTTATCAAATTTTTATGCTCATTTCATTAAATTTGTTACTAATCTAGAAACTTTTAAGACGTTAATACGTATAACAATAAAACAAGTAAAAAAGGGGTTATTATTATGCTAAAAAAGATTCTTCAAAACCTTCTTGGGTCAAATAAAGGCTACCGCCACTATTCTTCTTCAAGTAGCCGTCGTCGCTATTCACATAAAGATAACTATCGCGGTCATCATTATTACAAACGTAAAAAACGTAGCTCACGTAGTTTCTTTAGTAGCTGGTCATGATTTTTTATTTTCTAGAAAATAAGTATCGAAAGCGTACAGAGCATTATATTCAACAATACACAGATTATGAGCTTATCACTATACTAGGCGAGGGATCGTACGGCGTTGCGTATTTATTACAACATCGTAAGTCAAAAGAGCAGGTCGTGTTAAAACGTCTAAAAGCTAATCAATTAAAACCTACATCCAAGCAACGATTTATTCAAGAAATGGCCCTGTTGCAAGAGCTCCAGCATCTGCCCGTTCCGAAATTCATTGCGAGTGGATTTATTGGAGATGCACCCTATTATTTAATGAGCTTTGTCGACGGCTATACATTTGAAAAGGCAATTTTCGAACAGCAACAAACCTATTCCATCGATGACACGATTTCAATAACAAAAGATCTTTTGTATTTTGTACAACAACTACACGAAAAAAACATTGTCCACCGTGATCTCCGCATTCCCAATGTTCTTGTAGCTGACGATGGATTACACATCATTGATTTTGGCTTAGCGACAAACATCGATGCATATTTCAATTTGCACGGCGAAAAAAACCCAAAAAAAGCTCCACATCCATTGAGCGATTTATATGCGGTTGGACACTTTATGTTGTTTTTATTGTATTCAATCTATGAACCACAAGCTAAAAAAAGTACAACTTGGCAGCAAGAGCTCCAGCTTCCCGTCGCGCTTCAACATTATATTGAGCGCTTATTGACTATCAAAACGCCATTTCAAAATGCCTCAGAAGCGCTACAGGCACTCCAACAATTAAGGGTCTATTCGGAACATTGATTTCCAGATAGACCTTTTCTTCTAAACTTCCTAATACACCAAAAATCAACCTTAAATTTAAGACTATAAAGAAAATTTAAATAAATAATTTTATTATATTGACAGTCATTTTTATCCGTGATATATTTATTACGAATTCAAGATAAATGAATTCAAATTAATAATAGAAATTCTTCCCAATCAAAACGGGAATTTTATTTTAACTAATATCTCAAATTCGAGATAATTTCAGGAGGAAAATGAACATGACAAACTGGACAATCGATCAATCACACTCAACGGTAGGCTTTGAAGTAAAACACATGATGGTATCAAAAGTGAAAGGCCAATTCGACAGTTATACTGCAAATCTTGACGTAGCCAATCCAGCGGACTTATCCGATGCAACAATTAACTTTACACTTGACGTTGCAAGCATCAACACAAAAAGCTCAGACCGCGACAACCACTTAAAATCAGCAGATTTCTTTGATGCAGACGCTTTCCCAAGCATGACGTTCACTTCTACAAATGTTAAAAAAGATGGTACTGACTTCAAAGTAACAGGCGATTTAACAATTAAAGACATTACTAAGCCAGTAACATTCGATGTTGAATTTGGTGGCAAAGGTACAAATCCATGGGGTGTAGAAGTATACGGCTTCGAGGCTTCGGCAAAAATCAACCGTGAAGATTTCGGCTTAACTTGGAACCAAGCACTTGAAACAGGCGGTGTACTAGTAGGAAAAGATATTAAAATTAATGTGGAATTAGAAGTAAACCCAGCACAGTAATTATTCCATATGCTCTGCAAATCAATGTTATGATTGGAAAAACAATTCACGCCGAAAAAGCATCTCCACCGAAATTTTACGGAGATGCTTTTTTCTTATACACTTGCCGCCGCTGTATTTTGGTCAGCTTTTACACAATCAATCGCTACAACTAATGCAATAACAATCATTTCCCATGCCTCATCTAATACTTGAATTTGATATGTGTCGCCCCATGTCATCCATTCTTTTGATACGCGGCCAATCACTTGACCATCCTTCACAACATCAAAATCCATATCCCATAAGTTTCCATCCACTTCAATTCCAGCACCATCGACCAAATATTTCGCCTTAAAAAATGTAAATTCCTTTTTAATTGTAAATATCTGACGTCCCTCTACTTCTACATAAAACGTTGGCAACCAACTAAAAGTCTTTTTCGTTATCAGTGCCTTTTCATTGTGCTGTAAGTCACTAATCGTAAACGTTTTCGGAATTTGTAGAAAACTACCTTCGATTTTATACACCTCTTGCTGTAAATCATCAAACACATTAAAACGTCCGCGCATGCTCATGATTTTTTGCTTTAAATAAAATGATTTCATCGATCTCCGCTCCTTTTCGAAAGGCTTTTTCTGTAATACGAAATTGAAGTAGGAAAGATTCAAATAAATAATGTCTCATGCATAAAGTAAGGACAAAAAAAAAGCCGCTATATGCTTACAATCTAAAACAAACAGCGGTTTGCTTGTTAAATATATTGTACAGCCGACTCTAACGCAAAATGCATCACTTTTGGTGCAGTTGAATCACATAAAATATATGGTTTGGTAACTTCATTATTCATTTCGCCCGAGTTATTATGAGGCCCCCTTTTTAATCTCCCACATCATATTACGATATTATTACAAAATAACATTTTCTTTTAATATTATTGAAAAGTAAGTGAAATATTTCTTTGTTATGATTAATCTCGTTAGTTCAGTTCGAGCTAAAAAAACTTACATCTACGAGGTTTAACATATATCATGAAAAAATTTTTTAAAACAATTGCAGCATTTTCTTTAGGTACATCACTATTATTTACATCTATGTCTGGCGCTTCGGCAGCTACATATACTGTAAAAAGTGGCGATACATTAGCTAAAATCGCTAAACAATACGGTACGACTTACTCATCGATTATGAGTTCAAATAGCTTAAAATCAACAAACATCAACGTTGGACAAAAACTACAAATTGGTTCTAATACTGCTACTTCGGCTTCAGTAAACAGCTCTAAAGTAATTTCTGTAGCCAAACAACAATTAGGCACACGCTATGTTTTTGGGGGTTCATCACCATCTGGTTTTGACTGCTCAGGTTTCGTATCTTATGTATTTTCAAAATCAGGTAAATCAGTGGGACGCCAAACTGCCGCAAGCTTATATAATAACGCAACAAAGGTATCCACTCCTAAAGTTGGGGACTTAGTGTTCTTTAGTAACACGTATAAAAGAGGCATTTCACATGTAGGTATTTACATGGGTAACGGTAAAATGATTAACGCAAGTGGGTCTAAAGTAAACATCACATCTATCCAAGATGGCTATTGGAAATCGAAGTTTACAGCCTATGGTCGCATTTAATTTCATACAAGCAAAACTCCCTGTTTGTTTACAAACTAAACAAATAGGGAGTTTTTAAGTTTTGTGTTGATCAATAATTCATCTTACGCAAACACTGCTTTATATAGCTTTCATATCAAGGCAGCCTAGCTATTTGGTCATAGGCTGCCTTCATTTTATGGATTACTTTGCTGAATTAATTGCATCAATTAGCGTCTTAAAAATTGCTGGATCTTCTACATCTTCATCCGTGATTTCATTTAAAATTTCAAAATCATCAGCATCTACAAGTAAAATACTCGCTCCGTCTTTTATGAATTCATCTGCTTCTACTTCACCTTCGTAATACTGATATGTCGCAAGCACTACATTGGCACCCGCTTCCTCATCAAAAAACGTATATAGCGCATCTGCATTGCCATACACTTCTTCGATTGCATCCGTTAACCCTTCTGAACCCACGTTCCACTTCACTTCATTATTAATCGTTGCCGCTACTAATGATTCTACAAACTCATCTACTGTATTTGTCATTACATCGCCTCCATATTTGCCAATTGCTTGGCGGTAGTGTAGCTACTGTATCACAGTTAGTACTCTTTGAAAACTCCCATTAACACGCATACCACCGCTTATGACCGATGAACTTTATACAGTTTAACAATTCGATTTAATTGCTCTGCTAGTTGTGTTAACTGCTCGGTAGAAACGGCAATATTTTGCATAGATGCACTTGATTCCGTTAATGTGCTCGTTGTTTCTTCCACAGCGGCTGTCGTTTCTTCACTAATCGCAGCAATTTCTTGAACTGTTGCATTAATTTCCTGACTTTCACCGTTCATTTGTACTAAACCTTGCATCATTTCAGCAATCGCCTCGGATATCGTCGCTACTGCCTGTTCAATTTCATTAAAGGTTTGCGAAGTTGTTACTAATTGGCTTACGCCGAGTTCTACTTGTGTATAGCCGTTTTGTAACGAATCACTTACATTTGTGGAATCGCGCTGTATCGTTGAAACAATGGACGTAATTTCTGAAACGGACTGCTCTACTTGAACCGCAAGCTTGCGTACCTCTTCTGCCACTACAGCAAAACCTTTGCCATGTTCCCCAGCACGTGCCGCCTCAATCGAAGCGTTTAATGCCAGCAAATTCGTTTGATTTGCTACCTCTTCAATAATGGATACGAACGTTGTAATTTTATTTGCTTGAATGTCTAATGCCGCCATTTTTGTTACCGCATCATTCATGACCATTTGCAATTCATTCATTTGCGCTGATGAGGCATACATCAGTTGTGCACCTTTTTCAGATAGCGCACGTACCGATTGTGACGAGTTTTGTAAGATGGTACTTTGCTGTGCGGTTTCTTGTAAACGGTTTGAAAAATCATTTACCGTTTCCGAAACTTCTGTAATGGCGAAAGTTTGACGCTCTGCTCCGGAAGAAATATCTTCCATCACTTGCGTTATTGCTTGTGAGCTAGACGACGCAATTGACACATCTTCTTTTAATTGGATACTCTGAGCAGAAACAGTTTCTGAGGCAAGCGAAACTTCTTTAATCGTACTATGAAGCTGCTGTTGCATATCTTTCATATCTTGCATCATCATACCCATCTCATCTTGGCGATTTGTTAATTCGATTGTTTGTGTTAAATTACCATCTCGCAAAAGCTGCAGCGATTTTGCCGTTTTTACAATTGGCGCTGTTAACGATTTGCTATAAACCATTGCAATAACAATGGCTGCGAAGAACGCAAGCACTAATACAATGATGCCCGTTGTAAACATACCCGATTGGATGGATTGCATTGCCGAAACATCTTGCTTCAGCAGCATGACGCCAATCACTTCTTTTCCTGTTGGGTCTAAAAATGGCAAGTAGCTTTCGATTACTTGTGCATCTTCTATAAATACACGTGTAGCGTCACCGTTTAACAATTCCTTTAAAGAGACGTCCTCGCTTTTGGCAAGCAAAGTTTCTAGCTCTTCTGGATTTAAAAATTGAAGCTGCACAAGTGGCAATAATTCCTGAATAAGCTTAATAAATTGATCATTTACCCCAACTTGAACCGTACCAATAATTGTTCCGTTCACTTCAATCGGAGCGAAAGCACGAATCGCTAGTCCACTTTTCCCATACTCTAGCCCACTAATTACGTTGCCATTTAAGGTTTCCTGAATTGCAGAAGTTTTGGACTTATCATCACCAAATTGCTCCAAATTATGGCCGCGCACATGAACCATTCCTTGTGCATCTCCTATTTCTAGTACGGCTAGCTGCTGCTCATGCTGAAGTTTGGTAAACAGCGCATTCATGCTTTCATTTATAGAAGCGCGGTTCGTTGATTGCAAAATAGCCGCCACTTCTGGATTTTTCGCAAGTGATGTAGCGATCGCCTGCAGTTGCGCCTTTTCTGTTTCGACTTGGGTATTCACAATATGTTCCATTTGCTTTTGATCTTCATTTTGAATCGACTCAAAGCTTGATGTTGTTGCAAAATAATTGACTACCACAGTTACGAGAACCGGTAAAATACATACTGCTAATAATAGAAAAGTTAACCTCGTTCTCATCGTTTTCTTGCGCACAATTTCACCTCTATGTAATTTATCGCATTATTATTTTTTGACAATTTTATCACAATTTTGTCACAACAAATATCATAACAGGAATTGTAGGAAATTTAAATTGTACAGTGTAAAAAAATGGGGAATAATTTGGTTGGTGTTGAGATGGAATTTTTAGTGCGGGGCTGAATTCAGTTTCGGTAGTTCGTTTTCCACGACCACAGCTACAAAAAGAGGGTGTCGGAATTTCAGATGCAAACCTGATTTATCGAACACCACCCGATTTTGTGTTTCTGAAATAAATTCGACCTTCAAAAAAGTTTTCTTCTGTAAACTGACCACTTCAAAAATTGATATTTTGGTACTTTTAAAGATATCAATTTCCACTATACTAAACGTATTAATCTTTAGGAGGTTTTTACTCATGGTTCAATTTGGTACAGATCGTGTAAAACGAGGGATGGCAGAAATGCAAAAAGGTGGCGTTATTATGGATGTTGTCAACGCCGAGCAAGCAAAAATCGCTGAAGCAGCTGGAGCAGTAGCAGTTATGGCGTTAGAGCGTGTTCCTTCAGATATTCGTAAAGCTGGCGGCGTTGCACGTATGGCGGATTTAAAAATTGTTGAAGAAGTAATGGCTGCCGTTTCAATTCCAGTAATGGCGAAAGCACGTATCGGTCATATTACAGAAGCGCGTGTATTAGAATCAATGGGTGTGGATTATATCGATGAATCTGAGGTATTAACACCGGCAGATGAAGAATTCCATTTACTAAAAAGTGACTATACAGTTCCATTCGTATGTGGCTGCCGTGATTTAGGTGAGGCTGCTCGTCGTATCGGCGAAGGGGCATCCATGCTACGTACAAAGGGTGAGCCTGGTACAGGAAATATTGTCGAGGCCGTTCGTCATATGCGTAAAGTAAATGCGCAAGTACGTCGTGTTGTCGGCATGAACATAGATGAGCTAATGACAGAAGCAAAGCTGTTAGGTGCACCTTTTGAATTATTGTTAGAAATTAAGCGCTTAGGTCGGTTACCAGTTGTTAACTTTGCAGCTGGAGGTGTAGCAACGCCTGCGGATGCCGCGTTAATGATGGAGCTAGGTGCTGACGGTGTTTTCGTAGGTTCTGGTATTTTTAAATCGGAAAATCCTGAAAAATTTGCACGCGCAATTGTGGAAGCAACAACACACTATCGAGATTATGAATTAATCGCTCGCGTGTCTAAAGATTTAGGTTCACCAATGACTGGCATTGAAATTTCAAAATTAGCTGCTGCGGATCGGATGCAGGAACGTGGCTGGTAATCAAAAAAAGATTGGCGTCCTCGCTTTACAGGGAGCAGTTCGTGAGCATGTAAACGCCATTGAAACAGTCGGTGCACAGGCAGTTGTTGTTAAGCATGTTGAGGATTTGGTTAACATTGACGGCTTAATCTTACCTGGTGGTGAAAGTACAACAATGCGAAAACTAATCGATCACTATCAATTTCTTGAACCATTACGTGCTTTTGGACAAAGCGGTAGGCCCATTTTCGGCACTTGTGCGGGTTTGATTTTATTAGCTGGTGAAGTTGTCGGCTATGAAGCGCCCCATATAGGATTGATGAGTAGTGTAGTGGAGCGCAATTCTTTTGGGCGTCAAAAGGATAGCTTTGAAGTCAAGCTCCATGCGAAAGGTATCGGCGAAGATGTAGCTGCTGTCTTTATCCGTGCCCCGCATATCGTTTCAGTTGGTGAAAATGTAGAGGTACTCGCAGAATATGATGGTCGTATTGTACTCGCTCGCGATGGACAATACTTGGGCTGTTCTTTCCATCCAGAGTTAACAGAGGATGTACGAGTAATGAAGTATTTTTTAACGATGGTTGAACAGAGTGGAGAAAAATACTGCAAGTCTGATCAACTTTGAAAGACTTAAATAGTAGAAAAGGTCTGTCCGGAATTTTTTTTGGGGCAGACCTTTTACTGAGTCTGATCAAAAAGCAAACACTTTTTTGGACAGTTCCTCTATTATTACCTATTCAATGAACAATCGGTTGAACATCAGAAAGTATATGGGTTGCAATACTTTAAATTCCCAAGAAGTTTATCTTTATTCAGTTGCCAATCCCAATACTGCCTCTTCAATTCTAGCTATAAAGCTATTACAAACCTCTATTTTATTCACATCTCATTTGCTATTCTAAAAATAACAAGTAATAATTTTAATAATAAGCATTCGAGGGAGTGGGATTTTTGGAGAAAAAGTTTAAATTACAAAATGTGTTAAAAGTTCAAGTTTTACATGCGCCGGAAAACTTTACGATTACTACAACTTCAAATGAACAAACATACGATCGAATCCTCTATTTTGTTTACAATCTAGAGGAAATGGTAAAGGGATTACGAGCGGTCATTGCGGCAAAATCACTTGCACCAGATGGCTACTTGTTTTTCATTTATCCGAAAAAAGGGAATAAGCAATACGCAACTTATATTGGCCGAGATGAAATTTTCCCCGCACTGCAGGTGGATGACGACAAATATGCTCTACAAAGTGCCATCAAATTTACGAGTCTGCAATCACTCGATGATACGTTTTCAATACTTGGTATGAAGCATGAGCCGGTCAAGCAAAAAAAGACTGCTTCTAGCCAGCGTGTTGGCGATTACGAGGGATATATTCCTGAAATTACGAGCTTATTAAATGATTATCCAAAGGCTTTATCACTTTATGAAAGTTTAACACCTGGCTACAAAAAGGATTGGGCACGCTATGTATTTAGTGCGAAGAAGGCTGAAACACAGTCCCATCGAAAGGAAGAAATGATTCAGATTTTAGAAGCTGGGTTTAAAACGAAAGATTTGTTTAAAAAAAGCAATATGTAGATACTCTGATAATCGCAGCTCGCACAGTAATTTGATAGACAGTTTTCCCCCAAATGGAAACGGACACGCCTGTATGTCTTTTTTTATTATACGAACAAAGCATTGCAAAACCGCATCGCAAAAAACAAGGATATCAAATATTTTCCGATAGTAAAGTATAACCTTTGAAAAACTCCATTTAGATCATAGCGGACAATTATTTCCACCAAGTAATGACGCCCAGCACCCAAATACATCGCTTTTTCCGTCAAGACAACGTATAATGAAAAATCAGAAGAAGAATTCCATTTTTCCTCTAGTCAAAAGAAGAGGTGCTATTACTTGAAAACGTTTGAAAAAGAATTACCTGAACAATACGAAGCATTAAAGAAGCAAGCCAATTATACATCTAGCTGGCGCGAGCGTTTAGCCGCGGTTGAAACATTATCAGCTTATCGACATGAAAAAGTGATCGATTTATTAAATAACCGAATGAAAAATGATACGGTTTACACGGTGCAAACAGCAGCTTACAATGCTCTTGTATCGTTTGGTGAAAACGTGGAAAAACCTAAACCTGCACGTTTTGATATTATTAAAGGGACAGATAAAATTTTCCTACGTGTGAAAAAAAGCTTACCAAAAGATCATACGATTGCAGATTTTGCTGAGAAACTAAAACGTATGCGCTTAGATGTATTTGATGCATATGAAGGCGACAAAGGTGAGCAATTTATGACTTGGCTAGAGGAACGTTGGGCTAAGCTGTAATTATTCTTTTCATAATTTTTATGGATAACCATTCTCTCCGATAATTGGGGAGGGTGGTTTTTCTGCGATGCACTAGGTAACACACTAGGATTCATTTTTGCATGCTTCATTCATATAGAAGAGGTTCTTTTGTTCATTCGCTATTTTAAAGGAGATACATAGGATGGGAAAATTAAAAGATTGGAAAACTGGTGCTGATGGTCAAAAGTTTGTTGCCTCCTTTAGCGGTGGTAAAGATAGTACACTCGCTTTATACGAGGCCATGAAAACCGGGCAAGCAGTAGGTTTAATTATTGTACTTGAGGAAGATGGGACACGCTCTCGCTCACATGGTATGACCGTAGACTTTATAAAAGCACAAGCCGAGTCTATTGACTTGCCTATTCATTTTGCAGCAGCAAGCTGGGCAAACTACGAAGCGACGTTTATTGAGATGCTCAATAAAATGAAGAATTTAGGAGCAGATGCACTTGTTACAGGCGATCTTGATATGCCTGAGCACGGCTGCTGGCATGAAAAAGTCGCAAACATCGCAAACTTAAAACTCGGAATGCCATTATGGCAAGCTGACCATTCAGAAGTTGTTGAACGCTTCATTAATTTAGGTTTTAAAACGATCGTGACTACTGTTAACCTAACATTAGGTATGCGAGAAGATGATTTAGGGAAAGTATTAACACATGAGTATGTGCAGGAGCTAAAATCTCGAGGCATAGATCCTTGTGGTGAAGGTGGCGAGTTTCATACAACCGTAATTGATGGGCCCATTTTTAGACAGCCCATTACTTTTCAACCGTGCAAAATTATTCGGGAAGACAACTATGCGTTTTTACCGCTCATATTAATTTGAACATTTGATTGAGTAATAGCTCTTTGCAAGCTATAAAATTGCGGGCACATTAATTGAATAAAAAAATTTTAGCGTTATCCAATTCCATAGCAACACGATAAAATGGTTCACCATTGAAACAATTTCGACTATGGCAAAAATTTAGTTACAAACGGTGGAGTGAAAAATGAAAAAATTTACAATTGATATTCTTATTATAATGATTGGGGCATTCCTCTTTGCACTTGCTATCAACTTATTCGTTATTCCACACGATTTAGGTGAAGGCGGCGTAACAGGTGTAACGATTATTCTTTATTATGTAATGGGATGGTCTCCTGGTCTTGTCAGCTTTGTAATCAATGCCGCCCTATTAATTATGGGCTATCGATTCCTCAATAGGCAAACTACAATTTATACAATTATCGCAGTAACCTTCAATTCAATTTTCTTACATTTAACAGAATCTTGGTCAATTCAATCAGATGAAATTATGATTAATGCTATTTTTGGTGGGGTTTTTGTTGGTGTTGGGATTGGATTAATAATCCGCGTCGGTGGTACAACTGCTGGCACGACCATTTTAGCGAGAATAGCGAATAAATTCCTTGGCTGGAATATTAGCTACGCGCTACTTTTTTTCGATCTAATCGTTGCCTTTTCATCTTATTTCATTATCGGCGCAGAAGCACTCATGCTTACGATTATGATGCTTTACATTGGAACAAAGGTTATGGAATTCGTGATTGAAGGGGTAAATCCTCAAAAAGCGGTGACAATCATTTCAAAAAATCCGAATGCCATCGCGGATCAAGTAAGCTTTAAAATGAATCGTGGAGTAACTGTCCTATCTGGGCACGGCTATTATACGAAGGAACAAAAGGAAATTTTATATATCGTTATTAGCAGACAAGAAGTCATTAAGCTAAAAAATATTGTAAAAGCGGTAGATAAGGATGCCTTTATTACAATCCATGATGTACGAGATGTATTTGGAAAAGGCTTTATCGAGCTATCAAAGTCTTAATAAGAACAGGCTTTAACAATTGTAAGCGGTCAAATACACATAACACCGTTCATAAAGTCTGAACGGTGTTGATGTTATTTCCTCTGAACTACTTCCCCGATATTTAATACTTACTAAGAAGGAAAAACGCTCACTTGAGAAACATTTACAAGGGTGTTGCCAAGAATTTTATTGGCGATTTAGAAGAACGTTTAAGGAAATATCAAAATAATTATTGGTTAACAGTGGATTATTATATTAAAAAGTAAAATCCTTTAAAAATTGCTCATCATATTCAACGCTTAGAATGATTGACCATTCATATTAATAGCCTCCTTCATTACAGCAATCTAGGACTTATACGTATGCTATATCATGCAAGTACTTTGGTTTACCTATACTTCATTATCGTTCTAAGATTCCTGCACCGGATACACAAGATTTAATCAATAACCGTCGTTGGTGTCGCCTCTTTCACAATTATTAAGCTATCATAAGATTCATTTGGTATCATTTTAATCGTATAAAACATCTTCGTGAACTTATACCACGAACGGAAATCATCGCCTATATTCGCCATCTTCTGTTCAGTCGAGAGAATAGTTGCTAACTCTTTTGATGCACTAGCTTTTTTAAAATCTACGTAAAATACATTTTCCTCTACATCACTAAAGGCATCTACTAAATCATCATGATGCTCCAGTGTATAGTTTTCACGTTCACCTGAACTACCGTTTAACGCCTGGAATGTATTATCGATAAAATCCGTTCCAATCGCAAAATATGCATCTCCGTAAATTTCATCTAAATAATCTCCCATTGCTTTGTAGCCTGCTAATGATGCGGAAGTTTTTTCAATATGCCCATTATGTGCAGAAATCAGCACTTTATCGTGCCCGCGCCCCGCTTCAAATTCAACAATCCATTGCAGGTTTTCTGCCAAATATTGATCTCGTAAAGTGGCATACTCGCTATCATTTAAAAACAGCTGAGTACGTTGCTTCATGATTTGTGCATATTGTGAAGCAATAGCAAATGTTTCTTCCGATGAGCGTGTAATATATGCTGTGCTATTTGATTGCAAATCTAAAATAATTGAATCCATTGTTGCATCCAACTCTTTCAGTTGGCTGTTTGTTAATTCACGCATTGTCTCATTGGAAACATGCTCCAGCTGCGTTGTATATTCTTTTACCACATCGCTGTTTACTTCTTTATAATAATCTAGCAACCCTTTTTTACTGTAGTCATAGCGTTGCATATCGTTGCCGTAAAAATAAACCTTCTCATTCTCATCTACCGTCCTATTATAATCATGCATCCATTGCACCAGCTCTATCATCTGCTCTGTTCGGTAAATTTGATAATCAAGGGTATTTACAGCCTCTTCTGCTGTACCGTTACCCGTTAATATAAACTGATTAATTTGCTGAGCACCACCAAAGTCACCCTCTAATACAAAGACATGAACATTCTCATTCACAACTAATGCTTGAAATAGATCCTTTTTCAATTCTTGAAATTCAATATTACCGTGTGTTGCTTCTCCAAAGCCAATGACTTTAACGTCATTTGGAATATCAATATTTTCTATTTCCGATGTATATTGAGCTACATCTTCTACCGCTTCCCCACTTCCACACCCTGCTAGGAAAACAGAAAGGGCAATCGATGTCGTTACAAACCAAGTTTTTTTCAATAAATTCATATAACATCCTCCTCACAAAAATCAATTACGCCTCGGCGTAATTGCGTTCAGATTTTTTTCGAGCCTGCTCGAAAAGCTCCCCTTAAAAATCTGTGACATCCGCCGGGGCTTTAACTTGATTCAGCCTGGGTTTAACCCCCAACTAAATAAAAATTGCATATCTGGCATTCATCTCCCATTTATACAAATAGGGACTTCTGCTGAAACAAGTTAAACAGCTTTTCGCTGGAAGTACAAATAGCCTCCAATGAAAAACAACATAAAACTACCACCTACAACCGTAACTAATTGATCCCATGGTACAAAAAATACTTCCCCTGTGCTTCCACCTATATTCATCATAAAAAAAGGTTGCACCCACGGATAGTAAGGGCCAAATTGTTCAGAATTCGCAACTATTATAGCTGGCAAGGTAAAAATTACATTTACTGCAAACGGAGCAGCAAAGCTTTTAAACATCACTGACATCCACAATTGCAATGCAACTAATGGAAATGTCGCTACCCATCCTCCAAAAATGCTTTTCCAAACGATTTCCATTGGGAAAGGATCTGTATAACCTTTTATCATACCTACTGCATATATAGAAATTAAATATAATAATTGCATCGCCAAGATTAGCAGCATGATTAATACATACTTCGCGACAAATACTCTTCCCCTTGTAACAGGCAATGCTAAAAGTTGTTTCCAACCACCAGCTTGGTGCTCATATCTACAAATGAGGCTTGCAAAGATCCCTGAAATAAGTGGTAGAAACAATAATGAATATGTTAAATTCATTGAAAGTAATGCAATATACCATTTATTCACATCGAAATCATCCTCGAAACCGACCGATAATCCTATAATTAGACCGATCATCGGACCCGTTAGAATAAGCGGTATCATTTTAGACTTCCTTAATTTGTACCATTCAGAATGTAGTATAGCTCGCATTATTTCACATCCCTTCTCGTGAAATCGATCATTCCAACGATATATAATAGAATACCTACACCTATACCTAGTGCAACATTGATAATTGGTTCATTCCATTCATTCATTAATGTTGGCCACTTCCAAATCATCCAATCTGGCAATTTATATGCTGAAAATGCAAATATCACACCAAAGACCCCGGTAGTAATAGGTATGGCTTGATTTTGACTAACAGTCGCAATCCAAAGCTGCAATGCTAATACTGGTAATGACGCTAAAAATGGATAATAACTAGACTGGACTAGCTCCATATAAGGAATATTCGCTCCCAAATCTAAAAACAATCCGTAAGCAAATGTTAAAAATAACAGTAGCGAAGAAGAAACAAACAATAATATGGTTAGCACTGTAAATTTTGATAAATACACTGTCATTTTTGATACAGGCAAAGCAATTAATTGCTTCCATGCATTTGTTTCATTTTCAATACTCGCCATGAAAGATGTTAATATGGCAATCCCTAAAATAAGCGCAAGTGGGGTAAAAGAATGTACATTCCCTAAATAATAGCCCCAATCATCTTCACTTTGTTGTAACAAATAGTCTTTTCTTAATCCGTAATTGACCGTTTGTAGCGCCACTACACCAAAAGGTCCTAAAGCTGTTAATAACCATAATCCCTTTCGTTTAATTTTTAAGAAGTCAGATGACAATAGATTGCCTATCATATCGCTTGCACTCCCGCCGTCATTTGAAGGAATATATCTTCCAATGATTGTTTTTCTTCTTCTACGCGATAAACAGAAAAGCCGTCCTGCACAAGAATTTGAACGATTTGCGCTACTTTTTCATCGGAGCATTCATCTAATACAATTTGCCCTTCTTTGCATTCTGCTTTAATGCCATTCGCCACTAACGAACGCCACGCTTGCTCACTATTATTCACCTTGAATATAACTTTTGGCTGTGCATGCATACGCATTGCTTCAATTGAATCTTGAAAAATCATTTTCCCTTTCGAAACAATGCCAACTGTTGTCGCCATTTGATCAATTTCAGACAACAAATGACTCGAAATAACAACCGTCATCCCATATTCAGAAGGAAGGCGTTTTATTAAATTTCGAATTTCAATAATCCCAGATGGATCAAGTCCATTTGTTGGTTCATCTAATATTAATAATTCTGGATTGTGTAAAAGAGAAGCGGCAATGCCTAGACGCTGCTTCATACCAAGCGAGAATCCTTTAACTTTTTTATTGGCTGCCTCTGTTAAACGAACAATTTCTAACACTTCATCGATGCGCGATTTTGGCACACCTAATATTTTTCGTAGAGCTTCTAAATTTTCGTAAGCTGTTAAATGTGGGTAATAGGATGGGTTTTCAACCAACGAACCAATTTTCGATAATATTTTGATTCGATCCTTCGTTACATCCTTTTGGAAAATTTTAATTTTTCCAGATGTTGGTTTCATTAATCCTAAAAGCATACGAATTGTCGTTGTTTTCCCTGCACCATTTGGGCCTAAAAATCCGTAAATTTCCCCTTTACGAATTTTTAAATCTAACCCTGATACAGCCCGCTCTTTACCAAACTGTTTTGATAAATTTTCTGTTTGTACGATATATTCCATTTCCCTCACCTCTTTATTTAGCATAAAGTACTAAGTTTAAAAGTAGGTATGTACGAAGTTTAAATTTTGTTTAAATTGCTTCAGCAGTATCAATTAAAAGCCCCCAGCGTAATTAATAAAAAGAAGCCGTCCGAAAAATCATTCGGACAGCTTCTTACGTCGTATAATTTTAATCATTGTGCCGGACTCACTTGATGTGATATCCCAATCTAGCTCCATACCCTTCACCATAATATCCACTATAGATAAACCAATCCCTGCGCCTTTTGCATTGGATTCATTGTTCATTCCTTTTCCGCAATCCGAAATGACGAATGCATCATAGTACTTCGTTGATTCTGTTTTAACACCAATATATCGCCCACTACTTGCATGACGTAATACATTTTGAAAGAAATTATCAAATATACGACCTAACCAAAGCGAATCAACTAGCCAGTTATTATCCTCGAATGAATGTAACTCTACGTCTATTTCAAAACCTTCTTTTTCAAAAACAGGATACCACGTAGTCATGTGCTCTCGTGCAAATCGAATAACATTAGTTTCCTTTGGTTCAAATTTATATTTACTAGCCATGAGTAACGTATACGACATTAAATTTTCCATTAATCCGTCAATATTAACAATCGACGTTTCCAAAGCTTTCACAGCATATTTGCCTTCATCTGATAATTTCTCTTTACTAATGGAATAAGTTTGTGCCCGTACTTTCGTCAAAGGCGTACGTAAATCATGAGAAAGATTAGCAATTAATTCCCTCCGTAATTGTTCTTCCTTTTGCTCACGGTTTTTACTTTCCCTAAGCTCACACACCATGCGATTAAAGCTTTGTTCAAGTTGCCCAATCTCATCCTTCTTTTTCACATCCATCCCAATAGGTAACCCGTCTACATCACGAATTTCCATCGCTTCCTGAAGCTTTAATAAACGTTTACGAATTCCTCTAAAAAATAAAAAGGATACACTGATAAAAAATATAATGATACAAATAACACCTAAAAATACAATGGTCCCATATTGCTGATAAACATTTCTAATCGGTGGATTCAATACCGATCTAGGAATTTCAAAAACAATAAAACCATTCGTTTCATCATCTCCTAGATATGCAATAACGGTAAAAGGATCCCCGTCATATCGCTCTTTTATAAACTTAGTCGTAAATGCAGGTGTCCATTGTGCTGGAAGCTGCTCTTTCACATTGACTTCTGTTAGTAATGTCCCCTTCTCACTTACCCAAAACATGGCGGCTTCGGGGTATTTTTGCTGCCAGTCTTCAAATAATTGTTCGATTACTTCTATTTTAATAGCTTTTATTTTATTTGCTTCAGCATGCCATTGTTCCTCAATCACATTTTCATTGTAGTCTTCGCCATATTGAATATTATTATTACTTTCCTCTTTTTGAGCAATCCCCATTACAAATAAAGCAGGAATAAAGTACGCTATTTGAACAATAGACATTGCCAGTAAAATAATAAGCATATACTTCGCTAATAATGATCGGAAAATTCTCATAGTTTTACCCTATAGCCAATGCCGCGAATTGTTTCAATAATCAGTGGCTTAGCTGGATTTAATTCTATTTTTTCTCTTAAATATCTTATATGGACCATTAATGTTTTATCACCTTCTATGTAAGCCTCTTCCCAAACCCCTTCATATAGCTGTTCCTTTGTTAGTATTTGATTTAAATGACGAATAAAATATTGAAATAAATAAAACTGCTTGCTTGTTAATTGAATTTCTTCATTAGCAATACTGTCCATTATTCGCATCTCTTTTGTATGTATTTTTAAGTGCTGAAGGTCTATTATATCGTCATTCTTTTGATATCTCCTTAGTAATACTTCTACACGCGCTACTAGTTCATCCGGATGGAAAGGCTTTGTTAAATAATCATCCGCAAAGTTTAGCCCCTCAATTTTGTCCTCCACTGCTGTGCGTGCGGAAAGCATTATAATAGGTAATTCATTATTTTCCCTCTTGATTCTTTTCCCGATCGAAAAGCCATCTAAGCCAGGTAGCATAACATCCAAAATGACAACATCGGCAGAACCTATGTAATGCTCAATACCCTCACCAGACTCTAGCCATCGCACCTCAAATCCTCTTTCCGTTAACTCCTTCGTCACCCATTGCCCGATTTCTTTTTCATCCTCTATGTATAAAATACGAAACAACTGCTACCATCTCCTATATTCAATTCATTTGGAAATATCCATTTTGAATTATTATACATTTAAGTAAAAAAGCACTCAATCTATAATACTTTATTTAATATTTATTTAGGCAGGCATGTTTTTAATAATCAAAAAAACTACGTTCAAAGCCCGATAATTTGAGCTATAACGTAGCTTATCTATTTTGTTAAATAACTTTGGCTAGTGCACAAACAATACTTTTTTGGTCTCGCTCAGCTCCTCAGCATAAAGATTAAATACCTTATTTTTCCGCTCATCATCTAATACGCTATCAAATTCATCGAGCACAATATAGCCTGATGAAGTGGCTAAGTTTTGCAGTAACGCGAGTGCAAATAGAAGTGAGCTTAGTGATTCCTCCCCACCTGATACACCTAGTAACACCTTTAACTACGAACCTCCAAGACCACGAAATGAAGCAATCCATTTATGTTTAACGAGCTTAGATTACTTAGACCGACTAGTGCTTCTAGCTGGTCTTTAAATTAATGTGAGAAGAATTTTTCCTAGTTAACTTGTAAACTAAGCCTATATAAATCCAATCATATATAAGTATGGCAACAGAAATCATCGTAATTAAGCTTGCTTTGAAATACATATAGAAAGCAATAGAAATACATAAGGTACCTAGCATTTTAAAAATAGCGATTGCTAAAGATTGCCCCTTCAAACTCCCTCTCCATAATAGCAAAGAAATAAACAGACCCGACATCATTAAGTTTTGCGAAAAAGCAACGTACTTCCCTTCAAAATCATTTATCTCATGTGTGATCATTAGTATTATGTAAAAACTAATGCCTAGTGTTATAAAGAAAGAGGAATAAAAAAGCTTCCATGAAAGGTATTTTTTAAATTCCTTTCGCCCATAAGTTAAATATTGCATTAGTATAACAATATCCAAGGCAAACCAAATCATCGTAATTTTCTGTTGTATATCATTGATTGGGTAAATGAATGCGAAAATGAATTCCCATGAAATATTTGCACAAATTGCAACCATTGGCATGCCATATGCCTTATCTCGAAATCCCTGCATTATTATGAGTATGTACGTCATAATCCAAAATAGCGCCATCCCCAATTGCAACACGAATAACCAATTAATTTGGTCCGCCAAATACACCATCCTTCTGATTAATAAAACCGCGCTCGTCTCTGTCACTATATGAAGAGGTGGGTATTCCCTATTCAAATTTTTGTTAATTGCTTTCATGGGAGGCTGTACTTCAGGGATGGGATGGATCTTGTACCTATGATCAAATCGAAATAAATTACGGCTAAACTCTTATTCAATGAGTTCAGCCGTAATCTTGCCTTCTCTTTTCACCTAATACAAGAAGTATTAAGAACGCATATAGAGAAGATCTATGTTATATCATATTGGGGATATGATTTATAACTAAATTAAACGATGGCACTTTTTAACTCGTAAACAACTTCGCCATCACACATTGTAAATACTACTTCTGTTTCTAAAATATCTTTTGACTGAATTTCAAATAAATTTTTATTCATTACAATAATGTCGGCTAGTTTTCCTTCTTCTAAAGTTCCTAAATTCTCTTCACGGAAGCATCCATAAGCCGGTTCATATGTGTATGCTTTTAATGTTTCAGACATCGACAATTTTTCATTCGTATTCCAATCATTCACTAGCGTACTATCTTTTCTCGTGACAGCATGGTAAATTTCTTTCATTGGTGAAATATGGACTACAGGAAAGTCGCTTCCTAAAGCTACAATCGCTCCAGCGTTTAAAAATGATTTACTTAAATACGTATTTTTAAAACGCTCCTCACCGAGTCTTTCTATATAAATTTTTTGCTCTAAAGCGGCTAAATGATATGGTTGAATCGATGCAATAATATTTAGCTCTTTAAAACGTAATATATCTTCATCACGAATCGATTCAATATGCTCGATTGTATGTCGCGTGTTTTGGCTTCCGTTTAACTTTCTCGCTTTTTCAAACGCGTCTAATGAAAACTTTACAGCTCCGTCACCGATTGCGTGTAAACGTACGCTAAATCCTTCTTTATCTGCCTCTATAATCCACTCTTCTAGTTGTTGTAATGGATACGTCGTATCACCGCGATGGGCAACATCTGCATAATCTTCTAACATGTATGCAGTATGACCCGTTATAACACCGTCAATAAACTGCTTCAAGCCATTCATTTTAATTTTGGGATGATTATATTTTTCCTTAAATATTTTCGCTTGATCTAAACAGTCATCCATTTTAGGTTGTAAATGAACTCTCGCTTTTAATTGTTTCTTTTCCTCTAATTCATAGAGCAAATCAAAGTCATCTAAAAATTCAGAAAAAGGTGCATACATATCATTTAACGATGTAATACCGTGGCGTGCTGTATAGTCAAAAAAGTTGTTGAGCATTGCAATTTTATCTTCTTTACTAAAATTGTAAGCTAATTTTTGTACTAAACTTTGCGCCTTTTCCATTAAAATCCCTGTAATTTCTCCATTCGCATCTTTCATAATTTCACCGAATTCAGGATTAGGCGTGTCCTTCGTAATTTCCGCTAATTCCAGCGCTTTACTGTTAACCCAACAATAGTGACATTCTAAATGATTTAATATAATCGGATGGTCTGGGAAATGTACATCTAATAATTCTTTCGTTGGTAATGCTGCATCATTCCAACCGCCATTGTCCCAACCAAATCCAATAATCCACTCTTTATGTTGATGTTGGTCCCAGTCTCTTTTAATAACTTGAATGACATCTTCAGCTGATTTAGTTTCACTCAAATCGATACTTTGCAATTGTAATGCGCCTGGAAAAAGATGCAGATGAAAGTCATGAAATCCTGCCATTACTAATTGGTCATCAAAATTGTATACGGTTACATCTTCATTTAAAATCGGCTTTAATTCTTCAATAGATGGTGCAATCTTAATAATTTTATTTCCTTCAACTAAAATAGCCCCTGGTACTGGTCTATCAGTTGTTCCTGTAAATACTTGATTACTAATTAAAACTTGTTGCATGTTTAGCCCTCCTCAGCAAATTCTAAATTAATTTTATTTATCCCTTTAAATTTCACTAAATAAATTAAGTAGCATACACCGATAGCACCCCATGTTATTCCAAATACAACTGATATAATGTCTAACTTAAATAATAGGTAGATGATAAACAAAGATCCAAGACTCGGCATTAATAAATATTTAATCGTTGCGCCAAATGAGCGATTTTTATTTTTGATATAGTAATGAAATACAACCGATACATTAACAAATAAAAATGCTATTAAAGCGCCGAAATTAATAAATGAAGTTGCTAATGTTAGTGTCATAAAAAACGATAACAGAGAAATTGCAGCGATTAATAGTAAATTAAAGACGGGTGTTTTATATTTCGGACTTAAAGAGGCAAATACTTTTGGAAGCATGTTATCCCGCCCCATAGCGTACAGGACACGCGACGCACTTGCTTGTGATGCAAGACCCGATGCAAAACATCCGATTAATGTACCTGCTAAAAAGAATGAAACAAATAAATTACCGCCTACCATCGTTACTAACTCTACAGCTGCCGAATCCAAATTTGCAAAATTTCGATAATTTGGTTGGACAAGTGTTCCTAAATAAGAAACAACTACGAAAGTAAATGTTCCAATTGCAATGATTGTATAGATTGCTCTTGGAATTGTCTTTTTCGGTTCAATGACTTCTTCCGCTAACGTCGTAATTGAATCAAATCCTAAGTAAGAGAAACATAGGAGAGAGGCACCCGCCATAATCATAGACATATCAAATCCAGATCCCAACATTGGTGATAATGTAAATAAGGTAGAAGCCTCATTACTTGCTAATACATACCGAATACTTAAGAACGAAAAAATAAAAACAACTAAAAACGAGTAGATTAAGAGAAGTGTGTTTACCCAGGAAGCCATTTTTGTACCTTTAATATTAATAATTGTATTTAAAACAATTAACAATATAATCCAAAATCCATACGGTATTTGTGGCAAGATTGAATGTAAAAATATCGCTGCAACTAAATAGTTTACCATCGGTAATAATGCATAACTTGTTAAGAGTGCCCACCCTACTAGAAAACCTACTTTTGAATTGACAGCGCGATGTACATAGGAGTAAGCCGAACCTGAAATAGGGAATGCTTTAACCATTTGAGCATAACAATAACCAGTTAACGATAAAGCTAATGCAGTAAAAATGTACGCAAGTGGCACTCTACTATCTGTCACTTCTGATGCAATCCCAAATGTCGTGAAGATAGTAATTGGAGCCATTAATGATAAACCAAAAACAACAAGCTCTTTACCTGTTAATCTTCTAACTAAATTTACTTCTGACATAAAACCCCTCCAATCCATATGACTGATTATCATTCATTTTCAAAATAAAAAAATATGAATGACTGATTATCATTCATATTAACATATATTATTTGGTTTACAACTGTTTTTTTCTCGAAAAAACGTATTTTTTATATTTTAATACTACAGAAATTATATTGTAAAAGTATTTCCAATCAAAAAACAAATAGAAAAAAGTGCATTTTATTTCAATGCACTTTTCGTAAATTCAACTAATTCTTTATATTGGGCTTCAATTTCATCTTGTGAGGGTGAATCATATAAATATAATTGTTCTGCAGTGGATTCTATTAAGCCAATTAAAATTCGTGATGTACGCGAGCAATTTATATTCTCTCGGATTTCTCCTTTTTCACTCGATTGTTGTAAGAACGTACACATCCAATCATAAAATGGCGAATAAATAGATTCCCATTGCTTTAAATGCTCACTTTGTGCTAATCCAGCATACAACATTGCAAATATTTCCTTCTTGCTATCGGTAATACGAAAAACGGCACTTACTAAATCTTCAATTTTCTTGTCAAGATCATCTGCTAAATTGATACTTGAATGGATTTCTTTCATAATCTCTTCAACAGCAAATTTTGCAATTTCTGGCATGACAGAAAACTTCGATGGAAAATATAAATAAAAAGTACCTTGTGCTATACCGGCAGCTCGAACAATATCCGATATTTTCGTATTTTCCACACCTTTAATTGAAAATTGCTCAATTGTGGCTTCAATTATTTTTTGTTTTTTATCCAACATTGTATCACCTCAAATTGTTGAATGAAATTCATTCATTATAGACTTTATCATAACGAATTCTATCAAAAAGAACAATATTGAGTAATTCCATAAATAAGCAAAAAAATGTATTTTCTATGACTCATTACGAAACGTATTTGAGTCCAGAAACACCGACTACGATGACTAACACGGCAACAAATCGACCGATACTTTTAGATTCACCGAAAAATATCATATTAATAATGACGGCAGCGGTTGTTCCGATTCCGATCCATACAGCATAAGCAACACTCACCTGCAAATAGTCAAATGAGGCATATAAAAAATAAAAGGCACCGCCAAACCCTGAGACGAGTATCATTGCATTCATTAAATTTTTTGTTGTACTATATTTCTTCAGTCCAATTACGCCAATCGTCTCTAAAATGGCTGCAAGAATTACAAATAACCATCCCATTTAAGCTGCCTCCTTTTGTTGTTTCTGCTCAGATAAAGTATCTGCAATGTTTAACATCATCACACCAATTACAATGACACAAATGAACACAACTTTAATAGGCGTAAATGTATGGTTGAATATATAGACATCCATTAGCGCTGTCCCCACTGTTCCCGCCGCAGCAAAAACCGCATATACCGTTCCTGTTGGTAACCCTTCACAAGCCTTTGCTAAAAACCAAAAATCAACGACTATAATTGGAATAATGATCGCCCAATGCCACCATGTACTCGCTACATTGAAACCAAAAATCCATAACAACTCACACAAACTTGTCAAAATAACAAATATCCATGATTTATTCATCTTTTTCCTCCTCATAAATAAGAGAGTTTATTTACTACAACATAAATGAATGACGTTCATTCATAATTTAACATACAATAAAAAGAAAATCAATTACATTTCATCGCGCATCAGGTGTAACAACAAACAAGCCGCGCAACCTAATTCGTTGCGCGGCTTGTTTATGATTGTTAATTAATCCCGTTCAGTAAATCGCTTTCGAGCCCTTCATCCTTTTTATAGATAACCACATCGCACATCTTAGCCTTCAATATAATTTGCTTCAAGTAAATGTGCAATTTCCATCGTTTTCTCTAAAACGACTGGATGTGAAACCGCCACATAAATTTCACCTTCAAAAAAACGGAAAGGAATTTTCACATTTTCTAATTGCCACATAAAAAAGTGACCTTTAATCTTCATATGTACACCGTCTTGACTAGCACCAAAGGAATCATTGTACTCAAAATCTGATTTTGTCGAGAAGAAGCTTTGGCATTCTTCTAAGCTTAACGTTGGATTTCCTTGTTCATCAAGACGTGTAATTTTATATCGTGTGTTCATTAAACAAGCTCCTTTTAAATCCTTACTATCGCTTAATTATAATAGGTTAGATTTGATTAGGCAAAAGAAGAGGTAAATTTTTGTTTGGCTCTAATGATTAGGTCCGTTCAACTAATTATGAAAAGGGTACGTAGCTTCCATATAATAACGTCGGAGGTGCCATGCTGTTTATATACGCTATTTGATTATGTGCTTACCTATATAATAGAAGAAAAAAACACAAGCAACACGATATTCTCGTCCGCTTGCATTTGTTTCACTAATCACCCATACATATTCGGTTGTACATCTTTTGGTATCGGGTTGTGATATGCATTTTTTGTTTGTGCCTCAAGTTCTTGTTTCGCTTGAGCAATAGAGTCCTTATTAGTAAAGAGCTCCACTGCAGTAGCTGCCAGCACTTTGCCCGCATAAATCATACCTTTATGTCCTAAACTTGTTTTTCCTTGTGACACAAGCTGCCATGTATGAAGCGGCGTGCCTAACACAAAACACGTTGTGAAAAATTGCGCAGTTGGTACAACCCAGCTAACATCTGCCACATCAGTAGAACCTGCCATTGCCTCTTGGCTCTTTTCGTAAGGTAGTACTTCCTCGTAAAATGGCGAATCCAGCTGTTCTAATTGTAATTGGTCAGCTTGCGTACCTGCTAATCGCTTCATTTCTTCTTTTGCACTCATCAATTCTTGTTGAGTGATCGTACTAGCCATTTGCTTTGCATATGCGTATTCTTCATCACTATATTCAGGCAAACCAACATCTTGGAGCTTGTCAAAAATAATTTTATTTATTGTATCGTTTGGAATATAGTTGGAACAGGCTTTATCAAATTTAACCGTAACTTTTGTTTCAGTCATTAATGCAGCACCCTCTGCAATTTTCAAAATTCGCTTATAAATTTCATCTACTTCAGCGATTGTTTTTGAACGGATTAAATATAATACTTCTGCTTGTGATTGTACGACATTCGGGGACATGCCACCTGTATTCGTTACCGCATAATGAACTCTTGCTGTTGTCGGAATATGTTCACGTAAATAATTCACACCCACGTTCATTAACTCCACGGCATCGAGAGCACTGCGCCCTAAATGCGGGGAATTTGCTGCATGGGCCGCAATCCCTTCAAATTCAAAATAGACTTGATAATTTGCTAATGATGAAAAACTAAAGACGCCAGTAAAAGAATTTGGATGCCACGTTAAGGCAACATCTACATCATTAAACACACCTTCACGAACCATAAACGTTTTACCCGAACCGCCTTCTTCTGCTGGGCACCCGTAATAACGGATTGTCCCATCAATCTCTCCTGCAGCAATTAATCCCTTTAACACAGCAACAGCAGCAATGCCCGCTGTACCTAATAAGTTATGGCCGCAACCGTGCCCGTTAGCACCTTCCACAATGGCTTCGCGAAGTGGTGTTGCAGGTTTTTGGTTTAATCCTGGTAATGCATCATACTCCCCTAAAATACCGATAACTGGACCTTTTGTACCGTAGCTCGCTACAAAAGCTGTAGGGAGTCCACCTATTCCGAGTTCCACTTCAAATCCGATTTTTTCAAGGTAGCTTGTCAGTAGTTGCACAGATTCGTGCTCTTCAAAGCGTGTCTCAGCAATTTCCCAAATTTGATCCGCTAACGTAATAATTTCTTGTTCGTAATTGGTAAGTACTTCATTTATATTTTCAATTGTAATGTTCATGTCTTTTATAGCTCCTCATATATTTGAAAGACGGTATTTAACCAAATTTCAATGGCTGATAACATATCATCTTCTTCAATATCAAAGCGCTCATGATGATGTCCCGCTGCTAAATTTGTACCAATAATCGAATAACATGCCTGACCACCATTGTGCTGTACTTTTTGCATTAAAAATGTTGCATCTTCAGAGCCTGCTTTAAAGTTTCGATACTCAATGACTTCTTCTATCGTTGTTTTACGAGCAGCCTTAGCAAGAATATGTGCTAACTTTGTATCTGAAGGTACGCTAATTGCGTGTCCTACTTTCTCAATAGTTGCTTCTATATTATACATTGCTGCGGCACCATGAATAATATGCTCGACTTGTTCTTCGTAAAATGCATTAACTTCAGTTGTTTCTCCACGTATTTCAAGCTGCATTTCTGCTATCGAAGGAATAACATTGCGCCCTTCTCCTGCTCGGAGTATACCGACATTCACTCTTGAAACACCATCGCTATGTGGTGGCATACTATGCAATGCAAGAGTAGCCTGTGCACTCGCTAAAAGTGCATTTTTTCCTCTCTCGGGATATGCCCCTGCATGGGAAGCTAAACCGGTAAATGTTACATTATATTTTGTAGATGCTAAAAATCCATCTGTCCCTGCAACGAAAGTGCCCTTCGGAATACCAGTACCAATATGCATTGCAAGTATGTACTGCACATCATCTAACAAAGGTGATTCAACAATGGCATTGGCACCACGCACGCCTTCCTCTGCCGGTTGGAAAATGATCTTTATTTTCCCTATTAATTGATCCTTGTATTGCATCAGTTGCTGGGCAAAACCTAAGCCAATTGTTGCGTGGCTATCATGACCACAAGCATGCATAAAACCATTGTTTTTTGAACGAAAGCCCAGCTGCTGTGGGCTATGTGCTGAATCTTCTGACTCCGTTATAGGCAATGCATCGATATCTACGCGAAACGCAATAGTTGGCCCTTCTTTACCCGTATCAAGGGTAGCAATCACACCTGTATAACCGCCTACCATTTTCTCTAACCACTGCTGTGGCGCACCGTTTTGTTGTGCCAGTTCATAATACTCATCTAAAATTTTTTGCTCCGGAACGCCTAATCGCTCACCTACAGCGACTTCTTTCCCAACTTTTACATCGTATCCCCACTCGTGCAAAAATTTCGCAATAATTGATGATGTACGAAATTCCAACCAACCTACCTCTGGATATTGGTGGAAGTCACGACGCCATGCACTCAATGTTTGTAAATAATCTTTATCTAGTTGAATAGATTTCAAGTCAAACACCTCTTTATTTTAATAAGTAACCTACGCCTGGGCCAATCGGAATATTAAACAATACAAATACAAGTATTAAAATTATCCATGCAAGTAAAAAGACTATTGTATATGGAATCATTAATGACATCAATGTGCCGATACCCGCACGTTTGTTATATACTTGCATAAACCCTAGGATAATAGCGAAATAGGTGTTTAACGGTGTTACCATATTTGTTGAAGACTCACCTACACGGTATGCTAATTGAATAAACGCTGGATGATAACCAAGCACCATAAATGTCGGTACAAAAATCGGTGCGACTAATGACCATAATGCCGAGCCACTAATAATAAATAAGCTCAGTATCGCTACAAGCAATACAAATAAAATGATCGCAAAGACATTTGTTAAATTAATCATCGTTAAAAATTCTGCTAAATGTACGGCCATCCAAGTTGCAATATTTGTCCAGTTGAAATAACCGATGAATTGAGAAATCATAAAAATTAATACAATATAGCCGGATAAATCTTTAATTGCTAATGCCATAATTTCTGGTACATCCGCTGCTTTTTTAATCATTTTAATCGAAATACCGTATGTAATTCCTGTAAGTAAGAAGAACATAAAGATAATTGGAATGATGCCCGATAAAAATGGTGAACGTAAAATTGTTCCATCATCATTTAATAACGGTGAATTCGGGACAAACATGGATACTGTAATTGCGCCAATATAGAGCAATGCAACAATACCTGTATTGCGTAATGCACGGTTTTCTAATGCTGTTAACGCTGTGGAGTCTGCTACTTTCTCTCCCGTATACTTTCCTAAGCGCGGCTCAACAAATTTTTCTGTTACAAAAGCACCTAAAAATGCTAATAAAAATGTAGAAGCACTCATGAAAAACCAGTTATCTAAAGGTGAAACAACCATATCTGGAATAATCGATTTTGCAATTTCAGTTGTAATACCTGATAGTAACGCATCTGTACCTGCAATTAAAACATTTGCAGTAAAACCGATTCCAGCTCCAGCTAGCCCTGCAGCCAACCCTGCTAATGGGTGACGCCCTAATGATAAAAATACTAGGGCTGCTAACGGCGGAATAACAACAAACGCAGCATCCGATGCAACATTTCCTAATATACCGATTAAAACTACCATAAATGTTACAATACGTTTTGGTGTTTTCGTGATAGCCTTAGTCATTAATGCAGAAAACAATCCTACTCGTTCAGCTAAGCCAATACCTAACATCATCGTTAATACTAACCCTAACGGCGCAAAACCTGTGAAGTTAGTCAAGGTATTTGCTAATATATATCTAATACCATCTTTTGACAATAAATTTTGGACAACAACTTCTTCACCCGTACTTGGATGAATGACTGCTGCTTGCAAAGTACCTAAAATGGCTGAAACTGCGACTAAAATACATGTTAAGTAGAAAAACAACATAAATGGATGTGGTAATTTATTCCCAACCTTTTCAATTCCATTCAGGAATTTATTAAACATACCATCATTCTTTATTTCTAAATTTTCGTTTGTGTTCATGAATATCCCCCTTGTTTACGGACACATTTTTACAATGTCTTTAAATCAATTTATACTAAACTGAAAATTTATACAATAGGGAAAATAGGAGGAATTTAAAATTGTACAAAATATTAATCTTTTCTACGGAGTATTCTTACGTTTGGATGGAGAAAATTAAGCAGCTAAAATTTGATAATGTGGCATTTGATTTTTATTTTTATCACTCATTAACTGAACTAGAAAATTTATTTGTGGAGCATGCAAATAAGTATGATGGCATTGCATTTAGCGGTCAGATACCCTATTTACATATTCAAAGTAAGCTTCCTAACGAGGCTAATTTTATACCCCGAACGTTTTTTGATATTTTACAAAGGGATTTTTATTATAAAATGGCTGAAATTCAGTATAAAGACCCGAGTTTTTCTTGGAAGGAATCTGTTATTGATTTTATCTACAATGAAAATAATTATTTGGACTTAAAAAATTGGCTACCACAGGAAGATTTCCCATATATTTTAAGTGATACAATCGACATATTCGGTCATCCAGATGCTTATGATATTGTAAGTAATCGCCATCTATCGCTGTGGCGAGAAAAGAAAGTACGCTATTCCTTTACGCGCTTAACGAATCTACATCACTATTTAAAAGATGATAATATTGAGCCGATCTTAGTCGTACCAACTAAATATAGTATGTCCATTACGTTAACGAAGCTAATAAAGGAAATTGAACTAGTACAGTTAACAAATAGCCAAGTCGTAACGGGTCACCTTATTTTCTCAGCAGCTCAAAATGATGCACATGAAATTGAATATCGCCAAATCGCATTATATAAAGCGATTTTAGATTTTAATCGTGAACTCGGTATTCCATTAATCACCTTTAAAAGCGCGATTCATTATGAAATTATTACGAATTACATCGATTTGTTAACAATCACAAGCAACTTGAAGTCTTGTTCTCTTACAAATTTCCTGCAAAAGGAGCTTCCTTTCAAGGTGAAAATTGGATGGGGTATCGGAAAAACATTAGATGAATCACGCTTACAAGCAGAAAAAGCAACGACATTTTGTCAAGGTGCATTCACGCAAAGCTATGTGCTGACAAAGGAAAATCAAGCCATTGGTCCACTAGATGGTCAAAGCCAACTTGCGACGACAACGAGTGATACCGTATTAAATGAAGTGGCAGAACAGACACATCTTGCGCTATTTCAACTCCAAAAAATTAGCGCTGTGTTGGAGAAATTAAAGACAGATGAAGTCATTGCGGAAGATTTAGCAGCCCATTTATCAATCTCTATCAGAACGGCAAATCGTATGTTAAATAGATTACATGAAACAGGTTACGCAACTGTATTAGAAAAGAAACTTTTGCACGTAAAAGGCCGTCCGCCTAAAGTTTATAAGATATCTTTGCATAAAGAGATGGATTAATCTGTATTGGGTGCACAAACAATTTTATTCCAATAACCTATTGTTATACCTTTGGGTACGCACGATGAATAGCCAACTATCCTAATTTTTTTGCGGATAGTTGGCTATTTTGCACATGTTGCTTGGATACTTTTTGATCAAGGTATGTAGTTATGTAAAAGTTCCGGCTGTTGATGAATCGGTAATTTTGGCAAACCTATCAATAACATTAATTTGATATTTACACTATATCTTCATTTATTTAGCACATACAAAAGAGGGAATTTTCATAAGACGCTTTACATACGTTGAACTAAAATGGAAAATTACATTATTCAAGTGACATTACTTTCATTGAAAGAGGTGAATTGTATGGAAAAAGACTCAAAGTTGCTAGAACGGATTGATACACTTGAACGAGAACTTCACACATTACGTACAGAAGTGCAGCATTTAAAAGAGCATGTAAGGTTCGAGCAAATTGTACCTATTAAAAAAGAGGTAGCAAAAATTATCGTTTCTCCAAAACAGCCCGTCCAAAAAGAAACAACTATAGTCCAAGAAAAAGGCGCTCCTAAAAAGGAAAAACGCTCACTTGAAGAAACATTTACAAGGGCATTGCCAAGAATTTTTATGGTCATTTTAGTGCTCGGTGTTCTGTGGGGCTTGAAGCTTGTGAGTGATTACGGCTTTTTATCAGACAGTATAAAAATAATCGGTGGTTTTGCCTTATCAATTGGTCTCGGTATATGTGCGTTTATGATGGAGAAAAGGCAAAAAGGATCACGTATTGTCGCCTTATCACTCTATGGTGGTGCATTTATTGTGGGGATTTTAGTGACCGCAGCTGGTGCCATTTTATATGACGTCCTTAATCTATACGTTGCACTTATTATCGCACTTGTCTACATTGCGTATGGGGTTTGGATTAGTTACGTAAAAGGAAATGAAGCATTAACCACTCTCGTTATATTTACCTCTTTATTACTACCGTATTTACTCGAATATATGAAATTTAGCGCACTAATTATCGGTGTTTTCATCGTGTTGCTGTTCACGTTTGTGCAGGTTGTTATTTGGAAGCATACACAACGCAAAGCACTCTATATCGGGATGGCTTTTTCGATTTTGGCATTTGGAATCGTTTTTATATTCCATAGCGAGCAAAACGTCTTTTTCGCACTCGCAATTGTTACGTTATATAGCGTCTTTTTAGGAAGCTTTTTACGCTTATATTCTAGTAAAAGTAAGAAAAATGCTAGTATGCTATTTAGCTTTACGATCATTATTTTATCACTAATAAACGCGATGCTTTTACAAAAAGAGGTCGCCCTGCTTCTGGTGCTCGTTCTCTTACTTGGGATTTTAGCGAGTTCTTTATACATCGTATTTAAACGTGAGGTCCGCCTATTAATCGACATGTTCGGTACATTATTTATCATCACAATTCTAAACTTTATTGCACAGCTCAATATTTCAAGTGAGGTCATGTTACTTTTAATGATTATTGTGTCATTTGCAGGGTTGCTCCTTGCATTGAAACATACGATCGTGTTCATGAAATATTTGCAAGGAGTTACGTTTTCGATCCTTTCATTTTTCGTTCTTGTGTTTTATACAGTTCAGCCATTTTTCTCTATAGAGCATTTGACTTTTGTGCTCGTCACTATCATGCTCTTTGTATTATACCGGATACTTCGCCACTATGAGCATACACCGATTGAAGACAAAAAATGGCTGATCGGTTTAGAGGATGTTTACCCATGTCTCTTATATGTGGTCGCCCTTCTTTACATTTGGAAAATGGATTGGACATATATGCCACTTCAATTTACTTCATACTTCCTATTTAGTGCGATTGCAATTGGTCTTGCACTGATTCTTATCGGAAATCGTACAAAAATTGGTCGGTTGCTTCCCGTCTTTTCTACGGGGATTTACGGATTTGCAGCACTCGTTTTAATGTCAACAGTTTGGATTGATGAACGTGCAATTACAGTCGCACTCATCACCCGCATTTTATATATTGCGATTTATTGGTTTGTTATTGCAGATTTATGGAGGAATGGTAGAATTCACAAAAATTACGAACCTCTCTCCGTTCGTTATACAGAGCAATTCACGTTTGTCGGAATGATTATTTCGATTATTTGGCTCTTTAATGTTACACACTTTATGAATTTTAATGAGTTAATTAATTGGAGCACAGCTGTAATTTTTAATACTGTTTCGATTTTTATTATTGCTTGTTTAGCGCTCTTTTTAGCAGCAAAACGAAGCTACCGACAGCTAAAATTAACCGGCATTATCCTACTATTTTTTGGGATAATTAAAATGATTTTCTTCGATTTATCCGAACTTGATATTCTTATCCGTTCAATTTTATTTATTTTAATCGGTGCAATCGGGCTTGTGATTTCAAATAAGCTTTTAGGAAAAGGAAAAGCCGATTAAGTGCATGTTTGTTTTAAAGTAGCCTTGACGATTTTGTTAGGGCTATTTTTTGATAGGAACATACTCTAGCCGTGTTGCATATCCTTTTGCCGTATCGCTATTCACTTCTTTATAACATTTTTTTACTTGAGCATGAATCTAGAATCCTTCGAATACACTATGCAATGATTACTAATATTTGAGGAGGGATAGTAATTCCTACATTTGTGACGCAATCCTTAGAGGAAATACGATTTTGGTCTCGAATAATGAAGGAACATGCTTTCTTTTTAAGTCTTGGGTTCACCGCTGATCAAACAGAGCTCATAAATGAAGCCAAATATTTTATCCCTGTATTTGAACAAATTGAAGAGCAAGCGTATCAATATAACGAACAAACAGATCCCCAAGTCATTAAGCAATTTAACATGCAGGTGTACCAAGCGACCACGTATATTTGGGCTTATAAACGAAAAGTACTCGGATTAATTTTAAGCTGTAAAATCGTTAGTAACAATATGCCGTTATTAGTCGATCATACAAGTCGGGAAGCCTATTACTTTGCGAAACGATTAAAAGAATTAAACGAAGGCAAATTAATTCCTTTACCCGAAGCCATTATTAAAGAAAATGTGTTCTTCCTAAAAATTATGGCCGATCATTCGAAATTCATCGGTCACTTAATGGATCCTTCTGAGCGAAAATTAGTCGATCAAGCACGTGAATTTAGCAATGATTTCGACCAACTACTATTCCAAGCGCAAGATTTAGATCATATGCGTCCTCAATCTGAAACCCCATCACTTTTAGACCAATTTCTTGACCAAAATCGCGTTTCTGTTGTGGCATTGCGTGATTTCAAAAAAACGGCGAGAGAATTAATTGAAGCTTGTCGCATAAAAAGTAATATTCCAGCACTTCTCGCAGACCATGTATACCGCGAAGCCGACCATTTCCTTCATATTATCGATGCATTTGAAGACCACCTTACTTCCCTAAAATAAATAATTGCCCATATCCAATAGAACAAAACATTGAGTCAATTTCCACTTTAACACCTAATAAAAAGGCATTCGTGCTAAAACGGAATGCCTTTTTAAGTTTGTCTGGTGGGCAGCTGGTCCGCCTATTATGTCACTAGGCATGAAAATCTTTCTTAAATGAGCTATATTTCCTAAATATATGAAAAATTAAAAGTTTAGCATACTCACTCAGCTCTCAAACTAAAAAGAATAAGAAAAATCCCACAAAATAGACTAATTATTCTTATCAAAGAAATTTTTTCAGCTAGACCAAATAATGCTATTCCTGTAGTTACAATTAAAACAACTGGGCCCACTAAGGCAAGTAAAGTATTGATATAAAAGGCCTTTTCTAAATCATTGAATTTATACATTAATGCAGCGGCCGTTATATCTATACTACCTGAAAAGATTCTTAGTAAAATGATTAACAGAAGTGCCGTTTCAATAACTTCCACATCCCCCGCTATTATTCACACCTAACATATGCAATGCCAATAATTCTTTAGTTTTTGAAAGACTTTAGGTAAGGTTAAGAACCTGCTCGCTTAATTTAGCGATGCCTATTTAAATAATTAACTAACTAGCCCTAAAAAATAGTTTCTCAAGCTGAATAATAATTAGCGGAATCAATGATAACCCATAAATCATTAGGTATTGAAAGTTGTTCAAATCTGCTACTTCAAAAAATCCTGTAATTAGTACGAAGTTAAGTAATGAAAATCCGATTAAAAAAGCAATCCAAACAACTAAATTGGAGAAGATTCCTAGTTTAAAAATAGATTCTTCCGAGCGGCAATTAAATCCGTGTATGAGCCTTGATAAACATAATGTTGCAAATGCCATCGTTGTCGCTACTCCTGTATCACCAGACGATAGCCCAATTTGGAATGCTATGATAGTGACTGCTGCAATAATCGCCCCTTCAAATCCTACTTGGGAAACAAATTTTTTATTTAACAGCGGCTCATTTATGTTTCGTGGCCGTTCCTTCATGAGCTTTTTATTATGAGGCTCTAAACCAATGGCAATCGCTGGTAAACTATCTGTTAATAAATTTATAAACAATAGATGAATAGGTAGAAATGGAGCTGGTAACGCAAGAAGTGTTGCATATAAAACCACAATAATCGCTCCAGCGTTCCCAGATAATAGAAATTTAATAGCATTTTTAATATTTGCGTAAATACTTCGACCATTTGAGATGGATTTAACGATGGTTAAAAAATTATCATCGGTTAAAATCATAGCTGAAGCATCTTTTGCCACTTCTGTTCCTGATTTGCCCATTGCTACACCAATTTCAGCTTGTTTTAATGCTGGTGCATCATTTACACCATCTCCCGTCATCGCAACAACATGTCCTTTTTCTTGCCAAGCCTTTACAATGCGGATTTTATGTTCCGGTGTGACACGTGCATAAACAGAGATCTTTTCTACCTGAGCCATCAGTTCTCTATCAGAGAGATTTTCAATTTCCTTCCCTTCAATTGCTTCAGTAGGGTCTTTTAAAATACCAAGTTGCTCTGCTATCGCTACTGCAGTAATTTTATGATCCCCTGTAATCATGACAGGTTTGATGCCCGCCTTGATACAATCAGCAACTGCTTGTGCAGATTCTTCACGAGGAGGATCCATCATGGCTATTAAACCGACAAATGTTAAATCTTGCTCATCTTTTTCACTTATATTAGAAGAAAATACATCTTTATACGTAATTGCAATTACCCTTAACCCAGCATTTGAAAAGGTTTGATTTACCTGATTAATTCTTTCTAATTGTTGATTCGTAATAACTGAACTATTACTTGAATGGATTCGACTAATACGTGGGAGAAGCACATCCACTGCTCCTTTTGTAATCATCACGTAATGACTCCCCATTCGATTAACTGTACTCATTAATTTCCGAGTGGAATCAAAAGGTATTTCACCAACACGGTGATGGAGACCACGTATCACTTGCTCATTCAAGTGATATTCGCGACCTAATTTTACAAGGGCTAATTCTGTTGGATCACCTATTTGTTTATCCTCGAATATAACGGAGTCATTGCAGAGCATTGCCAAATCGAGCAATTTTTTATGTTGCGGATTGACCAGTTGCAACTGGTCATAAGAAAAAATCTGCTCTCCTGTATACACCTGTTGAACAGTCATTTTATTTTGTGTAAGTGTCCCGGTTTTATCTGAACAGATTATTGACACACTCCCTAAACTTTCTACTGCATGTAATTTACGAATAATGGCATTTTCTTTTGCCATATTTTGAGTCCCCACAGCAAGAACAATTGTCACAATCGAACTTAGTGCTTCTGGAATCGCCGCAACAGCTAATGAAACAGCGAACATAAAGGAATCAACTAACTCACGACCTCGAATAAGATCCAGTCCAAATATAATGAGACAAATTATGATAATGCCAAGTGCAAGACGTTTTCCAAAACGGTCAAGACTGACTTGTAATGGCGTTTTTTTCTCTTGTGCATTCTCGAGTAAATTCGCAATTTTCCCAATCTCTGTGCTCATTCCGATAGAAGTAACAATCGCTTTTCCTCTGCCACTCGTTACAAAACTACCAGAGAAAACCATATTCTTCTTATCTCCAAGTGCAATATCTGTTTCGTGAATTATATTTGCGTTTTTATCAATCGCTAATGATTCACCTGTTAATGAACTTTCGTTTAATTGCAGACTATAACTTTCAATCACCCTACCATCTGCACTAATAAAATCCCCAGCTTCTAAAATGAGCAGGTCCCCAACGATAACATCTCTTGATGGTACTTCAATAACTTCTCCACCACGCTTTACTTTTGAGACGGGTGCCGACATTGCTTTTAAACTGTTTAACGACTTTTCGGCTTTTACATGCTGAACCGTTCCCAAAATTGCATTTAAAACAATCACTACTATAATGACTAGAGAACTTCCCACATCTCCAAGAAATATAGAAATAATTGCAGCAGCAATTAAAATGATGACTAAAAAATCTTGAAATTGCTCCAATAAAACTTGAATAACATTTTTCGGTTTACCTTCTTTCAGTTCGTTATAACCATACTTTTTATGTCGATAACGAACTTCGTAATCTGTTAATCCATGTTGCGTTACGTCTAACTTTTTCATTACCTCTTGTACGGATGCTCGGTAATATTCTTGTAAATTCACGAGAAACCTCCTTCAAGTTTATTGAGTGTTGCAAAATAGCGAAGGTCCTTACAAGTGAGAACTCTCACAAGACCACTGTATGAGAGTTTATTTGTTAAAATGAATATATTTAGCAAGAAAAAATCATAAAACAAATATTGGCTTACATCTTACCTCCGTAAAAAAATGTTAATCCCCATTTAGAAAATCTAAAAGTCCCCTTGAATTGCACTAAAAAAATATTTGTGTACCCTGTTGCGCTATTAGTTTAAAAAAATGAAACTTTTGGAAATTTCCTCCTGTATATATAAAAGGAGGTGATTTATGTATTTCAAAATAATCCGTAATGACATGTTAAAGAGTAAATTAATTACGCTGACAACTGTGTTATTTGTTGCTTCGGCAGCTATGCTTGTTTCTCTCGCTGCGATACTTATGGTCAATTTATCAGGTGCGCTTGATACCCTAATGACTAAAGCGAAAACACCTCATTTTATGCAGATGCATTCAGGAGAAATTGATACTTCGAGGCTTATTACTTTCGCAGAGCAACATCACAATGTTGACGAATTTCAAATAGCTGAATTTCTTAACATTGATGGGGCTCAGATAATTTTAGGGGATCGTTCACTTGCAGGGAATGTTCAGGATAATGGCTTCAGTACTCAAAATAAAAAGTTTGATTATGTACTTGACCTTGATGGAAACGTCATACATGTAGCTGATGGCGAGCTGTATGTGCCAATCAATTACATGCGGGACGAAACAACGAAGATTGGTGACAAGGCAATCATAGGCGGAAAGGAATTGACCGTTGCTGGATTTCTTCGTGATTCACAGATGAATTCCACCCTATCTGCCTCAAAAAGATTTCTTGTTAGTGAACGAGATTACGAGAAATTAAAAAATGTTGGTAGTCTAGAGTATTTAATTGAATTCAGATTGAAGGATTTATCAAAGCTGAGTGCATTTGAAACGGCTTATGCCTCTGCAGGGCTAGAAGCAAATGGACCAACCGTTACTTATAAACTCTTTAAAATAATGAACGCACTATCAGATGGCATGATGATTGCCGTCATACTTCTTATCAGTACGCTAGTCGTTAGCATCTCATTTATGTGTATACGCTTTACACTTTTAGCAAAGATCGAAGACGACTACCACGAAATTGGCGTTATGAAGGCTATTGGATTGCGTGTCTCGGATATCCAAAAGATTTATCTTACTAAGTACGTAGTAATCGCCTTAGTAGGGAGTGTCCTCGGCTTTTTACTATCTCTCTTCTTTAAAGGCATGCTTCTTGAAAATATACGCCTCTATATGGGGGAAAGTGAAAACTCCTCTATTGCCACAGCTTTAGGGCTGCTCGGTATTTCACTTGTATTCTTTTTAATTATCGCCTATGTAAAAGGTGTACTAAAACGATTTCGAAAAATATCCGTCGCGGAGGCCATTCGCTTTGGCTTTTCACAAGAAAAAAGTGTGGGTACAAAGCGTTTTATGTTAAGCAAAAATAGGTTCCTTAACACAAATGTTTTTTTAGGTATTAAGGATGTTCTTGCAAGAAAAAGGCTTTATGCTACGATGCTGTCAGTGTTCGTGATTGCATCATTTATTATCATTGTTCCTCTAAATCTGTACAACACGATTTCCTCCAAGAGTTTCATTGGATATATGGGGATTGGTAACTACGATATGCGAATAGACATTCAGCAAACAAACAATATTTCCGAAAAAGCTGATGCAATTTCTAAGAAGATAAGTAATGATCCTACCATTAAGAATTATGCTGTTTATACAACAAAGCTTTTTAAAGTGAAAATGGCAGATGGATCGGAAGAAAATATAAAAATTGAACTTGGTAACCATTTAACATTCCCTATTGAATATTCAACCGGTAGAGAGCCTAAATCAGAAAATGAAATTGCCCTTTCGACGATGAACGCAGATGAGTTGAACAAAAAAGTTGGGGATGTCATGACACTTATGATTGCTGGTAAGAACAAAGAGCTAGTAGTAAGCGGCATCTATTCGGACATTACGAACGGTGGGAAAACTGCAAAGGCCACATTTGCTGACAATTCAGCAGACATCGTGTGGAGCATTATCTGCGCTGAGATTTCAAATTCAACTTTACTAGCAAAAAAGGTTTCGGAGTACAAGGATAGTTTTAACTTCGCTAAAGTGTCAAATGTGGATGAATATGTACTGCAAACATTTGGTTCTACAATTAGCTCAGTAAAGCTCGCATCCAAAGCTGCAATAGTCATTGCGCTAAATATAACAGTGTTAGTAACTCTGCTATTTATGAAACTTCTTGTCGCAAAGGATCGATATTCGATTGCTGTCATGAAATCATTAGGCTTCAAAAACGCCGATATAAAAGTGCAATATGTTTCAAGATCGATATTAGTTGTACTAGTCGGTATTATTCTAGGAACACTTCTAGCAAACACTCTCGGAGAGATACTTGCAGGTTTAGTGATTTCCTCATTTGGAGCGTCTTCGTTTACGTTCGAAATTGATTTACTGAAGGCATACCTATTTGTTCCACTGCTAATGATGTGCATAGTACTTATCGCGACAGTCCTTGGTACTTCTGACGCTGGACGAATAAAAATTTCTGAAAATATAAAGGGGTAAGTATATGAATACAATTGTGAGCGCTGAACATATAGTAAAATCCTTTGGTGAGGGCAATGAAATACGGAATGTTTTAGACGAAGTATCCGTTGAAATAAATAAAAGCGAGTTTGTCGCGATAATGGGTCCATCAGGATCAGGAAAATCCACATTAATGTTTGCACTAAGCGGAACAGATTTCGTTAATAGTGGAAAAGTCATTTTTGACAACAAAGATTTATCTGAGATAAACGAGGAAAAACTTTCTGATATACGTCGATTAAAAATGGGCTTTGTTTTTCAACATCCTACATTACTCAAGAACCTGAATATTCTAGATAACATTATTCTTCCAGCAATCCATGGCGATCGAAAAAATGCCGAAAAAATTATAAAGAAGGCACGTGTGCTTATGAAAAAAGTCGGTATTTCTGAGCTTGAAGCACGTGATATTACACAGGTTTCAGGAGGTCAACTTCAACGTGCAGGTATTTGCCGAGCACTAATGAATAATCCAAAAATCATTTTCGGTGATGAGCCTACCGGTGCGCTTAATTCTAAATCTGCCGAGGAGATAATGGACCTATTTTCTGAAATCAACGCAGAAGGTACGACCATCATGCTCGTGACTCACGATGCAAAGGTTGCAGCGCGAACAGAGCGAGTTCTATTTATGCGGGATGGAAAAATTGTGAATGAAATGAAGCTACCGAAGTTTGATGGAACTAATATTGATGAGAGAGTTGAAAAAATAATCGTTAAAATGCGGGAAATTGGGGTATAAAGACTATATAAATAAAATAATGCACCCAATGCAAAAATTTCACCCTTGTGTGCATACTCTCTAGAAAAGGATTCGATTCTATTGAAAGAAATTTTACTCATATTACTACTTCAACTTATATATGTCCCGTTATTTACGCTTCGTACGATATTCCTTGTTAAGAATATTACGATGCTCGCAGCACTCATTGGAATTGTAGAAATGCTAATTTATGTGTTTGGTCTTTCGCTCGTATTCAGTGGGGATCAAGGATTTCTCGCAATGGTCGTTTATGCAGTCGGGTTTGGTCTTGGAATTATTATCGGAACGCGCATCGAGCAAAAGCTTGCGATTGGCTATATTTACGTAACGATTAATACGCAAAGTCGTAATGAGCAATTGATCAAGGTAATTCGCGAAGAAGGTTTTGCAGTCACAACTTATATTGGCGAAGGACGCGACAGTCAACGTTTTAAATACGAAATCTTAACGAAACGTAACCGTGAGAAAGAATTATTTATGCTTGTCGAACACCATGAACCGAGTGCCTTTATTATTTCCTATGAGCCAAAGTCATTCAAAGGTGGATTTTTAGTCAAACGTATGAAGCAACATAAGAAACATCAATAGCAAGTACTCCCTAAACTTAGTGTCAGCCATTGCACTAAGTTTTTTCTTTTGAATCTTGATGCCATTGTTGGTTTTGCCACTGTTTCAGTAGGTGCAAATATTGGAATCATGAGTGCTTACAAAAGAAGAGCTCTACACAGTCTTTGCCATGTAAAGCCCTTCCTCTATTTTAATATCGTAATTAATTCTTATAATTGTTCATACAACTGATGCATTACAGTATTATTTTGCTGCTGCACCAAAAAGTCCTGCTTCCCCTTTATTAAGACTACTTTCAATAATTTGTTCCTTCTCTGCAAAAGGTGTTTCAGCAAAACTTTGTTGTAATAGTAATTTTAGTTGTTCTATCACTTTAGGGTGATGATTGAAAAAACCGCCCCCCAAAACGATACAATGTGGGTCGAGCAATAGAATCATTTGGTGCAATTGTTTTACCATTGCTTGAATTAATGGCTCTAAAATTGTCCCAACTATCGCATTACCTTGATAGTAAAGTTCCATCATTTCTTTCAGTGTAATTTCAGGATTCCCCAGTAAATCCCTTCCTACTTTCTCAATTGTCGGCCCAGCTACCGTTTGTTCTAAAGTACGCCCTTCACTATCTAAAATATGAAAACCTATTTCGCCAGCTAATCCAGTTCCTCTAAGAAACTCACCATTTACGATCGTACAGCAAGAAATACCTGTACTCAATGTTACATAAACCATAGTTTCCTTAGAAAATGACCTAGCACAATACTCTCCCCAGGTAGCCATGTATACATCGTTATCCATTTTAACTTCGGCTTTATGAAACACCTCTGCTAAACAATCACAAATAGGAAAGTTAGCCCAAGGGATGTTATTTTGGTAAACGGCTATGCCTTTTTCGATATCTACAATACCCGGTAAACCGATACTTACTTTGGAAATTTCATCAAATGAAATAGCCTTTTCTGTACAAAGTTGTTCAAAACTTTTCACTAAACTTTGATATAACGCCTCTCGACTGGAAGTATCACTAGGAACCTCTAGTTTAGACATTAATTGTTGCTCTTTATTAAAAATAGCTGTTGCTAATTTTGTTCCACCAACATCTGCTACTAATGTATAACTCATCCGTTCACCGCCTATTTTAAGATAGGTTTACAACCTGTGTTAAGTTACGTGGTTTATCAGGATCAAAACCTTTAAAGATCGCACGTTGGTATGCTAGTAGTTGGAAATATGGTACTACCTCCACTAGGCGATTTAAGTCATCCAAATTATCCGAAAGCTTAATAATTACATCTGCTTCTAATTGCTCAGATGCAACACCGATTACAACAACAATTCCACCAAGCTTTTGAATATCTTTAATTAATGCTTGATCGAAGTTTTGTGTTTCCTTTTGAGTAAATAAGATAATCACAGTTTCATTATCTACAATAGAAATTGGACCATGTCGGAATTCTAAATTAGAATAACTTTCACATTCCGTTTGCGTCATTTCCTTAAGCTTTAATGTTGCTTCTTTAGCCAGGCCATTATATGCTCCTGACCCTAAAAAGATAAAACGTGTTTTGTTTTTGTCCTCTGTTACTTGCTTTAATGGCTCTCCATTTTCTAAAGCTACTTTTACAAGTGCTGGAATTTTTTCTAATTGGTCCATTAAATCTGACCGCTCGCTTTTCTTTGCTGCATACAATTGTAGGGCATAGAGCATATTCGAAAATGATTGAGTCATGACAACACTTTTTTCTGAAATATGATCTAGTGCGATCACTTCATCTGCTGCATTAGCCATTGGTGTATTCCCGTTACATGTTACAGCCATTGATCGTATATTTTTATCACCCTTCAAATGCTCTAACGCCATAATAATTTCTGAAGTTGTTCCTGAGCGTGAAATACCGATTAGATTATATTTTTTATTAGGTAAAATATGTGTATCTTTGTGTAAAAACAATTCAGATGCAGGTACTGCCACAGCAATTTTCCCAGTTGCAGATTGATAATAACGTGCCGCTGCAATTGCTAAATAAAATGATGTTCCGCATCCTGTAAACAGTGTAATGTCAACTTCTATATCATTAAATGTCTGCGCTTGAACAATCTCTCTCGTTTTTTCTAACTTTTCTGCTTGAGTCATAATCTCATTATATGTGTACATAATCATGCTCCTATTTCTCTTTAATATTTGTAACTTGTAGCTCTTTTAGTAAGCGTTCAACTGATTCCTTTTGTACTTTCGCAATTTCTTTCTCTCCAGCATTCACGGAACCACAAGCAACCGCCCATCTGTACGCTTCTTCATCGCTGGCGCCTTGAGATAGTTTAAAGATTAATCCCGCTAAAAAAGCATCACCGCTACCAACTGTATTTACTACATTTATTTTTGGGGCATTTACTTGATAAATACCCGTAGAATTAATAAATAAAGCACCTTTTTCCCCTAATGAAAAACATACATGCTCAATCCCTAAATCTCGTAGCTTTTCACCAGCTTGAATAAGATCTTCTTGCTTCTCTACTGGCTTTCCAATCAATTGACTAATTTCGTCTTCATTCGGCTTAATGGCAAATGGAATTGCTTCAATACCTTGCTTTAATGCCTCTCCACTCGTATCAAGGGCGACACGAACACCTTTTTGTTTTAAGTGATGAATAATCGTTGCATACGCATTTGATGGTAGCCCTTTCGGTAGGCTGCCAGAAAGTACTAAATATTCCGAACTTTCCGCTTGAACTTCAACCCATCGCAACATTTCTTTCCATTCATGCGGCTGTATTGTCGGACCCTCTTCTAAAAGTTCAGTCATTTCCTTTGTTTGGTAGTCTGTCACAGTTAGACAAATCCGACTTTCGCCTTCTATTTGTATAAAACTTGTTGGCAGTCTCTGTTCTTGAAGAGATACTTTAATTTTTTCTCCATTTAATCCACCAATAAATCCACCGATTAATACATCTCCATCAAGTGCTTTAATAACACGTGCAACATTTATCCCTTTTCCGCCACCTTGTTGAAATTTCTGCATTACACGATTTGTTTGACCCATTACGAAAGAATTCATTTCATAAACTTGGTCAATCGCAGCATTTAATGTAACAGTTGTTATCATTTTTGTAACATCACAATCTTTTGTTCTACTAACTTAATAATTGCTTCACGTGCTGGAAGGAAATACTTTCTTGGATCGTTCTCATTTGGATTTTCTATGAAGAATGCTCTTAGTTGTTCAGCAAATAAATCTTTTAGTTCTGTTGAGAAATTGACCTTTGCAATTCCATAATTCAAAGACTTACGTACACTCTCTTCTGATACACCAGAAGCTCCGTGCATTACTAATGGAACATTTGTCACACGATGAATTTGTTCTAATAATTCAAATTGAAGTTTCGGTTCTTGTTTATATTTCCCATGTGCTGTACCAAATGCCGGGGCAAATGATTGGATTCCTGTTTCCTTAACAAAACGTTCAGCTAAATGCGGGTCTGTGAAGAAGGCATTTTTTTCATCAACAACTAGGTCATCTTCTACACCACCAATTGTTCCTAGCTCTGCTTCTACAGGTACATTTATTGCACTCGCAACCTCTACTACCTTTTTAACAAGGTTTATATTTTCTTCAAAAGGTAATTTTGAACCGTCAATCATCACAGACGTATAACCTGCTCGTAAACATTCCATAACGACTTTTAATGATTCACCATGATCCAAATGTAAGGCTACTGGTACTTTTGCTTGTTCAGCTGCCGCCTTGGCAAGTGCTATCATATACGGCATTCCAACATATTGATACGTACTAGAGGTCGTTTGTAAAATAACTGGTGCCCCTTCTTTTTCTGCTCCTGCAATAATCGCTTTAATAATTTCTAAATTATGCGCTCCAAAAGCACCAATGGCATAATTATTTTGGTAAGCATCCGCTAACATTTCTTTCGTCGTTACTAATGGCATAATAAGCTTCCTCCAAGTTTGGGTTGTTGGTATAACTAAAGTTAAAAAAATTTACAGGACATCTCAATGAATTCAATTTAGTTCAGTATAGAATCTACAACGGTCGCCTCTCACGATCGAAATGCAAAATTCCACTGGTTTTCCTAATGTATCAAATGCGGTACGTTCTAATAATAAAGCTGGTTTGCCTGTTTCTGTTTTCAGGAAACGAGCCTCTTCTTCCTTAATAAGGACTGGCTCAAATGCTTCCTTTGCTCTCACAACACTAATGTTAAATCGTTGTGCTAATAAGCTATACAAAGAGGAGGAACTAACCTCTTGTAATAATTCACTATCATTAATAATACTTTTCGGTAAAAAAGAAGATTCCAATACAATTGGTTCATTATCTGCAAAGCGCAGTCGTTTTATTTCAATGACCTGCTCATCTTCCTGTAATTCAAGGGCATTTTTTACTTTAGTCGACGGATATAGTTCCTGAATGACGAGTACTTCATCTCGTGGGTTTAACCCCTTTTCCTGTAACACTCGGCTAAAACTATAAAAGCCACTGAGTGATTGTTCGAATCTTGGTTTAGAAACGAACGTGCCTTTTCCTTGAATTCTGTATAATTTCCCCTCTTGTACTAAGTCCTCAATTGCTTTTTTTACTGTATTACGGCTAACATGGAATATTTCCATCAGTTGATTTTCAGAGTCAATTTTATCCTCTGGCTTCCACTCACCCGATTGAATTTTAGTAGATAACCTTTGTTTCAACTGATGATACAATGGTATTACACTAGCTTGATCTAATGGTTTCATCTTTTAATCATCCTTTTTTAGGGTATTTTAACCATTATACCCTTTTCCTTTCTTCGGTACGAAATTCCTCACTTCTAAAACATTGATTCGTAATTGATTACTATTGCTTCCTATTGATGGGTCCATTCCTACACTTTTTCAAAAGCGATATTACCTGAGCAGAAGGTTTTTTCAATTTCTCCATCGGCATTCAGCCAAACAATTTCTGCATCTTTCCCTACAGCAAGTGAGCCTTTTTGGTCAGCTATCCCTAAATGAGTTGCTTGATTTAAAGAAACGAGATGTGTTTGTTCTATCATGGATAGATGTAACCATTCCTCTACATTTTTCCTGGCTTCATTCATATTTAAAACACTCCCCGCTAAAGAGCCTGTTTTCCGTTGTATACAGTGGTTGTCGAATACTTCTACTTCTTCTCCACCTAATGTATAAATCCCATCTGGCATTCCTTTTGCACGCATACCATCTGTAATGACAAGCATTCGCGTCAATCCTTTTAATTTGTGAACCATTATTAATAAATCTTTGTGGAAATGGATATTATCTGGAATAATTTCCACATAAACTTCTTCATCTAACAGAACTGCACCTACCACACCTGGATCACGGTGATGGATTCCTCTCATTCCATTGAACAAATGAGTAGCATGTGTGACACCAGCCTTTATGGCACGATTCGTCATGTCATAATCAGCATCAGAATGTCCAATCGAAGCAATGACATTTTTATCCGTTAAAGTCTGAAGAAATTCAAAGTTGATATCTTCTTCGGGTGCAAAAGTGACAAGTTTAATGTCTCGATTGGACTTTTCGTATAAATAATTAAATTGAGTAGCATCCGGCTTTAGTATCGCTCCCTCTGGCTGTGCACCTTTTTTTGAACGGTTAATAAACGGACCTTCAAGATGGATACCGATCATTTCAGACACAGCTTCGGGCTGCTCCTTTTTATATAAAGCTAATGCGTCGATAGCTGCTTCTATTTCTACCATTGGACAAGACATCGTCGTCGCTAAAAATGCTGTTACACCTTCACTTGCCAAGTATTTAGCGATTTTTTCATAACTTTCTATGTCGCCATCCATAAAATCATATCCAACTGCACCATGGACATGGATATCAATCATCCCTGGAATAATATACCCTTGCTGCTGACAATCAATAATTTCTTCAGACCCTGCTAGCAATGGGAAATTGTCCATGAAATCAATTATTGTAATCTTTTTATCTGTAATTTGTAAAAAACCATTTGTTATAATTCGATCTTCCATTACAATATTTGCATGAATGATATATGTTGTCTTATTCATCTTGTCACCTCTTCATCGGTTCAATGTGTTTGTGTTGTAACTTCTAATCGACTTTCTGCCTCTGCCTTCTTTTTGAAAATATTAGACGACATCCAAGTTAAAAATAAAGCTGTTACACTTATACCGAAAAACGGCAATAAGCCAGGTATCCAAGTAAAAATAAGATAGAGGATCGTAAGCCCCACTATTGATCCAATCATTTGGAGTGGATATGCAATACTAAATAAAATCGACACGGCAAAGTAACGGAAGTAAGGTAACTCATAGTGAGCGTAAATTTGGAATATGTTTAGCACCATTACGCCATATATAATACTAATCGTTATAAATATTGTAAGAGAAATTAAACCCATCATACCCTGGAATGTTGAAATGATTTGAAAGTTAATCGTTAAAAAGTAACCAACAGCAATTATTATAATTCCAATTTTATTTGATGGAATAAACTCAACTTTATATGTATCCCAGTATGTTTTTACAAGTTGTTTTAAACGGTCTTCTCCTTGCAATCTTTTACGTAAAGTAGTAAACATCGCAACTGACGCCGGTGTTACTCCAAATAGTACAAGTCCAAGTAATGTTAAACCAATCCACATTAGCTGCAATACAGCCAGTAAAGTAATCAATTCAACAATCGAGTATAACTTCCCTTTCCACCCTTCAAATGTCATGTACTTTGCCTCCTTACAATTGAAATTACATGCACGACCTATAGAGTCGTGCATGTCTCATTCACATTCCGTATTAATATAACTTGCTTCATTGGGAGGTCCCCACTTTTGGTGATCAACCATCCATTGATTTACTGATAGAGTGGTATTGCATTATTCTTTTGTACGGTCATATGCACCTTGAGCAATTTCCATATAGTCTTCTAAGCCCATTTTTTCGAGTGTTTTCTTGTAGTCATCCCACTTATCGAAACTTGTTTTTCCTGTAATGAAGCCCGCTATACTTTCGTCGATATACGTATTGATATCTGTTAAAATTGCCGACACCTTATCATTTTCCTCAACAGTATAGTTTAGACCTGGAATAATATCTTCTTGTTTTAGTGCGTATGGTTTTACTTGCGCTGCATTCTTCACAGAATTTTCTTTTGATTCTGCACCTTGGAAGAATTTCTGTGTAACGATACCTGGATAATAACCACCTGGCCATGTTAAATATTCACTGATCGCTTGGTCCATTGTTTTACCCTCTGGATTGTTCGTAATCGTATCTAAATATTTGACGTTTCCTTCCGCATCTTCTTCATACGTTACGCCTTCAAAGCCCATAAAGAACATTTTATTTCCTTCGTCCCCATATAAGTGGTCAATCCAGCGTACCATTGCTTCAGGATTTTCCGCTTTATCTGTAAGAACGAACATCCCTAAGTTACCAAGACCATTTGACACCGCAGTATATTGACGATCACCATTCGGTCCTTCTAACACTTGTGCCCCTACATAATCGTCTAATTTAAAGACCTCTTTCGGATCTATATCGCTTAGCATACCGAAATTCCCTTTAGTAGCTTCAGCAGCAAAGGTGTGTATTTCTACGGTAAACACATCCTTGTTAATTAACCCTTCAGTATAAAGCTTATTTACATATTGAAGCATTTGCTTGTATTCATCTGTTGTTGGCACGAAACGGAACTCTTCTGTTCCTTCTTTAAAGTCTAAATTCGGATTCATTGTCCCTTGCTTATTTAATCCGAAAGAACCTTTTAGGGAATCCATTAGGTATTTAATACCATAGCCTGTTCCCCAACCTTGCTCGTCCTGTATGCCGTTCCCATTCGGGTCTTGTTCTTTAAATGCTTTCAACACTTCATATAATTCGTCCGTCGTTTCAGGAGATTTTAAGCCCAATTTATCAAGCCATGTTTGGTTAATCCAAGGCATTCCTAAATGTAGAGAATCAAATCCTGGGTCAAAAATTGCTGGGAAGCCATATATTTTGCCGTCCGCCATTTTGATACCTTGTTTAACACTCGGATATTTTTCTAAGATTGCTTGGAAATTTGGTGCATATTTATCAATATAATCATCTAGTGCTAAAAACACGCCTTGTTGACCGTATTTAATTAAATCTGTTTTTGAAAATGCAGATGCAAAGAAAACCTCTGGATAATCTCCTGCAGCTAACAACAAGTTCCTTTTCTCTGCCAATGCATCTGTTTGTACAGTTGTCCAATTCATATGAATGTTAGACATTTTCTCAAATTCTTGCCATAACATTAAATTATCCCAATCTTGTGATGAGAAAAATTTTGCTGCAAAGGCATCCACTTCAATCTTTTCATTCACGATTGGCATGCCTGTTTCATTGACCTTATCAGCATTGGCACTAGGCTCATATTCACTACCACTTTCTTTATCCGAGCATGCTCCTAATAGGCTTGCCGCTAACATCATACTTGCTACTGCACCATATACTCGTCTCTTTTTTACTGTCATTATAATCTCTCCTATTCTTTAACCTTTTAGTGAACCAATCATGACACCTTTTACAAAATATTTTTGTAAGAACGGATAAAGCATAAGCATTGGGAGGTTGGCTACAATTAAAACAGCATATTTCAAACCTTCAATGCTAAGTTTTTGAGAAAGTAAGCTTTCTGAAGTCGATTTGATCATATCGTCTACTTGCCCTTGAATTAAGATTTGTCTCAGTATAAGTTGGAGTGGAAATTTGCTTTGGTCTTGCAAGTAAATTAATGCTTGGAAATACGAGTTCCAATGTCCTACTGCATAAAATAGAACCATTACAGCCATAACTGGCATTGATAGAGGTAATACGACACTCCACAAAATTCGGAAATGACCAGCACCATCGATCGTTGCAGATTCCTCTAGTTCATGTGGGATAGATTGGAAGAATGTACGCATAATAATAATGTTCCATACGGCAACCGCATTTGGAATAATCATTACCCAGAACGTATTAATCATCCCTAAATCACGAATAAGTAAATAGGTTGGGATTAACCCTCCACTGAAAAACATCGTGAATACCATAAATGCCATAATAACGCCTTTTCCTTTTAACTCTCTTCTTGATAGAGGATAGGCTGCACAAATGGTCATAACAATGTTCAATAGCGTACCGAAAAATGTGTATTTTAAGGTATTAATAAAACCGTTTATAATGTCTTTATTTTGAAATACTTTTTCATATGCCTCTACAGTAAATTCTTTTGGCCATAGCCACATATCACCTGAAAGAACATACTCTGGATTACTAAGTGATGCACTTAGTACAAATATCAACGGATAAAGCACTACAAGCGCAACAATTGCTAAGAAAATGTAATTAAATACCGTAAACGCTCGATCGCCTCTTGTTTCTTTCACATTTACCACCCCTTTACCATAAACTTGTGTCACTAACTTTTTTAGCTATCTTATTCACCATAATGAGAAGGACAAAGTTTATGATTGAGTTGAATAAACCTACTGCTGCTGAAAAGCTGTACTGTGCTTCTAAAATCCCACTGCGATAAACAAATGTTGAAATAACATCTGATGTCGAAATGTTCAAGTCATTTTGCATTAAAAATACCTTTTCAAAGCCTACTGCCATAACTGAACCCATATTCAAAATAAATAATATGACAATCGTTGGCATAATCGCAGGAATATTGATATGAATAATACGCTTGAATTTAGAAGCACCATCAATCATAGCCGCTTCATGCTGTGCTGGATCAACTGCTGCTAATGCGGCTATGTAAATAATCGAACTCCAGCCCATTGTTTGCCATACGTCTGATAATACATAAATCGATTTAAACCATGCAGGTTCTGTAATAAAGTCAATCGGGTTACCACCAAACAACATGATTACTTGGTTAATCATTCCATCTGGTTTTAAGAACAATAGCAACATACCTACAACTACTACTGTTGATAAAAAGTGCGGTGCATAGATCACCGTCTGTACAAACTTTTTATAACGTAAACTTTTTACCTCGTTTAATAATAAAGCAATAATAATTGGCACAGGGAATGCTACTAGTAATGTAAATACTCCGATGCCAACCGTATTTTTTATTAGTCTCCAAAAATAATAACTATCAAAGAAACGTTCAAAGTGCTTAAAACCTACCCATGGACTATCAGCAATTCCCTTTGTTGCGATGAAATCTTTGAAAGCGATTTGTAAACCGTAAAGTGGATAGTAATGAAACACTACAAAATAAAGAATGACAGGAACTAACAATAAGTAGAGCTCCCAATTTTTCCTAAGCGATTTTTTCCACTCTGCCCAGTGATTTTTCTTTTCTCTTTGCTTTTTATTGGAGATTTTTGTTTCTTTTGCAGAGCTTTCTTCCAAAGTTGGTTTATTCGCAAGCGTCATACTTACACCTCCTATTTATTTATGTGAAAGAATAGTAGACTCTTGAGAAATTTCAACAACTTTCCCTCCACTACGGAGTGAATCTGCTGCAGCACAACCAACCGCAACACTCATACGACCTGCAAATGGAGTAGTTAATGGCTCTTTATTGTAAAGAATGAGCTCCACAAAGTCTTGCGCAATTTTAGGATCTGCCCCGCCATGACTACCTTCTTCTGGTTTCATTTCATAGACAACATCGCTTAGCTCTTCCCAAGAGTTTGATTTACGTGTTTTTAAGTAGATTTTATTGTTAACATCATCATTTTCGATACGACCTTTTGTACCGATAAATGTATAGTTTCTCGAATAATCTGGCGTGAAGTGACATTGTAAATACGAAGCTTTAATACCGCCCTCTAGTTCCATAATAAGCATGTTGTTGTCTTCAACATCAATCTCTTCACGGAACGCACATTCTGTAAACGTATGAGGAACATATTCTGGACATGTATTCTTTTGGTCACATGTAGGACATGTTAACGTATTTGGTTTATCGCCACCGTAATAATCTAAGCTCCCAAACGCAGAAACCTTTGTCGCATACTTACCAGAAATCCAGTGAATAACATCTAAATCATGTGACCCCTTTTGTAGTAAAAGAGATGTCGTATTTTTTGAGTTACCATGCCAGTCATGATAGTAGAAATATCCGCCAAACCCAACGAAGTGACGTACCCAAATAGCTTTTAAATCCCCAATAGCACCTGAATCGATTAAACCTTTCATCGTTTGATACATGCTCATATAGCGCATGTTGAAACCGACCATTAAGTGCTTACCTGAACTCTTCCAAGCATCTAGAATTCTATCGCAGCCCTCTACTGTAATAGCTAAAGGCTTTTCAGCATATACATGCTTCCCTGCTTTTAAACAAGCAATTATATGTTCTTCGTGTAGGTAGTCTGGCGATAGAACAGCAATAGCATCAATATCGTCTCTCTTTAATAATTCCTGATAATCTTTCGTTAAAAATAAAGGAGTTTCGAATTTTTCCTGAAATTTATCTAAGCGCTCTTGAGAAATATCTGCCAAAGCAACAATCTCTGATTCCCCATCAGGCTTATGCCAATATAGGGCTAACCCACCTCTTAGTCCAGCTCCTATTACTCCAATACGTACTTTCTTCATTATTTCTCCCCCTTTTTATACACATCTATATCTCTTTAAGAAAACGGTTACAAATTTGTAACCGCTCATCACACCAGTAACATCACAACCACACATTAACACGTTGTAGGTACAAGTTAGGATAAACAATTTAACGAAAATTGCGATAATTACGTTTTTATTAATATATAATTCTGCCTCTAACCATGTCAATATAAATAATAAGTGCAATTTTGCAGAAAATATCATACTTTTCGATCATATATTTAGTTATCCCATTGGCAAATTCAATATTTAAAGTATTCCAATTGCAACTTGACCCATTCACTATAAAATCCATAATTAACTAAAAAAAAAAAATATTTTTTTAGTTGTTTTTTCTGCTCAAGTTTTCAAATCACCAATTCCGTAGTTGCCGACTTTGCATGTTCGATTACTTTATTTAGATTTTGCTTTAATTTCTCGAATAGGCTTTCTTCCATTAACTAATAAAACATGGAATCTCACTAGGGTTTTTACAAAATAGTTCAAATTAGAAGAGTTTTCCGAAAATATAGGGAAAACCCCTATTGATAATCGCCATATAATAGCGAGATAATGTGAACGTGAAATGAAAATAACATGACGGGTGTGAGTGTACATAGTGATGAACCGTATTGGTGACATTCAACCACTAATTCAAGATTATCGATCCAAAATCAGCGCTAATGAATCTGAATTAACAATTAAGATTTTAGATGACTATGAAGAACTCTTACAGTTGTTCAATCAAAAAAATGAGATGATTAATCGAATTTGGGATTTCCATGAAAATAAAAAGTATCAATTGGCTCAAGAAACTTTGGATCCACTTGAACAAATTTTATATAGCTCTTTATTAGGAATCCGTACGTTAGACCAGGAAGCCCAATCAGACTCTGCAAAAAATTATTTAGCTTCACTAAAAAAAGAAATTGAAAAACAATTAAACTATTTAAAAAAAGCTTCTATTAGTGTATATCCCTTATGTATGCAGGATTTGGGACCTTACGGGGCTATTAAATCTTACTATGAACTATTTAAAGATGGTAAGAACATAACAATTGACATTGACTTTAAAGGAACGCTAAAAAGGCAGCCCCATAAAGTAGAGATTCATATATTTCGATTCATCCAACATTTGATTCAAATTATTGACAACCTTAATACTGTTGTCTCATTAAGTGTCACTATTAATGAAAAGGATGGTCGAATCGTTATCACATTTGTAGGAGAGGCTTTAGTAGAACGACTAAACCACTCTTCTAACTATCAACTATTTAAAGAATTAGTCGACAGCATAGAAGACGTTGAGATTCTAGAGAAAAATGAAAGTACATTTAATCTAGTTCTACAAACAATTAGATAACACTAACAAAAAATCGACGCGTTCCTAAAGAGCTGCGTTACTGCCTATCCAATAAAAATAAAAACTCCTTTGTAGAAGACTTAGAACGATGTCTTCTACAAAAGAGTAATGTCTTACGATAATAATCAATTACGCCTAGGCTAACCCTTGTCCAGATTTTTTCCGAGCTTAGGCCCTGCACGATGCAGGTTAGTTAGCCGTTGTCGCATGGATGCGACGGACTTAGGCTAACACCCTAAATTAACTCCTCTAAAAATCTGTGACATCCGCCGGGGGCTTTAACTTGCTTCAGCAAGTTAAAGGTTCAACTTTTTCATCCACATTTCTCGGGACAAAAATTTCGATCGTCGTTCCCTCATTTGCTTTAGAATGAAACTGCGCAGAACCACCTACCCCTTCTGCTCGCTCCTTTATACTATATAAACCAATACCTTTTCGCTGTGCGTTTTTTAAATAATCCTCTACGCAAAATCCGATGCCATTATCTTTAATTGTCAAATTTACTGAATCCTCACCCATATTAAGAGATACATAGACTTCGCTTGCTTTCGCGTATTTTGCTGTATTATTTAGTGCTTCTTGGCAAATTCGATAAAGAGCTGTTTCAATTTCTTGCTTTAACCTCCCAACTCCCCTTTTTATTTCAAATTGAATTGAGATATTATGAATCTGTTTGTATGTTTCAAGATAGGACCTCATAGCTGGAATAAACCCTAAATCATCTAATGCACTTGGCCTTAATGAACGTGCAATTTCTTTTACTTCCTTCATTGCCTCTTGTGTCATCATCTTTATAGTTTGAACGCTTTCTTCATTCTTTTCTACGGATTGATCTTTATTTACAGTATTTAAAGTAACTAAAATACTAAATAGGGATTGACCGAGACTATCATGTAACTCTCTAGATACACGCTTTCTTTCCTCTTCATGTGCTTCAAACACTTGTCTGGATAAGTTTTTTTCAGCCTCATATAACTTCAGCTCTGCATCCATTTGTTGCTTTTCCGCATTTTCTTTGTCAGTTAAAATCTGCTGAATCTCAGGGAAATAGATCGCACGATAAATATAAATGTATGCAATAAATTTGAAACAATGCCCTAATAAATTTTCAATCGCGTACACATGCGTATAAAGGGTAAAAAAGAGCTCCCCCACCATCATGATAAATAAGGCAAAAATCATGCGGAGCAAATCGATAGTTGGTTGTGACTCTTTTATATATCTTGTTAATAAAATAATAAATGTAATAAAAATAGTTGTACTTATTACATACTCAAGCGAAACCTTAAGACCTGTAACCCCTTGTTCATTAAGTAGGACCGGAAGTTGTTCTGGTATTGTAAGAATAATCGTTGTACAAATACTCACAATTAGGACGGTTACACAGAGACCCCAACCACGTTTAATAAATAGCATTTGGTTTGGTCTAAAGACAAACAGAGCAACGCCAATACTTTCTATTAATCGTGCTACAATCCAAAACCATGTGGCACGGGTAGCAGAAAACTCATCGTTAATAAAGGGCATTCCCTTATAAGTAAAAGTATGAGCTAAATCAAAACAGCCTACCGCTAGAAAAACTAACCCAATAAAATATTGGGATTTAAGTCGATGGGTAGAGTAAGTTATCCATGCCTGTACAAATAAAGAAAAAGAAACAAATATACTAAATAACTCAAGCATTGTATGTAGTAATAAAAAATGATCATCTACATCTGCAGATATGTGTGCCATTTGAAATCGGAACAGCAAAAGTAATGCAAAGATTGAAAAAATTATAAAGTTAATTTCTTGTTTCTTTAAAGCTGCCATCTGCTTGTGCTCCCTTAATCAAAATCTAAATAGCCATTTTTTACTGCAAATTCCACTAAATCTGGACGTGTTTTTAGTTGTAATTTATCCATAATTTTCGATCTATGGGATTCTATCGTCTTTATTGAAAGAAACAACATCTCCCCTATTTCCCGATTGGTATAACCCTTAGCCAAATAAGATAATACCTCTTGTTCGCGGCCCGTTAATTTTTGCAAGTTACTCTCATTATCAACTGATTTTTTCATATATTCTTCTAATAAAAGTTTTGTAGCATTAGGATATAAATAAGCTTCTCCGCGGTAAACTGTCCGAATCGCTTCTAATAAATCATTTTCATGATAACTTTTTAATAAGTAGCTAGAAGCCCCCGCCTGCAATGCGTGGAATAGATATTCCTTACCTTCATGCATCGTCAAAACGATGATCTTCACCTTATTATTCGCTTCATTTATTTGTTTTGTTGCTACAAGACCGCTCTTCTTTGGCATATTTAAATCCATGATGATTACATCAGGGGTTATTTCTAATGCTTTATGAACGGCTTCTTCTCCGTTCTCTGCTTCATCTATTACCTTCATATCCGTTTGACTATTAATCATATGTTTAATTCCCGAGCGTACAATGGCATGATCGTCGGCAAGCAATACTGAAATCATACTTGCACCTCCTAAATTAGAATCTCTAAAATACTATACCATATTTATCATATATATTGGTTAAACATAGGTATTTTTGAATAAATTTACATAATAAGGTAAATACCCACACAATTTAGGGAATGAACTAGTAAAGTATAGGGATTTTTATATTTAACGCATAGGGCTTTCCCTTATAGTGATAGTTGTTATTAATTGTAATAATAGTAAATAAGAATACTCCGACAAATTCATAACTTTTTTGAAAAGAGGGAAATTGATGATCACAGTTCAGAAATCCTTATTTGAGAATCAAACAACTATTATCCATATGATTTCATCCGGTATGCCATTAATTAAAATACTAAATTTTATTGTGAATAGCATTGAAAATTCGTGCGATCCTTTTAGTCTGTATGGGGCCATCATGTTGTACAATCCCACACTAGATCAATTAGGGGAAACCGTGAGTTCCTCTCTCCCTACAAACTTTATAAATTCTATGGAACCAGTAGAAGTCAGTCCTTATGGAGGTTCATGTGGAGCTGCTGCCTATTTAAAACAACCGGTTATCGTATCAGATATTGAAAATAATCCTATTTTGGAAAAACAACGAAATAATGCAATTGTACATGGATTTCGTGCTTGTTTTTCAACACCTCTTCTCTCTTCAAAAAATGAATTATTAGGAACAATTGCAATTTATAGTAGAGAGTTAGGAAATCCAGTTGAAAAAACGTTACATGCCGTCGATTTTTATAGCAAACTAGCCTCTATGGCCATAGAGATTTCAAATAACAGTAATTGTACTCCCCTTTATTCATTTGAAATAGATAATCGTTTAAAAGAAAAAAACGAAAAAGTATTAACTGAATTATATACAGCCTTAGAAAATGAAGAATTTGAGGTATATTTTCAACCCTTCTTTGGTGTAAACGAACAATTACTAGCTGTCGAAGCACTTATTCGTTGGAATCATCCTCATTTAGGATTATTGTCACCAGCCTCTTTTCTACCTGTTGCTGAGGAAACAGGATTTATTCTTAACATAGAAAAATGGGTTTTAACTCAATCTATTTATAAATTGAAAAAGTTACATCAATATGGTTGGCCTGATTTAAGCCTTTCTGTTAATATTTCTGCCCAACAATTTGACAATCCTCGTTTTCCCGAAATGGTGGCAGAGCTTTTAGAAAGGATGTCGCTCCAACCAAAAAATCTAACTCTTGAAGTAACTGAACGGTTTCTTATTCACCAAGAAAATGTCGATACAGTCAATCGCCTAAGGGCAACTGGAATAAAATTATCCATAGATGATTTTGGCACTTCTTATTCTTCCTTAAAGTATTTGAAAGAATTAAAAATTGATGAAATAAAGATTGATCGTAGCTTTATATCAAACTTAGAAATGGATGAGACTAGTCAAAAAATAGTTAAAATGATGATAACGCTCGGTCATCAACTGAACTTAAATATTGTCGCTGAAGGTGTTGAAACAGAAAAGCAACTACAATTATTAAAGAAGATGAAATGCGATTCATTCCAAGGGTTTTTATTTAGTAAACCGATTTCGTTTGATCACTTGAAAAAAGTCTTTCTTTCAACAATGAAATGAAACATGGAGTATTATCCATTGTCGAACTTGGACACATGTATAAACGCAAAAAAGCTCGCCACTACTGCGATAAACAGTAATGACGGGCTTAAAATTATTCACGTGTACGCTCAATATAAATGAGTACATACTCTAATAATTAACTTGTTGCGTAATTTTCAACATTATCATGTGGTGAAGTAAATACTCCATCTGCTACTGCTTTACGTATTAGATCGTACGCATTGCGATTTACTAATATTACATTCAATAAAAATTTGTAATGATGCCCGCTTTACGTCTTGAAACTTTAATAGCTCAAGTACCTTCGTCAATTAACCCTTGTGCTCCGGTTCGTGATCTGTGTGACCTGGGGAAATAATCGTAATCATTTGCTACTACCATCCTGTGCAGTTGATTTACCAAAATAATAACCAAATACCATCGTTAAAATGGATAGTGTATACTCTACCGGAATTCTTCCAGAAACCGCTAAATAAGCAAATACGAAAGCAAATAACAATGTAATGATTTTCCGCACTTCTATAAGTGCTATTAGTTTGATTCTCATTCCACTATTCTCCTCCCAATCGATCTAATCGTTTATCCGCCGAGCTAACAGACCCTTCAACCTTTGCTACCCGTTCCGATACAGCGCGTTCTTTTTGATCAACTTGAAAGGCTACTATCAATGATTCAACACTGCCGTTAATCGTACCCAATTTTCCTATGTTACTTGAAGTTTCAGGATGGTCATCATACCCTTATAAATAATTTTTCAATTTAAAAAGCACTCATTATATAAGAAAAAAGCTGTTTATTGAACGAAAACGCATTTTTTAAAGTGGAAAATAGACAGTAACACTCTGAGAAAATAAACAATCACTTATTGTTCAATGCATGAAAAAGCCGTCGTTACAGGCTAAATCAAATTTAAAAAGCATTTGTAAAAAAATTTGCCTTACCTATTTTTTAGTATATTCGTGATATGGTGAATTTGATATACAACTTATTTAAAAATAAGCGCTATCAGATGCAAAAAAAGGCGTTTGTCACTTATTTATATTTAAGTCGTATATCGATTTAGACAAATAGCAAAAAACTGATTTGAAAAATGCGCAAATTTTTTTACTCAGTAGCAAAATCAAGCGTTAGTAAGAAATAAGATATGCCAGTGTGCTATTTTTTATATCTCGGGCTTTCATGATAAGGATCAAAAAAATTTAAAATTCGGTGTACTTTGAAATTATAAAAAGTGCATAACGCTTATATATCAAGGATTTCGACACTTTACGAAACGTATTTGTTTCATATGTATAGGGATGGCGGGAGTTTTGACCGAAATCTCCAAGAACGTTGTTATATCAACGTTTAGCAGCTCATCTTAATTAGTTTGATTAAAATTGAAACAAACCACATAATTTCGTCCAAAACAAGTACCTATTTCTAATTGATTCATATGATTTATATAAAAGGGGGAGAAGGTTATCGTATATACTGAAACAATTGATCTTCAAGGTTATTTATTTACAGCTGTTACCGTTCATTTACCTAAAACAACATTGCTAACGATTTCGAATGAACGTGGATACATTATGTGTGGTGCATTGGATGTCGGACTGTTAAATGAAAAATTAGCCGATCGCAAAATCATTGCCGGTCGTGCGGTTGGTGTAAGAACAATCGATGACTTATTAAAAGCGCAATTAGAATCTATCACATACGAAGCGAAAGCGTGCGGCATCGAAGAAGGTATGACTGGCGAAGAAGCGTTATTAAAAATGATTTAAATTGGATTCATAGCCAAATACGTAATTTCAGGGAAAATGAGATCCATCCCTAACAAGCTTTTACCAGCAAATTTTCCTGTGCAAAAGATGACTGGCATCTAGATACAATATTCTTTCTTGCAAAAAACCGCTCTTTCAATTTCTCGAAAAAGCGGTCTATATATTTTTCATTGCCTATTTCTAGGTACAATCACATTTGTATATTTAAATCGCTTTATTATAATAAGAAGCTTTGTTCCCTTTACTTCTCTTTACGGCTAGAAGCTCTTCTAATTTCTGAATATATTCATGATTTGTTGATATTCTTGTAAGGCTTGTTAATAAATATGGTCTCAATCCGGAATTGATTTTTTGGCATCGCGCAAGATTAATTAAATACTTGGCCATCTTAAAAGACTTCAAGTGCGTATGTCCATTTTTAAACTCCTTCTTCGTATTGACGACCATAAATTCTTGCTTTCGCCCTTTATTAAAAGGAATAATAATAAACTCATCTTTTTTGAAAATTTGATTCATATTATCCTCATCCTTTTCTCGAATATACTCATAAACGGTCTTTCACTTACAGAGAAATACCAATCACTCCGCTTTCCTACACGCCCCTCTCGCCTCATTTGTTTTATTGGTCTTACTTCTCCTTACTCTATTTATCGATTACTATATTCCAAATTCAATGAAATAAGCACCTTTTTTAATATAATTAACAATTCAATCACGTTTTTACATCGTTTTAATATAGAATATTGCGAACTTAAAGGCAAGGGTAGGACAATTGCTGCTATTTCTTCAAAAAAAGAAAGGTGTCTGCCAAGTTATAAGGGTTTAGAGGGTGGAATTAACTCCGAAAGTTGTGCTAGTCAAATTCGGCATATCTAAATTTTAAAAAAAGACTAAGAAAACCCTTTTTAGGTTAGAATACTCATAATTTATAAATCAGTGTAAAAAGGATGATTATTAAATGAGTGTTATAGTACTAGAAAACAAAAGGATTATTCTAAAAGGGATTAATAGATATGAGTTAAATTCTGATGGGATATATTATAGAAATGATACGGAAGAGGAAAGATTTCTTTTCATATTTCTTATTAATAGCAATGAACTTTGGAGTGAGTATTATTTCAAATTTTTATATATTGAGATGGATGATGGCAATTTGTATAAATATTTTTCTGATAAAAAATTATATGATGTAATGCAGAAAATGGCTAAATATTTTGAAGAAAAGGGCATTGGTAGTGAGGTAGAAAATTGTTTTTATGATTATCATTCTGATAGTTACGATTGTGAAGATTTAGAAGATATACTAGAAGAAGATGAGCATTTAGGACAAGCTGTTGAAAGTTATGTAAAAATTAGAGATACGTTCAAATTCGTTAATGAAGATATTTCAGTTATAGCGAATAGAATAGATAATGCTTTTGGAATTATATAAGCGGTACAACCCACCCACTCTTTAAAGAGGTATTTCCAAAATTTGTTTTATAACAATACATTAATTTGTTAATAATAATGAAACATCCATTTTCAAAAGGAGTTTCTCATGACAAAAAAATTAATTCAGGCTATTTCCGAACATTCCCTGCCATTAAGTGATGCAAGTTTAAATAAAATTGTGGAGGCAATTGGAGACGCAAAAATTGTGATGATAGGCGAAGCGTCCCACGGAACATCAGAATTTTATAAAATTCGTGCTGAGCTCTCAAAAAAGTTAATTGAACAAAAAGGATTTCAACTGATTGCAGTAGAAGGAGATTGGCCATCCGCTCAAACAGTGAACCGATATGTAAAGGGCTACAGTGTGGAAGGTGAAACCATAAAAGATGTTTTAATGAAAGCTTTCCATCGTTGGCCAACATGGATGTGGGCAAATGAAGAAGTCGCAACCTTTACTGAATGGCTAAAAGAGATCAATAGAAATCGCGAACAAAAAGTAGGCTTTTATGGCATAGATTTATATAGCCTATTCGAATCAATTGATGAAGTATTAAAATTCTTATCGAATAAGCCTCAATATCAGGTTGATTTAGAGCATGCAAAAAAGGCTTTTACTTGCTTTGAACCGTACAATCGTATGCCAGAGCATTACGCCCTTTCCACAGCTCAATTTTCTGATGAATGTATTAGCGAAGTAGCTTCCTTATTACACTCATTACGTAATCATGAAGAACTTTATTCGAGTAGGCAGGAAGAAGATTTAAATGTCGTGATGAATGCACTCGTAGCCAAAAATGCAGAAGCGTACTACCGAAAGATGATGTCAGATGAAAAATCGTGGAATACGCGCGATTATCATATGGTGGAAGCGATTCATGAATTACGCAAATATTACGGAGAAGAAACAAAGATCATCGTTTGGGAGCATAACACACATATTGGTGATGCTTCTGAAACATCAATGAAAAATGAGCAAATGATAAATGTCGGTCAAGTTATTCGAGAGCAATGTGGGAAGGAAAACACCTATGCAATTGGTTTTGGCACGTATGAAGGCACTGTGATTGCTGCAGATAGTTGGGGGGACCCTTTTAAAATCATAAAAGTTCCACCAGCAATACTAAGCAAATGGGAAGGCCAACTCCATGCAGCAAGTCCAGAAGATAAAGTATTATTATTTAATGATGAAAATAGAGAGTTATTTAATGATTGGATTGGTCACCGTGCGATTGGCGTTGTGTATAATCCCGCGTTCGAAGCCTACGGAAATTACGTTCCTTCCAGAGTTGGTAGCAGGTACGATGCATTTATTTACATCGATCAAACGAACGCTTTAAATCCTTTACAACAATGACAATAAAGTAAGCAACACCTCAGAAGTACCGTCTACTTTTGGGGCGTTTCGTTGCGATCATCCAAGTGTTCAACCTTCACCTTTTTATAGTATTTATATATATTTAATAAAAGTACCAGTACTAGGCACAGTCACATAGAAAAGGGATATTGCCTAAGAGTTCAACTCCTGTTTAAAATCCCTAGTCTTTAAAATGTTGATATGACTGCATTTACAGCCAATTTTTATGAAGATGGCGGGGGTATGCCCTGTCGTCGCGGAATGCAGTTATATCAAGGGTTTATAGCCATCCTGACCATTTTGAACATGTTTTTGACCTTAAATACTTGAATTATTTACGGGGACATTTTGCAAGTATGATTTATATTGCGGGTATTTTTCAATTAAATGACTTAAAGCTATAATTAAATTTTCATCTTTAGCCTTTATTCTCAGATACTTTAACAGTGTGTCAATATCTATTGAGTCATTTACTGAATATAATTCAAATAAATTTTTAGCTTTTTTATCTAACGAATTAAACACTGCATCGGATTCATATCTATTCCTTAATTTAAGCAATGTTATAAAATTTTCGTGTTTTATAGTACCATCATTTATTAAAGAAATTTTTTGATTGAAAAAGTCTACATCAAAACTTATAGCATTACTAATTTCTTCTTTATAAGGCATAGTAATAGGATATTGTGGTGTTACATCACCTTTACCTTCATGTGCTTTATTACAAGCTATACAAGAAGAAATCAAATTATATGGATTCATTGAAAGTAAAGGGAACTTCGATTTCGGAAAAAAGTGCTCAATATTATTATTTGAATTAACTACTACTGTATCTAAATCGCAATAAGGACATACAGACAGCTCGTTTTCTTTTTTAAAATTCTCATGGAAAGATGAACGGTTATAATTAGACATATTTAACATTCTCCATATGTTCATGTCTACAAATAACTTATTGTAATAAAAATCAACAAATAAAATTTTAACTTCATTTGGTAAAGTTTCTTCAATAATATTATAATTCTTCAATTCTATATTTTTATTTTGATAAATATATATTTTAACAATCCTCTTTATATTACTTTTATCCTGTGTAACTAATAGTTCCTTTATATTTCCCTTCAATTTAATGCCATTTGATTTTAATTCCATTATATAATCAATCAAATCTTTTTTATCAGAAGATAATATTGCATATGTATTTGTATTCTGCCAAAAATCAGTATTATAGTTGACTGTTTTTCCAGACAATTCTAATAAAATTTTAAGAATTTTTGTTATTACGTTAGTTTTAAAAGCGTTTAAAAAAATATAATTAACATCGTTAGTTACTTTCCACATTATTTTTCCTCAACATTTCGTTAAATACTTTGAATCTCATATAAGATTCGCCTAAATAATCGAAAATCTCTTTTAATTCATCAACTGTACCATTTGCAACTTTTTCAGATACGATTGCTTCTGTGTAATTGTTATTATATGTGTTAGTAAAAAATATACTATTTATTTCCGCTTCGCTTGCTAAAAACGTTTTTGTACTTTGTGGTAAATTTCTAAATGTACCATTTTGAACTGTAATAATATTTTCTGGAAATAAAGTATTTATAAAAGTATAGTTATGTGTCGAAATAAGAAAATGCACATTATATTTCTTAAAAAAATAATTTAAGATAGTAATTATTTGTTTTGTCCACGCAGGATTTAAATGTAACTCTGGTTCCTCGATTACAATTATAGAATTGTCTTCGATTTCTGTAAGAATTGATAATATGCGAACAAAAAACATTTTTTCACCCGAACTCATATTTCTCAGGTTGACATGTACTCCATTTTTAATAAAACTTAAATCATTTAAATAGAGTTCCCCATTGGCTTGTTTATGCATTAATAGGTCAAAGGTTATTCCATTAATTTCTACCCATCCTTCTGCATCCATATACTCTGATATAACTGAATCGCCACTATAATCCAAATCATACACACGTACTTTATTTTCAAAAGTCAAATTAAATATTTCAAAAACATTTACTAAAGATTCCTTATCTTCTTTAAAGATTTCAATAAAATTTGCTATCCCATTTGAAATAGAATTAAAACTATAATGATTTGCTCCATATATTTTAGATATGTCGTAAATGCTTACTCTTTTTTCACCAATATAAGTTCTCGGTCTTTCAAAAGGATATTCGCCGTGGAAGGAGAATACACTACCTATTATTTTTGAAGGCAAAAATCGTTTAATTTGATCATAAGTTACTACATCTCCATACTTAAAATCTTCTTTATTAAATTTTCCCTTTTTAAAAGGATCTGTTTCTAATAATAATGAATAACCTATTACATCTTTAATAGCAATATAGATACTTTCTTCATATTTTTGAATTAATACTCTATGTTTTTTTCCTTCTACAGTAATACTGTAGAATAGAAAAAAATTAGAAAATATTCTATTGTGGTATCTCTCTAAATTATGAAATATGTTAGTAATCATACTTAAAAGTGTTGTTTTTCCTTGTCCATTTTCACCAACTAATACTGTGAAATTATTGCTATAGTAATCTTTATAGTAACTTGGGTAACTCCCAGAGGGTTTAAAAACTATGCTCTGGTTCTCAATAATTTTGTAGTTCTCAACCTGAAGAAACAATAATTCCATAATAACTCACTCCAATCATCTAAATTTTACCATATTTTTCAACTGTAAAGTTTTTTATGTATAAGAAATACAATTTCTCTTCTACTAATTTTGCTATATAGACGGCCTTATTTTTAATTTCTTGAAAGTTGCCGAATACTATATATATGTTTTTAGATTTTCTTATTAAAGCTTTTAACTTCACCTTCTTTTAAATTTAATAAATATGCACTGGATATAGGAAATTCTATTGTAAAATTTGCCTTAAACCTTTTATATATTCATAGTACATACCATCGAATTGAGGGTATTTTTTAAAATTATCAACTTGATCCACCCAATGAGTTTGATTAATACCTACTTTTGTTTCTAAGAATATTTCCATCTCCCTCTTGGTAACCAGTATAAATTGTTAGTAGAAACAGATTGTTTTTTTCTTTGTAAACCCTACAATTAAATTTCGCTATCATATACTTTCTCTCCTTTATAAATAAAAAGAGCAGTACCATTATTTATAGTCAAAAAAAAGAAGCTTTTTCTAAAAAAGCTTTTCCTGACCATAGTAATAGCACTGCTCTTGAAGTGATCACAGCTACCACCAAAAAATGAATCCACCTCACTCAAAGGAAGGCTCTCAGTCGTTCCTATAGCTCCACAGATAGCTTTTGTGGCTTACATGAAATTCAACTTATAATTGATTTTTAACCTTGTACCTATACTCATTTCAAATAAAAAACGAGATAAACACTTAGTTTATCCCACCTCTTTACTACTCTTATTCAATTGCTTCAGAAACAGTTGAGCTTACTATGTGTACTCATTGAAACACACTTGACCAATTGTTAATTTAGCTTCGTAGGAACGCTCATAGTCACTTTTCCGACCTTTCATAAGCCTTATTACAAATTTCAACTTCAAAAGGTTATGTTTACTACAAATTTAATATTTGCTCGTGATAATTAATCACCAAATACCATCTTGTCATAATCAGCCCTATACATCCATTTAAAGCCACCTGCTACATTACGCTTTCCTTTACAACAGCTAGAAATATGACCATAAGATTTGATATTATTTTTCAAACCTGCTTCTGTAATTGAATTGTATTCGTCAAGTAACTCTAGACTATCGTTTAATTTCACAACACTTTTTCTAGAAGATGATTTATTAGGAAGAGTTTTAGGTAATTCTCCACTTAGCAAATATTCTTCGTAATCTGATTTATACAACCATTTAAAGCCATACGCTTCTTCATTAAAACCTAGTAAACACTTATTAATTTTATGTTTTTTATTAGTAACATCATAATAAGTAGTAGCTGAACTAATAGAATCCCATTCTTTAATAAACTTCATTTTTAAACTTAACTGGATTATTTTTCTCTTATGTTTTGGTGAAGTATTAAAATCACATTTATTAATTTCACTCCATTTTTTAAGATATCGACGAACCATTTCACGGTGTATTTTTAATTCTACCGCAATAAGCTCAATATCCTTTATACCATCATTCCACAGTAACAAACATTGGTGACTCAGAGATGTTTGCGCTACATTTTCAACTTCCATCCAATCTACAGTACTTAAATCGAAAAAAGTAGTTAAAGGACTATTTACAATGTTCATCTTTATACAATCTAAGTCACTTTCTCTAGAATCAATCACTATATAATGTTGAATGTTATTTTTTAACGCTAGTATTTGTTTTTCTGCATCATTATTTATTTCTTCTTCTAAATTTCTCCCGCCTTGTGTTCTAAAACCACCATTAAAATGTTGCCCTCCGTGTGTTTCAATTATCATATTCAACGAAGGTATATAAAAATCAAAACGTTTATTCTCAGACCAATCAAATGGCTTTCCATGCTCAAACTGAACGTTTAACTGTTTTAAAACTTCTCTCATAACTCTCTCAGGATACTTAATTCCACCTGAACACATGGAACAAGATAAACCATAGATATTTACATCTGCGATTTTTTTGTTTTTGATATGTTCATCACAATTCGAACATCTCCAATCAACTTTATGTTTGCTAAATTGCATATATTTTTGCCCGTCATTTTTATTGAATAGTAAGTTTGCTAATTGAGGATTGGTAGTAGCCATATCGTTAAACCCAACTAATATAGCTCTATTGGTACAGTATATGCATTCTCCACCATTAGCTCTGTGCTTTATCGTTTGGGGGTAACTATGACCTTTTTTACACCTCCACCAAACGCTTTCGTTACTCTTAGGAGTATACATGTCAGGTGTCTTCTCATTTTTCTCATAATCCCATTCTTCTGAAATAGTTGGGAACTCTATTAAAAAATTCTTTCTTTTAGAAGCATATCTACCTGAACAATAGGGGCAGTCTGAATTGTTGCCTGCTCTATGTCCTATTGCAACAACCCATTGATGCTCAGTAGGATAAACCTTACAACACCAATATGCGCTTTTGTTGCTCCATTTAGTGACCTCATAAACAATCAATCCTAATTCTTCGTTTTTTTCAAAATCCCATTCAATAAATAGCTCAGGTCGTACCTTTAATATTGCATTATCTTTTGTAATCTTATTTTCATCTAATTTAGTACCATTTCGTATATTTACGAATTCATATTCACTCATGAAAATCACTCCTCATAAAAGATTATTTATAACTCTAACTTTAATTATATATAAAAAAACAAAACTACCTACCTCATAAAATAAAAAAATACACCTAGTAGTAACTAGATGCATTTAGGTAAAAGTTACTCTCCTAGTACAACAAAAAAAGAGTAGCTCTCAAAAAGTATTAAAAACTGTTAATTATGGAGGTTAATTTTAATTCTACAAAATCATCATTGTAGAAGAAAACTCTATCATTTCATCGATATACTTATTTACTTCAATCTCTCGAACAACCATATTAGCCCCAATGAATCACGACTTATTTTCACCTTTGCTGCTACTACGCAGTATAAATTACTTAATCAATCAACAGATACATTCTTAGGAAACTGTCAGCTAAAAAGAAAGACTACTTTAAGCTGAATAGAAATAGTCAATCGCTGTCGTATCGTCTAAATTAACAACTTCATTTTTACACTCGTGACAAAACCAATATATTCCTTTAATATAATTCCATACCAAATAAATTACTAGTGGAGGACAATTAATTGAGTATTAAAGTATCTAGTACCGCTTCAAACTTAGATATCATAAAAATCGAAACAGAATTTTCACAACGACTACCTATTTACCAACGCCTTGAAAATGAAGGTGTTTATGTGCTAGAACAAGCTTTAGATATCTCAGATTTAAAGGTACATCACATCATTTCGAGAATAAAAGAAAAAAAGTCATTCTTAGATAAGATTGATAGAAAAAAAACTACAAATCCTTTCGAAGATATCACAGATATAGTTGGCATAAGATTAGTCTGCCTATTTCTATCAGATATCAATAAAATAGAAGAAATAATCTCTACCAATTTTGATGTAATCACAAAAGACAACAAGGTTAATGATACAAACAATTCAAACACTTTTGGTTATATGTCTGCTCATTACATAGTCAAAATCAAATCAGAATACACAGGTTTAAGGTACGATTCTATTAAAGATACTCCTTTTGAAGTACAAGTTAGAACAATCTCAATGGATGCTTGGGCAAACATCTCACACTTTTTAGAGTATAAGAGTGATAATGATATTCCACCTGAGCTTAAGCGTGATTTTAATGCACTTAGTGGTCTTTTCTATGTTGCTGATACACACTTCGAAATGTTTTATAGGGAGCGTCAAGTAAATACTCAACAAATTAACGAAGATATTGAAGGGATAATAAGTAAAAGTAATCAGTATGATGATAGAAAAATAAATTTAGATAGTCTAAGCATTTACTTAAAAAGTAAATTCCCAACTAGAACCCACGGCAACAGTAATGATATCTCAATATTAGTCGACGAGCTAGTAACCAACGGATATAATACAATTCAAGTACTAGATAAAAACATCGATAGGGGGTTAGAAGCTTTTAATAAATTTGAATCTGATAGGTATTCTAAAACCCCATTTATGGATGTAGGTGTTGTTAGAATTTTATTATCACTTATAGATAAAGATATTAGACACTATTTATATCCAGAGGATGATGCTAACATATATACGCCATATGAAAAATATATTAATGATTAAATAACTTTTTGAACATTGCTTAGACGTCTGTTTTAAAAAGTAGCAGGAAGTCATAAATGAAATAACTTATATCAAGATAAGCTTGTTTAATATCATCATGACTTGCTTTAAAATGTTTCCTAAAAGTTTTCCATTGGCTCTTAGTGAGTAGCAATCTAATTGCGTTCTCATTACGAGCCTTTTTAGCTTCATTGATAAACAACAGGTTATTCTTGGTATACATTCATTTTTTACCAACACATTACACTATATGTTATAATTCCCTGAAAATATATCAAAATATCATAATTAAATTCAAAGGAGGACTTATGCACAAACTTTTAACAATTCTATTAATAATATTTTTTCTTCTACTAATTTCAATTAAATTTTGGTTAATCAATATTCCTGAGTTCATTCCAATTGGTTCGGAAATTGGTGAAATTGTCGAAAATACTGCAATTAGTTATATAGCGGCATATATTTTTTACTTATTGCAAGTGTGGTATCCGAATCGCTTAAAAGAAAAAAAAGCCCGCCTAAAATTTATTTCACCCCTAAAAAATATTAAAGGTGACTTAAAATCAATTCTAAAAATCTTTTTTGATTTAGAAAAACAAAAAGGCCAAAAAATAACTTACAAAGATATTGAGCATATAAACTTACTTGCCAAAAAAGCTCCTATTTCATTTGCAGTTGGGGTTAATAGTTTAAAGAAAGCCGACTATGTTGAGTTCATACAACTTGTGCATACTCAAATAAAAAGTCATATAAGTAAAATTGAAAATTGGAACGATTTTGATTTCCAACTAAAAGATTTACTTGAAAAAATAGATAACTCAAAAGTCTTCAGTTACACAAAAGATGTTAATGTAACTCTTAAAACTCTCCTCCCTAGTGGAATTGAACTTAGCCCAATTGCAATGGCTGATTCGCTAAATGACTTATATAGCTACTATACAGAATTAAATGACTATATTATTGATAATGAAAACAAGATTAAGAAAAACATATAATAAACTGCTATTCATTAAATTTTATTTTTTATAAATGACCAAAGAGCATATGTACCAAATCCCCCTAAGCTTTTTGGTCATTATTTTCTATACTTTTATTTACATTCACTTCATCACATTCAGCAAACATAATAGCTGTTGGCAATTGTTTCTCTTTAGTGATTTCCATTGATTTCACTTCATACTAGGGCTCTCAATAATGTTTAATGCTTGATTGCGAATTTCTTTAGCTACTTCTGAATCACGTAGCATAAAGCCTATCAATAAGATTGCTCTAGGTGAGAAGATTGTTGCTCCACGCTTAGAGATTCCTAGCTCACTTAAAAAGGTGCTATCTGAACCCTTTAGAACTTCTGTAGAAAATTCTCGATAAGTAGTCATTTTCATACCATTGTTCTCAAGTTCTTCTTTGTTGCGTTCCATAGTCTTATCCTTCTGTTCAATTGGTTTAATCGTGTATTCGTTAATATCTTGCTTCTTAGAAGAACCTTCAATATAGTTTCCACAATTAACGAATATCACGTTCTTAGATACAGCTTCTTTGATTTTGCTCTTAGCTGTTCGTTCTGAGCATTGGAGCAACTCTGCCCAACGTGTATAAGGACACTTAAAGAAGCCTTTATCTTTGTTTGCCCATCGAGCAACACATACATAGATATAAAGCATATCTACATCTTTTGTCTTTGTGATAACTTCATACAGAACTTGCGTATGGTTCTCTCGATTTTCAGGCATATGGAAAGTTAACTGCTCTTTGCTCGAACTATCTTTCCAATCCGAATTATCAACAACTAAAAGTGTTTTTTCTAATATCTCCTCCATTGCACTATTAAGCTTTGCAACAATGGTACTTCGCTTAGAGCCATATACACCTTCTAGCTGTTGAATCAAAACATCTCTATTTGTAGAAAATGTCTTGTTCATATTCAGTTGTGAATTAATCAGTACGTACAGATATAAACCATTAACCGAGAGATGTGTCTCTGTATTTTCAGTTATCAATCTATTCTGTAACTTTACAAAAATCTTATTATTAATTTTTGTTCACCCTCTCTTGTTCTTTCTTTAATAAAGTTCTTTCTTTAAACAGGGTAATAATGGTGTCATGAAGATACTCATATGTAGGTTGATGATTGATAATGGAGAAGCTAAATGAACCCAGATTTGCACAAGTGTTTCATTAAGTAAATTGTTATTGATTAACAATAAAAAGACACCCTTAAACTAATGTTTAAAAGTGTCTGTCATTTGAAATGATTTGGTTTCCGTTCTTGTGTTCTTAGACCAAATTCTCAAAACAACAGATTACTCCTAGCATAGTCAAGTCCATAAAAAAGTTCATATCTAATAAGCCTGTTATGATACATAAAAGGCAAATTTAAATAAACCCATAGAAAAGGACTTCAAAAACCTATTTGACTGTACTAGGCACATGCTCTATTAAAAGAGTGTCTGTTTGCTGTGAGTGCCTAAAAAATACCCTATACTATTAATTTTATGTCATTTCGCTACTTTTGAACGTGTTTTTTGGAAAATAGTTTTAAAATATTAATTTTATTTTTCTTTAAACCTACATCAACATATTTCTAGTTAATATTAAGCTTGAGTTAAGGACAAAGGCTTGGTGCAATAATGGCTGCCTACATCATAGAATAAACCTGAATCTAAGACATAGACAGCCATAATAATTTACAGATACTCCCTTAAGTCCTTTGCTACTTCTTCAACATCTAAGTCCAAATACTGTGTAGTGACAGCTAAATCTGAATGACCAAGAGCTTTTGAAATTAATGCTACGCTAGCTCCATTGTCATGTAAGTTTTTTGCATAGGCTCTTCTAATAGCATGAGCATTAATATTCTCTAACCCAAACCGCTTAGCATACTTGCTCAGTTGCTTTGAGATAGCATTATTAGATGATTTACTTGTATTCATTGGTGAACCATTTTGAGTAATAAACACATTACTATTATCTGTTTTATAGTATTCTCGAATCCCATCATTCAATCTGAGGAGCATTTTCAACATATCTGCAAGCTCCTTCGTTATCGGTAACTTCAAGAACTTATGGTTCTTCAACGATGAGCCATCTAGATTCAAACAGAGGTTTTCAAAGTCTATATGATGCTCTCTAAGCTCTCCTAGCGTTCGAATATGAATACCTGTCTTATACATCAACTTGACCGCGCAAGCGTCTCTAAATCCTATGAATGTTGTCTTATCAATCAATTGTAGCAAGTGGTCTATATCTGTTTCTTTTGCTCCCTTTTTAACCTCTTTATCAACCTTTATTTGAATGTTGCTCCAAAAGCGTTCTTTGAGCCACCCATTGTTATGAAACTTGCTAAGAACCGCTTTTGTTGATTTCAAACGAATTAATTTAGTACGTTGGCTTACAGCTATTGAACCTAAGTAGTTATAGATACTATCAATAATGATTTCTTCAACATACTCAATGCCATTAATATCTACAAATTGTTTAAAGATATATTCGTAGCTGTCAATAGTGCGCGGTCTATTCCCTGCTACACGCATTTGATTAAAAATTGAATTCGTTGCTTCTGCTATCGGCTTCCCCTTAAGCTTCTTCTGTTTGAATCATGTCTACGGCTTCACTTCCAACAGCAAATATGCCATGCTTTCTCTTTCGAATGGACATAAAAAACCTCCTAATATTGTCATTAGAAGGTCTACGAATAAGCTCAAATATGTCAATTTTCCATAGGGATAAGAAAAGGGATATTGTCCAAGAGTTCAACTTCCGTTCAATATCCCTTGTCTGTTAAATCGTTGATATGACTACGTTTGTAGCCACTTTATGTATGGAGACGGCGGGTGTTCTATCTATCAAACCAGAAAACCTTATTATATCAACGTTTACAAGGCTTTTCTGATCATCGAAAATTGCTCTTACAAAGGAATTAATAAGGTTTTAGAAATTTGCTTACGGAGACTTTATTAAATTTACTATCTACCATCACCGCAACATGGGCATACAACAAACCAACGTTGTTGATGGCTCACTTGTAAGTGATAATTTAAAGCGTGCTTTACTATTAAATGCTCACGGTTTTGGCGGCAATGTACTTTCACCCAAAATTCGCGACAGCTTTTACAAGTAAAATGATATTTCGGATATCCACCCACTGTTACTAGTTGACGCACGGATATATCAACTTGTTCCCCACAGCTCCAGCACGTATGATAAGCCTTAAACTGATATTCTAAAATCATGCGGAACCAATTTTTAAACACATGAAGCTGCGATGGTAGCATATAAATAGAACCAAATTTATGAGCAGTCCTTTGAGATAGTTCCATTTCAAAAAGCTGTTCATTATAAAAGACATGATACGGATTAAACTGATCTTCTAAATTATTTGATACTTGTTCATCACAATGTATGACAGCGGAATGAAGTATCGGTAGCATCCACTTGCTATCAATTGCTTGCATTTGACCGTACTTCTCTATAGCTACTCTTTCAACATCCATTTTCCATGTTTCAGTCCCTTGGAGGCTGTAGTCACGATATTTTGCATCCAAAATGACTAACCCTTTTGGCGTATTTCGATAAACATAGCGGAATACAAAATCTGGAGTTACATATTTGCCATTTTGTAAATCAATTCTCGGCTCATAATATAATTCTATATTCCAATCACCATGTATCAAAACTGTAGAAAACCCCACTAATAATTGTCCTTTTAACAAATAATTATCTAATATTTCAGTGACAGAACCGTCTTTTAAAGTCCATCTAAGCTGTTGCGTAGCAAGCGCCAATATTTTATATAAAACCCATACTTCATAAATTTGCTCTACTTTGGCCGTTTTAACTAAGTGAGTTGAACCATGAGCAAATAACGATGCCGATAGTTCATAATCAATGGCCTTAATCGCATTCCAGGCACTACGGTAATTTGGTTCATGTAAAAATAATGGTGTAGGATAACTTTTTAACCGTTTCGTTAATGTTACGTTTTTAAATAACGATATATTTAAGCAATCATCGATAGTTTCTTTTAGAAGCTCATAACCTTTAACTTGCTGCTGAGCATGCTTTTTTCTTTTCTCCAGCTCGATTAATTGGTGTAACTGATTTAAACGCATTTCAGCTTCTTCCATTTTTTCAGCCGCACCTAACTCAGTAATTTTCAGTGGTAGCTTTTCATTTAAAAACTCCTGTAAGTCTGGTCGCATCGATGATACCGTTACTTGCTCTCCTTCAACCATTACCTCTGTTATACGTTGAAACTGAAAAGCGTAATTATTAAAATCCTCATTATACGGATTAATCCATGATACTGGATCAGAGCCATTTGGAATAGGTATTACATATCCTTTTATAACAATCGTTGTTGGCAATTCACGAAGCAATCTTTCATGGTGGAATGCCTCATACATTAACGCATGAGAATGTACATGAGAAGAATTTAAACTAATTGTACCAAAGTAGCTGTTAAAATAGCTCTGTATAAATTGTCCATTATTAGCTACCCAACTATAAGAGAGTGTTCTGAATTTCTCACTTCTATTATCATACGAGAAATTTAATACAATTCCGTCCTTAGATTGCTCATGCTTAAATGCCGGTACCTCTGAACAGTGAATCATTAATTCTACAAATCTAAGCCCAAAATTCGGGAGATTTCGCATAGAATAGTCTGCTATTGAATTGACGTATTCTCTAACATCCATTTCCATACTTGAATACTCATCTACTTCTTTTTGGAGTAAATGCCTAATTTTATTAGCTTTTTCTACATCCGCTAAATTTGTAATTGATCCTAATATTCTTTGCAAATATAAATCACTATTATTAAAAAGATATTGTTGCTCATTTTCAATTTGGCGAAGATCCCCAGCTAATACTTGTTGTTTCGTATAATTGCTTAAATCAATTAATAGCTGCTTCATTAATTCATTTTCATATGTCACCGTCGTTTCCTTCATAACCCGATGCCGATACGTTGGTTGACCAGGTGACATATATTCTTCAAGTTCAGCTCGTAAATCAAAGCGGCTCGTTTCTGATTTTTTTTTCTTAACAGAAGCTAGTTTCAAAATTTTATGAGGCTGTGCATTTATATTTTTAATTGCTTGGTGTAACTTTGTTATTTGAAGCTTAAGCTGCATATAAGTTTGTCTTTGACGAATTGCTATTTGAGCAGGATTTTTTTCATCTCTTACTAGCTCTTCACGAATACGATAAAGATCGGCAATCATTTCTTCATAATCACTTATTTTCAATGCCGATGGAACAAAATGAATATGAATCTTTTTGATTAATTGATTGTCACGGATAACAGAAACTGCTATTGTACCTGCATTCATAATACCTATTGTAATTTGTTTATTTTCAAATTGGTAATACCTCCCCTTTTTATTTAGTGAGAATGTGGTTTGCTGATACCATATATTATTTTCTTTATCATAAGTTAACAGTAAATCCTTTTCTCCATCTACTTCATGAATAATAACCTTATCCGTTGGTAAAAGCGATTCATCAAAACTTAATGCTACCTGTCTTAATCTATCGCCTTGAGCTTCACGATAATGAGTCGGGATGACCCATTCATCTTCTTTTTTAGGCTGTATTTCCGAACCAACATCAATCTTTTTAATTGGTAACATCCCGAATTCATTTGGTCGTTGTTTATGATCATAGTCCAACGCTACCATTAATAACCTAGCTTTCATATACTATCAGCTCCAATACGATAAAAGACTAGTTTCTTTCATTCGGGATTGCATGTGTTCTAGCTTTTTAAATGCTTGGCTATCTTCACCTAACTCTGATTTAATTTGTTCTATCAGTCCTCGTATTTGTGCATCCTCAAACGTATTATGAATACGTGGGAAAAACTTCATTACAACTAAATCATCAAGCTGCTGCTTCGTTTTTATCTCGAAATCATGTGCAGCATTATAATATTGATGCACATGCTTTTCCACGCGGTCATTATAGGTAATATTGAGATTCGTTAATTCTTGTTGAATTTTATTCAATCCAGAACGAAGTGCCGAAGATATATTTTTTGTTGATTCAGATGAAAATGCAGCTGGTTGAAGAGGATAACGTCCAATCGTTTTTTGACTATCAATAATTTCCTTTTTGCTTTGCTTCATCACAGGGATAATAAGACTACGGTCAACAATTTTTGGACTGATTGCTTGTACAGCACCATCCACATTCATCGTTCCTATAATTCTTATATTTGATGGAATCTCAAGCTGAGGCAAATATCGCTGCATATTTGTATAACGTGAAGCCATTTCAAAGTGCATCATCGAATCAATATCCCCATCAGCTATCGCTTCTTCAATAGACTTATTACTTTTTAAAACTTTTTGTATGAACCATCGAATTTCCGAGAGGTTTTGTTCGTACTCGAAATCACTATAAAGGCGTAACCTTTCATCTGGAACTTCACGAATACTTAAAATATCTGCTAAGTAATATTCTATTTGGGCTAAATTCATTTCATCTAAACAAATAAAATATAACTTATCCGGATTATTTTTAGCTTTAATCAGGCAATCTAAAAAAGGTGTTGATACGAACAGTTTACGAATAGGATTGTAGAAACCAAGTAAATCTTGTTTATCTGTCCAGCTTGGTTGTACAGGAATAATTTCATAATTTGCATCAATCACATCAGCAAGTTGTTTTATAATTGTTGTTTTCCCTGTGCCAGAAGGTCCCATTAGCACAATCATTTGTCCCGTTGTTAACGACAGCAATAATTGACGTAAAAAACGACTCTCGTAATAATAACCACGCAATGCCAACTGTTCCTGAACAAGTTTAATTAGTTCACTCTGTTTATTTGGTAAATCAAATTTAGGTAACTCACTTTTTCTATCTTCAATTTTTATTGACTCTATTGAAAAACCAAGTTCATTCAGTTTGGCAATTTTTTTATTTACTTTTTTAGACTCTTGTAATACTTCCTCTTCTTTTTGCAGATGTTCTTCTTGTTTTTTATTTAAATTATCTTCTTCGGCTTCTAGTTTTTTAAATTGGATTTCTAATTTTTTATTTTCTTGTTCTGTTAACTTTTTTATAGATTCACGCTCTTGTACAGCAACATTTCGAACAATATTTGTTAACTCATCAAATTCTCTATTTGAACGGTCATAATAAGCTGGTCTCGTCAATGCAACAATAGGTAAATCCATTCCCGTTTTCTCAATCAAACTAAGTATCTCGTCAGAGTTTTCCGAAACTAAAACATCTATATGAGTTGTAGAAAAGATTTTACCTTCTTTTATTTTACTTTCATTACTTAATTTAACTTTCGCGATAACAAGTGTGCCATCTTCTAACCTTTTTGCTCCTGACGGTAAAGAACAATAAACACCGTTATTTAAGCTTATATCTATAAAAATATGCACGTCTAAACTCATCGTAGTATAAGGATTTATGAGCTTTTCAATAAAGTAAAAAGGTTTTTCATCTACTGGATTCCTAATATACCCCATTACCCAAAATGACTCTAAATTCATTGTCTTTAGTACATATTGTTGTTTTCTATCAAGAGTCAAATCCATAAATTGTTGCATAGTTAACTTTTCTTGCACTTTAATTCCTCCATCAATAAGTGACTATAAAATAAAATTTATTTTAAATAATACACTTGTTATTTAATTTCCACTTCTACATCCCATGTATCAGCAGTAAAACCAGCATCAATATACAGTTTCTTACAAGTCGTATATATACTCTTTGCACTAAAATTCACTTCTACATAATGGCCATTTGGTAGTTGCTTGACGCTACGCATATCTGGATTCTTTTCAACTGAAATTAACAATGATCTTGTATTCAAAAGCTCCTGATAATAGGCAGGGTTGTTTTTGTAAATGTACATCATAGTTTGTTCTAAAACTTCTCTCCAAACTTTCACCTTAATAGTCTCGTCGCCAATGAACAACAAGCGCGGTGAACTGCCAGTCACATCATTATCTTTAATACTAGCTACTCCAAAATAAGGCCAAACAAAAATGAATTTTTCAAATAATCTTTCCGTTCTTTCGATTATTGCCTGCTCGTTCCAAGAGTTATATTTAACAATATCCTTATTCAATTCAAAATTGCTCTTACTATAATATTTTTTCTTTGTTGAAAAAGATTCATTCGACAACTCTGAATTGTATCCACTCAGTGTTAAATTCCCAATAACATGAAGATATTTTGCATGAACCTCTTCATATTCACTTCCCAATTCCTCTTTCCAAAATTCAGTTAAAGTTTGCGGCATAATATGTTCAATAGTTGCCTTCGTTAAATCGACCTTCTCTTTATGACCATAACTTTCTTCAAGAACACTTAAAATAAACTTACATTTTTCTCTCTTGTCTCCGCCCCCATACAACGATGAATGCTTTAATTCATGAAGAACTTCTGCATCCTTCGGGTAGCCTCTCACTTGTAAAAATGCTTTTAGTTCTTGAATAGAGTCTTCTTCACTATAAGGCTTTAGTTGGTTATATAATGAACCAAACATTTTGTTTAATGGTTTAGATTCAATATTGCACACATATCTTCTAACTATGAAATTATCTATAATGGATAAAATTTCAATAAATTGCTCCAATGAGTACTTCTTAAAATCAAAATCACGATAAATATATAACAAAAATGGAAATGCTGTACGAGCTTCAAACTGATGAATCCTTTTTAAGTAATATCTAATCTTTTCATTAGTTTCTTTTTCTGGGTGTAGTAACTTATCATAATATGTCGCAAATATAGCTAACTCTTTTAAGTAGTCAATTACATTCATTTTGTCCGCTTGCTGCTTTAGCTTTACATAGACATCCTTCTTTTTAACATTTAAATTTACACCTATTAAAAAATGTCTAATAAACTCAGTTAACGAGTCACCAAGATTCGTTTGCATCGGTAACCAGTAACCTGTATACATTTCTTCTTGCTCTGAAGGATCGATGCGCATAAATAAGTAGTTTCTTATTAAATCTGCTTCCGTTAAGGGTTGTCCTTTGGCATTTAAACTTTCAAATACTAAATAAGGATTATCATCAGGTGAAAGTACAATACTTACAATTGATAAATTTTGTAGAATCCCATTTTTTAATTGCTCTATATCAAGAGTTATATCATTCAATTTATTTTTAAAATAGTTATAGCACTTTACAAGACCGCTCTCTGCATCAGCATCTGTTATTTCCCTCTTTATAATTCTTTTAAATATTTCTTTATCAACTTGGGTTGGTAGTAACTTGAAATATTCTTCACCCTTTTTAAAACGGTTCACAAGCATCGTTTCATTAATCTCAGCCGATAATTCGACTATTTCTTCTTCTTCAGCTATATCTCTTACAGCACTCAATAATATAAGCAAAGTAGTTAATCTTTGTTGCCCATCAATAACCAAAAATTGCTGCACTCCGGTTGGATTAGCATTCACAGGAATAGATACAATAGAGCCAATAAAATGATTATCATACTGCTGTTCTTCCTCAACTAGCTCCATTAAATCTTCCCATAATGTCAACCATTGTTTTTGATCCCAACTATATGTACGTTGAAACATCGGAATTATATATTGTTTCGAGCCTTCAATTATTTCTTGTAAATTTGTTTCATTGGCTTTCAATAAAATCACTCCAAGTCTTACAATTATATTTTCTTAAATTTACTTACAAACTAAGCTAAATAAGACCACTTTTATTTTACCACATTTTTACATACAATGATAAAAGCAGCAGATGGAATATGCCACCTCCTGCTTTAAATAGATTAAATTAAACTTAAAATATACTCCGCTGTAGAACTCAATAAATTTTTAAAATCACCATTTTTAAATTCATATACATTGTCATTTTCATCAACAACAATTAAAATCCCATCAATACCCAAATTTTGAATAACGATAAATTGATCTAACTCACCTTTTGCTAATTCACGTTCCTTTAACGTTGATTCTACAACATTTAAATAGCCTTTTAACCCTAAACCAAAAATTTCATCAGAACCAATATCTATACTGCCAAATTCAGATAAAACCTCTCTATATGTTGCTGGAATTTTCATTCCTAATTGTTGTTCAGCAGCATCAATTTCTTCAGCATTAACACCTTTATAAATATCTGCATCGCTTTTTTTTATTTCATCGATAAATGACATTATTCATTCCCTCTTTCTGCAAGGAGTTGCTCAGCACGTGCTTTCCAATGCTGTTCTCTCTCTTTTTTAAATTCATTTCGATCTATTTCAGATTCTACTTTTTTATCATGTAAAACCCCATCTTGAACAGGCCCTCTATGTTCTTGCCAAGTTAATTCAGCTAATGGAGCATCACTTTTTTGACCAATATGGTGTAACTCTAATGCATCACCATCAACAATCGGCGGTCTTCCTTTTTGCATTCGTTCTAAGTTTGTCAGTCCTTTTTCATCTACAGTATCTAAATCAATATCCTTCTTCACTAAACAAGGGCGATCATTGACTTCCTTTTCTTCTAAATTTGCGTTAGTATAAATATCTATTTCCTCCATAGAAACATCATTTAAACTATCTTCTAAAGAACGGTACTCTTTAAACGGTGGCTCTGAATCATCTGTATATAAAGGTTTATCCAGCTTGTCTAACAATTCTTTATCGATTGCGATAATCCCTTTGTCCTCGACAGGTACTTCGATAAGTTTCATTATTTCGTTCATCGTATTTTCCCTCCCCTTACAGCCTCAATCCAAGTCTTATATACCTCAAAGTGTTTAACACTCTCATTTGCAGTGGATTTTAATAAGCATTGTGAAATAGCAAGCTTCATTTCAGAATTCAAACCCGTTGTATTTTGAGAAATATGTTCATTTAACTTCAAATTTATCGATTCGATTTCTGAACTAGAAGTAAGTAAATGTTTTAAATGATTTTTTTCACTTAACAATTCACAAACCACTTCCGCTAAGACGTCGAAATGAGTTTTATCTAATAAATATGTTTGATATTCTTTGTCAGTAATATATAAAGTTAACTGTTTCTTTAGCTTTGTAGATAAAACAAGTCGTTCTACAGATTCCATTAATTCATTTTCTGTTAATAAATTTGCTTTTCTAACTCTACCTTGTAGTAAGTATTCAAGGATTGCTGACTTTTGAGCCTTACCGTCTACTGGAATACGTTCTGTGTCTGAATACTCATACTTATATTCCTTACCGCTGAAGCGATTAATCCCACACAATACTGGTTCCAACCAATCATTTTGATAAACAGCTGCAACCCCTTTAGGTAACTTAATAATCTCTTCTAGCTGTTTATCATTTAATCCAGCTGCTTTACCAACTAATCTTCTGTCCATTTCATCTGGCAATCGCAATATAATCTTTGTGTTCGTATTACGAATAGCTGACATATCTAACATACTAGGAGATTGATCTACAATAATAAATCCTTCTCCATAAGTTCGCATTTCAGCTATTGCATTAGATAGCATTTCTACCGATTTCCCAATTAAATTTGAGCCTTCAGCTGATTGTTCAGTTGAAGTTCTTTTCAAAATGTTATGTGCTTCTTCTAAAACTGTAACATGCTTTATAGGAGTATTTAAATCTTCTACATTTGCCATGCGATGCTCATTTAATCGCATAACTAATATTCCCATTATTAAAGACTTAGTTTCAGAAGATCCCACTCTGCTCAAATCTACTATTACGTTAGAATCGAAAAGTAAATTATTATCAAGTTCTTCATTACAGAAAATTTGTCCATTTATACCGTTAGTTAGAGATTTCACTCTCGTTACTAGTGACCCAATATAATTGCCTTTTGTTTCGCTATCGTAAGCAGTTTGATTGATCACAATTTCTAAACTATTCAACAAGTCTTTAAAGGTTGGATATAATTCCACTTCACCTTCTAAATATGTTGAAGAATCTAAATCCCAACCACATGTTTCATAACAATGTATAATAGCTTCTTTCAAAATGGCTGGCATTGCTGCATACATTGGCCAACACACATTAAAAATTTCAACTAAACGATCTATATGTTCTAAAACATGTGTGTCTTCTGGAAATTTAAACGGATTAATTTTTAGCAACATATTCTTTTTAGGATTTGTTCCAAATACATTAACATTAGGATCTGTTCCAAAAATATGTTTATATTCTCCTTTGGCTGGTTCAATAACTAAAAATTTAACCCCTTGCATTTCTAATTGGCTTAGTAGTTCATAAATTGTATTCGACTTTCCGGAACCTGTTGATCCGGTAATTAACGTATGCATACTTAAACTTTGTAAATCTAGTTTTACTCGGCTTGAAGTAGTCTTTCCGAAATTATATACAGCACCAAGATTAATAAAACGAGTACCTTCTTGTGTATAGCTAACTACTTCAGGTGCAAATTCAACATGCTCAATTACTGGAAACCCACTTACAGATTTTCTTGGTAAACTCATATGAATTGCTAACTCTTTGCCACTTACTAAAGAAGTAGGTAAAATCGGCAACTGTATGCCATTATTTTGATAGTTAAACGTTGGATGCATAAAGTTTTGAATATACTTGTTTATTTCATACGAATTTCGGTCATTATTTGTCCAGCTCGAAATTGTAGACACTTCTAAACCTGTATTTTCACCTTGCATTAAAGATTTATAAGTGGCAGCTGCTATATCTGCTGCATATGGTGTCTCCGAAATAAAATATGCTGCACATTCCCACATTCCTAAACTTTCACACTCTTGTAATCTATCTAATTGCATATCAATTCGATGTAAATAATTTTGCAAAGTTTTATTTTGAGTTGTTAATTGAATTGATTCCGTATTTCCTCTACTAAAACCTGTGGCATCAGACTGACTTTCATTTGTTGTTGAGGTTTTTCCTACTGAAGAACCTGTAGTACTTGCAGTACTAGCATTTTCACTAGTAGATGAACCCTCTGTATCGGACACAGTAGCATGTGTAAAGGCCGCAATCATTCCACCAACAGCCCCTCCGACAGCTCCACCAACAAGCGTTCCTACTCCTGGTACTACACTACCAATAACCGCACCAGCAGCAGCCAAACCTCCGGCAGTCACTTTACCTACACTACTTCCTAAAGTATTTTTTGATAGCGCAGACGAGGTATTATAAGTCTGAGTTTTACCTTCCGTATCGGTTACAGATTCATTAGTTGTATTTGTTACTCCTTCACTAGTACCTGTTGTATATGTTTTAGTTTCACTTATTGAGTCATTTACACCGTACGATACTTGAGAACTAGCCATTGGCGCTAACATAGAAAAAATATTTTCATATTGATTTCGAACATTTATTAATTCTAGACGATTTACAGGATTAGCCAATATTACACCTGTAAATACTTCTCCTTGCATTGTTAAAGCTAATTTTTCTAATCCTTGAATAAAAGACTTATTCATTTTTAATTGTTCATCTTTATAATTTGCCACGCCCGTTACAATAGATACCGCATTAGAATTATTTTGATTAAACAAGTCTTCTATTTTGTCTTTTGTTACATTTTCAGTTTTAATTCCAGGGAAATGTCCATTCATTGCATTTTTTAGCGTATCAAATGAAGTTTTTGTACTGTTATTTTCATTTAATGATCGAATTCCCATATAAAAATTTACTTTAGCACCATTACTGTCAGCCACTATAAACACAGAACTATCCTTTACTGCTACTGCATTTAACACGCTAGCTAATTTAAATGTCGAATCTTCATCTTGCGAATAAACAATTTCATTAATCTTGAACATCCGCACATTTTTAGCGAGATTTTTTTCAATGCTAACATCATCTAAAGGGATAACTTGCATATCCTGTAATTTAGTCATGTAATTTTTTAATACTACATCATCAACAACTTCGAACGCAGTAGAAACCTGCTGTTCGAAGTTTTGATATTTAGGGATTGATAGCTGTTGCTCTTTTTTCTGAAGTTGAAGTTCCATCATAAAAACACTCCAATAGTTTAACTTTTATTTTTTCACAACATAATACGTAATACTGCCAACAACTACAGTTGCAATCACTGCCGTTGCCGCAATTGTTACAATTGACCAACCTTTTAATACACCTAGCAAAATAGAAACTACCCCTACACCCAATGCAGCAATTAAAGTGATGATTTGTTGAGAGTCCATATTCGATTCATAGGATTGACCGGATTGATTATTAACATTCTGATAGTTTGCTCGCGGTTGTTGAATTCGTTGCTGAGAAGTATTACTTTGAGATTGTTGCTGTGTTTTTAATTCAGCTGCATATACATACTGTTGAACTTCTTTGATGTGTTGAATACGCTCTGCCGAGAAATTATCAACTAGGTCATATTTTAATAAACTAGCATAATCTTTATCCCAATTTTCTTTTGATTCAAATTTTGATCCATCATGTGATTCAATAATATTCGGTATAAATTTCAACGTGTACTCTAACATCGATTTAAACTGATTAAAAGTTAAATCCATTGTTAAACTATTTTTTAACATCATCTTAACTTTCTCTTCATCGCCTATTTGAACTGCTTTTTTAAAATCTGCTGAAATCATACTTCGACTACCTCCCCGATATCTATAATTTTATTCACCTTTTCATTAATCCGTTCTAACCATCCTAATCTAGCTTGTGATTCAGCAATTTTTGCTCTGATCAGTGATTCATCTTGAGTAAAAATTTCTAATTCTTTTAATTTATTACGTAAAATTTGATCTACTTTGTCGAATTTTCTATAATAATCTATTTTTATTTGTTTAATATTTTCCTTAGCAGATCCTTCTACTTCCTTAATTAACATACGATTTTGTTTCTCTAAAAACGTTGAAAATTCATCAGATATTATTTGTGCGCTCACTTTTGATTGTTCTTCATAAACATCTCGGTATAAAGTTTTTGGTTTCCAAAACTTTAAGCTTCCAAAGAAACCTGAACGTTCTGGGTTACTATAACTTTCTGTTCCTACTTTAATTTTTTCAGTATACGTAGCTGTGTCTAAAATACGATTTTTTTCAATCCCAAAATCTAATTCGGCAGCAATTAATTGCAATGGCTCAAATACTAAATTTTCCGTTCCTAACCCATCAATTAATTTTGCAATTTTCTCTTTGTACTCTTTTAATAATTGGTCTGCTATATTGCTTAAATTTTCATTGATCATTTTTTCTAAATTAACAGTTAGTTTCGAGTGACTTTCTCGAGAAATTCTAATTAAATTTTCAATGAAACTTTCTGCTTCATTTTTAGAAAATTCTTTTCCAATTGAACCAGTTAAAAATTCATCAATTGAACGTTGATGTTTCAAAACAAGCTTCTTAGATTCAGTTTTAATATCTTTCATAACATCTATTTCTTCAATCTTATTTTTAAACCTCTCTGCTTCTTTACCTGAATTCAGTTTTTCTTCAATCTTACAAATTTGCTCTTTAATTTGAGCATGGCGTTCCGTATTTTCAGCAATAGCAGTTTTAGTTTCCTCAAATGCCTTTGAACTTTCTAATTTCTTTTGGAATGTATCTACAACATTTTTGATTTTGGCTGTTCTAGCATACTTTTCAACATATAGCTTAATTGTTTCTTCTACAGCCGGAATACCACTATGAATTAATGCAGTTTCTAAATTCATAATATCGCCATCATCAACAAGTCTTAACTGTTCATCAATCTTTCTACGAATGCTTGGTGTTAATGTTGCATATTTTTCTAAATGCAATTGCTCGTTACGGTTTAATTTTCTCGCCATCATCAATATTTCGTCTTCTAAGTCTTCATCAACTGATTCTGGATGATTTAAAAGCTCACGTATATCTAAGGAAGATAATGCTGCCGCTGGGAAAATATTAGGGTCATGTATACCACGGTCCGCTAAGTATTTTCGTACCTTCTGCAACGAACTTTCTACATCGTCGTCACCTTTACGGAACTGATCCAACTTATTCACAACGAATAAATAACGATCTTTCGATTGTTTTCCACCAATTTGCATACTATTTGCAACCGCATTTAATAATTGAGAATCATCATTAACACCTAATTGTGTTGCGTTCAAAATATACAATACTAACGCTTTTGAAGATTCATCTAAATTTTTGTATGTCGTTTTCAAGTGGTTTTCATCACGTGAATTGTTTGGTCCTGGTGTATCGATTAATACTAGAGACATTTCTTCCGTACTAGTAAACGGTATATCACCTTCAATGCAAATCGAAGATACTTTTTCTGTTGCATTTAATTTTTCCATATCTTCTAAACCTAAATTGGGAACAGATTTAATTACATTACCAAATTCATCGTAAGCCGTTGCAAAGAAATCTTCGTCATCAGTATCTTTAATTCTTGAAATTGTTGCAGTACAAGCTTCTTGACTTGATGGCATTAATTTACGTTGTAGCAATGAATTAATCAATGTAGATTTACCTGCACTCATTGTTGCAACAACAGTTATTTCAAATTCATCGTTCAAAGCCTTTTTAAAAGCATCTTGTAAGTCTTTTGATTTAAGCTCTTCTATAGGACCATTAATAATCTCATCAAAAACTTCTTCAATTGCAAATTCCATATTTGAAATTTCTTGAACTGGGATATGAGTTAATTCAATTTCAATTCCATTTTTTCGGGCTTTCTTTATAATTTCTTCAACATCTTCTAAATCCATCGAAGTACCCATAAAATCTAATTCAAAGTAATCTTCATTACACTCATCCTGTAAAAATTCAGGTAATTGCTCAACCCATTCTTGTAAGCGTTTTGAGCCTACATTTAATACGCTATTTTCTGGAACTAATTCACCATCAATTTCTATGATGGTTTCTAATTTAAATGGATTATATTTAATAAAAACTTTAGCCATAACTGACATCCCTTCTATTAATTAATAACTCTAAATTATATAAGCCGCATCTAAGTAATTTTTCTTGAATTTCATTATTAGCTACAATAGATGGGAAATTATATTTTGTTAAATCAAAACTTGCTCTTTTAAGCTTTCTAGTTAACAATTCAAGTTCATCTTTTTCTTCATCATTTAATACTTGACCCGAATTATCTAACTTTAATAAATAACCCGTATATGCTGAAATTGGCTGGATTACAGGATTAACAAACCCTAAATTCTCAAGCTGTATTTTTACATTGTCAACACTTTGTTCAACTGAGTCATGATTTTGTCTAAACTGATCTACTTTATTAATCACAAAAATTATTTTTTCAGTTGGAACTTTGTCCTTTATAAAATGTAAATGGTTTATATCATCATTTGTGCCTAAATGATTACCATTCATAATATACAAAAGGACATTGAAATCGCCTTTAAGAATTAATTCTTCTGAAATTACTTTATGTTCAGGATCCGCAGATGAATTAACACCTGGCGTGTCTACTATTTCCCATAAATAGGAATCTTGAATATGGCTCATTTTAGTATGTATTACAATATTATCTGATTTAATATTGTGTAGAACTTGTGAAATATTCTTTTTCAGACGCATCCTAGTGTTGTTATGTAAACAATAAATGTTATCTCCACAACTTAAATCTTCTTTGACACTATACTGTTTCGCTGTACAAGATTCATTTTGAGTTGTCATAATTTTTTTACCTATGAGCGCATTTACTAAAGTAGATTTACCTGCACTCATTGTTGCTGTTACTAATATTTTTTTGAATACATTATTGTTTATCAAGCTTGATACATCTCCAAATTTCATATCTAATCTTTGGGATAGTTCCTTAATTAACTCAAATTCGTTTTTAACAGCAAGTTTACTTATAAATTGAAGAAGCTCTTTATGGTAATTTTTGTATCTATCAAGATATAAATTATTGTCCATAAAATGTTTAGGATTCTTCGGTAAATAAAAGTCATTAGGCATTTGAATATCAAATAGTTTACTTGTTGCTTGATTCCAAATTTCCATATTTATTTTAAAATCTCTACTGTATTTTTTTAGAAAATAAAATTTTATATCTAGCCAGTTTTTTTTGTAATTATATCTACTATTTTGCAAAATCTCACCTCAAAGTTCATTACTCTATAATTAAATTTTGGTAATTAATCGCCATCTTGTTGATGCTATTTTGCAGAGTTATTACCAATTCTTTAGGACTGATTACTTCTATATACTCCCCTTGACTCAACAACCACATCTTAATCCCCTTACCAAATACCTCAGCTTCAAAAACCAAGCCATCGCCCAGCTTTTCTACAACTTTCGCTGTAGGTAATCGGTCAAGAACAGCTTGCGGTGAAGGACCAGTGAATTTAAACTTTACATTTATCAGTTCACCCGTATACATAAACTGCACGCGTTTGCGAAATTCGCCTTCTTGGAAACGTTCATGATACGGCACTTTAAATGAAATAAATGTTTGATCAAATTGCTCAATTCGATCAATCCGATAAATCGTTGGATAATCGAATTCTTTCCCGATAGGATAAGCAGTCAAGTAAAAATAGTACTCCGAAAAAATAATCCCGACTGGTTTTACTTTTCGCTCACTTGCTAGCTCGTCAAATTCGCGTTTATAGTGCATGTTAATGATTTTTTTCGATTGGATTGCCAATGAAAGTTGCCATAATGTGTTTAGCAAATCCTTTTTATGATTCAACTCTACATACAAATGCTTTTCGTTCGACATCATTTGCTTGATGACCGCGCTATCTTCTTTATGAGCTAGATTCATCAACTTCTCAATGATTGAATCCATTTCATGTTTCGGAAATGCACGTGATTCAATCAGCACTTTCAATACAGCGAAAATTTCTTCATTTTCCAACCATGATGGTTGTCCCATTTTCAACACGTAAACCTTTTTCTCTCGGTTGTAATGCAATTTTTCATTTCGTTTTTCGTTTCCAATATAATCACGAATATTTTCAAGATCCCGCTGAATCGACTTTTCACTAATTTTATAACGATCGGCTTCTTCCCTTTTTACAAGGCTTTCACCATTTTTCAAACGATCATACATTGAAAGAATGCGACCAACTTGATTCTGTCTCTCTTGACTCATTGCATCACCTCTACATGAATAATAGTACACTTCCAATTGGACATATCATGACCATTTAAATATGTATTTCCAATAAAAATAAACATCCAACTATGCCTAATTATACCATTATACGTATTTATGAAGTGACTGATTTTTATTTTTCTAGTAAAAAAGGAGCGATAATAAATACCTATACCCAATATTCAAGTAATATTTTGTGAATCATGCGGAAAGTTAATAAAATTGGCGAATTTAGGGGATGCGTTAACGACGGTGAATTGGAGAAAATTAATGGATCTTCGAAGAAAAAATATTGTGGTAAGTGTAAATTAAAAGGTATACCTAATAAATTGCCAGTAAAATAATAGTTGTTTATTGTTTTTCAATTGTTATTAACCCTAAATTTCTTGCCAACATAACCTAAATTCTTCGTTAATACCTACGCGCTTTAAACGAAAACTTGCAATTCCCCCATACACCATCTATAGGAACTATTAATAGTACCTATAACAGAACTTTGTCATATCAACGTTTTGAGTTAATTATTGTCACATTTCGCTAGCTTTCTTCCGCTTATAGTCCCTATATTATAGGAACTATTTAAAAACGTTGATATATCAACGTTTTCAAATACGATTTCGGGTTATTTTATGTAGCAATATTTGGTCTTCACAAAGAACATATGGATTCATTTTCTCAAGAAATTATTGAAGAAGTAATGGTAAATGTTATGAAAAAACTAATCCTACTTACAGGTATCAGAAATGAGGTTAGTAAGTTTACGTCGATGGTAAGGTACCATTTCAAGGGCTAGGCTTATAAAGAAGATGTGGACTACCAAATAATCACTTCAAGTATGGAGAGCAAATAAATTATCAAAAAAGAACGGAATTGGTTCCTAATTGGTTTGATAAACGTAATAAACCTACCCAAACTAATAATCACCACTCCTACATTGATTTCGAACTAGAGAAGAAAAGAATACTGGCAAAGTTAAATGGCGGAGAATACATAAACAAAGAGGCAACTGAGTTTTAATACTCTAGAATACTTAATGCGCGGCTTAATCCCATAGTGATAATGCCGCGCATATAAGATTCACGTGTAAATTGGGCGCGTATGACTGTAGCCCATGCGTTTGCTTGATAGCGGTCAAGAAGCTTAGGTTATCAAATATAATAACGATGTGTTGATAAATATTAATGGTTGGCATTACCTTGTTATTTCAAAAAGCAACTTAACATCCAGGAGGCTGAAATCTAATTACCTTATTTCACCTAGTATATAAACAATTTCTATTATACACTGAATCAAAGGGAGCCATCTTTTCTAGGATTAATTGTGATTGCTTAAATATGCCTGGAAAGCTCTCTTTTACATAGAACTTTCATTTATACAAAATAGTTTACACTTTCTGTTGCGACACCAGAACTATTGCATACACTGCACAGATTTAATTGATAAAAGGAGCTTACTATGAAAAATAAAATCCTCACTTTAATTGAAGCCGAATTAAATATGTTAATAAATGAGTATCAAAAGCAAATTACGATTTTAAAAACGGAGAACTCTCACTTACATAAAGAAATTCAAATGGTTAGAAAAGAAAAATTGAAGACAGTCGAACACGAAATCAACCCATTGGATATTTTATTTTCTATTTGCAAGGATTTAGTTCTTAAAGATCAATTAGAAGCGGTAGATTATATTTTAGAAAGAATGCTAGATTATCCTGATTACTTAATAAATATCTCTACTGATGATTTATCTATTTTCCACGAAACGATTTTAAAATTACTAAATTCAACAGAATCTAATGATAATAAAGAATTTTTATTGGAAACGATTATAGATATTTTAACAATTTTATCTCAATCCAATCATCGGCAACTTACAACAGATTTCCTAAAGCAAAACTTCAGTGAAATTTTCCATCATTCATGTAACCAAAACATACTAAATCTAATTTTAAAAAATTTACGTCTATTTTTGCATTATGATTTATTTACAGAGTTGAAAGAAGTATTTGCGTATCTCCTAAAAGTAGAATGGTCATTTATCGAACATTCATTGAAAAAAAGTGAATTTAACTTTTTGCTATGGTATGCGTTTTTATTAGACGTAGACGAAAAATTTCTCAACCAATGCACTAGTAGTAAGCAGTGGTTTAACGGAGAGAACTTAGAGTTGGATTTATATTTTTATCTGGGTTATGTAAAAACTGAACTAGGAACTACTTCTCTATATGCGCTAATGCGGAAAACATTTCTTGCGGGTACTTCATTAGAAAAATACGAGAAGGAATTAATTTTAGAAAAAGTAGAATCTCTTATAGACAAATCAATTAATACACAAGCAAAAACAATCAGTACAGTTCACAATCTCTATTTAATCAATGACGCCGATGAACACCGTATTATTGAAAAGTTTCAACTAAGAAATAAAAAAGTGTATATCCCACTTTATCGTTCAAAAAATGTGAATATAATTGATAAAAAAATCTCATCAATAGCTTTAGTTAACCATAATTATTCGGATGGATATATTACAGTTAGTGATTATCAAGCAATATTAAAAACACATGCGCCACTCCTGCTCAAAACGAACAAACAATATTTAAATTTTAAGTGGCCTTCTACCGAAATCTCAAGCAACAACTCAAATATTAAAGAAAATACAGTATTAAATGAAAATAGTGACCTCAAACAAATGGGCTATCAAATCACTGGTTTATCACGAGAAGGAAGATGGGATATTCTAACTAAAGCAGTTCCTAAATTAGGATTAAAAAAGGTAACCTATACAATCGCATATAATGTACGACTACGCAAAGGTCAAAAGAATGGATTACAAAAATATGAGCATGCGATTAAAGAGTGGGAACATGATCTTCAAAAATTACGAAATCAGTATTATAACAACAACTTTATTTGGCCAAGAACTTAGTCAAATGCTTATCTCTATGATATTGCGCGGCAAACGAATCAACTCTAGTCTTCAACGTGTACTTTAGAGACACAGTGGCTTTGGAATCGTCCTTTTCCAAGCTGTAATTTACCTAATGTCACATTTGCCAACTGTTAGGTGCATGTGCAACGTGATTGGCTGGTTTAGAATACTGTGATCAACTTTATGGATGAGTATGCAAATTTAAATATTTTTAAACTGATAATCGTCGAAAGGTAATATAAATACATTCAAAATCAATTGTAAAAGAGTTTCTAAAGTGGGTGCAGTAAATCACCTACCATTGGGAAAAGTGCCTTAGCTAATGCTTCGCATTAAATCGTGTAGACAATTTATAAGCTTTTTGTTCGATTATCGGATTGAAATCGATAATAACCTAGTTGTAAATTTGGTTGGTAAGAATTGATTTCCCCGTGAACGAAGCTAATGACAGAAATACCGAATTTACCGATTCTACATCAACTTAAAATTTCAAATGGCCTTAATCGAAAAATATTTAAGCTATATGTGTAAAATGGCCATCTTTCTAAAAAAATTCAGAGAGATGGCCATTCGCCTTGTGTTCAGTAAAAAGGATAGCTTTTTTTATACTTTGGACTTACTGTTAATCCCCATTTATAAACTCATTGTACTTAATTATACATTCTCTATAAGGCGTTTAATTTTATAAATAGCACGGTTACATTTCCATCAACTATCTCTTAAAATATCAACTTTCAATTTATTAACAGACTCTAACTCTAATCGAATCACCTCCCGCTCATCCTCCAACTTTTTCAGCAGCTCTTTCTCTATATTAAATTCCCTTCGTACGGTTAGTAAGCTCGTTTCTATTTTTGAAGAGGATGAATCATCACCATCAGTAATAATACTTGATAATTTAGCAAAAAGAGAACGATTCTTTTCACGTACTGCACCTTCAATTACATACAGTCGATTTTGCAACTCTAGACTCTGGATTCCATGGAATAGCTCATTATCTAATTGTAATAAACGCATTTCTGTTTCAAGGATATCTACCATCGTACTAAAATATTGATTTTTTATTTCGTCTATTCTCAAGTCAATTTCGATAATTTTTCGTTGCTTTTGATTCCATTGTTCAATATTTTCTTCTAAATTATCGACCCTTTTTATCAAGCTTATGTAATTCGAATATTGTTCCTTTTGTATTTTTTCAATTTGATTAAGCTGATTAATATTTTGTTCTACTTGATTTACCTTCTCTTTCAAAATTTCAAATTCCGGAACATTTGAATCTAAACTAGTATCATTAAAAATCCTTTTTATATCATTTACTTTCCTTCCCGCGCTACCTGTAAAAAGAATAATTAAATAAATGCGATAAATTGATATATAATCATAGCGATAGTTACGTCCCTGTTTCATCGGTTGAATATAATCAAATAACACGCTTATATAATAGCGAATACTTGAATCTTTCTTGTTTAAGATTCCCGATACCTCTTCGGATGTATAAACCTTAGTTAGATTCAATTTCTTTATAAATGGAGGGAACAAAGCCTCTTCATTATGATCGTCTTTTAGCAATTCTTTATATAATAAATCACTCGAAATTAATTGCTGTAAATTTTCCATATTTATTTTTTCATCAATATACATCTTACATATTTCCTCCATCAATATTCCATTTTGCAATCACTTCTCATTGCTTGTAATGCAACATTGAGTTTAAGCTACGAACGTACTTTTATTCTTTTTAAATGAAATTGTCAAATTGCAAAACTAAATTTTATATACTCTTGAACTGGTTCAGCAAGTTTATCCTAAACATCATTCTATGTTGCCTGCCGACTGTTGAATTTCCAAAATCCTCACAAGAAAAAGGCAAATACTATTTAGTCCAAATCCACTAAATAGCATTTGCCGTTTTGTAAATATAAAAAAACATCCATCTCAAATCTGTGTCCTCGTAACTTTTGAATTTCCGCGAATTTCATCGTCTTTAAATTTTGCGCTGTCTATTGCTTCATTAATAGTTTTTACTTGTTGTGGAGTAGCTTCTCCCGCTTTATTTAAGTCTGCTGCTACACTTTGTACATAGTAGCCTTTAGCTTCTGTTAACGCCCATAGCTCATCTAAAAACTCTGATGATAATCCCTCATGCGCTAAACTTTTCGTTGCTTGTTTACTTTCCTGACTTTCCACAACACTAAATAACTCTAACGTAATTTTGCCTTTAAATAGTTCCACTTAAACCATCACCTTTTATATGATTTTTTATCTAAATACAACCCATCTAAAAATCCCTCTTCATATATTTTTTGAAGCAATGAATAATGATATTTATAAAAAGTATCTTGCAATGATTCTAATATTTGTTTTCTTTCCTTTTCATTTGCCTCTGCACTCATTGCATTTAATTTCAGCTCAATTTCTGCATTTATTTCAACATCTTGATTTGAAAACTCCTTTTCCCGATAAATATCTTCAATTCTCTGATCGACTAATGATTTAAACGCTACTTCGAAACTTCCGGTCATTTACCCACCCCATTTATACGTTATATGTATTTATACAATTAAAGTATAACTCGGATTCTATTGATTGTAAAATGCAATAATTGTACGATGTATTTATAGTATTTCGAGATGGGGTGAGGACTGTATGAATTATATTCAAGTAGGGAAGCTAATACGTACTCTTCGAAATGAAAAGAATATTAGTATGAATGACCTTGCGCAAAAATTAGTGATTTCTCAAGCGTCTGTATCCAGGATTGAAGGGGGCTTACAAGAAGTTAATTTCACGATGCTCAATAAAATATGTGAGCAATTTGAAATTTCATTAAGCACATTTTTCTTACTGTTAGAACAAAAAATCGATATAAACCTCGATACTGCTCTAAATGAAGCTACTACATCAAAGACAGAAGATTTGGATGAAGAATTATACAAAATCATTCGCGGTTTATCAGAGGATCAGAAAAAGGGCCTATACGTTCTTCTACTTCCATATTTAAAATAGCATATCAATTTGGCTCAACTTGCAAGTAAGATCGATATCTCCCAGCCTTCACTGTCAAAAATAGAAAACGGCACTCATGAGGTGTCCATTACAATCCTCGAAAATATATGTCATGACTGCAAAATAACAATGGTTGATTTCTTCAGAATGCTAAGTGAAGATGTAGACCTTGAATTCGACTTAATTGAAGACGAGTACCAACACAGCAGCAAAGTACTAGAAACGGAATTAATCGAGGTTGTTAAAACACTTACAACCGAACAACAAAAAGTCCTTTATGTCTTGCTAATGCCATACGTAAAGCAATAAAGAGCGCGGAGTTGACCTAGGGTTATCTCTACGCTCTTTTCCTTTTGTGAAATCCCCCCATGCTGCAACGAAAGATTACACATATTTTCATTCTCTCATTCTGTTCAATTGCATCACATTCAATCTATTTATACTAGAGTTCTTAAGCTTTAGAAATTAATATTGAAAAATAATCACAGGGGACGCGGAATCTATATTACAGATTAATAGACAGATCAAATTACAGATCAAACACAAACTATATAACAGACAACATTAGCGAAAATGAAAAACAACTTGAGGCATGTTTAAAAACCTTATGTAACAAGGCGTTGAAAGGTGATGGGTTATCTGATCCGTTTTGTAAGTAGCATTTCCTAATCGTAATATAAATAGTATATATGACTACTTTAATTACATAACATATACATTGTTTTTGATAGTTCGGTTTTTGCACACCATACATGTTTTTATAAGTAAAAAAAAGGTAATATATAACCAAAATATTAGCCTAAAACTAAAGTGTTTTAAGCTAAGGTATATTTTATGATTCAACATAATAATTTAATCGATTTAACGGCACGTCAAATAAGCTGTTTGGATCCTCTTAAAAAAAAAAAGTACAGTAACAGCTTGAGGTAATTTTATAAAAAAGAAATGAAGATTTCAAAAACTTAAATACCATCCTATCCGCGCGTTGATAAGATAACTAGAAACCTAATTCCGGAATTTCATAATCAGGACCGAATTTTTTTCGGCTTTCTTCTATATTTCGTTGGACTTGTAGAAACAGTTTTTGTTCATTACTTACAATTGGTAACGTTGGCACATTTGGAATACTTGTTTTCAGTGGAATAAATGTCAATTTTGCATGTAATTTTTCAATAACTTGTTTTAATAACTCTTTACGAGACAAAATACCCTCTTTCGCCCACTGACGGATTACTCGCTTTTGATAACCAATTGAAACGATATTTTCATCATATCTTGCATGATTGTACATCAACTCAACTTGTTCATGTAACGCGAACCAAGCAGATTCAGTACGATTTTTGTTTGATTCAACAGCAACTAAAGCCTGTAAGTCTACACCACATAATTCTAATTGTTCATCTAACAAAACTTTATGGTTATCTGATGATTTACTATTGAAATAGTGTACTAGCTTTACTAAATTTTCCTTTTCAGCAAAGTAAGAATCTAATTCATTTGTTGGTTCTTGTACTGACGCAGCCTGAACGATTAATTGTTGAACATTTGGCAATAAGTAAAAATCCACCATTGTATTAATTGCTTTCGTTGTTTTTGGATCAGCAAATTGGTCATAGTATAAAATATTTAATTGCTCTTTTTCAAAATAAGTTACAAGTGCTTCACGATAAATTTTTATACCGTTCACACCAAATAACTTAAATAAATCATTTTGAATACCAACAAACTTATGGATTGTATCTTCACGGAAATTTTTTGGTGAAATGTAATTATTAATTGCTAACATTTCAATTTCAAAGTGACTAGAAGTGTTAGGTACTACATTTGCTTTATTTAGTAACGGTAAATGTACACGTAAACCGATACGGTGTGTTCTCTTTTTTGACATACGTTGTTTACGAGTTATTTTATTGTAGTTGCAGTACGCATGAAATATAACTTCAAAATCAGGCGAATTTTTGTCATAGAACTTTCCATCAATTTGTACATCAATTAGACCTTTCCCTACTAACACAGAAAGGATTTCATTTAAATCGTGATAACTTTCGATATAGTTCACACCATTATGATATTTATTACTATATAGTGATTCAACAGAAACATATTGCGCTGGTCCTGTTAATAGTCCAGCTGTTGCAATATATATGAAAAAGCGTTTTTGATTTTTTGTTAAAGATGCAACTTCTGGTGAAGTGAAGATGGCTAAATTACGAATATAGCTTGAATCTGTTTTTTCACCGTCAGACAATACATGGAATCGTGAATAAAGTTGATTATTTACTTCAACTAATAATCCTAATCCTTTTAATTCTTCAATTACTCGGTTATATGTTTTATGTTGAAACAATAATGCAGTACGTATCATATCGGCATCACAAAAAATACGACCGTCTTTTCCGATGAAGGTAATTGTGTAAAACATATAACTTAATGCGCTTTTTGATATATCAATTGTTCCGTTTCCAAATTTAAAAAATAATTTCCGATTTAACTTCGCTGTTTTTGATCTATTATTTAATCTTTCCATTTATTCTACCTCCACAAAAAAAACACCCCAAAAAACGAAATGTAATAAAAAATTACAAATCGAATTTTGGGGTGTTCCCTTTTTATTTATTTATTTATTTATTTATTTATTTATTTATTTATATTTGATGTATTAATTTTACCTTTTAACTAATCCAAATACAAATTTAAATATTTTGATTTCATTTTATTTTTGCACATCATTTTTACTATACCGACATAATTAAACCCCCTACTTACTTAATTACCGTAATTTTAAACAAAATAACTCCAATTGTATGGTAATGGAGTTTTGCAAAAGGTTATTAGTCGTCAGATGCCGATGATTTTTACCCCTTCAATTTCTTTGATATCAATGATTTTTAATTTTAAAATTAAGTCTACGGGCTTATTTTTAATCGCATATACTTCCACTAGTTGAAATTATCAAAAAACCTAAATAACCTCAAAGTGAATTTACTATACTAGAAGCATCTTATTTTCATTAATAACCCAGCTGTATTTCAAAACATCTAACGAAATCGCCCGTACCCTATTTGATTACCAAAGTCTTATATCCTCCATTTTGAGGAGGATCTCATTTCCATTTGATTCACTTTAATCGATAATGTTCTAGTCCTTTTAGTAATAGGCTATTGACGAGAACGTTAAATTTTATCGATTTTTCAACACTAGTTTGCTTAATTACATCATACAATTCTTGCTGTAGATGGAATGATTTCTTCGCTACCAAATCTGCCCAACTAATTTCTCTACAATCCTTATATAACTCATAGTCTGCGTCAATATGCTCTTCGCTTCTACTTGTATTTTTTATTATTTCAATTCCTAAAAATTCCTTATCGGCGTTTATCACTTTAACTTTCTTTTTAACAGGGCGGTTAAGGGATGTAATTTCATTTCCCCCCTTATACATCCAAACACCATTTTCATTTACAACCGCTGCATTTGTTAACTTACTTTCTAAAATTGATATTTTTATATTCAAGTTATCCGCTACTTCCTGTAAATCAGTGCCTTCATTTAATAGCCCCAAAACCTGCGCTAATGTTAAATCTTCATCAAACATCGATTTTACCTCCTTCCACTATTTTTAATAGTATAGCTTCAGTTCTCTTCTATTCTTAGAATGATTTCAAACTTCTTTAAAAACTAATCCGTAAAACTGCAGCTCATATTTTTAACTTTATCTAAAGAAATGCAGCAATGATTCTTCCACTTATAAATCATAAAAAACTCCCTGTAAATTCTGTTCATCTACTAAGAATCACAAGCAAAGGCGGTTATAATATTTGAAATATTTGAAGGAGTGAACTACCAATGAAAGAAATACTCTTTTTTATACGTAATGAAATTAACACAACCTACCAATCTTTCATTTATGAAACGCCCGTTAAGGATTTGCTAATCAGCAATTATGAGTGGCCATCACCGATTGATAATAAAAATGATTATCCCATTGTAACTTTTGTTACCGATCCTTTAATAATGGAGTTTTTATTAAACAAAATCCTCGTTACAGTAAAAGAGAAACACACCATTACACTTGGGAAACAGGAAGTTTACAAGCGCTCTAAATCAATTTTTAAATCAATTGCTCCATTTAACGAAGCATTAAATTATTTAGACACACTAAATTATTTGCGGATTGGTAATGGCGGAAAATCTGGTCGTAAGAAAATCATTGTGTTAAATCCTAAACTACTCGGGTTATAAAGGATTTTAGAGAAATAAAAAAGCAGCGGTTCCTGAATAGATTTTCAAGAAAAGCTGCTTATACATATCGTTATAATATTCCAACCTTACTCTTCAAAATTTAGAACCCAAATTTGCTTCAACGGTATCTCCGAACGAATTTCAATTGAAAGTTGGTCATAATGGTTAAAAATCTCTTTAATTACATCATTAGCATCCCATAGACGTAGTTTGAAAAATTGCTTAGGAATTTCTTTTGTAACAGTTGTTTTAAATCCGCGCCACGAAACTAATAAACCATAATCCGCACCTACATTACTCATCGTGCCAATTAATTGATCCATCGCTGGTCTATCAACTGGTGCATCATGTGATTTTACTTGTACACAAATTTTTGTTCCGCCAAAACCTAATTCGCCTGAGGCTGCTAAAATATCTATACCACCATCTGCCCCTTCTGGACTGCGATATGTTGTATATCCCTTTGCTTTTAAAATTTCTTCAATTAATCGTTCCATTCGATGTCCTTTGAATTTCTTTGTAATATAGTCCGAAATTTGATCCAACATATGTTCTTCAATATTTTCAATAACATCTTCTTCATCATTTATTATTACCGGCTGCGGTTGATTTGAATGTTTCCATCCATTATTGGCCATCGCCTTTAAACGAACTTCGGCATCATTCTTATGAATCTTACAAACGGTCATAAAAGCACCAAATGAATAGAGTAGATCCTGTTCAAAATTATCGCGCGGTATGTCAGTTGCAAACCACTTTACTTTTCTGTAATGGTAGTATGGGCTTCCTAACGTTTCATCAAAAGTATAGTCTCCTATAATCTCTCCAAAATGAATCGTACGGCTTCGTTTGCTTGGGAGTATGACCCAATCCCCTTTTTGCATTTTTGCTATAATCGGAAAAATTTGCGATGCCCAATTGACCGCAGTTTTGGGCTTTGCTAATTCGTAATGATCAATTAAAAAATCTCGTAGATCGCTTTGAGCCTGAAATTCCCTTAGATCGACATTTAAATCATTCCAAGTTAAATACACACGCTCATCCTTTAAAAACTTATCTTCAAACTCACCTGCTGAACCAGCTCTAAATAGCCAAATACTCATAGGACACCCCACATTGTTTTGAATAATATATTTTTCTTTTTGATTTTAATTGATTATCTTAACCACTTTAATAAAGCCAAACCAGTTTTAGTCTTAGAATTATATTTCCACATTTTGTAAAACTTTCATAAATGTTAAATTTCAACCTTTACAAACTCCATTCCCTTCACCTTTAACTGATTAAATAAATTCGCTAATGCCGTCTCGCCAACATTGCGGTACTTGCCTAATAGCACTAGCTCTTTTGGGAAATCCTTAACATGTAAGAAACCTTGCTCTTGTAACGAGTTAAGTAAGCTTGTTTGGCCAGGAAAGTTGTCCTTCGTTAACGCAACATTTCCTAATGCCTCTGTTAAAATAACAAAATCTGATTTGTAAAATAACAAGACTTCCCCGCGATATTGCTCCATCAATATTTTACGTTTTTGTTCTTCTTCAACGAATAACCGTAATTCTTCAAAGAAGCATTCATCATTAGTCTCTTTAAAGCGCTTTACATGCTGGTAAATACCTTCTAATTGATATGGCAGTTCACTCATAATGCGTGCTTGCTGTTCGCCATTCAAACGAATTAAAAATGTTGTGGATTTTGGGAAACGCTGTGGCAATAAAAATGCATCACGTAAAAAATCCGGTATCTCAACAAATTGATCTTTATAGTAAATTCTACGACTAACCTTTTGCTCGGTTACAACATTTTCTGGCATCGGCTGTTTTTGCACAAACGTCTGCATTAATGCTTCAATATGTTCGATTAAATATTCCCTATCAGCCGCGCTTTTCTCAGGAACCGGCTCAATATAATCTGGAACCTCTATATCTGGTGATGCATAAGTTTCTATAAACCATGTCAAAATCAAATGCTGATACTCCCAACAAGTTAATGCTTCTCTAATTAGCATTTTACGCGTACCATCATGACTTGCTGAATTTCCTTGGCGCCGAACGAAGTGAATCGCATTATCCGTTGTTGGTGTAATGATACCTTCATTTTTTAACTTCATTTGTATTTCACCGAAACTTAACTCGCTATGCTCAAGCCCTTCCAATTGTGCAACTTGACGAACTAATGTTTCCGCCATTGTTCGCGTTGTTTGCATCGCTGCTCTAGGTGAAACAAAAAGGAGCTTTTCGATATCTTGCGTTAGCTCAGCTAAATTTGGATTAATTCCGAATAAAATTTCTTGTAATTTTTGCGACACTATTTCACACCTACCGACTTAATTTTTTCAATCAAATATGGGATTTTTTCTTTATACTTATCTTTGTTTGCTAATCGTAAAGAATACTCTAGCTTTTTCAAATGATACATTGCTTCCTTAGGTAGTTCTTCTATAATTTGGCCTTGTTCATATAGTAGTAGGCTCATTTCTACTTCAGACGAATATAATTTGATTTCTTCTAAAGCACTTCCAGTCCATTTGTAAGCACGTACTGCAAAATCATAATCTCTATAGTGACCGTGAATAATGTGTCCGTCTTTTCCCATTAATTCTGCTTTAGGTGGTTCATTATCTTTTGCATTTTTTTCTTCAAAAAAACGATATTGCATATCTGTTAAATATTCATACTTTAACGTTGTATTTTTATCTACATCTTTACTTTTCACAATTGCAAATATTACTTCTATATTAGAGTTAATATCCTTTGCTACTCGAAGATCCCCCATACTCGGATCTGCCCACTCATCAAATATTTCATCGTATGGATGACTATGATAATAAGCAACAAAGTCACTTGTTGTCACAAGCTTCCTCGCTTCCTTGACAATATCATTTACTTTCTCATTTGCCTTTACACTTGAAGCTGTTTTATTTAGTACATTCGCAACGGGAAAAGTATACTCACCAACTGCAGTACCATCTTGCTCACCAAATATTAAACCAAAGCATTCTTTTTGCTGCCCGCGCTTTGGATAATGGCTAATACAGTCAAGTAGCATGGTCGTTAATGTATTATTGATTAGTTCTAAGTGCATAAAAAATCCCTCCATATCTTTATTTAAAATGAAAGCGTACCAGTATAAAAACATGATACGCTTCCTTTTTGTTATATTTGATTTAATAAGCCCTTTAACGCTTTAAACTCTTCCTCTGACAACGTAACACCCTTCCCCATCTTTTCACGATTAGGCGCCCATTCACGGATGTCATACTTCGGTGCATTACCGTTCCAGCTAATATGATTTAGTTCTTTCTTCCAACCCTTAGATGATTCTGATAGTACGCCGATATGCTCAACAACTTCGTATTTTATTTCTGCCATTGATCTTTATACCCCCACTAATTGTTCCATTTTTATTTCTTCAATAATTTTTCCTTGCTGTAATACATAAATATAGACTGAACCATTCAATTCTTTATAATCCTCTAGAATAATTTGCTCATCTAATGCTTTTAATGATGGTGTTACTAAAATAAAGCGCGTATTTCCATCCGCTTCTTCACTTGTGAAATCAACCAGTCCGTATGCTTTTTTTTCACGAATATTTAATCGACCATTGTCATTTTCGTATTGCTTCACATTATTTACATAATCAGCCGGTATTATCCGTGCAGCACTACTAATCGGTTGTACATGTAATTGCGTAAGCGATTTAATCGATTGTAATTGGATGCTTCGCTCTCGTTCGATATCCTCTAAACGTTCTTTACTGCGCTCTTCTAAATCTTCAATTTGCGTGTATGTTTGATTAATTAATGCGCTATTTTTATTGTTCGGATTGTCTTCTAAATAGTTCGTTAAACGTTCCTGTAATACTTGCATTTGTTCATCAAATGAGCGACGTAAATACGTGCTTTTTCGATTTAAATAATCATCACGCTTCATTTGAACGGATTGCAGCACTTTTTTCGCTTGAATAATTGACTCTCGTTTAAACGATTTATCTTCGTTAGCTTCACTATTTACAAACTTTAATGGCTGTTGGAATAAGAAATACGGGTCGATTTGAATAAATTTTCCTGTTTCTCTTTTAGCAAGTAACATCAATTCCTGCTCCAATTCACGACTATTCCCATCGACAACACTTATACGACTTAATTCAATAATTAATGGCTCACTTACAGTTGCTTTTACATTACAAACAGGCAATGCAACCTGCTGTAACTCCTGACTTGCTAGTTCCATTGCTAGTTTCTTGACAGGATGATCATTAGGCAGTAGTGTTACATCTTCCGTCTGTTTAGATGCACTTAATGAAAATCTTAACGATTCGTCTGTTCGTAATGCATATTTCTTTCTCTTTATTAATTCACGAATATTTTTAGGGAAACGATCTATTCGAACAGTTTTGCTATCATTTGAAAAATTCAATTTGATTCGAGAAGTTTCAAATTGCTTTACGGCAAATTCACCATATACTCGCGGTGGCATACTACTTATTGAAATTTCTTGATATGCCCTTCTCGCTCCAGGTAAATCAAAGCTAGAGTCATCTAAACGCTCTTGTTTCGCTATTTCTAATAAGCGTTTATGTTCATCAGAAAACGTTTTTTCCATCGTCGCCACAAGCTCATCTAGATTTTCGCGCCCACTAATCGCACGTTCCATTAAATTCGCCAAATCTATATTATTTTCTTCGAGTACCTCACCGATAAAATCATAAACTTGATCTTGTCCTAAGTCTTCACGCATTTGATCCATTTTCGTTAATAAACGAATTAGTACGTCACCTTCTCTTGTATTACTCGCAACTAGATTGAAAATAAATACTTCATTCTTCTGCCCAATACGGTGAATACGCCCCATACGCTGCTCTAATCGGTTCGGATTCCACGGGATGTCATAGTTAATCATTTGATTACAGAACTGAAGGTTAATAGATTCTCCACCGGCATCTGTTGCCAGCATAATTTGCACATCATTACGGAATTTTTCAACCTGTTCACGACGCTGATCCATTGAGAAATCACCGACAATCTTCGTTATTTCAGGTACGTGATTTAATAGCTTTCGTTCTAGGTAATACAACGTGTCCTTCGACTCTGTAAAAATTAAAATCTTCTCTCCTTTAGAAAGCAATCCATCTTCACCAAATAAAGTACTTTCTAATTCTGCATACTTAACCTCTACATCTTGATAAACTAGTCTTTCTGCTTTCTGAACCAAATCATATAAAATCGAAATTTCAACACGTAATTCCTCAATATCAATGACATCTGTTTCACCTTCAATTAGTGCTTCAACTTCCTCTTGCTCATCAATCGAAAGTTCGTCGTATTCAAAAGGTTCAACTATTTTAACTGTTGATAGTTCCGATTCAAGTAATTCTTCTAATTTTCCTTTTCGCCGTTTTAACGATAAATAAATCGCGTCAATCGATGAACTTAAACGACGCTGCAAAATCATCATCGCAAATGCAACATTCGGTTTATTATTTTGCTTGGCACGATTAAAATGTTCCCGCGCATACGCAGTTACTTCTTCATAAAGCTCTTGTTCCTCATAGCTTAAGTCGAATGCAATTGTTTTCGTTGTACGCTTCGGGAATAACGGAGTGCCATCAAAGTTCTTCATCGTTTCTTTTAAACGACGAATTACAAATGGATTACTCTTTTCGTAAATAGAATCTCCCGTATTTAATCGTGAAAAAATATCATGATCGACTAAGCTCATCAAATGACGGAAGTTCTCTTTATCCCCTTTATGCGGTGTAGCAGTCAACAATAAGCAATGCTCTGTATGGCGAAGTAAACTTTCTCCTAGCTGATAAATCTTTGTTCGACTAATTTTCCGATTCTTCACACCATGCGTATAGGCAGCCATTTTATGCGCCTCATCGACAATAACTAAATCAAAATTAGCCTTCATTATGTACGATTTAATCTCTTCTCTTGCAGCCCAATAAAGTGATGAAATAATTTTGTCATGTAATTCAAAAGGGTTCACTTCGCTCGAACTATTCAACAGACTTCGATTGACAATCATAAACTCATCCCCGAACTTATCCTTTAATTCCTCCTGCCATTGCTTTAATACTAATGGAGGAACTAAAATCAAAACTCGCTCGGTAGCTTGTCTTGCTATTAATTCGCGAATTAACATACCCGACATAATCGTTTTCCCTGCCCCTGGATCATCGGCAAGTAAATAACGTACTTGTGGAGATTGTAGCATTCGACTGTAAACAGCTTCAATTTGATGCGGAAGCGGAATGACCTTTTTATTGCCACGCGCTCGGGATTGTGAGTATTTTTCTTCCGTTTTTAAAATGTAATACTGTAAATAATGTTGTAAGCGCTTGGCATTGAATGTACTTTTTTCTTCTTGAATATTTTCCAATTGGCTAAGCTGAACTTTATCTAAATACTGTTCATAATACTTATTGGTTTTACGTCCAATCGATTCTACTAAATATAAATCTTCATCGATTTCTTCAAAGTGCTTAATTTCTACTATTTCTGGCCAGAATGAACCTTTGATAATTTCTCCAATCTTAAGCATGCTTTCACCTCTCTAAGTAAATCATCATAGTTATCTATAGATATCTTTTGAGATTGTATTAAGTATATTTCAGTAAAACAATATTTTATTTCCTTAAAAAATAATAAGATGACATTAAATCATACTTTGAAATTCATTAATAATTTAGTGTAACGGATTACTTACATCTTTATAATTTCTTGTCTCTAATACTCTAAAATCTAGAGATTCTATACTATTTAAGTGATCTATTTTAGGATAATCATTATTTTTCCCTACACAAACTACCGCAAATTTATCCGTTCCAGATTTCTTAAATCCTAGAGATTCTAAATCCGATTGTTCTATTTCTGCTCCATGATATGAAACAATTAGAGCGTCATAATTTTGATTATTAATAATACTCTCTGGAAATTGTATGTACTCGTAATTTCCAGGAAATAGCATCTGTTTACTTTCGGTCTTGATAACTAAAATCAATCCTAAGTTATTCGCAGTTGTATAAGAAACATCTCTCCGCCACTCAAGACAACATCGAATATCTTGACTCCTACAAATATCACATTCTTTCCAATAACCATTTCCCTTACCTTTTCCTAATTTAAAATATGTATTATCGCTAATGATTTGTCCATTTAAATCATTAGCGATAAAAATTGATGTTACATTTGAATTAACAGTTAAAAATGCGGCCAGTCTTTTTGCACCATTACTAGGGTTATTCGGTAGTTCTGGAACAATCCAAGTTGTCTCAAATTGTTCCTAAGTTAAATTTACATTAATTCTAACTATATCATTTTTTAAATCGTACTTAGCTGCAATAAACAAATTGCTACTCATACTACATCCCCCTCATGATTTTCTTTGTCTAAACTTATTTCTTTCATGTCTACCAAATTATTTAGAAATGTTATATTTTACATTACATTCAATATATCCCAAATATTAAATAACTCTCTAAAAAAAGTCCTTCAGCTAGGATACCTATCTAACAAAAGGACTCATTACTCATTTTTTTAAAACAACACGTTATACATATGAATAGTAAACTCAGCTTCACCATAAGGCGTTACTTTATTTCCTTCGACTGTTGCCATTTTCAGCGTACATTTTTGACCCGATTTATAATATTGCTCGGTAAAATCAAATAACAGTTTCGCTGTACGTTCATGGTTTTGGCCCTGCATATTAAACGTATAATCGACTTCATTTGAAATACGTTCCCCATCTAAATAAAACGCAAAACGAACAGTATGTGCCATAAACTCTGTAGAAATACTTTGCTCCTGGTACATAGGTACTTCAACACGGAAGTTTTTAATAACACGTGATGGCATCGCTACACTAATTTCAACAGATGTCGCTTGTGACGTACGGCGATAATCAATTAACGGTATGATTACCTCTTGTGGTGTTGCCCCACCATGTACAAATTGTAAACCTCCGCCACCAACGAAACGGTTAATACCTTTCGCAATAGCTTTCTCCGCGCCTTGTAATGTCGTAAAGGTTTCTGGCACAGCAATTGCCCCAGCACCAATAACTAAGTTTTCACCAATTATAAAGCGACGATTGCTATCAAATTTCTCGCCGTCAACACTTGCTACTTTCTCGGCATTTTCAACTTTTGAATTTTGATATAAGAACCCGTGATCTGCCGTAATGAAAATACGTTTCGCCTGCCATCTTGAAAGCAAATCTACAAGCTTCCCTAAATCATTCGTCGTTCGTTCAACTGCCGCATATGTTTCACGTTCTGATTTAACTGAATCACCCACAGCGTCAATCACGTCATGATACACATACACTAAACGTTTACCCTTTAACTGCTCATCTGCTGTAGCACGTGACCAAGACGAAATTTCATCAAATCGGAAGGCAATCGCTTCTGGCACATATTTTTGTAAAATCTTAATACGATTCGTTAAACCATTTGTCGGCTCACCATCTGCTAATACTGTTCTGTTTGGGGCAATCGTCAACGTTTCATGTGGTAAAAGTGAGGCCATACCGAGCTGTGTATAAGTTGGCAAATTTGCAACGAGTGGACTAATCGTAGCACTACCATTTGCACGTGCATCTAATCGCTCACGCAGCTCTGCCCCCGCTTCAAAACGTAACGCATCTGAAATAATGACGAATACACGCGTTGATTCCTTTTGCATAATCGGTTCAATATTTTCCCTATAGAAAGCAACCTGTTTTGGGAGCTTCCCTAGTTCCTCTTGTTCTAAAGTATAGTTCGTTTCTTCCGCTACTTTTGATAAATACTTATTTTCATACCAGTTCGTTAACTTTTCAGCTAACTCGTCTAATACTTCTCTATTTTCAAGTTGCATATATCCTACTATAAAACGACGATATGCTTGATCAATTAAATAAAGATTACTTGCATATTGAACATATAACGGAATACGCGTATCATATTGCTTTAACAAAGTTTTATGCATCGTTAAATCTACCACATGTACTAAGACCGTTAAAAGTCCACGAATACGCTCGTTACGATTTGCCCAATGCATGTTTAAACGTTTTTGTAAAATCTCTTTCCAATCCTCTAAATTAGAAGTTTGATGCAGCAGTTCTGTCGTCAGCTTTTTAATTAATAAAACATCTATAATCGGGAACGTTGAAATGTCCGCATAATGCTCTACTGGACGATCATTTAACAATTCAACAATCGAAAACGACCCTTCGATTTCTTGCATATATTGCTCTAACACTTCACGGTCCTTCGTTTGTAACCAATCATCTACAAATAATGCGCTGGCATTAGCACGTGTCGTTTCATACTTTTTCTGCAACGTAGAATCCTCAAACTGCGCATAACGTTGGAAATGGGCATACAAAATATGCTCCATTAAATGTTGTAATGTATATGCCTCAATATGAACACCGAAATACTGCCCTAATAAAACAAAGAGTTGCTCTTTACTAAAACGCTTTGCAATCGATTTATATAACTCATTTGAATCTTCTTGTAAGCCAGCCATCAATAGATTTTGCGCAATTTTGTCCATATCCGCAACTTGCGCCCCAGTTAATACAGCTAACATCGCATATTCAAATTCACGCTCACTTGCTTGTGGCTTCAACACTTTTTTTAGCTTTTCTTTACGCTCAGCACTTTTGAAAAACTCTGGATACTCTTGCATCATTTCACGCAGCAATGTGTCACTCACTTGTAACTGCTCTGCATATAAAGCTGTTGTATCAGCCTTAAATTCTGTCCCGTACAGTTCCATATCAAGTAAATAATTTTTTTCCTTTTCAGGCTTTGCATATTTCGCATATAGTAAAAACGATTCGTCTTTTTTCTCTGTTTCAATTTCTATTTTTAACGAGAAGAAATTATTACGTGTCAATGCCCGTACATGAATCGGCTGATCTGCTAGTTCTTCCTTTAGCGATTCCAACGTATGCTCCCCCTGCTCGTCATACCAAAAAACAACTGTACGGGGCTTGTTCTTTTTATGTAATTCATCTTCTATGCGTTCTTTTAATAATTGTAATACGTTCAATGTGAAGCTCCTTTCTAAAATGAATTATAACGCAACACTTTTATATAAAGCGTGTCTATTATTCAGAATACCAATTTGATTATCATCTTTCCTTAATGCATTAGCAGGGGCTAAGGTGTGTTTATTTTATATAGTAAAACATTCGTCACACTATAAAAATAGTATAACGAATGTTTTAAACTCAGTAACTATTTAATCTTTGCTAAAACACCTTTTCCACCACGATAGAACTTCTCGTAGTTCACCTTCACACCAACATCTAAATCAATTTCGATTTCCTCCGCTGCAATTGCGGCTAAACGCTTATCAAACTCACGAAGCTCATCGATTTTCTTTTCAAACGAAACTTTCTCAGTATTTAACTTCTTCTTATCCGTTGCACTTAAGTTCGGATTCACTAAACGATTTTCTAGGTCGGCAATTTCCTGCTGATACTTCGCTTGAATTTCCTGCAAATGCTCGAAGCGAATTTTTGCCATTGTGTCAGGTTGATAGCGATGCATGTAGATTAATGCACGTAAACCTTTTTGTTTACCCGAGTCTACTAACCAATAAATAGGATATTTTTGTTTAGAAGATATACTTTGATACATTTTATTATGATCTAGAATAAATTCATTATAAATATATTTATAAATAATTTCTTCCGGACTCTCATTATTTGAGGTAATGTTTCCTAAACTTTGCGACAACCATTTTAAATTATCATTTAAATGTGATTCGTTAAACTCTTTTTTCAAGAATATTTTTAACTCATCTACAATATCAAGTTCAAATAATTTGGATTCTGTTAACATAATAATTTCATTAGATTGATTGATATTTCCGTGATTAAATCTACCAATTCTGCCCCCAATAAAATATGATATTAGCGCTTTAGCTTCTCTATTTTGATTTACCTCAATTAAAGTTATTGCTTCTTTATCTTCAAAACTGCTAAATAAATTTTCTAAACCATATAATTCTGAGAAATATTTATTTATAAGTAAAATATTTTTAGACAATATACTTTTTTCTTTTTCATATTCATCTAAAATGTTTTTGTAGGATTCCCCTAAGTCTTCTCCTTTTAATGTTAACAGTCTAGGTAATGAAAAGTCCCATGAAGTTTCTTGAGAATCCCAATTTTTTTTCGCAATCAATACATCTTCTGAAGTTAATTTAGAAATATAATCTATTCCTTCAGTATCTGATAAAATAGGTAACTGTTCAATATCACGGATTTGATAATTTAAAGTTGGATTCATATAATTTAATAACTTCTTTGCTACTACAGAATTTAAAAATCCTAGGAGATATAATCTAATTTTTGGATCCTTAATAAAAATAACTGGTCCTGCATCTCCGAAAAGGATCCCCTCTATACTTTCCCTAAATGCAATGTTAGAAGTTGAAACTCTCGACCAAGTAATACCAGGTACAAAATACAATTCTTTATCTCTTAATCGATAATTGGTTGAAGTTTTTTTTATTTCTTCTCCATCATTTTCTAAATTTACAATGTACTGATTGTTACCGTAGAAAGTTTTTAATTCCCCACCTTTATTTATTGGAAACCATTTATACCCTTGCATATCTATATATGATTTTGAATTATATTTAATCTTTTCTTTTTCAACTTCGTACCATAATCTTAGATGCAAAGGGTCCTTCCCCGTCATAATTCCTGATTTAACTTCAAATAAATCACCAAGAGACTTAGAAAATTTATATAATTCCTTTATATTATCTCCAGCCCAAAAACACATTGTTTTATCGGGGTAAAATTGAAACTCATCTACTTTTTTGATAAAGACATCAACCTTGTTTTTTTGTATTTCATTTAAAAAATATTGTTTCTTTAAATCAGAATTTTTAAGATGGGTTAATTTACAATACTTAGAATTATATTGCGGTAAAAAGCTATTTCTTAAAACAAAGGTTGTAGATTGGACTACTTCACCCGAAATCTCTTCAAATGTTCTTGGTCCTAAATGTAACATAGTATCTACAGTTCTATTTATAGATATAAACTCCCTTAACTCTTTAAATGTATACAAAAACATCCATGAATGCTGGTTAATTACAGATAAGAAGCTATTCTTCTTAAAATAATGATTTACCAACATAAATGCCGAAAACAAATCTGCTTTCCCAATACTATAATTTTCTTTTAAGTAATCACTTAAAAATCTCGTCATTTTACTTGACCCCATATAAGGCGGATTCATCACCACAACATCATATTCATTTCGCATAATCTTCGTTTGATGAATCAATGCCGGCAATACTTGTTTCGCTATCTCATGTTGCTCGCCATAAAATAAATCTTTAACTGGGTTGTTCTGAATTTTTTCAAGTCGCTCTTCAATAAACGAAATATCACGTTCCGTAATATTAATTAATGAACCATATGTTTTCGCATTATGATATTGATCAAAGAAAGCTTTTACGTGGTTGTATTGATCACCTACTTCTTGCTGTGCAATATACGCAATAACATCTTCTGAAATATGATTTGTTTCCTGAATCGATGCTAATTTTAGTTGAATACCTTCACGTTCTACACTACGTAAGAAGCGTTTCGAATACGAAGTGGCTTTCATTACTACCGCAAATGCAGCTAATTGATACGCACGGTCATCAATATCTAAACCATATAAGTTATTTTCTAAAATCAGGCGTGGGATATCACGTTCTGGGTAGCCGCACTTCTCATAAATTTCATAGAATACTTCAAATGCGTACACTAAAATATGTCCACTACCCATTGCTGGATCTAGTAGCTTAATGTCTTCTACTTTTAATTCTTTGTTCACAAACGGTGCAATTTTTTCATGAAAGTCTGCTTCTTCGTGTTTGATGAAATATTCCCAGTTATCGATTAAATCTTCGTCTTCTCGATGTGCTTCTGTCCAATAACGGCCAAGTGAGTTTTGTACCATGTATTGTACAATCCATTTTGGTGTGAATAGCTGTGTTGCAAAAGGGATTTCTTCTTTTTTATACTTCGATTTTTGCGCAAATACACGGTCTTTTTCTTCAGCGATATAATATTGATACAACCAACCAATCACTTCAATTTCAGAGAAGCTTTCTGTTAGTTCTTCACTTTGTACTAATGTTTTAATAACTGATTCTGCATCTAATAAGAAGTCCGGTAATAGTAACTCTGTATAATCCTGAATCTGTTCAAACATAAACGGCAAAATGCGATTTAACGCATTACATTGTGCCACAAATAAAATACGGTATGCCGCCTCTGTATTACCAGCATTAATTAGCTCGCGTATTTCTTCGTATTTGATAGTTAAATCCATCGTGTCATATTCAAATAAAATATCCGGATCCACTCGCCCGACACTACTTGATAACACATTCACTCGCTCTGGTAAGTATTCATGTACTTCCATATAACGAATAGCGATAATTCGGTTAAACCAAGTGTACGCTGCTTCTTCAAGTAATTGCCTATAGCCTTTTTGTTCAAACTGCTTTTGTAATGCTGAAAATGCAGTTTTCATTGATAGTGAGTACGTTTGACCGTTAATCAGTAATTGTCCAAACTGTTCTTCGATATGTAAACCGTTGTTTTCATCAATTCCGTATAGCAGTGCTTTTGTCTTGACTTGTTCGATTAACTTACGACGTGACTGTGTCGCAAAGTTTTTAAGTGCTGTTTTGTTCATAATTTGCTCACCTCTTATTAAATAAAGGAAGGGGAAATCCCCTCCCTTTTATAAATCAAATTTCAACGTGTTATCTTTTAACTCTTTTAAAAGCTGCTGCTTTAGCTCTGCCAATAAGTCATCTAACTCTGATTGCGTTTGGATTTCTGTTTTCACTAACATGCCGCGCAATATTTGTGTTGAAATGACCTTCGTACCTTTTTCGCGTATAACTAGCGGTGGAATAGTGCCAGTTGGTGTTACATCTACTGGATTTACTACTACACGAAGCAATTCATCTTCTTTCTGTTTTGCCGCTTGTTGAATTTGTGCTGTCACATCGCGAAGCTCACTTAATTTCATTTGAATCTTAATTAAACTATCAGCTACTACGAGTTGTTGCTGTGCATTTGTAAATCGAGACATCCTTTCAGCAATTAAGCTACTTACCGCTTCGTTATTTGAATAGTATTCTTGAAGCTCACTTAATTTTTGCTCTAGCTGTTCAATTTGTTTACCTACTGCTTGCTTTTGTTCCACAACTTCTTTCTCAATCGCTTGTTGTAGTTTTTCAATGGTTTCCGGTATTAAAGGAATAACCTTGTATGGTTCTGACTTTACTAAAATATCTGTTAGCTTCTTTTTCAATAACTTTACTTCATCCGACTGTGTATGAGCTAAATCATTTTGGACTTTAGTCAAAAATTGTACAGCCTCATCAAAACGTTCAATTGGCGTCTTAAAATAAAAGCTAATTAGCCCTTCTAATTTTTTTAGAGACCCATCCAGGTCATCCTCAGCTTCAATAAATGTCCTTACTAATCGCTCAGGATCACGAATTTGTAATAAACGTATGATTTCATTTTTTAATGACGTTACTAGTGAATATTCCGGATAAGGATATTGTGAAGAAATAGCTTGCTTGTAACGATTTTCAATATTCTCAAGTGGCTCAATGAAGTTTTTATTCATTACAATTGTTAAAGCATTTGCAAATTCTTGATAAGAGTCACCACAATCCAGTCGCCCGAATAATTTTCTATATATACCAGTGAAGTCTCGACGTACTTTCGGATCAACTTCAATTTCTGGTACCACACGGATTTTATCACGATCTGTTGCACGATTTAATTTTGTATAAAAGTCCGCTGCTATAGCTGGGCTAAATAGTTCATCTGTAATCGTAAATTTCAATTTACTATCATGTAATAATGCTAACAAAATACCGATTGTATCAACTTCCGTCCATCCATATGGAACTAGGCTGTATTTCTCAAGCACTTCTTTTAACGATGGCTTTTGATGTAAATTAATCAGTTCTTCTAAATAGCGAAGCACTTCATTGTAAGCTCGAATATTCCCTGTTGTATTCAATAAATCTTGTTGAATACCTTGTTCATATAGACGTTTCCATTCCGTCGTCACATTCTTCATCGGAATTGGCTCATCGATATATTCTAAATACTTATATGTGTTTTGTACGAGCATTTCAAATGCATCATTTACTTGCTTTTCAAAGCTACCACGGAATATACGCTCCTGCATTTGAATATAAAATATTGCTGATTCGCACGCTTTTGCTAATAGCTCTTTTGCTTTTCTATCATAATCATCGACACTTGCTAATTTCGTATCATAAATACGGTGCTGGGCTTGTGTCGTACTTGGGTTACGCTTTGCAGATACATAACGACGAATTTGCTCTGATAAACGAATGGCTTCTTCCGCCTCTGCCACTAGATCTTCGTTTAAATACACAACCATTTGTCCTTCAACAGATTGCAAAGCCGCTTCTGCTGTTGACATAAAGCCTGTAATAACTTGCATGGTTAACGGATATTTCATATTCGATTTTGAATAGTTATCAAAGCGTTTATTATATTCAAAAATAAAGCCTTTGCTGTTTGTAAATTTTGCTTTATCGTACATTTCAGAGAAAAATGTCTCTGCTAAGTTTGCCTTGATGATACTCACATTAATGTCTACATTTCGTATCTCACTATTAATTTCTTGTTCCTCGTCAGAAAGGAATGAATACGTACCGTCCGCATGCTTTTCAATGAACATCGTTTGCTCTAAACGATTTAACGATTCTTTAATCGCTGTTTCGTTTTGCTCAGCATCGATGCGTGTTAGCAGTAGCGCTGCAATATTATTTGGTGTTGCTTGGATGTGGTCAACGCCTTTGATTAGATAAAGGACCTTTAAAATATCAACATCTGCTGCATATAATCCTTCATTATTAATAGATCGGCTTTCTGCTTTCGTAATCGTTTGCACAATCGTTGACTCTAAGTGCTGACGAATCGTTGGATAAAATTCAGCCATTGTTACTAATGTGCCAAGCTCATCATAATTATGCTTAATCGCTGCATCTTGGAACGATTTCAATAATGAACGTTCCCCACGTGACGCGTATGAAGTTCCTTCACCATGAATACCGATTTTCTCAAGTACAGCTTGTAATAGTTCTACTTGATACGGAACGAACGGATAAATGGCAACAAACTCATCTGTTGATCGATACGCTGAACGATATTGTGTTTTCTCTTTATCAAAAGATAAGCGGTTGCGAATTAATTGCTCATTCGGCTCATACATCGTTTCTAATGTTTTTGTACCCGTTCCTGACTTTTCGAGTAAACGACGCTTTAATACTTCATCAGTATTGGAACTCGATAGATTAATACGTGTTTTGAAGCGGCCTTGGATTTTCGAGAAGCTCGTTGTATCGACTACGTTTGCTACGGATTTAATGCTTTCTTGCGATGTAATGGCTACCCAAGCTTGTCCATTTGCAGCAGCACCGATTTCTTCCACTACATTTTGTAAGTCCAACATTAAATTGTTGTCCATACCGATGTATTGACCTACTTCGTCGATTAGGAAAACTAAACGGTAGTCCGAGCCTTTTGACCCGCAATATTGCGCAATTAATTGCCCTAATTCTTTTGCCGAAATTGAAAATTCTGAGTGTATATTTCTAACTAAAAAATCGGCTGAAACTTTGTCATAACCTAGTTCTTCTAATGCTCTTATCATTTTCCCCATTCTAGAACGATATTTAATTCGAAACTTCTGCCATGGTTCATCATACATTTCTTCAATTTTTAAACAAAAAGATCCATAATTATTATCCATAGCAAGTTGACGTTCAAAGTCTGCGATCCATAATGTCGTAGAATATCCTAAATGTTCATTGAACATGCGTAAAACCACTTCAATAATAGTTTCTTTTTTCACCTGATTTGTTTTTGTAGCTGATTCAGCACCTAAATTAAAAAGTAATGCATCTGAAGGTTTTTCACCTATGTTTTTCATAATACGTAAAAGATCTTCGTCTTCCACTTTATCTTTAAAGAATTCATAGGGTTCTATTCCATTAATTCTTTTTCCATCTAATAGATATGAAAGAATTTTTAAAAAGTGTGATTTACCTGAACCAAAAAATCCTGAAATCCAAATTCCAATATCTTTTGAAGGTGTCTTATATACATCTTGATAATTTCTATAAAACTCTTTAATATTATCTAAAATCTCTGTTGTTACAACATACTCTTTTAATTCTGTATAAATTGTATTCTGATCCATTTGTCCAGCTTGAACAACACCATTAATTGGACGATTAATATCCTCTTTAAATATATCTTTAATTATCATGTTTACACCTCTAAGAAATTCTTGTTATTTGATATTCATCTTCGTGATTAAATCGACTAAACAAACGTAAATCTAATCCAGAAAAATATCCTGGATAAAACAAAATCAATGGAGTTCGATAAGCATTATTTGACAACTTTTTCAAAAGATGACTAGATCGAATAAATGGATGTACAGTTCCTACACCTGTAATAAACACCAAATCCGCTTCACCTACATTTTCAATAAATGTATCAATTAATAAATGTCGGTCCTCTAAAACTGGCTGAATAGCTAATAATAACTCTTCAACCCCTTCTTCATTGGCCATCTCTTTTAAATCTTCTAAATCGTCTTCAAATAACGCAAGTAAGAATTCAAACAAATTAATCTCCTTAATATTTAATGGTGTACGTTTTAGTAAACCTTCTATATATATACGTACAATCAATTCATCTTCTGCTGGATAATCGAATACAAAATGTGGAATTTCACTACCAATTCCTGTTGGCGTAGTAAAACCCTCTTGATGAATACGAGCTTCTAATTGCTCTAATCTTTTATAAATCGTCAATATTTCCACCTACCTCTAACGTAATTATTGATGCTAATAAGCTATCCTTTTTTAAAGCGTATTCTTTTAACTGTGAACTCACATGCAATGGGGCAATTGTATATGCATCTTTATTTAGGTCAATTATACCACTCATCCTGTATAATAATAGAAGTGTGTTGTTGATCTTTTTCTTAGAAACAATACTCCAACTCGCAATTTTGTCAGATTGCTGCTCTTTATCTTCCATATAGAAATTCATATGCGCTAAAGTTAATTGTTTATTCTTATGCTGATATCGATAAACAACTAATTCATAAAAATTTTCATAGGCGAAACGATTGGTTTTTAAAAGTGTATATAAGATTAAAGCTTTTTGATCGTACTTAGTTCCTTTTAAATAGAGGCTTCTTAATTCGTCAGACAGGCTGATTGCTCTTTTAAAAGCCAACTGAAACCTTTTCTGAAGTGCAGACTCACTTTTCACTAAAAATGGATTTTTATTTAATACAATTTCTCGAATCTCATTTCGATTCAATCCTTGTTCTAATAAGGTTAAAACATACTCGATGTCTTGCTGATACCATCTTTCACTTGTTATCCCTGCTGAGTATTCCAATTTATGACCCCCATCTTTGTTCTTACTACAAGTATAACGATTCCAGAGACAATTGAAAAATTGATTAATTTATATTTCAAAAAAGGAAGCCTAACTATTAATTACACATATAATTTATAATACCATTTGAATAGATGTATAAATAAGGATAAACTTGGCATTGAAATGATGATAAACCTATTTCTATATTAATACTATAAATTCACCAAACCGATATCTTAAATTATTAATATTACACTTTACTTTCTTGAAAAAATGTTATAGTATATATTCAAATCAATACTAACAAGGGAAAACCCCATTTTTTTTAAGGCAGTAGCTTATCGCTATACTGTCCTTATTAAAAATGGGGTTTTTTTGTGATTTGGAGGAATTTATAAATAGATATCAATTTTGCAAAAGAAAAGCTAAATGCACTTCGTTACAAAAATGAACCTAATTTCAAACGAGGATACTTTGGATACCTAAATGAACATGTTACTTAATTTTTTGTCGCAAAGGTAGATAAAGCAATTAAATTCCACTTAGAAGGTGAACATATTATGCAAAATAATAATAAAGAATTTCCAAATGAATGGATGGATCTAAAAACAGCAGCCGCATATTTAAACATCTCTTATAAAACTTTAATGACGTTCCGACCAATGGGATTAGAAATCGCGGAAATTGGTAGGTTACGTCGAGTATCTAAAACAGCACTGGATGAGTTTATGCGACAAAATAGCTTTTAAATTTTCGGGCGGAAGTGCTTGGTATATTTAGGTGATAGCTTATCCCCACTGCTCTACTTTCAAACAAATATATTAATAAAAATAAAAAATCGGAGGAATTAATCATGACAATTCAATCAAAATTTAACCCAGCAATTAAATCTTACAACTTAAAAGATGGGAGTACACTTTATCGTTTCACAGCATACCTAGGAGTTGATCAACTTACAGGTAAAGATAAAATTGTAACTCGCAGCAAATTTCCGACACCAAAGCAGGCACAGATTGCATTAGATAAACTTAAGTATGAATTTAATAACGGACAAGTTCCCGAAAATAATCGTAAATCATTTGTTGACGTGCATAAAGAATGGGATGTCCTATACAAGGACTCAGGAATAGTAATGAGTACGTACTCGAAAACTGAGGGCTATTTCAAAAATCATATCCTCCCTTACTTTGGAGATATGAAAGTTGCAAAAATTACGGTAAGACATTGTGAAGATTTCGGTTTACAACTATCAAAAAAGTTGAAGTATTTTCATCACATCATTAATTATGCATCTGATGTAATGGATGCGGCAGTGCGATATAAATATATCAATTCAAATCCTTTTAAAAGTGCAAAAATCCCGAATGAGCAAGTTCAGGAGCAAATTGATAACTATTTAGACATTAAAGATTTCAAAACTTTATTAGACTACTGCAAGAAACTAGATTTAAAATCTTATGCCTTGCTTCGTCTTCTTATGTTTACAGGTATGCGAAAGGGAGAACTTACCCCTTTAACTTGGTCCGACATTGATTTTTCCGAACAGACATTAGATATATACGAAGCGTTCTCCTACTCGAAATACAACAAAGGTAATAATATAGGAGTACCAAAAGGAAAACTCAGTCGGATTATTGTTTTGGATGAAAAAACATTAGATGTGCTAAAAGAATGGCAACAGGAACAAAAGAAACTTTTTGTTCAAATTGGAATTCCTATTAAATCGCCAGATCAACAATTGGTATTTAGCAATTCAGTTAATAACTTTATAAAACAAGATTATTCCAATCAGTTATTGCATAAAGCGATAAAGGTTCTTAATATTAAATTTATTACTGTACATGGCTTACGACATATTCACGCTACCCAATTAACTGAAGCTGAAGCGAGTTCAATCGGAATTCAACAAAGATTAGGACACGTTAGAAAAAAAAATACGACAGAACTTTTTTATATCCATGTTACTAAAAAGGTGAAATTTAATACTCTAAATTCTCTATTAGCTTACCTAGGCGAAAATGATATTTATTAATATAGTGAATTCAAAGACTTAAGTAATCCCCTTATCTTTAAGATAAACAATCCCAATATCCGATCCCAATCCGAAAATAACTCAATGAGTGGAAATTTTGAGAATACATGACGTAGATTAATAAAAAGCACTTAGAATAATCATTAGTGATCTCTAAGTGCTTTTTCTCTTCTCTCATTTGCCCAGCCTTTTAAAATACAATATAATTTTAATCGTAGTATTCAATACTACAACCTCAAAGTCTCCGTAAGCACGAACTTGGAGGTTTTACACAATGACAACGATTAAAATTTACACATTAAAAAACAACGAAAAGCGCTATAAATTCCACGTGTATATTGGTGTCGATCCATTAACAGGTAAAGAGAAAACGACTACTAGAAGTGGATTTAAAACAAAGCGAGAAGCAAAAGTGGCACTTGCACAAATTCAACAAGAAATTCGGAATGGAACTTTTCGAAAACAATCCGCGGAATCATATTTAGATGTCTACAAATTATGGATGGAGCAATATGAAAACACTGTGGAAGATAGTACATTACTAAAAACTGAGCGGATCTTCAAAAATCATATCCTCCCAAGCTTTGGGGATTATAAAATCGCTAAAATTGATGCAGCAATTTGCCAAAAGCATGTGAATCAATGGGCAAAAAAACTGCAACGATTCCGGATGATTAAAAATTATGCGGCTTTAGTTATTAAATACGCCATTAAGCATGGTTTAATCGATAAAAACCCCTTCGACTTAGTTGAAATGCCCGTCATTAAATTAAAAATTAATTTAGATGACGAAGAGGATGAGTATGAAAACTTCTATACGCGGGAGCAATTGATTCAGTTTTTACAATGTGTTGAGCAAGGCAATAATTTGAAACGTTTTGCACTATTCCACCTGCTTGCTTTTTCAGGAATGCGAAAAGGAGAAGCTTTTGCACTTCAATGGAAGGACATCGACTTTGATGCACAAGAGATTCGTATAACTAAAGCTGTAAAGCGCGGAAAATTAGGTTTATACTTAGGCCCGACAAAGAATGGCGAGTCACGGACGATTAAAATAGATGAAAAAACGTTTGACCTATTAAAACAATGGAAAATTGAACAAGCAGAGGTGTATAAATCAAAGGGTTTTAATACGAATACTAAAAAGCAGTTAGTGTTTTCAAATGAACAAAATGTGCTACTAGATCCAAATAAAACAGTTCAATGGCTTTCAACAGTTTTTCAAAAACATAACCTTGAGTATATTACTACACATGGGCTACGCCACACACATTGTTCATTACTGTTTGAAGCTGGAGCAACAATCAAAGAGGTACAATACCGCCTTGGTCATAAAGATGTAAAAACAACATTAGAGGTTTATGCTCACGTGACAAAAAAAGCAAAAGCAGAAACAATCAATAAGTTTACAAACTTCATGACTACACCTGAAAAAGAGTAATTACTAACAAAGGATTAACAAAGGTTAATAAGGTTTTTAATAAGGATTCAATCCAATTCAGTACAACTCAAAGGCATTAAAAAAGTGCCACAAACGTTGATTTAACAACGTTTGTGACACTCAGTGAAATTCAGTACATTTCACAGTATGGAGACGGCGGGAGTCGAACCCGCGTCCAGAAGCTCCAATACGCCGGCTTCTACGCGTGTAGTTTGTCTACTTACAGTTCGCGAGTTCTTATGCCGACAAACAGGCGTCCGAATCGCTAACCTGGAAATCTCTTACCGCTGACTCAGGTGGCACCAGCGATCGTATCCCACTAAAGTTGGGCCCGACGTACTGCACATGGGCGATGCAGAGGCCGAGCGCTCACGAGCTTACGCTGCGAAAGCTAAGTTTTGTTGTTTGCCAGTTATTATATAACTTCCGTTGATGACGAAGACGAGACCTCCGACGCGCGACCAGAGCTTGAACCACCCCTGTCGAATCCGTAACGTCCCCGAAGTATAAGACTCCGAGTGTTTCGGAAAGAGTATTAAATACTCTTAAAACGTATACCGTATGAGTAGGCATACACTGGCTAGTAAAATAAATTATATGACAAAAATAGCGTGTGCGCAAGTAAATACACCGAAATTATGCGTTGCCAAAGTTTGGCCGAGCTACCTTTACAAATGATAAAGGCACGACAAAATTCCCTCTCAAACCATTAGAACAACACATTTCACTTCAAATGCGCGAGATGATGACTTTTCTTAAATTGATTTCATAAAAATACTTCCCACCCCAACAAGAAAAGGGGCTGCTCGAAAAGTAAATACTTTTCGAGCAGTGCTTCGTTCATGTATTTATTATCCGCTGCAGGCGGTGCTTCTGCGGTGGTCGAAATAAAATTTCCACCATCCTCGGCGCAAAGGAGGTGTCCCAGAATCACTTCTCGGACACCCCCCTTTACAACTACTATTATAGTTGGCGTTCCTTGAAAGCACGTTCCATATCACGCTTGGCTTCTTTTTTCTTCATGTCGTTACGTTTATCGTAATCTTTCTTACCTTTTGCAAGACCGATTAATAGCTTTGCGTAGCCGTCTTTAATATAAATTTTTAACGGAACGATTGTGTAACCATCGCGTTTGACTGCGCCGATTAGCTCATTGATTTGCTTCTTATGTAACAGCAATTTGCGCTCGCGTAACGGATCGTGGTTGAAGCGGTTCCCTTGGTCGAACGCTGAAATGTGCATATTGCGAATCCATGCTTCTCCATCGCGAATGCTGACGTACGATTCCTTTAACTGCACATGTGCACCGCGCACCGATTTAATTTCCGTACCCGTTAGTACCATGCCCGCCTCAATTGTTTCTTCAATAAAGTAATCATGGCTCGCCTTTTTGTTTTGTGCCAAAACCTTGCCTGTGCCTTTTGCCATCTAGTATACACCTCTACTTATAGAAGGCGTGCTATAGCAATATCGCCATAGCAAACAGCCTTATTTCTTCTTACCTTTTTTCTTTTTGCCTTTTGCGATACCTTCGTAGAACTTTGGCTTATCGCTTGCTTTGCCATCTTTGCGGCGACCGCGTGGATCACGTTCAGATGTGCCTGTGCGCTTCTCTTTTTCAGGTCGTTTCTTGCTTTCCCCGCGCGATTTACGGTCACGCTTCTCGCCAGTACGCTCCTGATCCTTACGACGTCCACCTTCGCGACGGCCCGCATGAATCACTTTCGACGTTTGACGGCGAGCTGGGCGTGCATTTGAAACCATATCAACAATTTCAAAATCAACTGAAGATTCTTCAATAACTACATTCGCCACGCGAATCTTCACTTCATCGCCAATACGGAATTGACGACCTGTACGCTCACCGATCATCATCAGATGGCGCTCTTCAAAACGATAATAATCATCCGTCATGTTCGAAATATGCACTAAGCCCTCAACCGTGTTGTCCAGCTCAACGAAAATTCCAAAGTTCGTAATTGACGATACAATCCCTTCGAATTCCTCACCAATTTTATCGCTCATGAATTGCGCTTTTTTCAGTGCATCCGTATCACGCTCTGCATCAACCGCGCGTCGCTCACGACTTGACGTATGCTCGGCGATATCGTCCATTACCTGACCCCATTGGAATGTCGTTTCTGAAGACGTATCTTCATTAATTAAATACGTGCGAATGAGACGGTGCACGATTAAGTCTGGATAACGACGAATTGGCGACGTAAAATGCGTGTAAAACTCGGTCGATAAACCAAAGTGACCTAATGAATCTGCATAATATTTTGCTTGCTGCATTGAGCGCAATAACATCGTTGAAATAACTGGTTCTTCTGGCAAGCCTTCAATCGAATTAATCACTTCCTGTAATGCTTTCGGGTGTACCGAGTTACCTGTACCCTTCACCATAATACCGAAATTCGTCACAAACTCGAAGAAACGCTGTAATTTTTCAGGCTTCGGATCTTCGTGGATACGATATAAGAACGGTACTTCCATCCAGTGGAAATGCTCCGCTACTGTTTCGTTCGCAGCTAACATGAACTCTTCGATTAAGCGCTCTGCCACTGTGCGTACACGCAGTACGATATCAGTTGGCCAACCTACTTCATCTACAAGCACTTTTGACTCTTTAAAATCAAAGTCTATCGCTCCACGATTCATACGTTTATTACGTAGAATTTGGGCTAAATCCTTCATATCGTTAAACATCGGCACTAGGTTTTCATAGCGCTCGATTAGCTCTGGATTTTCATCGGCATGCTCTAAAATATGATACACATCTGTATACGTCATACGTTCTGTCGTGTTAATAACACTTTGGAAAATTTCATGCTTTACGACTTGACCTGCTTGGTCGATTAGCATTTCACAAGAAAGCGTTAAACGGTCAACTTGTGGATTTAACGAACAAATTCCGTTCGATAAGCGATGCGGAATCATTGGAATTACACGGTCTGTTAAATACACGGAAGTTGCGCGTTCGTAAGCTTCCAAATCTAACACAGAGCCTTGCGTCACATAATAGCTTACATCCGCAATATGCACGCCTAATTTATAAGTACCGTCGTCATTTTTTATAACAGTTACCGCGTCATCTAAATCTTTGGCATCTGCGCCGTCTATTGTTACAATGACTTCATTACGTAAATCACGACGACCGATTAGATCCGCTTCCGAAATTTCATCCGGTACTTGCGTAGCAGCATCCACTACCTCTGGTGGGAACTCAGGGGGAATGTCATATTTGTAAAGTATCGATAAAATGTCCACGCCTGGGTCATTTTTATGCCCTAAAATTTTTGTAATCATTCCCGTTGCTGATTTCGTTTCATCTGGCCAATGCGTAATTTCTACAACGACTTTATGGCCATCCACTGCACCTAGAGCATCCTCTTTTGCGATGAAAATGTCCATATTTAATTTTTTGTCATCTGTTACAACAAAGCCAAAGCCACGATTTGCTTGATATGTGCCTACAAATGTCGTTTTGCTTCGCTCTACGATTTTAGTAACTGTACCTTCACGGCGATCGCCTGACTGCTCTTTTAAAATACGCACTAAAACGATGTCGCCATTTAATGCACCGTTAATTTCGTATGCTGGAATGAAAATATCATCCATGCCTTGTTCTTCTGGAGCAACGAAGCCAAAACCTTTCGCGTTTCCAATAAAACGACCTCGCAGTAAGTTCATACGCTCTGGTAAGCCGTAACGGTTCGTACGTGAGCGCACAATATAGCCCTGCGCTTCCATTTTTACAAGTGTTTTCACTAATTCGCGGAAATCATCCGCCTCTACTAATTCAAACGCATCTTCAATTTCAGATACGGTCATTGGTTTGTACGCATCGTCTTTCATAAACTCTAAAATGCGTTTTTGTAAATCATTTTGCTGTGCCATATATTTTCCCTCCTTTGAACAGAAAAATAGTATCCCAACATTAGACTATCCAATCTAACGAATTTAAAAACGTGAGAATTTCTTCGTGTAGCTTGTCTTTTTCTTTATCGAGTGTAATAACATGCCCTGACTCGTTATACCAGCTAATATGCTTATCGTTTGATTCTACGGAATTATAAATAATATTCGCCGAATCCGCATTAATTACCTTGTCATTCGTTGCTTGAATCACTAAAATCGGTGCATATAGCATATCGATGGACTGTCTTACATCGGAAATAAGCGTTTGGAGTGCAGGCAATGACGCCATTCCCTGCTTTTCTATTGCTTCGATTTCTAAATTAATTTCCTGTTCACTTTTACCTTGTTGTTTTTTATATTGCTTTGCATAATCGAGTACGCCTTCAAACATGATGTCTGTTGTGCGCATTGTCATCGGCGAGCACATTGTGACAACGCCTTTAACCGGTTGTTCAAGGGCTAGCTTTAATGAAAAAACACCGCCAAGTGAGAGACCAGCAAGAGCGATTTCTTCATAGCCCGCTTCCTTCAATTCATTGTACCCGCGCAGTACATCTTGCCACCACTCATCTGGATGAGAGGCAATCAGTTCTTCTGGCGGTACACCATGTCCTTTATAATGTGGTGCAAGTGACGTGTAACCATGCTTTTCTAAGTAGCGACCAAGCATGCGCACATCGGCACTGCTGCCTGTAAAGCCATGTAATAATAGCACCGCTCGCTTACCTGAACGGAAGAAAAACGGTGAAGACAAAGCTGTTTTCATGCTGTTTGACTCCTGTCTTTTTTTATAATCTACCCATTTTAATATATGAAAAATACGATTCAAACACACCTTCGAATCGCGTAAAACTTTCCATTTCTTCTATTATACTGTGTTTTGAAGTGGACTAAAAGAAAAAGCCTAACCGAAAGCAATGTGCTCGGTTAGGCGACTTAGATTCATTCGATTAGAATTTTGTAATAGCTAATGCTAATACGAAGAATAATACAGAAAGAACAATCGTTACGCGGTGTAATACTAAATCCATCCCGCGAGCTTTCTGCTTACCGAAAAGTTGCTCAGCTCCACCAGAGATGGCACCTGATAAACCTGCGCTCTTACCTGATTGTAGTAATACCACAACAACTAAAGACAGGGCTACGATAATAAGTAATACCATTAATAATGTATGCATTTGCTCCACCTCCTAGTTATGGACGTCACAATACAAATCAGTATAGCAAAATCCGCTCATCTTTACAATATTTCTTTGGCAAAGAACACCAGATTGACTCCTGTGGGTAATTATTTTTAGATGCCGCTTTGCTTTATTTTTATGTCTCTGAAATTAGATCATGGATTATAATTTTTATCAAATTAGGCAACTTGTTAAAACTCTTTCTCTACTGTAAATTGGTCATAAGGAGGTAAATTATATGCAAAAATCTAAACATTATTTTTTTATCGATGCAGTCAATAAACGCTTGAACCATGATGATTTAGAAGTTACCACATTTCAGCAAAAGCTTTATCGATTAGATGCTGGATTAGCGGGTGAGGAGAAATTGAAGCTCGTATTGTCAGACTATCATCTTAAAAGTAAAGCAAACGTTTATTATAATTTTGAGTGCGTAAACGCTAACGGCTTTACTCACCAAATAGATGGTCTGTTCGTTACGGCGCATTTTATTGTGATTTTCGAAGTAAAGCAAATTTCGGGCACATTGTTTTATAAACCTGCGTTACACGAATTTTATCGAATTGCTGAATCCAACCTTCAAGAAAACTTCCCAAACCCCTTCGATCAAGCCTATCGTCATCAATTATTTATCGAGCATTTGTTAAAAACATGGCAAATATCAATTCCCGTCTATTACACAGTTGTGATTGCGAATGTACGTGCAAAACTGGACTCTTCCTTGATTGATTATCCGATTATGCATATTAGTGGCGTTCCCTACTTTCTGGAAAAATTATATGAACAGCATCCCAAGCCTCAAGCAAATTTATCCATTTTGCAAAATCAATTTGCACAGCTCTATAAGCAGCTCCCACCTCGTCGCACAATTGAAAAGCATCGTCTTCGTAAAGGTGTCCTCTGTAAGCAATGCCAATATTCAAATGTAATGAATTATAAAAAGGGTTATTTTGAATGCAGCATATGTCAAACTAAAAATAAAGATGCCATTATTGAATCTTTAGTTCATTATCGTATTTTAATAAGCCCTCGAATTACGAATAAAGAGTTTCGAGAGTTTTTCAACATCCCCTGCATACACACAGCATCAAAAATGTTAGGGAAATTAGGTTTAGAAAAACACGGAACTAATAAAGGAGCCTTTTATATCATTCCCGATAGCTGGTGAATTAATGGAAGTTTCACGTGATTTTCTAATATAAGTGCGATTTATTCTAATATGTATGTCATTTCTTCTAATATATCCGAAAAAAGTTCTAATATATCTAGCGTTTCTTCTAATAAAAACACATTTTCTTCTAATAAAAACACATTTTCTTCTAATATCCTAGCTCTAACAATTAAAAACGCCCGAGGAAATTAATCCCCGAGCGCCGAAAAATTATTTGTTTAAGTTATAGAAAGATTTAATACCTTCAAAACGTGAAGTTGCACCTAATTGGTCCTCAATACGTAATAATTGGTTGTATTTCGCAACACGGTCAGTACGTGAAGGAGCACCTGTTTTAATTTGGCCAGCGTTTGTTGCGATTGCGATATCAGCGATAGTGTTATCTTCAGATTCGCCTGAACGGTGAGAGATAACTGCTGTATAGCCAGCACGTTGAGCCATTTCGATTGCTTCGAAAGTTTCTGTTAATGTACCGATTTGGTTTACTTTAACTAAAATGGCGTTACCAACACCTTGCTCAATCCCTTGAGAAAGTTTTGCTGTGTTTGTAACGAATAAATCATCACCTACTAATTGAACGCGGTTACCGATTTTTTCAGTTAATAATTTGTGACCAGCCCAGTCGTTTTCATCTAAGCCGTCTTCGATTGAGATGATTGGGTATTTAGAAGTTAACTCCTCGTACCAAGCAACCATTTCTTCAGATGTTTTTTCTACACCTTCACCAGCTAATACATATTTGCCAGTTTCTTTGTTGTAAAGCTCAGAAGATGCTACGTCTAAAGCGATACGGATTTCTTCGCCCATTTTGTAGCCCGCTTTTTCAACTGCTTCAATGATAACTGTAATTGCTTCTTCGTTTGAACCTAAGTTTGGTGCGAAACCACCTTCGTCACCCACTGCAGTGTTGTAGCCTTTGTCTTTTAATACCGCTTTTAAGTTATGGAAAATTTCAGTACCCATACGTAATGCTTCTTTAAATGATTTTGCACCAACTGGCATAACCATGAATTCTTGAATGTCTACATTGTTGTCTGCGTGTGCACCACCGTTGATGATGTTCATCATTGGTACTGGTAATTGTTTTGAGTTGAAGCCACCAAGGTATTGGTATAAAGGAATATCTAAATAATCAGCTGCTGCATGTGCTACTGCCATAGATACACCAAGGATTGCGTTTGCACCTAATTTACCTTTGTTTTCTGTGCCGTCAAGCTCGATTAACGCTTGGTCGATTACTACTTGATCTAATACAGAATATTGACCTTCTAATTCTTCAGCGATAATTGTGTTTACGTTTTCTACCGCTTTCTCAACACCTTTACCTAAGTAACGGCTTTTGTCTCCATCACGTAATTCTACGGCTTCATATTCACCAGTTGATGCACCAGATGGCACGATGGCACGACCGAAAGCACCTGATTCTGTGAATACTTCTACTTCTACTGTTGGGTTACCGCGAGAGTCTAAAACTTCACGAGCATATACTTGAGTAATGAATGGCATAAATAAAAATCTCCTCTGTAATTAAATTTAGATGGTAATGTAAAACTTAAGCTACCTATATAATCAACCGCACGAAAACTATTGTTCGTTTGGCATAATTAATGATTTACCTGTCATTTCAGCAGGCTGCGCAATGTTCATTAGCGCAAGCATAGTTGGCGCTAAATCTGCTAAAATACCGTCTTCATGTAACTGAACACCTGGTTTTGTTACGATGACTGGCACTGGGTTTGTTGTGTGGGCAGTCATTGGTTGATCATCTACTGTCACAACCTCATCTGAGTTCCCGTGATCGGCTGTAATAATCGCTTGACCACCTTTTGCTAGTATCGCATCTACCACGCGACCTAAACACACATCTACCGCTTCTATTGCTTTAATAGTTGGCGCTAGCATACCTGAATGTCCTACCATATCTGGATTCGCGAAGTTTAGGATAATGCCGTCAAACTTATCCGCTGCAATCGCAGCAAGTAAGGCATCTGTTACTTCATAGGCACTCATTTCTGGCTTTAAGTCATACGTTGCAACTTTTGGTGAAGCAATTAAAATACGCTCCTCGCCTGCAAAATTTTCCTCACGACCGCCACTCATAAAGAATGTTACGTGCGGATACTTTTCCGTTTCGGCAATACGCAGCTGCGTTTTCCCTGCTTTTGAAATGACTTCACCAACTGTGTTTAGTAAGTTATCATTTTCAAACGCTACATCTGCGACAACATCTTCACTATAATGCGTGAATGACACAAATTTTAAATTTTTCGGATGCTTTTCTGATAATGGCATCGCGTCAAATGCTTCGTTCGTAAGCACCTTTGATAATTGTATCGCACGGTCCGGACGGAAGTTGAAAAAGACTACTGCATCATTCGTATTAATTGTTGCAACTGGTGCACCTTCTTCTGTAAGTACAAACGGAATAACGAACTCATCATTTACTTCACGCTCATATGAAGATTCTACACCCGAATGAGCTGTTGATGCAGTTTGACCGATACCGTCTACTAACGCGTTGTATGTTAATCTAACGCGCTCCCAACGTTTGTCGCGGTCCATCGCATAATAACGACCGTGAATCGATGCAAATTTTCCTATACCGATTTCAGTCATTTGCTTTTCTGTTTCTAAAATGTATTTACGCGCTGTTGTTGGACCAACATCACGACCATCTAAGAATCCATGAACGTATACATCTTTTAAACCATTTGCTTTTGCTAATTTTAATAGCGCAAACAGATGCTCATAATGGCTGTGTACCCCACCATCTGATAGTAAGCCCATTAAGTGTAATTTTGAACCATGCTTTTTCGCATGTTCTACTGCTGCTAAAAACTTTTCGTTACGGAAGAAATCGCCTTCGCGAATCGATTTATGGATACGTGTTAAGCTTTGATACACAATGCGGCCTGCACCAATATTTAAGTGCCCTACTTCAGAGTTCCCCATTTGGCCATCTGGTAGACCAACAGCTTCACCACTCGCAGTTAGTGTTGCGTGTGGGTAATTGCTCCAATAACGATCAAAGTTTGGTTTGTTGGCTTGTGCAACAGCGTTCCCTTTCACTTCTTCACGAAAGGCAAAACCATCTAAAATAATGAGTGCTACGGGTTGTTTAGGCATTTGCTGCCGCCTCCAATAATTTCATAAATGACGCAGGTTGTAAGCTTGCACCGCCAACTAATGCACCATCAATATGTTCTTTTGCTAATAATTCTTCGATATTTTCTGGCTTTACACTACCGCCGTACTGAATGCGTACTTTTTCTGCTGTGTCTTTGCCATATAAGCTTGCTACTACTTCACGAATCGAACCGCAAACTGCATTGGCATCATCTGCTGTTGCTGTTTTGCCTGTTCCGATTGCCCAAATTGGTTCATAAGCAATAACCATATGCTCTACTTCAGCCGCTGAGAAACCTTCTAACGCTTTTGTCATTTGACCCGCGACCTTGCTTTCTGTAGAACCAGCTTCACGCTCTTCTAATGTTTCACCACAGCAAATAATTGGCACGATTCCGTGATTTAAGGCAGCACGGACTTTTTTGTTTACTGCTTCGTCTGTTTCGTTAAAGAGTTCACGACGCTCTGAATGCCCTAAAATAACATAATCTACATTGATGTTTGACAACATTGCTGGACTGATTTCACCTGTAAATGCGCCTTCATCTTCAAAGTGCATATTTTGTGCACCGATTGCTAAAGACGAGTCTTCTGCCGCTACGACTAATGTAGGTAAATAAAGTGCTGGTGCACAAATAACGGCATCTACCTTTTCTGGAGAAGGTATTGCTTGTTGAATTTCTTCAACAAAATCAACCGCCTCATCAAATGTTTTATACATTTTCCAGTTTCCTGCTACGATTGGTTTACGCATTCAAGAATCCCTCCTATTTATCATTTAACGCGACGATACCAGGTAATGCTTTACCTTCCATTAACTCTAATGACGCACCGCCACCTGTTGAGATATGATCCATTTTGTCGGCTACTTCGAATTTTTCTACCGCTGCCGCTGAGTCACCGCCACCGATAATTGTATAGCCTTCTGTTACAGCCATTGCATCTGCAACTGTTTTTGTGCCGTTCGCGAATTTTTCCATTTCGAATACACCCATCGGTCCGTTCCAAATGATTAATTTTGAAGCTTTAATTACTTCTGCATAATTTTCAGCTGTTTTTGGTCCGATATCAAGACCCATCCAATCAGATGGAATTGCATCAATTGCGACTACTTGTGTTTGTGCATCTTTTGAGAATTCATTTGCTACTACTGCATCTACTGGCATGTGTAGCTGAACACCTTTTGCTTTTGCTTGCTCGATGAAGCTTTTTGCTAATTCAATTTTATCTTCTTCTAATAATGATTTACCGATATCATGGCCCATTGCTTTTACGAATGTAAATACTAAGCCACCACCGATAATTAAGTGATCTACTTTATCTAATAAGTTTTCAATTACGCCAATTTTATCTTTAACTTTCGCGCCACCGATAATCGCTGTAAATGGACGCTCTGGATTTGATAATGCTTTACCAAGTACGTCTAATTCTTTTTCCATTAGTAAACCTGATACTGCAGGAACGAACTTCGCGATTCCCTCTGTTGAAGCATGTGCACGGTGAGCTGCGCCGAACGCATCATTAATATAAAGGTCTGCTAATTTAGCAAACTCTTGTGCTAATGCTGCATCATTTTTTTCTTCCCCTTTATGGAAGCGTACATTTTCAAGTAGCACGATGTCGCCGTCTTGCATGTTATTTACTGCTGCTTCAACTGCTTCACCGATTGACTCATCTAACTTTGTAACAGGCTTGTTCATAATTTCTGCTAAGCGTGTACCAACAGCTGTTAAACGCATCTCTTCGTTCACTTCGCCTTTTGGACGGCCAAGATGTGACGCTAAGATCACTTTTGCACCTGCGTTTACTAATTGCTCGATTGTTGGGATTGCTGCACGAATACGTGTTTCGTCAGTAATTTGACCCGCTTCCATCGGCACATTAAAATCCACACGTACAAATACGCGTTTCCCTTTTACATCTACATCGTTCATTGACTTCTTTAAAAACATAAAGAAAATCCTCCTTCAATTATGATTCCAGTAATCGTTATCTGTTACTAATATGTGTTAGTTTTAGAAAAGCACATTTCACGCCAAAATAGCGAGAAATGATGTCTTTTTTTATGTGGATTTCCTTGAAAAATTTGTACTTTCCTATCCACCAATTTAAATAGTATCAAAATTCAGCAGTACTGTCTTGCACTGCCCTTATTAATAAGGTTTTTCCGAAAAAAAAGAGCGGTTCGGGTAATTTTAATTCCCTGCCGCTCTTTACCCTTTAATATTATAAGTCGTTCTGAAATTAAAGGCTATACTTTTTATGACGAATAACTTGTATTATGTCACACTTTTTCTTAGGTTTACAAAAAGTATGTCACATTAAACGAATTTAAGGATTCGTTTTAATTAGACGAAAATTATGCTTTCTCAATTCCACGACCTGCAATGTATAATGCTAAATCCATTAAACGAGTTGAATAACCGATTTCATTGTCATACCAAGAAACCACTTTTACCATACGATTTTCCATAACCATTGTAGATAAGCCATCAATCGTTGAAGAAGCTGGATTACCGTTATAGTCGATCGATACAAGAGGTAATTCGTTATACGCTAAAATACCTTTTAATTCGCCATCTGCTGCTGCTTTTAACGTACCGTTCACTTCTTCTAATGTTACATCTGTGTTTAATTCTGCAACTAAGTCCACACATGATACATTTGGTGTTGGTACACGCATAGAGAAGCCGTCTAATTTCCCTTTTAATTGAGGTAAAACTTTCGAGACTGCTACCGCCGCACCTGTAGTTGTTGGAATCATTGATACCGCACCTGCACGCGCACGACGTGGGTCAGAGTGTGGGAAGTCAAGGATGCGTTGGTCGTTTGTGTATGAGTGAATAGTTGTCATCATTCCACGTTTAATACCGAATTTCTCATCTAATACTTTTGCAAGAGGTGCTAAACAATTTGTTGTACAAGATGCATTAGAAATGACATCCTGAGATGGATCATACTCTGTATGGTTAACGCCCATTACGTAAGTTGGCATGTCGCCTTTTGCTGGCGCTGAAAGAATCGCTTTTTTTGCACCTGCTTGGATATGGCGAGACACTTCTTCCATTGAACGCCATCTACCTGTACATTCTAATACTACATCAACGCCAAGCTCACCCCATGGTAAATTGGCAGGATCTTTTTCAGAAAACACTTGAATTCGTTTACCATTGACAATAAATGCGTTTTCTTCTGCTTGCACATCTGCATCGTATACACCGTGTACTGAGTCATACTTTAAAAGATGCGCTAATTGGCCAGCGTCTGTTAAGTCATTTACTGCAACTACTTCAAATTCCTCATGCTTCATCGCTTCACGGAACACTAATCGTCCGATTCGTCCAAATCCGTTAATTGCTAATTTTAATACCATGTGTAATTCCTCCAATAAATTTTTTATTTAAACAGTATGCCACTCTTTCATGCATTGAACACTCGTTGAATGAAGATATACATACTCTTAATAACATTTTCATTTTGAAAGTATTGCATTTGCGGTTTGTTCATCTGTAATCAAAATCGATTGCGCGGCTGCATTTTTAAAATACGCTTGAATCGCCATCGCTTTATTATGCCCTGCTGCAATCGCAACAACATGACGTGCTTTATTAACTTGCTCAAGCTGAATACCTATCGTACGAATATGATGCACGATGTCTCCTTGCTCGTTGAAATAATATCCAAACGCTTCACTAACTGCTCCCTTTTCATCAAGTGCTTGCTGTTCTAGCTGTGAGCTATTTCGACGTTGGGCCATTTCATGTGCCGCACCAATTCCGTGTACAACAATATTTACCTGTTCATAAAGTGTAATCATTTCTTGAATAATCGGCTCTTGTTTCATTGCTTCATAAGCTTGTGCACTTAAATGCTCTGGTAAGAATAAGGTACGATAGGTTGCGCCAGTTTTTTTCGCGAATTTTGCAACGATTGTATTGGCTTGGAATGTCATTTCATCGCCCATACCACCCCGTGCTGCAAGAAATTCGACTTCACTAAGCACTGTATTTGGCACTAAATATTCTTTTAAAGATGCCACACTACTTCCACCAGTAACAGCGATTTTATCCTTACCTTGCGCAATTTCGAGCATGATTTGTGCAGCTTCCTTGCCTAGCTGTTGTTTCACCGTACTATCTTTCTCAACATCTCCCGAAACTATGACAACACGTCTAATACCAAACTGTTGAGCTAACTGCTGTTCTTTCGCAACAATACCAGAAAGTTCACGATACAATTCAGAAAGCTGTTCTAATACTTCATAACCATTTGACGAACAGGACATGCCTTTTTTCTGAACAGATATGAGATGCTGTTCACTCATTACCGTTATTTCATTACGTACATCTCGCTCGGTCATATGAAGTTGCTCTGCTAATGCACGTCTACCAATTGGACCAAATGTTGCAAGAGTCTGTAAAATTCGAAAGCGCTTTTGAAACAAAGCATTGATTTCAGGCATCAATTTACGCTCAGCTTCAAAAAATGTAACATTGTCCAAAAAATCACCCACTCATACTTATAGGACAAATTTTGCCCCACTAATCATTTTTCGGTCCCACTTAAGACAAAAAAATAATTTATGTTGTTATTATAAAATGAATCATACTTATTTGCAACTAAGATCTCGTCATTTCGAGCAAAATGATGTTAGATGAGCTAAATGACTATTCACTTAGCGCATCTAACAACGTTACATAATCTAATTGTCCGTACTGAATTATTTTTCCATCTTTTTCAACTACGGGAATCATCAGCATATATTTTTCATGAATTTCATCATTGCCTTCTATATCATGTTGTTCAATCGTAAAAGGAATTTCCTCCTGTACGATTTTTAATGTATGTAAGCCTTCGATGCAGAGCTCGCAGTTTGCACGCGAATAAAATTTTACGATCATTATAAACTCTCCTTTTTATACTATTGTATCGGATATCCTTTTAATAAGTATGTGAATTTTATTCGAATAAAAAGCATCTTACCGAAATATTTCAGTAAGACGCTACGCATTTAAATCAATTACGCCCAGGCTAACTATCGTCCAGATATTTTCCGAGACTCCTCTAATAAATCGGTGACATCCGCCGGGGACTTGATTCAGCCGGGGTCTGCCCCCCGCTGAATCAAGTTAAAACTTCCTACCCGCGCCGCCGCCAGATGAACCGCCGCCACCAAAGCCGCCGAAGCCACCTGATGAACCGCCGCCAAATCCTCCTGGGTAGCCGCTATTTCGATAAACACGACGTGCAGTACGTCTGCGCCCACCTGGACCACCGCCACCACCGTATTTCGTAATAATGATATAAACAATAATAATGAAAATAATAAAACCAATTGAAATTCCTTCACTATCATTCGATGAAATAGGCTTTACCAAATCAACACCACTTGCATCTCCACCCATTTCTTCATAAAACTGCGAAAATATATTAGCGAAAGCATCCGTATAATCTCCATTTGCTAAATACGGCATCATATACGTATCAATCATACTCCCAAGTAAACCGTCTGGATAAGTCCCCTCTAGACCATCCCCGACAGTTATCCATATATCATTTTGTCCTTTGCCTTGCTCTGTTGTGGCAAAAATGAGCATGCCATTATCAAGCTTTTCATCACCAATGCCCCATGCTCGCATTGTTTCTGTTCCAAATTCATACGGTTCCAAGCCACCAATCGTATCAATCGTCATCATTACAATGACATTTCCTGTTGATCCTTCAAGTGCTTTTGCTGCTTGAATTAATTTTTGCTCAACGTCATCCGAGATAACATTTCCGTAATCATAAACATACGAATTATATGCGGGCTTTTGTGGAATTACCGCAAATGTTTGTAATGGCATTAAGACTAAGAATAATGCCACTAACAATAGCTTTTTCATATGCCCTTCCCCCTTTAGAAGCTGAGATCTAAACTGCCGGCTCCACCTGAATACGAACTATTACTCACCATTTCCAAAATCAACAGAAGGCGACTCTTCTACACCTTCTTTAATTTCAAAGTAATCTTTTTTCTCAAAGCCAAACATACTAGCAATCAAGTTACTTGGGAACAGACGTACATCACTATTAAACGTTTGAACGGTATCATTATAATCTTTACGTGCAACTGCTAAACGATTTTCCGTTCCAGCCAGTTCATCCATTAAACGTGTAAATTGTACATTAGCTTTCAACTCCGGATAATTCTCTACTATGACTAATAAGCGTGACAATGCAGAAGATAAATCATTATTCGCATCTGCGGCTTCTTCTATTGTATTGGAATTTCCATATTGTGTACGTGCATTAGCTATTTGTGTATATACTTCTTCCTCATGGCTCGCATAACCTTTTACGGTATTTACTAAATTAGGAATTAAATCAAATCTGCGTTGTAATTGGTTTTCAACTTGTGCCCAAGTAGCTTCCACCTTTTCCTCACCTGTTACTAAACTGTTATATTTTGGCACAATCATTACTACCGCAATAACGATGATCGCTACTATTGCAATGAGCACAATAAGTAACGCACTTCCTTTTTGATTTTTTACATGCACAACGAACACCCTCTCTTTGAAAATTACGTATAAAAAATTTTTTATTCTCCACAATAAGAACGTACGAAATTTCTAAAAATGGAGGTTTATAAATGTATACCCAATCATCACAATCTCAAGACAATCAAATGCCTTTCTCACACAACCACGGTGCCCACGAGTTACTTGACGTTCACGAAGTACTTAGTACTATGATCGCCGGACTGAATCAATATGTACTACTACGCGACCATGTACAAGATAGTGAGCTATTAAATATTATGGATCGTCAGTACGCTTTCATGCTCGATGAATACAATATTACGATGGAGTCATACAAAACCGGCCATGACCCGCAACATCCAACCCGTAGCTACAATATGCAAATGGGCAATGACACAAATTATGGCTTAACACCAGGTACCCCAAAAGCACCAATGACTTCTGCAAGCGAAATAAACGATGCTGTCATTTCAGGCTTCATGTTAGGCTGTCATAAAGCTGGTGCAAAAGGCAAAACCGCTGCCGCACTTGAAACAACAAATCCAGTCGTACGTAGGGTTTTACAAGATTCTGTCGCCAACTGCATCGAAATGGCGTATGAAGTTTCACTTTACGAAAACAAAAAAGGGTTTTACCAAGTACCACAACTATCTGAGCAAGATATGAACGCAATGCTCAATATGTATGGCCAAGCACAAAAAGCGAAAAACATGCCAAACTAAAATCATATTTCTTACCAAGATATACGGATGATTTAATCAAAAGTTTCTATTCGCCAAAAAATAACAGAGCATGCGTACAAAATAATTGCGCATGCTCTTTTTATAAATTTCATCTAAGGTAGTAATAAAGAATCGCCAAGATTGTAGTGGGCTTACACCACTGAGTTGTTGTACACTCCGGGCAAAAATAAAACTAGTACTTTTATAGAATTCTCGACAAAAGTACTAGTTTTCAAACTTACTTATTTAATTGTTCATGTAACTTAGAAGAAAAATATTTTCTCGTCTCTGCCATTTTAATATGCAATATTATCTCATCTTTCGTTTCTTCATTCATAAATGTAACATATGCGCCCTCTAAGTCTTCGGTAATATTTGTGAAAATATAGTTTTGCGCAAGTAGTTGATCAATTTGCTGAATTTCCTTTTCGACAAACTGAAATTCCGACATAATCCCACCTCTTTGACATGTTATTCTGTAGAAACTGTTGATGGAACACTAATTGGTTCTGCTTCCACATCAATTGTCCAACTGCGTCCCGTTGTAATACCTAAATAGTCTTCATCACTTGGATTCACTATTTCAGCTTGTGGATACTTTTTGAACCACCAGAACTTCGCTAATACAAAGTAAATGGCAGCCCCTACAAAAAAGCCGATTAATGAAGAATACGCTGGCCAAATATTAGCGATTAACCCACCAATAATCCAAGCAATAAGTCCCGCTAAATTTACACCTTTTAAATAACGATATTGCCCATTAATTTCATATAACTCTTTTACATTTACACGACGTTTTCGAAGTAAATAATAATCCGCAAATAAAATACCTACGATTGAAGATAAAATTCCACCAATCACAAGAAGCACGCTATTTAAAATGTCAAACAAACTCCACGGTTGAACAACTGTACCAACAATCCCAGCAATAACTACCCCCACCCAGAAAGGCACTTTTGGTCCACCTATATTCGAAAAAATGGTAGCTGCTGGAATTACGTTCGCAGAAGTATTTGTCGACCATTGGGCTAAGACAATCATCGATAATAGCATTACAAGTACAAATCCACCCGCTGCCTGCTGAAGTGCATTAATTGGATCACCCGAGCCTGTCGCCATATAACATACCGCTCCGATTACAACCATTAATGTATTAAAAACAGGTTGAACAATAAGAGAACCTAATAATTGCGTTTTATTTCGTTTGAACCAGTTGCGTTCATATTTTGGCGCTTTAAAGTGACGAGAAAGCGTTGGCATATCGGCAGCCAATGTCGCCCAGAAGCCCATAATCGCTGTTGCGATAACCATAAATGCGGTAAACTGTTCAAAGCCTGTTTGTGGTGCTTCCACCCAAGACCATACTGCCTTTCCTTGTTCCTTTGCTTCAGCAGATAATTGTAAATACATCCAAATCGAGATGAAGATAATGATTGGCGCTGCGAAATCTGCAAAACGCTCGATCGACTTAATCCCCAATGAAACATTTAGCAATTGTAACCCAGCAAATACGATGAAACATACAAACCAATTATCAAAGCCAATTAATATATTTAAAATTCCGTTGATTGCTGCAGCACCAAAATACGTATTAATACCAAACCAACATGACGCGGTAAATGCACGGGCAAATGACGGTAAATGGGTTCCGATTGTACCAAATGGAGCCCGCATGTATACCGGAAACGATAAACCATGCTCTACACCTATATCACCGATAATTACCATAAATATTCCGATTAATACAGACCCAACTAATGTCGCCAATATTAACATTGGCATACTTAAATTAATAATACCTCCAGCACCGATTGCAAACGCTGCTAATACAATGGCCATACCTACCCAAATTACACCAAAACCTAACATCCCTATATTACGGTTTTCATACTTAATAGGTAGTAAATCAGGAGACTTTAAGTAATTATCACTTGAACTTTTGGATTTTGACATGCTACACCTCATTTAATTAGATTTCTTTAAACTAATTAACGGACAACATTTGAATTATTCGCACTGAATCCTGCAAGTAATGATTGTCTTTCATTCCATGTCATTGATGCTTGTGTACGAGGTAATTCTTTCATCGTAATTGCACCTTCAGCCGGACAAACAATGGAGCATAAATTACAACCAACACAGTCCTCTTCTCGAACTTTTAACATTGGACGCCCATTTTCCGAATATAAATCGATACATTGATGAGAAGTATCTTCGCAAGCTATATGACATTTATTACAATTAATACAGATGTCATTATTAATTTCTGCGACAACTTTGTAATTTAAATCTAAATCCCCCCAATCCGAATATTTCGGGACTGTTTTTCCAACTAAATCCGTTACTGAAGCTAAGCCTTTTTCATCTAAATAATTGCTTAAGCCATCAATCATATCTTCTACAATACTAAATCCATGATGCATGGCTGCTGTACAAACTTGTACGCTTGTAGAACCCATCAAAATAAATTCTGCTGCATCTTGCCAATTTGAGATTCCACCAATGCCTGAAATCGGTACGTTTATAATTGGATTTCTAGCACATTCCCCTACCATATTTAGTGCAATCGGTTTAACAGCTGGGCCACAATAACCTCCGTGTGCACCTTTATTTCCGACATGCGGGATTGTATTCCAAGAGTTTAAATCCACTCCGGCTAAACTATTAATCGTATTAATCATACTAATGGCGTCTGCACCACCACGAATCGCCGCTTCTGCTGTTACAGTAATATCTGTAATATTTGGTGTTAACTTTACGATTACCGGAACTTCAGCATACTCTTTTGCCCAATAAGTTTGCTTTTCTACTAGTTCTGGCACCTGCCCTGAAGCGGAGCCCATTCCGCGTTCGGCCATTCCATGTGGACAACCAAAATTCAATTCAAAGCCATCAACACCGACATCTTGTACTTTCTTAACGATTTCATGCCACTTTTCAGCCTTTGGTTCAACCATTAACGACGCAATAATCGCATGATTCGGAAATCGTTTCTTTGTTTCATAAATTTCTTTTAAATTCACTTCTAGTGGACGGTCTGTAATTAACTCAATATTGTTAAAGCCTGCAACTCGTTGTCCATTAAAACTAACAGCTGCAAAACGTGATGTAACGTTTAATATAGGATCTCCTAATGTTTTCCAAACTGCACCACCCCAGCCTGCCTCAAACGCCCTTTGCACTTGGTAACCCGAGTTAGTCGGTGGTGCCGATGCTAGCCAAAATGGATTTGGTGACTTAATGCCTGCGAAATTAATCGATAAATCTGCCATTTGAATACCCCCTATGCAATTTCTGATTTTGCGTTCAGTTCATTATGAATTGCGTATGCCGAATCTTTTCCTTGTTGCGCCGCGGACACGACCGTTGCTTCACCATAGCCATTGCCATAAATAACGTCACCGCAAGCATAGATTTTCGGATTTGATGTTTTCAAACTATTCATGTCTACATCAATCACACCACGTGTATTCGCTAATCCTAAATGCTCAATCAGTTCATAATGTTTCGTTTGACCAATTGCTCGAATGACTGCATCTGTTTCAATGACAAATTCAGAGTTAGGAATTTCCGTTAACTTTCCTTTTCCATTCTCTATATCCGTTAACTTCATTTTCACACATTCCATTCCAATGACTTGACCGTTTTCATTGCCAATAATTCGTTTAGGTAGTGATAACCATCTGAATTCCACACCGTCCAGTTTGGCAAATTCATATTCAAAATCATAGGCCGTCATTTCTTTGGAGGTACGACGGTAAACAATTTGCACTTGCTCCGCACCTAAACGAACCGAGCAGGTTGCAGCATCTATCGCTGTATTCCCAGCACCAATGACAACTACTTTTTTCCCTACTACCTTATCAGTAAATGTAGCTTTTGATTCTTTTACATAATCAATCGCATCATATACGCCCTCTAAGTTTTCACCCTCAATGCCAAGCATCGGTACTTTCCCCATCCCAACCGCTACGATAATGCGGTCAAAATTGGCAAGTAGTTCATCTACGAGCACATCTTCCCCTATTTTTGTGCTTGTTTTTATTTCTACACCTAGGTTTTGTACTTGCTTAACTTCCCATTCTACGACATCTTGTGGTAAGCGGAATGAAACAATTCCGTAGTAATTTAAACCGCCTGCTTTTTCATCGGCCTCATAAATCGTTACGGCATATCCTAATAACGCCAATTCACGTGCGGCAGATAAACCTGCGGGGCCACTCCCGATAATTGCGATTTTCTTACCGTTTTGCGGTTGTGGTGTAAATAATTTTACGTTCGATTCACGTAGCCAATCAGTTGCATAGCGTTGCAAATGACCAATTTGAATTGGTTTTTCCTCACTATTTAATACACAAGCTCCCTCACAAAGCTCGATTGTTGGACAAACTCTCGCACAACTTGCACCTACAGGATTTGACTCCATTATGACGCGAGCAGAACCCTTCATATTATTCGAAGCAATTTTCTTTATAAAGCTTGGAATATTAATACTTGTTGGACAGGCTTGAATACAAGGCGCGTCGTAGCAATATAAACATCGATTTGCTTCAACCGTTGCGGTATATGTTGTTAAGCCACCAAACATTTCTTCAAAGTTTTTTGATAAATCATTACTCATTTTCATAACAATCCTCTCCCCAGTGTGATTTGTTATTACTTGTCTAGTGGGATCAATACTTATGAAGATACTTTAGTTGTGTTCTTTACTTCTCGTCGGATATACTTGCCACTTCCAAGTTTACCTACGAATTTTTTTTCTTTAATTACGTATTCACCACGTACTAAAACGCTTGTCGGTTCACCTGTTACTTCCAACCCTTCAAATGCGTTATAGTCCACATTCATGTGATGCGTCTCCGCTGAAATCGTACGTTTAACTGTCGGATCAAATAAGACAATATCGGCATCTGATCCAATAGCAATCGTCCCCTTTTGCGGGAATAATCCGAAAATCTTTGCGGACTGTGTAGAAATCATATCAACAAATTCATTAATTGAAATTCGGCCTTTTTCTACGCCTTCCGAATATATAACAGAGAAGCGATCCTCAATAAATGGCCCTCCATTTGGAATTTTCGAGAAATCATCTTTCCCTAATGACTTTTTGCCGTTAAAGCTGAAAGAGCATTGATCTGAACCAATTGTTTGTAATTGCTTCGCTTTCAATGCATTCCATAATACTTCCTGATGCTCTTTCGGGCGTAAAGGTGGTGACCATACATATTTTGCCCCTTCAAAGTCCGGCTTTGCTAATGCTGATTGATCCAACACTAAATACGGTGGGCATGTTTCACCTAAAACATTGTAGCCTTTATTGCGCGCTGAAATAATTTCATCAACGGCTTCTTTACATGTAACATGTACAACATATAATTGTGCTCCCGCTAAATTTGCAAGTTCAATCGCACGTTTTGTCGCTTCTCCTTCTACTTCTGGAGGGCGTGTTAATGCATGATAAATTGGAGCTGTATTACCCTTTGCTTTCGCCTCTTCTACTAGCTCGTCAATAACCGACCCATTTTCACAGTGCACCATAACCGTTGCACCTAGCTCTTTTCCAACTTTAAATGCTTGGAATAATGTACGGTCTGTTGCCTGGAATTCCTTTGCATATGCTAAAAACACTTTGATTGAACTTATCCCGCCTCGTTCTAGCGCTTCAGGCAATTCTTTTAGACGTTGCTCATTTAAATCACCAATCATTAGGTGGAAACCGTAGTCAATAACCGCCTTGTCTTTCGATTTGCTATGCCATGTATCAATGGCATCCATTAAAGTAGGAGAACCGGCACTAATGCAGAAATCAATAATTGTTGTCGTTCCTCCAAATGCTGCTGCAATCGTCCCTGACTCCCAATCATCATCGGTAACGGTATTATTAAAAGGCATATCTAAATGGGTATGCGGATCAATTCCTCCTGGGAAAATAAGCTTTCCTGACGCATCAATAATTTCCGCATCTTCCTCTTGTATACTCGGTGCAATTTGCGTAATTACCCCGTCTTCGATTAATAAATCTGCTTTATACGTATCGGCAGCCGTTACAATAGTTCCTCCAGTTACGATCTTCTTCATAATTTCTCCTCCTAGTTGCTAAAATTATTTATCAAAAACTCTATTAAAGAATTGATAAAACAACAGAATACAAAATATTCGGATTATTAAAGGTGTGCTTATCCTACATTAATGCTCACACTTAAAATGATAAGTGTTTGGAGACAGCTTAAATGAGGGATCCACTGACACTATAAGCACGCTAAGTGAAAGCTAATGTTCGAAATAAGATGAGGAATATCCCATCAAGCAAAGAAAGTTTCACTTTATGCAATTAAATATATTTATGAAAAGAATTTTGATTATATCCATACGTTGGACAAAACTGATGTGAACTAAAGCTTAAATACCTTTTGCGGAAAGCGTACTACTAAATATTTTTAGCAAACACAATTTCATAGAATGAGGGATAGATGTATTAAATTTTGAATAATAATCTAACATTGAGCAAATTTAAAGAATGGATTAATTAGAATGTTACTTATTGTGGCGGGCTACGGCATGACCGCATTATGGCCACGTGGTACGTGTCCATACTACTGTCTTTAATGCCGCATGCAAGGCCCGCCAAACTAAAATGTTGCGTGTGAATTTAGTTAAAAGAGTCCAATGCCGCCGCTTGCGCATTCGCGAGGCGGCGAGGATGCATAAAACATGTCGCTGTTTACAATATTGTATCTTCAATTAAATGTTTTCTTTGAAAATAAAAACCAGCTATTTTTTTTAAAATAAAACCATTTCAGATGAAAGTAGACTTTATTTCAATAACTAAGATTAATTCAGCACACTTCATTAAATAGCTTTGTAAAAAAGTCAACTTTAGTTATATAGTAGAGTGCCGCGAAGTGAAGGGGCGGACTCCTTGGGGATTAAGCGTGCGCGTAAAAAATAAAGTTGCTCCTGCGGTTACTCGTCGCAAAGCGTTTGTCAACGCTTTGGAGCCACGCCCCCAGGAAAGCATGCCCCGTAGAGTAGCAGAACGAATTATTTTATCTACGCGTACTTTATTCCAAATATTGTATTGTAAAGTACTAATTATGGATAGTAATTTTAATTTTACAAGATGGATTGTTGCGATTTAATATACACTACGTAATGTAATTTATATTAAATTGTGGACATTTTGTAAAAGTAATAATGAATAAAGGAGCAATTCCATTATTACTTATCCACAATGTAATAAAAGCTTGCTCCTTTTCAATCCATCTATTTAGTTATTGCTAGGGAAAGCAAATGTAGATTCGGTTTTTTCTGTTACTTCAATCCAACGTTCTGAAATGGTCTTCGTTTTCGTATAAAAACGGGCTTGATCTGGTCCAAACATATGGCCTTCACCGAAACGAGAGCCTTTGAAACCGGCAAAATTGTGGTAACCTACTGGTATTGGAATTGGCACGTTTACGCCAACCATCCCTACATCAATCTCGGTTGTAAACTTGCGTGCAGCTGCACCGTCATTTGTAAAGATCGTTACACCATTTGCTAATTCTTGCGAATTAATAACAGCAATTGCTTCCGCTAAAGAAGCTACGCGCACAACATTTCGAGCGGGACCGAATACTTCTAATTCGAAAATATCCATTTCCGTTGTAATATTATCTAATAATGTGGGACCTACAAAGTAACCATTTGAATTTTCCGCCATGTTTAATGTACGCCCATCATTGACAACCGTTGCCCCTTGCTGCTCCGCACGATCAATCGCTTTTAAAATGCCCTCTTTGGATTCTTTCGAAATGACCGGACCGAAATCTGTTCCTTCTTCGGTATAACTACCGACTTTTAACTTACTAATTTTCTCTTTTAAAATTGCTACTAATTTATTTGCCGTCTCTTCGCCAACCGGCATAATTGTAGAAATGGCCATACAGCGTTGAGAGGCCGCTCCATATGCCGCTCCGATAAATGCGTTTGCTACTTGCTCTAAATCTGCATCGGGCATGACAACCATATTATTTTTACCACCACCAAGTGCTGTTACACGCTTTCCATATTTTGAGCCAGTCTCGTAAATATATTTCGCTACCGGCGTTGAACCTACAAATGAAATTGCTTGCACCGATGGATTTTCTAATAGTTCATTTACAGCCTCTTTACTACCATTTACTACTGTCCAAATGCCATCTGGTAAGCCCGCCTTTTTCCATAATTCACTGACAAATAACGCTGTCATCGGTACTTTTTCAGAAGCCTTTAAAATAACGGCATTCCCAACAGCTACAGCCATTGAAGTTTGCGCTAACGGAACCATAATTGGGAAGTTAAACGGTGAAATCGCAGCAACAACCCCTAAAGGATATTTTGCCGAATACGAATTAATTTGACCGCCTACATTGACAGAGTATTCCCCCTTCATTAAATGAGGTGCTCCAATAGCTAAATCAACGGATTCCAATCCACGAATAATTTCACCGCGCGCATCTTCTAAAGTTTTTCCGCTTTCTGTGCAAATGATATTCAGTAACTGATCTATATTTTCTGTTATGAGTTGACGAAAACGTATGATAACTTCTACTCGTTTAGCAACGGCGATATCACGCCATGCAGGGAATGCAGCCTCAGCCGCGGCAATTGCTTCATTCGTTTCCTCGGCAGTTGCAAGTGGCACTTCTGCAATCACTTCACCCGTTGATGGATTATATACATTTGCATAATTACCACTTTTACCTTCTACTAATTGCCCATTAATGAAATGCGTTAATTTTTTTACTGAAACCGCTTCTGTCATATGAGAAATTCCTCCTTTTACTTAATGCTGTTTACAGCTTCGATAAATGTATTGGCAATAAAGTTCATTTCTTCAAACGTAATTGAAAGTGGTGGGGATAATGTTAAAACATTATTAAAGTTCGCAACTGTCACACCATTTTTCCCAATGATTAATCCTTTTGCCTTACAATAAGCAATAACGGCATTTACTTTATGGATATCTAATGGTTTTTTCGTTGCTTTATCTTCAACAAGCTCAATTCCTAGCAACAAGCCTTTCCCACGAATATTCCCAACATATGGGTGGTCATTTAAATTATCCTGTAAGCATTGCATCAGTTCTGTACCTAGCTTTACAGATTGTTCAAATAAATTTTCACGTTCCATAATTTCGATATTTTTTAAAGCAACTGAACACGCTACTGGTGAGCCGCCAAATGTATTTACATGACGCAAAAACTCATAGTCTCCATTGCTTGTGAATTGATCATAGATTTCCCGACGTACAGCTGTAGCAGATAATGGCATATAGGCACTCGTCAGCCCTTTAGCCATTGTCACAATATCAGGTTTAATTCCATAATTTTGGAATCCGAAAGCTTTACCCGTACGACCAAAGCCACAAATTACTTCATCAATGATGAGCAACGTACCATGCTTTTCACATACTTCTTTCACACCTTTTAAGTAGGCCTCATTGGGTACGATTACACCGCCACCCGTAATGATTGGCTCCATAATAACGGCAGCCACCGTTTCTGACATTTCCCACGTAATCGTTTGATCAATTGTGTTGACACTTGGTAATGTCGTTGGATCATTATTTTGCATCTCTTCAGGATTGCGATATTGATCAGGTGGTGCAACGTGTAGGAAGCCTGGTGCAAGCGGCTCATATTTATATTTTCGTTGTGCTTGGCCTGTTGCTGCAAGTGAGCCCATTGTATTTCCATGATACGCGCGGTAACGGGAGATAATTTTATAGCGATTTGTTTCACCTTTTTGTTGATAATATTGACGAGCGATTTTAAATGCTACTTCATTCGCCTCTGAACCGCTATTCGAATAAAAAACAACATATTCATCGCCTAATAATTCACTAATTTTTTGACTTAATAAAATCGATGGTGTATGACCATAAGAAAGAGGTGTATAGGAGTTTTTAATCATCTGTTCATATGCTACTTCTGCCATTTCCTTACGTCCATACCCAATATTAGTACACCAAAGTCCTGCCATTGCATCCAAATATTTGTTACCATCAATATCCGTCACCCAAGCACCTTCAGCTTGTTCAACAATGAAAGTTGCTTCAGGGTTATAAGGTTTCATTGAATGCCATACGTATTTTTCATCATTTGTTTTCCAGTTATACTCCACTGATTTACTCATGAACATCCCTCCTAATTTTCAACACTTACACTTATTTTCTCTTATTAGAATTAGTAGGGCACTATACATTGTGTAAAACAATTATTTCAACGTATTTCACATTTAGCTCATTCTTTCGTTCTGACCTGATTTTGTTTTGTCATTAATAGCATAATTTCAAGGCATAAACGATTTTCGTAATTCATGAAATCACTACCAATTACTTGTTCAATTTTTTCAAGGCGATGATAAAGCGTTTGACGAACAATAAATAATTTTTCGGCAGTTTCTTTCTTTAAGCCATTACACTGCAAATACATATTTAATGTTTGAATTAAGTTACTATTATGCTTGCGGTCATACAGTCGAAGCTTCTCAACTTTTTCATTGGCCATTTGCATCAGAATCGAATTATTTTGTAACACTTTCACCATGTGATAAAGTGTCAGTTCATCATAAAAATAAGAAAGCTTCATATTTTTCATCCTTATTTGTAAGGAATCTTGCGCCGTTTGATAGCTTTCGGTCAGCTCATTATAGTTGTACACATATTTTCCTACCGCAAATAATGTCTCCAGCCGGTATTGATTCACAATTTCGCCCATCGCACGTTTCATGCGTTCCTTATACGTATTTTCTTGCAATAAATCGCTTAAAATAAAAATTAAACAATGCGACTGCTCGACAATAAACGTATAAAAACCTTCTTTTTGTAAGGATTGGCGCAAATTGATTTTATAGTTTGTTAAATCCGTTTTTTTGTTTTCCTTTCGTAGCTGATGAATCATAACTAGCCAACCATTTTGCGTTAAATTACGATCAATTTCTTCTAAAAAATAGCCCATTTCTTCATTGCTATTTTTCCCTTCTAACCATTTTTCGAAAAATTTACGGTGCTCACTTTCGAGCTTCTCTTCAATGTATAAATCTCTTAAAACAAATTGAGACAAAGTAACGACTGTTCTATCCAAAATTAATATATCTAAATCGGTAATCTCCTTTCTTTCTGAATATATATAGACGGTGCCATACGCTTGATCAAATATATTCAATTCATTGCTCGCACGGAACTTATCTCCTAGCTTCACTATGCAATCTTTTGAATTTTCAGTCTTTTTATCCGGTATTGATAGGCTTGCTCCTGTATTTATTTCGAAAAATACATTTACATTTAAATACTTTTGCATATATTGAAGGATCTTTACTTTATCATTTACTTTTAAAACATATTTATTTATTTTTTGGGAATAGTCTTCTAACTGTTTTAAAATATCGTATTGATGATGAATAATAACCGTATGTAAATCCTGTGTAATTTCAACAAACGGTACAATTTCTTCAAAAATAATTAAGGGGAAATCCAATTGGTTTGCTAGCTTTCTGACGCTTTCAGGAATTTCTTTTATATACATGCCAAGCTCCACACAAAGTCCTGCCACACCTAAATCGCTCAATTGTTGGACAAATTGAAGAAACCCTTGCTCGTTATCTTTTAAAACAACCCCAGTTGTCAGTAGTAATTCATTGCCCTTTATTAATTGTTTCACATCGGTAACTTCCATTATGTGTATCCATTTAATGACACGGCTTAAGCCAGTATTGCCTGCAACTACTTTGGAACATTCAAAATATTTTCGCTGTAAAACCTCTTGAACCGTTAACATTTATGACCCCCCTCAAAATTTACATAATGTACATGCTATTATTGTAATATTTTACAATATGTATATACAAACATATTTTATAATAATGATATAGTAAAAATGAATTGCTGACTTTAAAGGAGGTTAACCAGTGTTCAAAACGAATCGTGAACGACTTAAAAAAAATATTGAGTTATTTAGTCAAATTGGTGCTACTGAAAATAATGGGGTCACACGTTTAAGTCTTTCTCCTGAAGATATTATGGCGCGCGACAAATTTAAAGCTATTTGTGAACAGCTTGGCATGATTATTACAGTTGATGACATGGGCACAATGTATGCAACACTGCCTTGTAAAACAAATAACTTACCTATCGTGATGGGCTCACATTTAGATTCCGTTATTAAAGGCGGACGCTTTGACGGCGTTCTTGGCGTATTAACGGCATTAGAAGCAGTAGAAACGATTATCGATGCTAATATTGAGCTTAATCATCCTTTAACAATTGTGAACTTTACAAACGAAGAAGGCGCCCGTTTTGAACCTTCACTAATGGCTTCTGGTGTGCTTTCAGGAAAATTCGAGAAGGAGAAAATGTTAGCTTCAATCGATCGCGAAGGTATAACATTTGAAAATGCGTTAGAAAAAAGTGGCTATAAAGGCGAAGAAGAAAATCGTTTAACCAAAGCGCATGCCTACTTGGAACTTCATATTGAACAAGGTCCCGTTCTGGAGCATTACAACAAAGAAATTGGTGTTGTAGAAGGTGTTCTAGGAATGGTATGTTATGACATAACTTTAACTGGGGAATCCAATCATGCAGGTACAACCCCTATTTCCATGCGTAAGGATAGCATGTTTGCCGCGATGCAGATTATTTCTATCTTACAAAATAAATTAAAGCAGCTTCCTGAGGATCTCGTTTATACGATTGGTCGTATTAACGCCTATCCAAATATTCACACCGTCATTCCAAGCCATGTAACTTTCTCATTAGAATCCCGCCATCAAGACCCTACAGTTATTCAACAAGTGGAACAAATTATTTTCGATTTACCAAAAGAAATTGAAAATTGTCAGCTTGAATATACGAAATTATGGAATCGTGATACGGTCTATTTTGCTCCTACAGTAATTAATGCCGTAGCAGCAAGTGCCGAAGAATTAGGCTATTCTAGCCACCATTTATTTAGTGGGGCTGGTCATGATGCACAATTTATCGCACAATTTATCCCTTCTACAATGATTTTCGTACCAAGTGCAAAAGGCTACAGTCACCGCGAAGATGAATTTACTTCCTATGAAGCATGTTCAAAAGGGGCCGATGTTCTAGTGAATGCTGTATTAAAAGTTGCAAATCATACCCTATCACAAGCAAATTCAGCTAATGCCTTTTAATATACAACACACATCCCCCAAATCCGTCCTGTTCAAAATTGCAAGACGGATTTTTTTAGTGCCTATATTTTTCTTTACGCAAAAAAACTGTTTCATCGGCATTGTGCTTTTGAAACAGTTTTGAATTCTGTATGTTATTTGTTTGAATGAATTGTTATTGGAAAGAATGAATTTAGGATAAAAAGAAACGGTACAGTGAATCTTTTTATCCTAGTAAAACTTCACTCTCCGTTGTAAAAACTCAAAACTACAATTCGATTTTTTACAACAGCTATAAAAAGTATATTAAAACAGTAAAATGGTGCCCACGAATGGACCTAATAACAGTGTGTAGTGCCTTTGATTATTTGTTCTAATTAGCAACTTTCACCATTAACACGACATTTACTAATTTACTAATTTTCGACACACTTTTCAAGTATTATTTCTCATAAAAATAAAGAAATTAAGTATTTGAAGAGTTTCTGTAATGTTTAATTTATCCGAAAGCGGGAAAAGTATTCATGTAAAAAATCCCCTTAACAACCATTCGTGCCGAAATGGAAAAATTAATTAGATATGTCGATTGAATAAGCGCCCTCGGAGGGAATCGAACCCCCATTTTAAGAACCGGAATCTTACGTGCTATCCATTACACCACGAGGACATTATAATATTTATCTAGCATTCCCATTATACAAAGTGTACTGTTTGTTTTCAACTGTTAAAAAGCAGACTTTATATTTGACCATAATTGACTAATACGTGTATGATAGGTTTACAGCTGAAATACTTACCAAATTCAGCAAAGGTATACGAAAATAGGCTTTAACAAAGGGAGGATTTTTCAATGAACTTAATTCCTACAGTTATTGAACAAACAAACCGCGGCGAACGTGCATATGATATTTACTCACGTTTATTAAAAGACCGTATCATTTTATTAGGGAGCGCTATCGACGATAACGTTGCCAACTCAATCGTAGCTCAGCTTTTATTTTTAGAAGCAGAAGATCCAGATAAGGATATCTACTTATACATCAACTCTCCAGGTGGTTCAATTACTTCTGGTATGGCGATTTACGATACAATGAACTTCATTAAACCTGATGTATCAACAATTTGTATCGGTATGGCAGCTTCTATGGGCGCATTCCTATTATCGGCTGGTGCAAAAGGGAAACGTATTGCATTACCAAACGCCGAAGTTATGATTCACCAACCACTTGGTGGCGCACAAGGTCAAGCAACTGAAATCGAAATTGCGGCTAAACGTATCTTATTCTTACGCGAAAAATTAAACAAAATTATGGCCGAAAACAGTGGTCAACCATACGAAACATTGGCACGCGACACAGATCGTGATAACTTCATGACTGCTGAGCAAGCAAAAGAATATGGTTTAATCGATAAAATCTATGAGCGTAACCAACTTAAAAAATAATATTTATTAAAAGCGGCAGAGCGATTCTGCCGCTTTTTTATTTTAAACTTAGCTTGTGTAAACAACAAAAGGTAGCACTAGATAACACAATCCGCGCAAATATCGTCCGAGCTGATTAGTATAGGCATTCTAACTGTTAATCGATATTTGTAGCCTGATATTTTTCCTTATTCAATCGCTTCAATAAACCTAGTAGTACCCCATGTTGATCTACTGGTATGTTCTCTAAAAGCCTATCCGTAATTTCGTTTTGTAAAACACGCACTTCATCCAAATGCGTTTTTGCTAAATCGGTTAATTGTAATAAGATTGCCCTAAGATCATTTGGGTCAGGTTGACGAACGACCTGTTCTAAAGCATCTACAAAATCGGTAACAGACCTTGCTTTTATGCCCAAAATTCGGGCAAGTTCATTCATACGTATCGATCCTTTTTCTGCCACAGTTGAAAGAACTCGATTTCTAGGCCCAGTTAATTGGAAAGGTGAATCTACATACAAAAAAGAGGTGCTCGTGAAATTATTTCACAAACACCTCTATGATTACGCTTCCAAAAATTAATCTGCTTTTTCGATTAGTAGCTGTAGCGCATGCATCGCTTTTTCTTCATCATGCCCATCTGCGCTTAGCGTCACTGTCGTACCTTTTGCTACCGCTAAGCTCATAATGCCCATGATCGATTTGGCATTCACCTTTTTCGCTTCTTTTTCTAAAAAGACATCTGATTTATAACGATTCGCTTCTTGAACGAATAGTGCAGCTTGTCTTGCTTGTAATCCTGATTTTAGCTTGACCTCTACTTGTTTTTCGATCATTTTGAAATACTCCCTTTCACATCCGTACATCAACTTATTTATTTCATCTTATCGAAATTATCGGAAAAGAACAACAATAGAATGCAATATTTTGAAAACTTACCTTTCTAAATCTGCTCTCCGCGACGAAGTGCTTCCGCAATTTCATCGATTTTACGTAAGCGGTGATTCACGCCCGATTTACTAACAACTCCCGTTGAAACCATTTCACCTAGTTCTTTTAACGTGACATCTTGATACTCGACACGTAATCGTGCAATTTCCCGTAGTTTTTCTGGCAACTGATCTAAACCGATCGCGTTGTCAATAAAACGAATATTATCGACCTGACGTAATGCCGCGCCGATTGTTTTATTTAAATTAGCGGTTTCACAGTTTACAATGCGGTTCACACTATTACGCATATCGCGTACAATTCTGACATCCTCAAACTTTAACATAGCTGAAGTCGCACCTACTAAATTTAAAAAATCCGAAATTTTTTCTGCCTCTTTTAAATACGTGACAAAGCCCTTTTTACGTTCAATCGTTTTCGCATTCAAATCATAGTGGTTCATCAGATCAGCCAACGCCTCCCCGTGCTCCTTATAAAGCGAATAAATCTCTAAATGATATGAGGACGTTTCTGGATTATTCACTGAACCACCGGCTAAAAACGCACCACGTAAATAAGCACGGCGCTGATTATTTTTTGGAATGATCGACTGTGCAATTGTATGATTGAACTCGAAAGAATTCGAAACAATTTCTAAATCCGCTAAAATTTCACGGGCCCCTTCACGTACACGGCAAATGTATACATTGTTTTTCTTAAGGCGCATTTTTTTACGTACTAACAACTCAACATTATATGGATAAAGCTTTTTAACAATTGTATAAAGTCGACGTGCAATCGCTGCATTTTCGGTTTGTACATCTAAACTTAATTGACGATTGGCAAAGCTTAAAGATCCATTCATTCGTATAAGGGCGGACACTTCAGCTTTTAAGCTTGTGTCATCCGCTTCAATTTGCGTGAGCTCTTTTTTTGTTTCTGATGCAAATGACATTTCTGAGTTCCCCCTTTCTAGCAAACTATGTAGTAATTAGTCCTGCATTTTTTGTTGCTTTTGTGCTGCATAATCACATAGCCAATCCGCTAAATTTTTTGCATCATGACGAACTGTGCCGTCTTCTATAAGTGCAATTTCTTTTTTTATTATTTTCAAACCCATTTGAGTTAATTTTTCAACATCAAAATGTACGGGCTCTGCATTTTCTTCACGATAATGGGCGTAAATTGCAGGAGGTAATTCTTTTTCATTAAACAACACGGATTCGATAAATGATTCACCAACATGTTCATGAATTGCTTCTATGTGCTGTGATACTGAATAATTGATTGTTTCTCCTTGCTGCGTCATTAAGTTAGCAATATATATTTTTTCGCCTTTTGCCTTTACGACCGCTTGCCCAATTCCTTTTACTAATAGGTTTGGAATAATACTAGTATATAAACTTCCTGGACCAATTAAAATAAAATCGGCACGTTCAATCGCATGGATCGCGGCTGGCAACGGCTTTAAATTACTTGGTTCTAAAAAAACACGTTTAATAGGCGCATGACCTGAAGGGATTTTGGATTCTCCAACAATTGTTGTTCCGTCCGTTAGTTCGGCATGTAGAGTCACTTTTTTATTTGCAGCTGGAACGACCTTACCGTGAACATTTAATACTTTACTCATTTCAGCAATAGCATGGTTAAAGTCACCTGTAATTTCGATAAGCGCCGTTAGCATTAAATTGCCTAAAGAATGTCCATTCAAATCATTGGACTGCGAAAAGCGAAACTGAAACATTTGCTCGACTAATGGTTCCACATCAGATAGCGCCGCAATGACGTTTCGTACATCCCCAGGTGGTGGTATATCATAGTCATCTCGTAGTCGTCCAGAAGAGCCACCATCATCTGCTACTGTAACAATCGCTGTAATATCAAACGAATGCAGCTTTAATCCCCGTAGCACCGTCGATAGCCCTGTGCCTCCCCCAATGACTACGATGCGCGTTTTCTTTTTTTTCATGCTATCAATCCTTCCTATGATTGATATCTCTGTGTGAAATAATAACTCGATCATTTTTTGTTAAAAACTTACCAAAGTATTCTGCAAGTGTTACTGAGCGGTGCTGACCACCTGTACAGCCAAATGCAATCACAAGCTGTGATTTCCCTTCATTACGGTACTGTGGAATCATAAAGGCAAACAGGTCAGTTAATTTAGCAATTAACTGCTGTGTTTCATCAGTTGCTAATACGTACGATGAAACTTCCGTTTGAAGCCCTGTTTTATGACGAAGTTCTTCGACATAATATGGATTTTTTAAAAAGCGCACATCAAATACTAAATCGGCATCAATTGGAATACCATGCTTAAAGCCAAACGACATGACATTTACTGAAAATGAAGGGCTACTTTGATTATCAAATTCTTGTGCGATGCGCTCACGTAATTCACGCGGTTTTAACGAAGAAGTGTTAACAATCGTTTTTGCACGTCCTTTTAATTCAGATAATAATTGGCGCTCTAACTGAATTCCTTCAAGCGGTAAACCTTGAGGAGCTAATGGGTGTGAGCGGCGTGATTCTTTATATCGGCGCACAAGTGTGGCATCATCCGAATCTAAATATAAAATGCGTGCTAATAAATCCTCTTCTTCTAAAAGAGCATCTAGCGTTTCAATTAACGAATCGAAAAACTCACGCCCACGTAAATCCATCACAACAGCAATACGGGAAATTTTCTTTTCAGAATCCTTCATTAACGCTAAAAAAGTAATTAATAAATCTGGCGGTAAATTATCAACACAGTAATAGCCTAAGTCTTCAAAGCTATGAACAGCAACTGTTTTACCTGCGCCCGACATCCCTGTAATTATGACCAACTCATGTGTATAGCTCGAACTCCCCACAGTGTTTCTCCTCCTCTAGTTTTCTTCGATTGAATTTTGGATTTTTTCGCTAATCAACTCAAAATCTTCTGTATATTCAAATGTACCATATTGTATACCTTTGTTTAACGCTGCAAACAATAAATTAGTTCGATCACCTTCAGCCATCGGAAGTTCGTTGATACTGTCAATGGAATGCCAACCTAAAATTCCTTCGCGTGTTTCAATAAATTGTGTACCTTCCACATCATTTGCAACAAATGTATACAGCATCCACTCGTCAACTACTATATCTTCATTTTTAATAACCATTGTATAAATGCCTTTTAAATGAGCAGCTTTTGGTGTTAAGTTTGTTTCTTCTTGAAATTCGCGTACAGCGGATTCATAGATGGACTCCCCTAACTCCATTTTACCTCCTGGCGCAACAAACCAACCGCGCCTTGGCTTTTGGAGTAATAATACTTTTCCATCCTTTATAGCTAATAAATTCGTAATACGTTGCATATTTAACACCTCAATTCTTTCATGTAAGCTTACTTCTATTATACCTTGTCCTATGCATTCCGTAAAAGCGCATACTTCCATTTAATGTATATCAAAACGCCAACTACGCAAAAAGAGGTCGCTTCGGCGTAGGTACGCTCGAAACAACCTTAAACGAATTTGATTATAAGGGGGTTAAAACGAATTCATATGTTTAGTATACCCTACCTTTGTAACGATTCGATTACAATTATGTTAAAAAATTATTGATTTATTTTTTCTTTTAATTCTTCGATGTAATGTTGAGCTGATTGCGCTGCGATACTACCATCACCTGTTGCTGTAACAATTTGACGAAGCATTTTGTCTCGAACGTCACCAGCTGCATAAATACCTGGCACTGCTGTTTCCATTTTTTCGTTTGTTACAATATAGCCAGCATCATTAAGAATGTTTAACGGTGCAAATGGTGCAGTTAACGGTAGCATACCCACATATACGAAAACGCCGTCAGTTTCTACTTGAGATTCTGAACCATCTTCTGTTGATACTAATGTTACTTTACCTACTTTACCATCGACTTCGTGAATTTCGCTAACTGTTGAATTCCAAATGAAGTCGATTTTTTCATTTGCAAATGCACGGTCTTGTAAGATTTTTTGTGCACGTAATTTATCACGACGGTGAACGATTGTTACTTTATCAGCAAAACGAGTTAAGTAAACGCCCTCTTCTACTGCCGAATCACCACCACCGATAACGATTAAGTTCTTTTGTTTGAAGAATGCACCGTCACATACAGCACAGTAACTTACACCACGACCACCAAGCTCTGTTTCGCCTGGAATGCCTAATTTTTTATATTCTGCACCTGTTGTAATAATAATTGTGCGTGTTTTATATTGTTTCTTGCCTGAAATAATTGTTTTATAATCCTCGCCGTCAATGATTTCTGAAACATCACCGTATGCGTATTCTGCACCGAATTTCTTCGCGTGTTCGAACATTTTCGTTGAAAGTTCAGGACCTAAAATTGTATCAAAACCTGGGTAGTTTTCTACAGCTTCTGTGCTCGCCATTTGACCACCTGGAATCCCTCGTTCAATCATTAATGTTGATAAATTTGCGCGAGATGTATAAACGGCAGCTGTCATCCCTGCTGGACCAGCACCGATAATGACAACATCATAAATTTTTTCTTCTGACATGAAAATCCTCCTCTTGCGTGTACCTATTCCTAGTATTTATCGTATAAGATTACTGTAACAAATACAAATTTACTGCTTATTCATAGTCGGTTGGTACAAATTTATATAATTCATCGTTATATTTCGTTAATGTTGATGTGGAAATACCATATTTCTCAGCCATTTCCTTCTTGGTTACTTTATTTTCAATTGCTACATGAAATGAATATTCAATTGATGCTGCTAATGCCGCACTATTTTTGAATGCATAGCCTTGCTTAAATGCTATTTCCCCAAGTGCAAACCAAGTACTTAAAATTTGTGCTACCTCTAAATTAATAGATTCATTTGCTTGGACGATTAATTCTGCAACTTGCATAAAGCTTAAAAATGTCTGTTCTTCCTTACAGGTTGGATTAAATTCGTATTCAAGAGCATACGCCAAGCTTAATTTTTCAAGTTCAGAAAAACTTGTCACATTTAATAATGTAGGATGGGCCACAATTTCTTGCCTATGCGCAGAACGTTTCAGCAAAAATAATCCGAACAATCGGCTCGATTCGTGCTCATCTGATAATTGACGGATGATGAAATCACGATGGTTTTCTGCAGAGTTACGCATACGCCCAACTTCACCATGCAACCATGGCTCCATGCCTTCTTTTGTCGGGTCTATTTTAATGAGTGTTTGCCACGCCTCAATTGCTCTTTGCTTGTGTCCAGTGAAATGTGCTGATTGCGCCAACCAAAAATAAAATCCAGCGTCGCCCTCATAGCCACGCTTACTCATCGAACGTAACCACTTGTATGCACTTTCATATTCACCAATTAACGCAAAAGTAGCACCTAGCTTATAACGATTATCCCAATCATATGGCTGAATTTTATTTAAAAGTTCTAGTAAATTACCAAGCTCTTCATTGTTTTTTTCGTAGTAAGCAAATACCGCTAAATTACATAGAGCATGCAAGTTCCCTTGATTTTCACGTAGCACTTGGTATAGTAGCGCACGGGCTTGCTCGGCTTCACCAATGTAAAAGTAGGCCAGTGCTAAATTATTATAAGCGTTCCACAAGTCCGGAAATTCCTCTATTGTCTGCTCCAACACTTCAATTGCAGACTGAAAATTACCTTGTTCCATTAGACGACGTGCTTTTTCTTGTGCCACGAGCTTCTCGCCATCATACTCATCCATATCTTCGATTGCCTCTGATTCCGATACATAATCAAAGAAGTCCAAAATTTCTGTTGCATCTTCAATATATGTACCATTTGGATCCATCTCTAAATATTTCGCTGCGTATTTTTGTGCATCTGCAATATGTCCGATACAGCCTGAAACTTCAGCTAACATAAATACAATTTCTGCCTCATTTTGCTCAATACTATATGCTGTATGAATCAATTCATAAGCATGGTCGAAATTTTGTAATTCCATTTCTAAAATCCCATATTGTAATAACACATGTGCGTCATCCGGGCTTAAATCTGCGGCACGTTTAATGTACTTATACGCCTTATCCATTTCATCACGATCTATCGCTTTTAATGCTTTATTGTAGTAATAATCACCATTCGGAACAAACGACACGACATTAGTAGATTTTTCTTTTAAACGTTTATTTTCCAATAAAATTCCTCCGAGTAAATTTCCGTTCGTTTACTTTATATGAAAGGCTATACTTGTTTTTATACAAAGAAATAAGGAACGAGCATGATGTCGTTCCTTAATCAATTCTTATTATTATAGCATATTTATGCTCATTAGCATAAAACCTCACATTACAAAGTCGTGAAATTTGCTCATTATTTTTGTGGTTTTTTACCTTCGTGACGTTTTTGTAGTACTTCTAACACCTCATACACATCTATTTTTTGTTCCTGTAGTAAAACTAATAGGTGATAAATGAGGTCTGCTGCTTCCCATTTTACTTCTTCTTTATCACGATTTTTCGCACCAATTACTACTTCAGTCGCTTCTTCCCCTACTTTTTTACAAATTTTATCGATTCCTTTTTCAAATAGGTACGTAGTATATGCGCCTTCTGGCATATCGATTTCGCGCTGTTTAATAACTTCAACTAATTGCGGTAAAATCGCCACTGACCCTGGGTGTGCGTTATCTACAATTGTTTCAGTGAAGCATGATGTTGTACCGTTATGGCAAGCTGGGCCTTCCGGAAGCACCTCGATTACTAATGCGTCTTGATCACAGTCCGCTTTAATCGACACAACTTGTTGCGTATTACCGCTTGTTGCACCTTTATGCCATAATTCGTTGCGTGAGCGAGAGAAGAACCATGTCTCGTTCGTTTCAATCGTTTTTTGTAATGATTCCTCGTTCATGTAAGCTACTGTTAATACTTCTTTTGTTTGTGCATCTTGGACTACGGCAGGAATTAATCCTTGCTCATTAAACTTTACATTCATCGTACGTAAACCCCTTTTTGTTGTAAGTAGCTTTTTACTTCGGCTACGCTCGTTTCTTTATAGTGGAAAATGCTCGCAGCAAGTGCAGCATCTGTATCAACATCTTGAAGTACTTCACGGAAGTGTTCAGCATTACCAGCACCGCCACTTGCAATAACCGGTACAGTTACAGCATTGCGTACCGCTTTTGTAAGAGCCAAATCGAAACCCGATTTTTCGCCGTCTTGATTCATCGACGTTAGTAAAATTTCACCCGCACCAAGTCGAACTGCTTCTTTTGCCCATTCTACTGCTTTCCACTCGGTTTTATTGCGACCGCCATGTGTATAAACCATCCATGTCTCATCTTCTTCCGAGTAACGCGCATCAATCGCACAAACGATGCACTGTGCACCGAAATAATCAGAGCCCTCTTTTATTAACTCAGGACGTTCTAACGCAGAGGTATTCACCGATACTTTATCTGCACCTGCACGTAAAATACGTTTCATGTCATCTAATGTACGAATGCCACCACCAACTGTAAATGGAATGGCTAATGTGGACGCTGTTTGGCGTACCACGTCCACCATCGTTTCGCGCCCTTCATGTGAGGCCGATATATCTAAAAATACAAGCTCATCAGCACCTTGCTCATCGTAAAACTTTGCAAGCTCAACTGGATCACCTGCATCTCTGAGCTCCACAAACTGTATACCTTTTACAACACGGCCTTCTTTTACATCGAGGCACGGAATTATTCGCTTCGTTAACATACTGTATCCATAACCCCTTTCGCCCATGCTGTTAATAAGTGAACACCAAACTGACCTGATTTTTCAGGATGGAACTGCATACCTGTAAAGTTTTCCGCTGAAACAATTCCTGGTACCTGTAAATTTTCATAATCCGCATAAGCAACAAGTTCATCGACATTCATATCGCTCGCATAAAATGAGTGCACGAAATACACATGACGCGCTTCTGGTAATGATTGCTCATTTAGCCAATCTGGTGTTTGTAGTAATTCTAAATTATTCCATCCCATATGTGGAATGCGCGAAACTCCCTCAAAACGCTTTATACGTCCAGTGAAAATGCCAAGTCCCTTTGTTGGTGTAACTTCATCACTTTCTTCAAATAACAGCTGCATCCCTAAACAAATGCCTAGTAGCGGCTTTTTTGTTGTTTGAATGAAATCGATTAGATCCGTTTCTTCTAGGCGTTTCATTGCATCTGGAAATGCGCCAACACCTGGTAGTAATAATGCATCAACTGCTTGCAATTGCGTTTTATCACTTGTAACAACAACTTCAGCATCAAGCTTTTTTAACGCCTGCTCAACGCTGAAAAGATTTCCCATTCCGTAGTCAATTACACCAATTTTCACGTTAACAGCCCCTTCGTTGATGGCACACCTTTTACGCGTGGGTCAATTTGGATTGCATCATCTAACGCACGTGCTACTGCTTTAAAGATGGCCTCAATAATATGGTGTGTATTAAGACCATAAGGCACGATAACATGCAAATTAATGCGAGCCTCTAATGCAAACTTCCATAAAAATTCATGTACTAATTCTGTATCAAATGTGCCAACTTTAGCATTGAGAGTTGGTGTCACACGATACTCTAAATGTGGGCGATTCGAACAATCAACTATAACTTGCGCTAACGCGTCATCCATTGGCACAAAGGCATTCCCATAACGTTTAATCCCTTTTTTGTCACCTAATGCTTCGCGGAATACTTGACCTAATACGATACCGATGTCTTCTGTTGTATGGTGATCGTCAATCCACGTGTCGCCAGTGGCAAAAATTTTGCCATCAAACAAACCGTGCTTAATGAAAAGGTCGAGCATATGGTCCATAAAACCAACACCTGTTTTAATTTCTGCTTGACCTGTACCGTCTAAATTTAGTTCTACTGTGATTTTTGTTTCATTCGTACTTCGATCGATTTTTGCAAAACGCATTATGCTTCGTCTCCTTTATCCCATCCACGTGATTCTACTGCGCGCGCATGTCCTTCTAACCCTTCTAAACGAGCTAGTCGAGCAATTTTTTTCGCATTTTGTTGCCAAGTTTTTTGGCTATAATACACAACGCTCGTTCGTTTTATGAAATCATCAACATTTAAGCCACTTGCAAAACGTGCTGTTGAGTTTGTTGGTAACACGTGGTTTGTTCCTGCAAAGTAATCTCCAACCGGTTCTGAGCTATAACGCCCGATGAAAATCGCACCTGCATGCGTAATCATCTTTGATACTTGCTCTGCATTTTCCGTTACAACTTCTAGATGCTCAGGCGCTAAAGAGTTTACCGCACGCACCGCTTCTTCTATTGATTCTGCCACATATATTTGACCAAAGTTTTCAATCGCTTTACGTGCGATTGCTTCACGTGGTAATCTACTTAACTGTATTTCAACTTGCTCTGCTACTTCATCGGCTAAATCATCACTCGTCGTAATTAATACTGCGCACGCTAATGTATCATGCTCGGCTTGTGATAAAAGATCCGCTGCAATTTCATCAGCATAGGCTGTATCATCCGCTAATACGCAAATTTCTGAAGGACCAGCAATCATATCAATCGCCACTTCACCGAACACTTCACGTTTTGCTAAGGCGACGTAAATATTACCAGGACCTGTAATTTTATCAACCGGTGCAATCGTTTCTGTACCATAAGCAAGTGCGGCAATCGCCTGTGCACCGCCCGCTTTATAAATTTCAGAAACCCCTAAAATATATGCCGCTACTAGCACGGCTTCTGGTAATTTACCACACTTACCAGCAGGTGATGTAATAACAATTCGTTTTACGCCCGCTACTTGCGCGGGAATCACATTCATTAGTACCGAAGATGGATATGCTGCTGAACCACCTGGTACATATAAACCAACCGCATCAAGTGCTGTAATACGCTGCGCTAAATAAGAACCATCAGCAAGCGGTAATTGGAATCCGTTACGCTTTTGTTCATTATGATACAGACGAATATTATGAGCCGCTTCTTGTAAATCCATATATAATTGGGAGTCAAAATTATTTACTGCATCTGTAATTTCCTGCTTAGTCACACGTAAATTTTCTGGTGCGAAACCGTCCCATTTTTCACTATAGTATTTAATCGCCGTATCGCCTTTTGCACGAACATCCGCAATTACTTCCCGTACAGTTTGCAGTTGTTGTTCATTGCCCTGCTCTAGCTGGCGTTTTAACGAAATATCACTTGTTAACGTTGTAATTTTCATAAAGCTGCCTCTCTTATTTCACACATTTTTTTAATCGTGTTACTAAATCTTGAATACGCTCGCTCTTCATACGGTAGCTCACTGGGTTTGCGATTAAACGCGAAGATACTTCTGCAATACGCTCGTATTCAACTAAGCCATTTTCCTTTAATGTACGCCCTGTTGATACGATATCGACAATACGATCCGATAACCCAATCATTGGTGCTAATTCAATCGAACCGTTTAATTCGATAATTTCCACTTGCTCGCCAATTCCCTTGTAATATTTCATCGCGATGTTTGGATATTTTGTCGCTATGCGTGGTGCAATTTCGTTCATTGTTGTATTGGGTAACCCAGCTGATGCGATATAGCATTCACTAATTTTTAAATCGAGTAGCTCATGGACTGTACGTGCTTGTTCGAGTAACACGTCCTTACCAGCAATGCCGATATCTGCAACGCCATGCTCTACATAAACCGGTACGTCCATTGGCTTTGCTAAAATGAAGCTAATTTGTTCTTCTGGAATTTCAATCATCAGCTTGCGTGTCATTTCTACTTCTTCTGGAAGGTTAAAGCCTGCTTCTTGTAACATCACATATGCTTCTTCAAAAATACGACCTTTTGGCATCGCAATAGTTAGTGCTTTCATGCTTATGCCTCCTTGCTTTTAAATTCGTTTACTAGTTTAAATTGTGCTTTAAGTGCATTCACATTTTCGATACCTTCATATGCTTGGAATGTCACTTGTTTACCTTGTTCACGTAAAAGTTGCGCCTGTATCAATGCTTCAGAAAAACGCTCCGCTGAGAATAATACAAGCACATCATTGTTGTCGATTTCGATTTTTGGCATCGCTTCAAAAACACGATCTACACGTAAGCCAAAGCCTGTTGCACCAACCTGTGAACCGAAATGCTCTAAGAGTCCATCATAGCGACCACCATTACCTAATGGGAATCCACTCCCTGATGCGAACACTTCAAATAACATCCCTGTGTAATAGCTCATATGACTTGAAAGTGTAAAATCAAAGGCGATATACGGCTCATAACCCGCAGCATCTAAAATACGCGATAAATTACGCATATATTCAAGTGCATCGTTTTTACGTACATATTTTTCAATTGCTTCAATTGAAGGTAGGCTAATCGCTTCTTCAATGTAAGCCAGTAAAGCATCCGATTTTGTTTTCGGTAAATCAAAAGCAAGTACCGCCTCTTCAAAGCCTACATAATTGCGTTTTACAAGTAGTTCATTTAACGCCTTTGCTTGTTGTTCACTTTCTGTATAGTCTTTTAAAATGCAACTTAATACACCTGCATGACCAATTGTTACTTTGAAATCTTCAATGTTATAGGCCTTTACTAAATCAATCGCTGTCATAATGACTTCTGCATCAGCAAAAACACTTGAATCTCCAATTAGTTCGATGCCCATTTGATCGAATTCTGCTGGGCGTCCACCTTCGCGCTGTTGTGCACGAAACACATTGGCAAAATAAGCTAGGCGTTGTGGAATTTTTTCTTTTAATAATTTCGATGTCGCTATACGCGCAATCGGTGTTGTCATATCTGGTCGTAATACAAGCGTATTCCCTTGACTATCGACTAATTTAAAAAGACGCGCATCTGAAATTGCCGATGCTTTGCCGACTGTATCGTAATATTCAACAGAAGGTGTAATAATAAACTCGTACCCGCGTCCTCGAAGTAGCTCTCGTCCTGTTGAACGGATTTGTTCTAGTTTTTCGTAGATATCGGGAAATGTATCGCGCATCCCAAGAGGTTTTTCAAACTTTTTAATTGATGACATTTTGACACATCCTAAACTTTAAATAAGATTTCCGTTCTGATTACCACTTTAATCTGCTAGAGTGATAAATCATTAGTGTATGAAAGTATTTTACTGCTAGAACTGATTACCGTCAACCCACTATTCTTAATAGATTTATTAAATAGAATTTTCTGATATATTTTATTATACACCAATTTATAGCCAACTTTGATGAGACATACCGGATTCCATTACTTCATTAGTATTTGTGCGCAAGAAAAAAGCAAAACCTCTAAAATGAGATTTTGCTTTTGTATTATTTATTTTGCCAAACTGGGTTGTCTGATCTTTTACGCTCTGCCATCTCTTCCGCAGTAAAAATAATACGCATTGGATTTCCACCAGCCATCGCACCAGCCGGTACATCTTTATGAACAAGCGTCGCGGCTGAAACGATCGCACCGTCACCTATTTTAACTCCCGGTAAAATGGTTGAATTTGCACCAATCATGACATGACTTCCAATTTCAACATCACCTAACCGATATTCTTCAATCAAATATTCATGCGCTAATATTGTCGTATTAAAACCTATTATCGTGTTATCACCAACTGAAATTCGTTCCGGAAACATCGAATCTGGCATGACCATTAACGCTAATGACGTTTGTTTACCAATTTTCATTTTTAAAAAAGTACGGTATAACCAGTTTTTCATTGATAAAAATGGTGTGATTCGACCAATTTGAATAACCGTAAAGCATTTCATAACTTTCCAAAACGACACCGTCTCATAGACATTCCATAATGAATTCGCACCTTGTACACGGTAGCGCTCCGTTCGTCTCATCGCTATTCCCCTTTCACAATTTCAAGTAAGTCGCGCATATGATGCAGCATATATGTCGGTTCAAAAGTTTTTAAAAATTCGACACCTTTTGCAGACCATGCCACCCCTGCTGTACGCACACCAGCATTTTTTCCCCCTTCAATATCATGCGAATTATCACCAATCATAATCGCTTCTTCTTTTGGTACTCCTAATTTTTCTAGTGCTAATAATACTGGTTCAGGATGCGGCTTTACATGCTCGACATCATCTACGCCTACAATCACTTCAAATAAGTGCTCTGCTTTTAAGATATTTAAGCCACGTGCTAAGCCCTCACCACTTTTTGTCGAAACAATTGCTAATTTAATACCCATTTTATGAAGCGCTTCTAATGTTTCGAGTACAGCATCATAGCCTGTGACAAGTGCGTCGTGATTCGCTGCATTCCATTCTTTATACTTAGCAATCATCTCATCGGTTTCACCTGGCGTTAATTCGTCAAATGTCTGCTTCAATGACGGACCAATGAATTGTAAGCAGTCTTGTGTCGAATATTTCCCCGGAAATTTTTCGTCAAAAATATACATAAACGTTTGAACGATTAAGTCATTGGTATTTAATAACGTACCATCAAAATCAAATAATAGTGCGGTTGTTTTCATTTTATTGCCTCTTTCTTGTAAAAAACCGTTCGCATCAATTGCAAACGGTCTACATCATTATTTCTTTTTCGTTTGTTTTTTCTTCGCCGGTGTTGTCGTTGCTTTATCTTTATCTAAATAATGAATAGCAGGTTTCACATTCACACGGCGGTAAATAATACAAATTAATCCGACTGCAAAGCCAATGATCGAAACAACTTGCGCTGAACGTAAGTCACCTACTAAATATAAGCTGTCGGTACGTAAACCTTCAATAAAGAAGCGTCCAAACGAATACCACATTAAATAGAAGAAAAACATTTCGCCGCGACGCCAGTTCCACTTGCGCGCGAATAATAAAATAATAAGGCCGATGACATTCCATAATGACTCATATAAGAATGTTGGATGAACATATGTACCATCTTCTTTAATATACATTTGCTCAATAATCCAGTTTGGTAAAAATAAATTTTCTAAAAAACTGCGGCTAACAGGCCCACCATATGCTTCTTGATTGACAAAGTTGCCCCAACGACCAATAATTTGACCAATCAAAATACTCGGTGCAGCGATATCTGCCAAATGTAAAAAACTCGTTTTACGTTTTCTCGTAAAAATGTAAGCCGTAATAAATGCTCCAATTAGCGCTCCATGAATGGCAATTCCACCATTCCAAATTTCAATAATACGGCCTGGATTTTGGCTATAATAATCCCATTTCATTGAAACATAATAGATACGCGCACATAAAATCGAAATCGGCACTGCCCAAAGTAATAAATCAGCAATATACTCTGAATCATAACCATGGCGCACCGATTCACGCTGCGCAATAAAATAAGCAAGTACAATTCCTAATCCAATTAAAATTCCGTACCAGTACACCGGGATAGGTCCCAAATGAAAGGCAACAGGGTTAATGGCTAAAACAACTGATGACATAATATTCTCCCTTCAATTACAGCATTATCACGTAGACGAATATGTAGTTCCATAAATGGTTTAAAAATCATCCATTTCATCTCTAGGGACGAGCATATCATCTAATCGACGTGAAAATTCCTCCGCTGCATTCACACCCATTTTTTTCAGGCGATAATTCATTGCAGCAACTTCAATAATTACTGATACATTTCGTCCAGGCTGTACTGGAACGGTTAGCTTTGTAACCTCGGTATCAATAATTCTCATTTTTTCTTCATCTAATCCTAGACGATCGTAAAACTTATCAGGATCCCAGTTCTCTAGTTCAATAATTAATGTAATGCGTTTATACGGACGCACAGCACTTGCACCAAATAACGTCATAATATCAATTATACCAATACCACGAATTTCAAGTAAGTGTTCCAGTAATGGCGGTGGACTACCAATTAACATGTTTTCACCTTCTTGGCGAATTTCCACACTATCATCGGCAACAAGACGATGACCTTTTTTCACAAGTTCAAGTGCAGTTTCACTTTTCCCTACACCACTTTTCCCCATAATTAATACGCCAATACCATATACATCGACAAGTACACCATGCATCGCTGTCGTTGGTGCTAACTTACTTTCTAAAAAGTTCGTTAATCGGCTTGAAAAACGAGTTGTTGTTAGGGACGTGATCAGTACAGGCACATGATTTTCATTGGAAGCATCGATCAATTCCTGTGGTACTTCCAAACCACGTGAAATAATAATTGCTGGTGTTTGCTCAGAACATAAACGCTTCATGCGGCTTACTTTTTCATCTTTAGGCAGCATTTCAAAAAACGATAGCTCGGTTTTTCCTAACAATTGCACACGATTTGCCGGATAGTGTGTGAAATAACCTGCCATCTCTAGCCCTGGACGGGAAATATCACTTGTAGTAATATAGCGCCCAATTCCTACTTCTCCACTTACTAATTCCAACTGAAATTTTTCCATAACATCTCTTGTGATTACTTGAATCATGAATTCGATACTCTCCTATCTTCAACCCATCTCCACTGTATTTTAACATGTAACCAACAATTGCTATATAATCTGAACTTAAATTTTTGAAAATAAAAACGATGAAGCCTATTCGCCCCATCGTTTATAGATAAATTACTTTAATCCTGATAAATATTCAGCTGCAGCTTCAGCTTTTTCTCCTTTAATGATACCAGGAGGCATGCGATCCTTACCATTTAAAATAATATCTAAAATCTCTTCTTGTGTATATTTTGCGCCTAATTTATCTAACGCTGGCGCACTGCCACCTTGTAATTGACCACCGTGACAAGTTGCACATGATTGCTGCACGACTTTTTTACCATCTAATTCTGCTGTTTCACCATTTGATGATTCTGAATCACCGCCACCACATGCTGCTAAAAATAGTGCAGACCCTAATACAATTGTAGAAAGTAATCTTTTCTTCATTCTGAACCCCTCCAAAAATGAACTTTTCTATTCGTTTCCCAGTATACCAAATTTACGCTCTTTTGAAACCTTCCCCCAAGACTTCATATGCATCCGATACGATAACAAACGCTTGAGGGTCAACATCTTCTATCACTTGTTTCAACTTTGTGAACTCTGTTTGATAGACAACAACCATTAGTACTGGGCGATTTTCACCTGTATAGCCGCCAATCGCAGACAGCTTCGTAACACCCCGGTTAACATCTTTATAAATTGCATCACGCACTTCGTTTTCCCTTTGTGTAATAATATAGACCATTTTAGATTGACTAAAACCGAGTTGAATAATATCAATTGTTTTTGTCGTCACATAAAGGCCAATAAGTGCATATAACCCTTTTTCTAAATCAAATACAATTGCCGCGCTTATCGCAATAATTCCGTCAATTAACAGCACGCTCGTCCCAAGGGTTAGACCCGTATATTTCGTAATAATTTGTGCTAACAAATCTGTTCCACCAGTAGATGCATTACCCTTAAACACTAAACCAATTCCGAAACCAACGATGATTCCACCAAAGATTGAACCTAATAACGGGTTTAATGTCCAAGGCTCCCAATCCTCTGTTAAAATAACGAACATTGGTAATGCCAATGTCCCTACTAGAGACTTCACACCAAATTTCTTCCCAAGAACTAAAACACCTGCAATAAATAATGGAATATTGAACGCATATTGCACAATTCCTGCATTCCAGCCAAACATACCGTGTAATATTGTACTAATTCCACTAACACCACCAGAGGCGACTTGGTTTGGGAATAAAAAAACATTGAAACCAAGTGCAATTACCGCTGCACCAACAATTACAAATATATATTCCTGTATAACATTTTTCACAGAATTACGTGATTGATAAACTGTCTTTTCCATGTAAATCCTCACTTTTTTCCAAATTCCATTGAATTATAGCAAATTCATACATAAAAGAGAACTTCATTACGTTAAAGGAAATATAGTTAACATTGTACAAAAAACAAATAGAATTTCAGTATAGCATTTAGTTGGGACGATAAATGAAAAACGCTATACTTTCATCATTATGTCGATAAAAGTATAGCGTTTTTTTATTCATATAATAGGTGAAGTACCTTTATGAAACTTTTATTTCGTAAAGATTTCTTCTACTTGATCAAGCATAATGTTAGCTGCTAGAATACCACCTGCAGTATTCCAAATTGCATCGTCAACTTTATGCGCATTTCCTTTTTGTACAGCAGTTAGATTTTTCCAAAGTGGATCTTGTGTCCACTCTGTTTCAGTAGCTAAAGCTGAATTATCATCTTTTGGCATGTAAGTAAAGTAGAAAATTACATCTCCATCCATTTTCGGAATTACTTCTTTTCCAACTTCAACAGCTAAATTCCCTAATTTTGCATTATCTTTAAATAATTCAGCTTGGGCTGGTACACGTTTGAATCCTAATGAATCAAAAATAACTCCTGAGAATGAATCAGTATAATAGATACGAGATTTATCAGCCATAAAACGGACAAATGAAACTTCTTGATTTGTTTTATCGCCTAATTTCCCTTTGACAGATTGTACTTTATCATCGTAAGCTTTTAAAACTTCTTCACCTTTAGCTTCTAGATTTACTGCTTTTGCATATAGTTTGAAGTTTTCTTTCCAATCACCACGTAATGTTTCTGAGAATACTGTTGGAGCAATTTTGCTCAGTTTTTCGTAGTCTTTTTCTTGTCTTAATTTATTCCCAATGATTAAATCTGGCTTCAATGAAGCAATTTTTTCAATATTGACTTCGCTTTCAGTGCCTACAACTTCAACACCTTCCATATCGTCCTTAATATGATCGTACCAAGGATCACCTGTCCAAGATTGAACTGCTCCAACTGGCTTAATTCCTAAAGCTAAAATTGCTTCCGTTCCTTCATTTGTTAAAACAACCACACGTTTTGGTGTATCTTTTACCTCTGTTGTACCCATAGCTTGTTGTACAGTGTATGCTTTACTCTCATTTGATTTTTGCTCTTTCGGTTCTTCTTTTGTATTGCCACATGCTGCTAGGGCAAATACAGCCACTACTGCAAGCAATACTAGTAATTTACGAAATACTTTTTGCATCTTTTCTTCCCCCGATGTATGTGATAGAATGTTTTAGTAGATTTTTTGAAAATGAGAATCAATTTCATTTAATTGAGAACGATAATAATAATATTGCAAGAATCTATTACTGTCAATAAATAATTAATAAATTTTTATTTTTTATTGTAAAAACAATCTATTTAGAAAAGAGTTTGACCTAATGATTTTTAAAAGTAATTTTTCAAAAATGATTGCATTAATAGTAGGAATGCTACTTTTACTTTTATGCATGGGTATAAGTATTGTATATGGTTATGCAGATACTTCCATCCAAGCAACGTATCAATCATTTACACAATTCAATAATTCTAACGAACACATCATCATTCAAAACGTTCGCATCCCGAGAGCTCTAATTGCTACTTGTGTGGGTGCTTCCTTAGCTATAACTGGAGTACTTATGCAAACATTAACGAAGAATCCTTTAGCTTCGCCTGGGATACTAGGAATTAATGCGGGAGCCGGCTTCGCAGTCGTATTTGCAATGATTTTCTTCCATATATCGAGTCTGCAATCTTTTGCATGGATTGCATTTTTAGGTGCAACAATTGCAGCACTAGCTGTTTATGGCATAAGTTCGTCAGGTAGAGATGCAATAACCCCTGTCAAAATAACCTTAGCTGGAGCAGCTATTAGTGCTTTATTTGCGTCTTTTACTCAAGGGTTACTAGCAACAAATGAAGCAGAGCTCGACCAAGTACTATTCTGGTTGGCTGGATCTGTACAAGGGAGAGAGCTTGAAATCTTACTTGCTGTACTACCCTATTTAGTAGTTGGTTGGATTGCTGCTCTACTGATTTCTTCAAAAATGAATATTCTTGCGCTTGGAGATGATGTAGCAAAAGGATTAGGGTTACCTTTAGGATTCATGAAGGTAGCGGTTGGCCTTATTGTTATTCTATTAGCCGGTGGTTCAGTTGCAATAGCTGGTCCTATAGGGTTTATCGGGATTGTGGTACCCCACTTTGCACGAAAGTTTGTTGGTACAGATCATCGTTGGGTTATCCCAATGGCTGCTGTATTAGGTGGCATTCTTTTACTACTTGCAGACGTAACAGCCCGTTATATCATCATGCCTCAAGAAGTACCTGTAGGAGTTATGACAGCAATAATCGGGACACCTTTCTTTATTTACCTTGCGCGAAAAGGTGGAAAAAAATAATGAAGCATTTCAAACCCATTCGTTTATTACAAAATAAAATATCCTTTTTACTTGATGTGAGAGCCTCAAAAAAAATATCGATTATTAGCATTATTGCAATAGCTGTTTTCTTATTTAGTGCTTCATTAGGTGAATCATTTATTAACCCTGTTAAGGTGTTCCAAGTTTTCATGGGTAAAGGTACTGAATTCGATCAATTAATTATTGTCGATTTCCGATTGCCAAGAATTTTTATTGCTGCATTTGCAGGAATGGCATTGGCAGTAGCAGGTGCCATTTTACAAGGAATTATTAAAAATCCACTAGCTTCTCCTGATATAATTGGCATTTCAGCTGGTGGTAGTGTTGCTGTTGTTGGTTTTTTAGCCATTTTCAGTGATTCTAATCATTCTTTAACAGTTAGTATTGAATGGCTACCTCTAGCTGGTTTTATCGGAGCTACTTTCGTTGGTATGATCGTGTACCTATTTGCTTGGAAAGATGGTGTAACACCCAACCGCCTTGTATTAATCGGTATCGGTGTTTCCGCTTTTATGCAAGCTATCACAACGATGCTGATGATTATTGGCCCCATTTATAAGGCAAGTGAAGCGAATAAGTGGATAACAGGAAGTGTTAAAAGTGCAACTTGGGAACAGGTTCAAATAATTATTCCAGTGATACTGGCACTTCTACTTATCACAATTTTTATTACACGACAATTAAATGTACAAGAACTGGGTGATGATATGGCGGGGAGCTTAGGACAATCTGTTCAAAAAACACGTCTCCTTTTATTAATCCTAAGCTCGAGTTTAGTAGCTAGCGCCATTTCTTTCGCTGGTGCAATAGGGTTTGTCGGTTTAATGGCACCACATATTGCTCGACGCATTGTAGGTCCATCATTTAGTGTTTTAATACCAACATCCGCAGCAATAGGCGCATTACTCGTTATGGTTGCAGACATTATTGGTCGCACTGCATTTAGTCCATTAGAAGTACCAGCTGGTGTATTTACCGCTGCCATTGGTGCTCCTTACTTCATCTATTTATTATTTAGAAACCCTAGGAAATAAAGGAGTCAGATTGCATGACTGTATCTATAGAAACAAAATCACTTACACTTAGTTATGGTGATATAAACATCATTGAAAATCTAGATTTGTCTATTCCAATGAATGAGATTACCGTGTTAATTGGTGCCAATGGTTGCGGAAAATCTACGCTTTTACGCTCAATTGCACGATTATTAAAACCGAAGCAAGGATCTGTATTATTAGATGGATCGGATATTTTTAAGTTATCAACAAAACAAGTAGCAAAAAAACTCTCCATTCTCCCTCAGTCACCCGTGGCACCGGAGGGATTGACAGTTCTACAACTTGTTAAACAAGGTCGTTATCCTCATCAAAGCTGGAGAAAACAATGGACACCAAAAGATGAGGAAATAGTTTTGAATGCATTAAAAGCAACTGGTGTTGACCACCTTCAAGATAAATCCGTGGACGAGCTTTCTGGTGGTCAACGTCAACGCGCATGGATTGCGATGACTCTTGCCCAAGATACAGATATAATTTTGTTAGATGAACCAACAACATACTTGGATTTAACACATCAAATAGAAGTATTAGATCTGCTATTTGAATTGAATCAACAGCAAAATCGAACAATTATTATGGTCCTTCATGATATAAATCTCGCATGTCGTTATGCCGATCACATCATAACTGTTCGTAATCAGACAGTATTTAATCAAGGAAAACCTAAAGAAATAATGACTTCCACATTGGTAAAACATGTATTTGATCTTAAATGTAAAATGATTGATGATCCGATCTTCGGTACACCTTTATGTATTCCATATGGTAAAGGGCATAAAATCTAAAATATGGCACTTCTTGTTCGATTTTGAACAGGAAGTGCCTTATTTATTTAACTATACCTTATTCTTTTTCACGGAGCAGCCTCAATATACATTTCATATATGAATTGCTTCATCCACCCAAACGCGTGCTTCTTCATAGATCGGTAAAATCTGATCTACCGAAATGTTTAATTGTCGCGCTAGAGGTTCGATTTCCGCCCAATTTAATTTGCTTAGCGCAATGCTAAATTGCAAATATGGCATCATTTCTGTCTCGGCACCGCTAATCGTTTCTATAATATTTTCCGCTAAAGGCAGTTGCACTAAAATCGAATTGATTGGACGATTTAATAATGCATCTATTAATGAAAATAATCCAATTAAAAAATACTCTGAATAATTATTTTGATAATTTAATCGCGCACATTTTTCGCATACTTTCGCTCTGAATAACGACGCATACATTAATTCATTGAATATCTCGCCTTTTTGCTGTATATCTGACTCGTGCATCGCTAGTAAGTAAATCCATATTCGAAGCTCTGTTAGCCCTAGTAATAATATTGCCTGCTTAATAGAACGAACTTTCGATTTCGAACGCTTTGATGAATTATTAATTAGCTTTAATAGGCGATAGGTTAATGAGATTTCCCGTTCGATATATTCAACTAACATATCAATATTCGTATTTTCATCACGCAATAACGAAATAATTTGGAAATATTGAAATAGGTTTGCTGGTATGTCTGTAGCTTTTAAAATTTGCGGTTGTTGAAAGAAATAACCTTGAAACAATGAATACCCTGAATTCTTTGCCTGTTCATAATCCTCACGTGTTTCTACTTTTTCTGCAAGTAGTTGAATATGCGGGAATTTGGCTTTTACTTTATTTTCAATAATGGCTCTCTCTTGTTCTGATGTCTGTATAAAATCTACTTTAATATAGTCTACTAACTCAAACAAATTGTCATAGATGAGCACGCTTTCGTCCATAGTAAAATCATCTAATGCTAGTTTAAAACCATCGCGCTTTATTGTTTTAAGTCGATCAATTAAAGCTGGAGTAATTGGGATATCCTCTAAAAGTTCAATCACTACTTTTGTCGGATTTAAAAAATGAAGCTCCTCCTGCATAATCAAATTTTCCGTAAAATTGATAAAAGATGGGAGCCCATTCGATACTTCCTGAAAACCAATCTTTATAAACGAATTGATCAAAACATCTATGGTCGCTTTATCGGAATCAATTTGGGAAAATTTATTTACACCATTGTTTCGATATAAAAGCTCATACGCAACAATTTCTTCTTCACTATTAAATATAGGTTGCCTGCCGATGAAAACTTCCATGTTAAATTCCCTTCCTCAATTTTATATAGATTCATTGTATTTTTCTTATTTTCCATTGTACTATAAAGTAGATTAACAAAATATAGGAGGTTGTAATTGTGAACACTATAAAATATGAGCAAAAAGATTTTATCGCCTATGTTACATTAGATCGTCCTGATATGTTAAATGCTTTTAATTTTGAAATGCTAGAGCAATTGCGCAAAGTAATTGAATCGATTCAAATTCACCCTGATATTCGACTTGTAATTATTACCGGCGCTGGTGATAAAGCCTTTTCAGTTGGAGCGGATTTAAAGGAACGTAAAACTTTGCCTGATACACTTGTTAAACGAAATTTAAATCGCTTTGGGGAAGTGTTTTCACTTATTGAGCAATTGCCACAGCCCACAATTTGTGTCATGAATGGCTATGCTTTTGGTGGTGGTCTTGAACTAGCGCTTGCTTGTGATTTCCGTATTGCCGCAGATTCCATTACACTTGGCTTAACTGAAACAAGCCTCGGGATTATCCCAGGCGCTGGTGGTACACAACGTTTACCGCGCTTAATCGGCGAAGCAAAGGCACTAGAATTAATCTTAACTGCCAAACGTATGACAGCCACAGAAGCACTACACTATGGCGTTGTCACAAAAGTTGCACCAAGAGAACAGTTACATGAGATGACGGCAGAGTTCGCTGCAGTCATTTTAAAAAATGCACCAATCGCCATTCAACAGGCAAAATTTGCTGTAAAGCAAGGCATGAAAACAGATATTCAAACCGGCTTACAAATAGAACGCAAAGCTTATGAACTTACGATTCCAACAGAAGATCGCATTGAAGCACTTAACGCCTTTGCAGAAAAAAGACCTCCTCAGTTTCGAGGGAAATAAGGTCGTTAAATGCTTATGAATACTTTATGTATTTCTCTTTCTATATTCATAAAACAATAGTTAATATAAAAGGGCATCGCTAAATGTTTAGCAATGCCCTTTCCATTATTTTTTACGTGCTTTTAGTGCACCAATAATTGCTGGTAATACTGAAATCACAATAATTAAAATAAGTACTAACGAGAAGTTTTCTTTAATAATTGGAATATTACCGAAGAAGTAGCCGAGTAGCGTACAACTCATTACCCATAAAAACGCACCTAATACGTTATAGAATAGGAAGTAACGATAGTTCATGCGACTTGCACCGGCAACAAACGGAATGAATGTACGAATAAATGGCATGAAACGTGCAATAACAATCGTTTTACCGCCATGTTTATTAAAGAAGCGCTGTGCAATTTCTAAACGCTCACGATTAATAACTCGTCCGATAAAACTGTTTTCCGGGATAGACATCCCTACTTTATGTCCAATATGATAATTGACTGTATCCCCGAGAACTGCTGCCACGAAAAAGATAATCAATAAAGTATATAAATTAAATGCACCTAATGCGGCCAGAGTACCACTCGCAAATAATAGTGAATCCCCCGGTAAAAATGGCATAATCACTATGCCTGTTTCAACGAACACAATCGTAAATAAAATCCCGTACGACCAATTCCCAAACTGTTGGATAATTTCAACAAGATGTTCGTCGATGTGTAAAATAAAATCAATTAACCCATAAATGATTGACATCGTTACTCTCTCTTTTCTGCTAAATTATTTTTTTATTTTACCATACTATGAAAGTGATGGTTGATTATTTCGTCTATGTAAAGACGTTTAGTACGTTGAATTGTTGCCACAACTCAATGTTTGCTAAACAAATTTACAAAACTGTAATATTACTTTGCAATTAGAAACAAAATGAAAAGGGCATCCACTTTCGATGGATACCCTTTTTTCATGTTATAAATATTTTTCAAACCAACCGGTAATTTGAGCTAAACGCTCTACTCGTAAGCTCGGAATCCCTGTACGTGATAAGTTATGGTCACTTTCTGGGAAGCGAACAAATCCTACTTCTTTCCCCATACGTTTTAGCGTAATGTATAATTGCTCTGCTTGCTCTATTGGACAACGGAAATCACGTTCGCTATGCAAAATTAATAGCGGTGTTTCCACATTTGTTGCGTACTTTAATGGTGAATGATGCCAAAGCTTTTCGACATTATTCATATCGGCAAGCATTTGCCATTCTGTGAAGTAATAGCCAATATCCGATACCCCATTAAAACTAATCCAGTTTGAAATTGAACGTTGTGTTACCGCTGCTTTAAAGCGGGTAGTATGTCCTACCACCCAGTTTGTCATGAAGCCACCGTAGCTACCACCCGTTAAGCCAAGACGCTCCTCATCAATCCAATCATAGTTGGCTAACGCATAATCTAATCCAGCCATAATATCTTCATAGTCTCCGCCACCATAATCACCGCGCACTGCATCTACAAAGCCTTGCGAATAGCCATGACTACCACGTGGATTTACATATAAGACGCCATAGCCTTGAGCTGCTAATAGCTGCATTTCGTGGAAGAATGTGTTGGCATAAAGTGTATGCGGTCCGCCATGAACTTCCACAATTAGTGGATACTTTTCGCCCGCAATGTAATTTGCTGGTTTCATAATCCATCCATGCACAGTGAAGCCATCTTTTGTTGGATAAACAATTGCCTCTGGTGTTGAAAGTGCTGTGTTTGCTAGAAATTCGGCATTAAATGTTGTTAATTGTTTGCGCTCACCTGTTGTAATATCAAAATCAAATAGCTCTCCAGGAAATGTTGGATTTGATACGGTCATTAATGCACGATTACCATTTTTAAAAATCGCATAGCCATATACGTGTTCATTTTCAGGGGATGCCGGATAAATCGCTCCTTCAAGCGTTGCATAATACAAACGAACATCACCTTCTGTTGACACTTGGAAATACAAATCATTGTTTTCCGTCCACATGACAGTTGGTGCTGATGCAGCTTGTTGAGTGTCTCCTACCGCATAATCTCCTACTGGTACATCAAACATTTCTGTTAGCTTTTGTATATTTTTTGATTGTGTGTCGTAAATATAGACATGACCATGCGTTGCGTTTTTAAATGTTTGATCTGAACCACCAAATGCAATATAGCGGTCATCAAATGAAAACGCAGCGTCTCCATAATAACCATCTTCCTCGATTAACATTATTTCTTCTTTTGTGTCCACATCTACTAAATAAAGTGGTGTGCGGAATACATCATCAGTGTTGTCAACTCTGTTTACCGCTACTACTAGCGTTTTCCCATCATGTGAAATTCCTTGTAAGCTATGTGAATAAGGTGCATCTGTATATGCCGTTACTTCTTTTGAGCCCAATTCAACAACAGCAATTTGTGCATGACGATTTTGAGGTAATAGCCCTAAACTATCGGCTTTATACTTCATTTTGTCGACTACAAATGCTTTCGGAAATTTTTTATCTTCCTTTTCTTCCTCGTCCGTAATTGCTAGTCCTTCTTTGACTGAAGTTGTCAGCCAAATCTTTTCACCACATGGGCTCCATAAAAATGAATTAACCCCATTTGGTAATGTCGTAATTTCTTGTGCTTCGCCTCCGCGACTATTTAATAAATAGAGCTGTTGTTTTTCGCCACGCTTCACTAAAAATGCCACTTGTTTACCATTCGGCGACCAAGCTGGACTTGAGATTCGTTCGTTTCCAAATGTCCATTGTGTCAAATTGCCTGATGCTAATTCAATGTGAAATAAATGGGCATTATAATTATTTTCTTTTTCGTTAATTTGTGTGTGAATGAATAGCGCTTCCTGCTCATTTGGAGCTAGCACTGGATTGGTAATCGATTGTAGTTCAAATAAGCTTTCTTTTGTTACAAAGTTAGTCATAAGTCACCTCGTTATTATTTCGGATTACGTAATATTTAGTTTACCAATTTTTGCATCAAAATTCAAAGTAAAAAATAAATAACACTTACCACCAATCGAAGCGGTAAGTGTTGACTTATTAGGCTTTCATCGCTTCTTTTAACGAACGACGCAAAATTTTACCTGTCGTATTTTTTGGTAACTCATCAATAATTTCGATGACTGTAGGTACTTTATATTTTACGATATGCTGTGCGCAGTATTCTTGAATATTTTCTACTGTTAATGAAGGATCTTTTAGCACAACATAAGCATGCACTGCCTCACCGAAGTTTGGATCTGGGAAGCCGACAACAGCCGCTTCTACAATACCGCTGTGTGAATATAACACTTCCTCTACTTCACGAGGATATACATTAAAACCACCTACAATAATTAAATCCTTTTTGCGATCCACGATAAAGAAATAATCTTCTTCGTCTTTTCGTGCTAAGTCACCTGTATATAGCCAGCCATCGCGAATTGTAACTGCTGTTTCTTCTGGCATTTTATAATAGCCCTTCATCACATTTGGTCCGCGAACGATTAATTCGCCTACCTCACCAATTGCGACTTCTTGACCAGTTTCATCAACGACTTTATTTTCCACATTAATAATTGCTTGTCCGATTGAACCAGGCTTACGGTCACGATCAATTGGATTAAAACAAGTAACTGGTGAAGCTTCTGACAGACCATAACCTTCTGAAATTCGTACATTAAACTTATTTTCAAAGTTATGTAGTAATGATACTGGCAATGATGATCCGCCTGAAATCGCTACGCGTAATGTAGATAATGCGCTTACTTCGCCACCTTCAAATTGGTATAAGAAGTTAAACATTGTCGGTACGCCTGCAAATACCGTTGCTTTATAAGTAACAGCTAACTCAAAAATTTCACCTGGGCTAAAGCGTGGCGCTAATAAAATTGTAGCCCCACGTGTTAATGGTGCATTCACTACTACCGTTAATGCGAATACGTGGAATACCGGTAACGTGGCAATAACACGATCTTCATGTGTCATTTTTAAATAATCACCAATATCACGGGCATTTGAATAAAGATTATTATGTGTTAACATCGCACCTTTCGGATGACCTGTAGTACCTGATGTATACAAAATAATCGCTGTATCATCTGGTGACACTTCTACTGGGTCAACAGAACGTGTTGCCCCCGATAACACTTGTGTAAATAATTTTGTCTTCACTTTCACTGCGTCAGATAACGCTGCATATTTCTCCCCAATATCTGGTGTCGTTTCGCATATAATGTAATTTGTCACTTGTGGGAATCCTTGCACCCCTGCCTCCACAAGTGGCAATAACATATCTAGTGCGATAACAACCTTTACATCACCATTTTTAATAATGTACGAAATTTCGTCTGCTGTATAAATTGGGTTGATTGGAATAGCAACTGCCCCAATACGCATTGACGCGTATAAACTAATGATAAAATGCGGTGTATTGCCGAGTAAAAGGGCGATATGATCTCCCTTTTGTACACCTAAATCTTCTAGAGCTCCAGCAAAACGTGAAACTGTTTGCTCTAATTCTCCATAAGAAGTGCCTTTCCCTAAAAAGTGATACGCTGTTTTTTCTGGTTGTTCGAAAGCTTGTTGTCGTACTTTTTCAACTAAATTCAATACACCCATCCCCTTTTCACATAAAATGAAAGAATATTCACTTTAATAGAAGTATAAAATAAGTATATTAATAAAACAACATCAATTTCTGCGTTATTACATAAATATTGTTTTTAATACACCTTTTTCTATTTTCCATTACCCACTAATATGCGAAATATAGCGCCAACGAATTAAGAAGAAATAGACAATTTGGATGAATATAAAGCACGTAAATGAAAATACCACCTCTTTTACGATTGACAAATTCATATAATCATTTAACACCATTTGCACGACATAAAATGCAAATGCGCTGTGCATCAGGGCTAATCCCCACGGTAAGAAAAATTGAATGACTAAATTCCGAGTGACAATTCGCTTCATCTCTTTGTCTGTTAACCCAATTCGCTTTAATGTATTAAACTGCTTTTTCTCACGATCTAAGTTTGCATAAATTTTGAAATACACAAAACTACCTGAAGCAAGTAAAAATACAGCAACCACCAAAATTCCAACAATTGTCAATAATGAATACGTAGCTAATATATAAGAATAATTTAGCCCTGCATTTTCAAAATAAAATGGCAATGAGTAATTTCTATTCAGCACATACTCGCTTGCGACCATTTGCTGAATACCTAGTCCTACAAATTCGGTTTCAGCCCAATTCGGAATATCAAACGTAAATAAATGGTAGCCAGGCTCAACATCTGGTGCACGTTCGAATTCATTTACTAGCTTTTCAAAATCTTCGTCACTAATAATAATCGAATTACTACTAATCATCGCCGCTGGGAAAAACATTTTCGGGTACACACTATTAATCGTTAGTGCTACATTATTTTCCTTCAATGTTGTATGGACAACCGTTTCACGAAGCTCTTTTATTGAATCCTCCGAATACGGAATGAACATTGCTTCTCCACTATTCAAACTAACAAGCGGGTATTTATATGAAAACAGTAAATGATTAACATCAGTTTCCCGAAAAACCTCTACTGGATTCGATGTAAAAGTAGACGTTTGACGCACTACGGAAAAGCGTGTCATATGATAACTAATACCGTTTTGTTCTAAATCCTTAATAATTGAAAGTACATGTTCGATTTCATAAGGATTATCGATTTCCCCCTTATAAATAATGCCAATTGGGTTAATTTTGTCATATTGAGATGTGTAGGATGACATCGCAGATAACACACCTACTGTCAAAAACGCCAATGTCGAAACAAGTGTCACGACAAAAAACATTCGCGAATTTACACGCAGTACTTGTACTTGATCGGCAATCAATAACATACGGGATTGCTTCCAGTACACATGCTTGCGTCGCTTAATACGATCAATTACCAGTAACGTCGTATCTGAAAAGAAATAATACGTACCAAACGTAACAAATATCGGAATTAGTAACGTATACGTAAAAATAGACGATTTAGTTGTTAAAAGTGCCAAGCTATATCCAACAACTATTAATACAATGCCCAAAATTGCATTGCGTTTGGAATAAGACTGCTCAATTTCAATCGATTGTTGACCACGAATCAAATCGCGGATCTTTAAGTCAGGAATAAACATCATACTAATCGTCGAAATAATAACAAATGCACTTAAATAAACAAAAAGAGTAAGTACAAAAGGTTCCCACGAGAAGTACAATGGCAATGCCGATAAATTCAAAATTTCTCGCACAATCATAAAGAAAAAATTCGAAAAAGCAAAACCAAAAACGATGCCCAACAAACACGAAAACAGCCCGATTGTCATCGTTTCAATGAAAATTAACTTTCCAAGCTGATGCCGACTCATGCCGAGCTGTAGTAATATTGCAAATTCCTTCGAACGTGCTTCTAAAAATGCACGCAACGAATAGTAAATAAAAAACCATGAAAATAACACGAGTATAATTTCCGCAAAAACCATGCCCGCAATCGAGACTTCTCCTAAAAAGCCACTTTCAATTTCAGGGTGAAACATGAGCATTGAGTAAATAAAAAAAACAAACACACTAAAAAAGGTGGCCATAAAAAACGCCGCATAATTTCGGAAATTGCGGAAAACGTTACGGTAAGCGAATTGAAGAAAAGTCACCAACATGTCCCCCTAGTAGGCTTAATACATTTAAAATGCGTTGGAAAAACGTTTGCCGACGGTCATCCTTATAGATTTCATTGAAAAATTCACCATCTTTTATAAAAATGACACGGTCACAATAACTAGCAGCGATCGGATCATGCGTCACCATTAATATGGTCGTCTTGTTTTCTTTATTCATTTTTACAAGTAGCTCTAACACTTCACGAGATGCATTGGAATCTAAATTCCCTGTAGGCTCATCTGCTAAAACGAGCATGGGATCATGGATAAGTGCACGTGCAATTGCTGTACGCTGCGCCTGCCCACCTGATATTTCATTTGGACGCTTATGCAAAATTTGCGTTAAATCTAGCTTATCACTTAAAAATGCAAGACGTTCTTCCATCACTTTAATTGGCTGTTCATCAAGCGTTAATGGCAAAATAATATTTTCCTCCACCGTTAACGTTGGCAATAAATTGAATTCTTGAAACACAAAACCTAACTGCCTACGGCGAAAATAAGCCAGTTCCTCACTAGAAAATTTTTGTGGTTTCATGCCATCAAAAACGACTTCACCCGAAGTTGGTACATCAATCATCGACACAACATTCATAAGCGTTGTTTTCCCACTACCAGATGGTCCCATAATGGCAATAAACTCACCCTTTTCAACCTCAAAACTTAACTGATTAAGTGCACGGTTTGTTACTTTACCCTCATAAACTTTCGTCACTTCATGTATTTGTAAGATTGACATAATTACTCCTTCATACTTAAACTTCCATTTTCACTTCTAGTACCCAAGGCAGCACTACTTCAAAGCTAATTTCAATGATTGAACCTATCATTACGATAGGTACCATATCAAATTCAGATGTTAACGAAAAACAATGTGTATCCAATACGATATCCCACGCATCTAGTTCCCCTTCAATCACTTCACCGATAATATGATATTTACCTGAATACATTACCGCTGTATTGTTATTAACTTGAAGGCTCTCTAACTGACTTGGCTTAGCTAGGTCAATTCCTAGTTTATTTGCAAACTCAAGTACAACTGGACCCATATGATTTTCACATGCTTCAACAAAATTACGACACTCTTCACTCATACAAAGGTAGCTATTGAATTCAACCGCCATTTTCGTATTTTCTATATCTATCGCTAATAGCCAATCTTCTATTTGTACCATCGCGCTCCTCCTAGGATTGAAAAATCACTTCGATTTGAGTTCCTATTCCTACCTCTGATGTAATTACAAGTTGATGTCCGAGTCTATCACAAATTTCCTTTGCAATATAGAGCCCCATACCAGTAGACTCTCCTGTTTTGCGCCCATTTTCGCCTGTATAAAAAGCCTTTGTCACACGCGAAAGGTCAGCCATTGGAATGCCGATACCTTCATCACGAATAATTAGATGAATATGATGCTCTATTTTTTTAGCTGAAATAAAAATTTTTTTATTTGGCTCAAATGTATATTTCACGGCATTTGTGATGAACTGCTCTAAAAGAAAGCGCAACCACTTCAAATCACTCATGACGACAATCGCCTCATCTACATCCACTTCAGGAAACACACGATTCGCGATAAATAAACGCTTATTGTCATTTACTGCTGTCATTACTGCTGATTTTAATGGAATTTGCACGATTTGCATATCGTCGGAAAAGTTTTCTAGCCTTGCATGCATAAGTACCATCTCTAACCCACGTTTTAATCGTTCGACTTCTTCTTGTACACTTTTTTTATCTAGTTCTTCTTCCTGCTGTAAAAGTAGCTCTAAAATGGATACAGGGGTTTTCATTTGATGTACCCACTGATTCATAAATTTATATTGCCTTGATTGTGTCGCATATAACGTTTGTACTTCATGCTGATAAATTTTATAGAGCTCTGATAAATACTGTTCTGTAATGGCGTACTCAGATGTTTTTGAATCTTTTTGCAGCGCATCCTCCATCCTTACCGGTAACTCTACAATTTTTGCTAAATATCTGCGACGTAGCATATAGCGCACCACTAAAAACGATGTAATTAATAACATACTAATCGCAATAACATAAATGGCCGTACTTACATTTCTTAAGCCATCCAACCAAAAAAGCACAAGTAAAAATGCTATTAATACCATTTGAAATAAAATATAGGAAATATGCTCTCTTATAAATAACTTTATAGCCACTACATTTCCTCCGCGCTTAAAAGAAAGCGATATCCAGCCCCACGCACAGTTTCAATGCTTGATATTATTCCGTAATCTGCTAGCTTTTTGCGCACACGCGTCATATTAACATTCAGCGTATTTTCATCAACAAACGCTTGATCATCCCACAGCTCTTCCAATAACTGATCTCGCGACACGACTTTTGGAGCCTGTCCCATTAACAACCCAAGAATAATACACTCCTTTTTTTGTAGCGGTACTATTAATTCTTTCAATTGTAAATCCATGCGCTCCAAATAAAGTGTGAGCTGTCCTTGAACAACGGTGCGCTCTTCTTGACGTGCCGAATATTCACCGTAAGTACGGCGTAGATGACTGCGAATTTTTGCAAGTACAATTTCATAGTTAAATGGCTTTGTAATAAAATCATCGCCTCCATTTTCTAGCGCAAAGATTTGGTCCATTTCTCCTGAACGTGCCGAAATAAAAATAATTGGGCACTTTGTATATGAACGTAATTTCCGGCACCAATAATAGCCGTCGTATAAAGGTAAATTAATATCTAATAAAATCATATGAGGTGCAAACGCTACGCATTGTTCGCTTATTGTTTCAAAGTCTTGAACTGTCTCCACATCATACTGATACTTCCTCAATGTATCTGCTAGTAATGAGGCGATTTTCGGATCATCCTCTACGATAAAAATCCGATGCTTTTCCATCACCAATGCCTCCTTCATATTTCTAAAATCTGTCTATACAGTTGGTTCTATTGTAACAAAAAAACAGAGCACTCGAAAATACCAGTGCTCTGTTTTATAAATTCAACTTTTATTTTAATAATTAACATTTAGCAAATGTACTAACAGAAAATGGATTAAGTAAAGTGTTACTTATTTTTGCTTTAAGACGAAATTAGCTTTTTTTCAATTACAAAGTTCAATTCATCACACTTCATTCAAACACTTTGTAAAAAAAAACGATTATAGTTTATTGTAGAGTGCCGCGAAGTGAAGGGGCGGACTCCTTGGGGATTAAGCGTGCGCGGAAAATCCACTCTATGGTTGCCGCCGTAGTGGCATGCATAGAGTTAGTTGTAGCCACGCCCCCAGGAACAGTGGAACAAATGCTAAATGCACCACATCGTGTGGCGACGCATTCGTGACCAACATCGTGTTGGCCTCCCGTAGCGTAGCAGAACGGATTTTATTAGATAAACGCTCTTGATTCCAAACTTTGTATTGAAAATTGCTCGTTGAAAGTTAATAAATCAGCTGTAAGAAATCCTCTTCTGTAATCCCACCAAAGTATGTTGGAATATCGAGATCTTTTAGCACTTCCCCGATTGCTGTACGGTCGTACTTTGTACCGATTAAGTGCTGTGCTACTTCTTCTACATCACCAACCCCAAAGAAATCACCGAAAATGGTTACATCTTCAATAATCCCTTTGTTCACTTCTAGTCGAATATCGATGCTACCAGATGGGAAGCGTTTTGTTTTTTGGATATTAAATCGTGGTGATTTACCGTAATTCCACTCCCATAATTGATAGCGATTTTTTGAAATTTCGTGGATATTTTCCCAATCTTCCTCTGTTAGCTCATAGTATTGAATGTTTTCTTCGCCACCGAAAATAGATTTTAAAATTTCGCTGCGGAACTGTTCTACAGTAATTTTTTCAGGTAAAAAATCAATAATGTTCGCTACACGAGATCGAACCGATTTAATGCCTTTTGATTCGATTTTGTCTTGTTTTACTTTTAATGAATTCACAACAGCGTCAATGTCTAAATCAAACATTAATGTGCCGTGACTAAACATACGACCACGCGTTGAGTATTGCGCATTACCAGACACTTTTTTACCTTCAGCTAAAATATCGTTACGACCGGATAATTCAGAGTTTACCCCTAATTTTGCAAGCGCATCTACTACAGGCTGTGTGAATTTTTTGTAGTTGCTGAAGCTGTTTCCATCGTCTTTTGTAAGGAAGCTGAAATTTAAGTTGTTTAAATCATGGTATACTGCGCCACCACCAGAAAGACGGCGAACAACTAAAATATCATTTGCTTCTACGTAGTCTGTGTTAATTTCCTCAATGGTATTTTGATTTTTGCCAATGATAATCGAAGGCTGATTGATATAGAACAGTAAAAAATCATCCTTTTCAATATCCATGTTTTTTAATACGTACTCTTCAATTGCTAAATTAATTCGTGGATCTGTAATTCCTTTATTGTCGATAAAATACAAGATGGTCACTCCTTCACAAATTGTCCATAATTATTTTAACCTAAATTTCCTGTTTTGTGTTGACGAATCTCAACTGTTATAATACAATATAAAATATAAACAGAAGTAATATAACAGACATTTAAAGGAGGCACACACAATGTTAGAAAACGTAGTGGAATTTTTCAAAAACTTACCAGATAAAATTTGCGTATCATGCGGTGATAAAATTGAAGAACAAAGCGAGTGCTACAGCAACAATTGTGAAAAATGCAACTCTCTTTAATTCTTACTCACTGTTTAACTAATCTTTAAATACCTTCATCTTAGACTAAGATGAACCTAAAACGCTTACTTCAAACCATAAGCTCGCTCAAAGCTTATGGTTTTTTTCTGCATAAAACAAGCGCATGGAACAAAAATTCCATGCGCTTGTTTTTTTATGCTTCTGTATGATGTTTTGAATAACGTTTTTTGTGTACTAATGCGAAGTAACCAAATGTAATCACTAAGCATGACAGCATTACGGCTGCTAATAATGACCAATTGAACATTAAGAATGTTGTATCACCTGTTGAAATAGCTGCTTTGAAGCCTTGAACAGAGAACGTCATCGGTAAAATTTTATTAAAGATTTGTAATTGCTCTGGTACTAATTCGATTGGGAATGTACCTGCACTTGTTGTTAATTGTAGAATTAACACAATGATCGCTATAAAGCGGCCAGGGTCACCGAATATTGACACAAGCATTTGAACAATTGCTAGGAAAGTAAAGCTTGTTAAAATTGTTGTCAAAATAAACTGTGGCATGCTATGAACTTCTAGTCCTAATCCCCAAACAACAATAGCTACCGATAATAGTGATTGAATAATACCGACACCCATTAATACAGTCACTTTACTTACAAACCAACTTGCGCCTGTTTTTGGGATAATTGCTGGTTCCACAAGTGGGAAAACAATTGAAATTAATAATGCCCCTACAAATAACCCTAATGAAATAAAGTATGGTGCAAATCCTGTACCATAGTTTGGTACATGGTTTACTGCTTCTTTTTCAACTTCAACTGGAGAACTTACCATATCATACGTATCTTCTGTTGGATTAACATCTGCTTTTTCACCAGCTTCTGATAATTTATCAGTTAATGTAGTAGTTCCATCTTTTAAATCTTTTGTACCATCTACTAATGTAGTAGAACCTTGTGCTAATTCATCTGATTTTTCGGCAAGTAAGCTTGTGCCATCATTTAATTTGTTTGAGCCATCTGCTAAAGTATTTAACCCTTGTGCTAATTCATTTGCTCCTGTTGAAGCACTTGTTGCACCTGCGCTTAATTCATTTAACTTATTAGCGATTGTTGTAGTGCCTTCTGCAAGAGAAGTTGCACCATCTGAAAGTTGAGCAGAATTTTGTTGTAACTGTCCAACACCTGCACTCACTTGTTGTTGACCCGCATATAATTTATCCGCACCCGCGCTAATGGCCGCGATTTTATCGTCTAAACCGTTCGTACCATCATTTAATTGGTTTAAACCACCACTTACTTGTTTACTACCTGCTTGTAATTGTGACAATGCTGTTTTTAATGCGGCTTGATTTTCTTCTGGTAGCGTTGGAATAATTGCTTCTAGCTGAGTAGCTAATTGATCAATGCCTCCTGCTACATTGGTAGATCCATCAGCTAATGCTTTAATTTTGTCATCAATATTGGCTGTGCCCTGTGTTAGTAATGATAAATTTTCTGCTAAATTAGCCTGGCCAGTTGTTAACTCTTTTTGGCCGCCTGCTATTTGAGCAACCCCATTCGTATAGCTCATAATGCCTTGTTGTAAAGCATTAGCACCATCTGCGGCTGTTTGTGCTCCGGCTGCTAATTGTTTACCGCCATCTGCAATTTTTGCTACTCCGGTTGCTAATTCATTAGCACCATCTGCGGCTGTTTGTGCACCCGCTGTTAATGTATTTGTACCTTCTGATAATTCAACTGAACTTGAAGCCAATTGCTCTAAATAACCTTTGAATTCATCTGCACCATCTGCTAATTTTTTTGCACCTTCATCTAATTTTCCAGCGCCATCAGCTGCTTCAACGAAACCGTCACCAAGTTGGGTAATTGAATCGAATAAACTTTCAGCATAGATTGTGGAAACTTGCTTATTTACTTCCGCCTTAATAAGCTCCATTGCAGATTCACCAATTTGAGCACTTAAAAAGTTAAAACCTTCATTTGGAATGTAATCAATCACTAATTTTTGTGGTTGTTCATCTAATAAAGTTGTGGCATGCTCAGAAAAGTTTTCTGGAATTTTAATTAAGATATAATATTTTTGATCTAATAATTGTTGATTGGCATCTTTTGCATCAATTTCTTCAAATTGAAATTGCTTACTATCTACGAGCGTGTCAACTAATATTTGACCCATTTCCATTGTTTCACCGTTCATCGAAGTACCTTTGTCTTCATTGACAATTGCTACGGGCATGCTATCTAAATTTGAGTACGGATCCCAAAACGCCCATAAGAACATGCCACTATACATGACTGGCACGAAAAGTACAGCAATTACAGATATCAGCATTTTTTTTGTTTTAAAAATTTTAAGCCATTCTGCTTTTATCACACTATTTCCTCCTTATAATACCCAATGACCAAAAACGTCACTTGGTCATTTTACTGCAAAAAGAAACTCACTTCAAATGGAAGTGAACGTTACTTTTTCTTTGCTAAACCACGGAAAATTGTTTTACTGAATAAGGTCAAAATCTCTTGTTCTTTAAGTGGCTCATGATGTGTCAACTGCCAATCTACAATAAAGGCTAAATATGATTTGAACAATAAATAAGCTACATGCTCAGGGTTACAATCAATTATTTCATCTTTAGTAATCCCATTACGAATACGCATTGATACATACGAAATAATTTCTGCTTCAATTTTTAAAAGCATTTGCTGTACTTCTGGTGTACGTAGCGCTTTTTCTTCTTCAATCAATTTTGCAAATAGCATATGTCGCTCTCGGAAGTGGAGCATTTTTATTAAGGCGGTATGCGCATTTTGCATAAAACTTGCGTTTGTATCAATAAGTTGATCTGTTTCATGCTTCATCTCGTTAATCAAATGAAATACTACCTCTTGAAATAGCTCTTCTTTATTTGAAAAAAACGTATAAATCGTCCCTTTACCGACATTTGCGATTTTCGCTACCTGTTCAATAGTCGTCGCTTTGTAACCAAATAATGAGAACGATTTTGTAGCTGCTTGTAAAATTTCATATCGACGATCCATAAATCCACCTCCTTAAAACAAAAGTGACCAGAAAACCTTTTCGGTCATCTGGTCATTATTATACACCGTTCATTTTATTTTGCAACAATTAATGATTGTGATCTTCTTCTTTTTCTTTTTCTTTGTCTTTATCCTCGTTTTTATGTTCTGAATGCCCCATAGTGTTTGAGCTTGTGTCTTCTAACACCTTGCTCATATCTGGATTACCTACAACAAGCTCGTGCTTTGGCATGACATGCATACCACGCGCTGTTGTATGAGCGAACATATAGTAAACCCCGTCATGATCGAATGTATAATCCACTGCGTATACACCATCTGACGTTAATTCTCCAATTAGCATTTCTCCTTGTTCACGCATGCCTGATTCCCATACTTCGAATTTCACTTCATCGGCATCATCTACCGCTTCTTCATTTTGCGTAATACGTGCTGCTAATTGAACCGTTTCATTGCTATTTAACTGCGTTGCTGTTTGAATTTCAACTTCAACAATTGCCGGTGCTTCAGTATTGGCATCCGTTTGAAGTTCTTCTTCACCACAGCCAAATAATAAAAACGGTACTGCTACAACACTATAAATCCATTTTTTCATCATGATTCCTCCATTAATGGGAGCGTTACGATTACGCGTGTCCCTTGTTCACTTACGCTTTCAATTTTTAATGTTCCGTTATGTTGTTTGACAATTTGCTCTACAATTGACAGCCCTAGTCCACTGCCACCATCTGCTCGACTGCGCGCCTTATTCACACGATAAAAGCGCTCTGTTACATGAGGTAGGTCTTCTTTTGGGATACCTATCCCAAAATCCTGTACTGTAATTACAGCTTGATTTTCTCGTTTGGACGTTGTAATGATAATCTGTGCTTGCACATGTGAGTAACGAATCGCATTTTCAATCACATTGATCCATACTTGTTGTTGCTTTTGCTCATCGCCAAGTACGATGAGTTCTTCATTAAAATTTTGGATAATTTGAATTTGCTTATTCATTGCTTGTTGGCTCAATAAACAAATCGCATCACGCAGATTCTCGGCCAACACAAGTGGATCAAATTCACTTGCCGTAATATCATCTTTTCGTGCTAGCTGCATTAACTCATTCGTTAAACGTTCCATACGCGACGCTTCTCGTGAAATAATTTGAATAGCCTCTTCTCTTTGTTGCACATCAACTAGTCCATTTTGAATAGCTTCACTATAACCCTTGACATAGCTAATTGGTGTACGCAGTTCATGCGAAACGGTTGCTAAAAAGGATTTTTGCGCTTCATCTTCTCGTTGGATAGCTGCTGCCATTTGGTTAAAAGCTGCTGATAGACTTCCAATCTCATCATTAGATGTAACCATTACCCGTGTTTCATATTGACCTGTTGTCATTTTCCCTACTGCGCGCTGTAATTTTGCAAGTGGCTGCAATATTTTACGCATGCCATAATAAACAAAAAACGCTGCAACTATTAAGAACATCACCGCCCCCGTTACAAGTAAAATCACTTCTTGTTGGGCTAGCTCTGAAATTTTAGCAAGTGGATAATACACATAAATAATACCCTCTAAACGATTTTGGTCTGTGAATGGTAAAATGACAGAAATGATTTGACGTTCAAAACGTTCCTCATAACCTATTTTCGTAACAGCCTTCCCCTGCAACAGCTGCTGCCTTTCATCCACACCAATCAGTGCATCATAATCAATATCAAACGGAACACAGGCACTTAGCTCACGTGGATTACGTACCGCAAAAATTTCAAGATTTGAGTAAGCGGCGTACGCATCAATTTCAGCTATGAGCTCGTCCGTAACTTTTCCACCTGTATATTTTGTTTGCAGTTTTTCGCCTACTTCAATCATTGTGGCCTTCGTATCTTCTACATAAAGTTGCACATATAAAAAGTTTGTAAATATGTACATGAACACTATGGTCGCACTTAAAAACAGTACAATCAGCAACCAAATTTTTGACGACAGCTTTTTCATAAATCCTTTTCAAAGCGATAGCCTACACCCCAAACGGTTTGGATATAGTCGCTTGCTTCCTTTGATTTTTTACCTAATTTAATGCGCAACGTTTTAATATGCGTATCTACTGTGCGCGTGCCACCAGAATAATTCAAATCCCAAATTTGCTCAAGTAACTGTTCACGGGAATACACATTATTCGGATGCTTCATAAACAAATATAGCAGTTCAAACTCTTTTAATGTCAACACAATCAATTCATCCTCTATAAATACTTTGCGCGAAATTTCATCCAGTTTAATTACACCGTGTTGTAGGAACTGTACTTCGGTCTCTTGAATTAGAGTCCCTGTGCGTCTTAATACCGCGTAAATACGTGCTACTAATTCCTCTGCAGTAAATGGTTTTACAATATAGTCATCACCACCAATCATAAGTCCCTTTACTTTATCGTCTTTCGCATCACGTGCCGTTAAGAATATAATCGGTACTTTGTCCATGGTCATGGCATGAATCGCTTTACATACTTCAAAGCCATCTTCACCAGGCATCATGACATCTAAAAGCACTAAATCAATCGAATGTTGACTTATTGCTTGATAGGCTTCTGCCCCATTTTCAGCATGAATCGTTTGGAAGCCTGATTTTACTATTACTAAATCAATGAGCTGACGCATATTATATTCATCATCAACAATTAATATCGTCGTCATTGTTGTCACTCCCTTACTAATAACTGAAATGCACCTTTTCCTGTAGCAACCGTTTCAATAATATTCGCATGCTCTGTTACATAAAGCGTTTGATCATCATAGCCTGCTACAACCAATTGACCATCAAATGAAACAATTGAAAACGGATTAGCCGCAACTTCTTGTTGCCAATTGATAGTTCCATCCAACGAAGTACTATAAATCATATTCGAGCCATGACTAGCAATAATTACTTCTTGTTCCTGCTGTATTAATGTGATCGGCATCACCGGTACAGCAATTTCTTTTTTCACCACACCTGTTGTTAAATCGAATACTTGCACCATTTCGTTTGGCTTACTTCCTTGTCCATGCCCACCTAACCAAAGCTCATTTGTCGCTTCCACTACAAGTGCCCCTTGAGATGAACTTGCAATCAGCCACTCATCAATTGCCTGGAATGTTGTTGTATCAATAACGGAAAGGAATGTATCTTTATAATTCACAACATAAAGCATATTTTCATGCAACGCCATGGACATTGGATAATTGCGTAGCTTCAAACTTTGTTGTAACTCACCCGTTATTGAATAACTTGTTAATTCATTTGTTTTACTATTGGTCAAATAAATGGCATGTGCTTGTTCATCATAAAGTGCATTTGTCGTGCCAACACCTGTTTTCAATTTGACTATTTGCTTCCCTGATGACAGGTCATAGAGTTCGGCCTCGTCAAGTTGATGGCCATAAAGCAAAATTGCGTTTGTTCCAACTAACGTCGCCCCTGTATATGTATTATCCAAATCCCATGTCGCTATCAATGCATAGTCTTCATCATAAAACGTAATCGAAGGTTCTAAAATATTGACAGAAGCTAAAAAACTTTGCTGTTCATCAATTGCATCAAAAACCGATTCATTACACCCAGTCAAAACAAACAGGCAGCATACTAAAAATAATGCTTTAAAAAATTTCATGGCGTAACACCTCGTATTTAAGCGTACTAAATAAATGTGAAATTTGCATGAAATGAAAAGGATAAATTTGTGAAATTTACATACAAAAAACGCTGGACTAAAAGCAGAAACTTTTAATTCAGCGTTTTCGTTCTATTTGAATGGATAAACAATCAATTACGCCTCGGCGATTCGCCCCCCACTTACAAAAATGGACGACTTCAGCTGAAGCAAGTTAAATTGATTATTTCCCCTGTGTAAGCTGCGAGATAATTCGCTCGGCTGTTTCTTTTCCTTGGGATACACAATCCGGAATACTAATGCCTTCATATGAGCTACCAGTCAAATAGACATTCGGAAATTCCTTGCAAAACTGTGCTTTTAATAGCTGAACACGTTCTTCATGACCAATTGTATACTGTGGCATCGATTCTTTCCAACGTGCGACTATCATTAATGATGGCCTCTCATTTAAGCCAATCGCCTTTTTTAAATCCTGTAGCACAATTTTTTCAATTTCACTATCCGACAATTCCACAATCGACTCATCACCGACACGTCCAATATAGACTCGTATTAATTCATGTCCTTCAGGTGCAACATGGTCGAATTTACGATTGCTCCATGTACATGTTGTGATAGCAAAATCACTATTACGAGACACAAAGAAATTCATAGCATCGGTATACTTCTGCACTACTTCTCTATCAAAAGCTAGTGTGACAGTTGCAATCGTTGCGTAATTCATTGTATCCATATTGTGAAGTGTTTCCGAATCCCGGAATATTTTTTTTGTTACATTAAATGGTGTCGTCACAACGATTTGATCAGCTTGAATGGACGTCCCATCATTTAAATACAGCTGTTGTGTTAAATCCGTGTTTTTTTCGATTGTATCCACTTTTAAGCCTTTTAAAATTGTGACGTTTGTTAATGCGGCTTCTAATGATTCCACTATCGTTTCTAATCCACCATCAAACGATTCATAATGAATTTCACCTGGCATATCGAATAGCGCATAAATGCCTCTGCCTGTCTTTTTCATTCCAACTAAAAGGCTTCCATAATCTTTCTCTAACTGGTAAAACTGCGGGAACATAGATTGCATACTTACATGATCGACATCACCAGCATAAGTTCCTGCTATCACAGGTTCGACAAGATTTTCTACCAGTTCCTTGCCGAAACGACGACGGAAAAAGTCACTAATAGGCTCATCCTTCTCATGCGATAATTTTGGTAAAAGTAAATCGCCAGCCGCGCGAATTTTACCACTTAAAGAAAGAAAATTCGAAGTCAACACAGATAAGATTTTAGGTGACCCCCCAAGCAATAAATTACTTGGGATTTGGTGAAGTTTGTTGCCGATTGCGATAAATGTTCGACCGTTATTATTTTGTATAATTTTATGTTCGATTTTTAAATCACGTGCTAAACTATGAACACTGTTACTTGTATCAAAAAACGATTCAGGGCCACGTTCAATTATGTAGCCATTTTTACGAACAGTGTGGATTTTTCCACCTAGACGTAATGACGATTCAATTAACACAATTTCTAATGATAAATCGTCTTCCATCGCTTTTTGCTGTAAATAGTATGCCGTCGTTAAGCCCGTAATTCCACCGCCAACGATTACAATCTTACTCCTTTTTAAAGTCACCTTCATCATCACTCTCTATATTATTTCGCTAATTTTTTATCGATTGCATCTACCATCGCATCGATGAATAACGGATGCGTGTTTGGCATTGCAGGTCGATAATAGCTAGCGCCAATTTCATCACACACTACTTTACACTCAATATCGTTATCGTAAAGCACTTCTAAGTGTTCTGTTACGAAACCAACAGGTGTATAAATGAATGATTTGTAGCCTTTTTGTTCATATAATTCTTTTGTTAAATCTTGTACATCTGGCCCTAGCCATGGTTCTGGTGTTTGACCAGCTGATTGCCAACCTACTTCCACGTTTTCAATATCGGAAGCCGCTTCGATTAAACGAGCTGTTTCGATTAATTGCTCTTCATATGGATCGCCAGCTAATTTAATTTTTTCTGGTAATGAATGGTTAGACACGATTAAGCACGCAGTTTTACGCTCTTCTTCAGTCATTTTTGCTAATTCACCATTTACTGCTTGTTTCCAAAACTCAATGAATTTTGGTTCGTTATACCACGCTTCTACAGAAGTGATATTTAATGTGCCACCTAATTTTTCAGCCGCTTCTTTTGCACGACCGTTATAAGATTTAATTGAGAATGTTGAGAAGTGTGGTGCAAGTACGATTGATACCGCTTCTGTAATGCCTTCGTTCATCATTGCTTCTACTGCATCTTCTACGAATGGCTCGATATGTTTTAAACCAATGAATAATTTATATTCTACTTCGTCTTGTACCTCATTTAAGCGTGCACAAAGAGCCTCTGCCTGTGCTTTTGTCATTTTTGCAAGTGGGGAGATCCCACCAATTGCACGGTAACGCTCCGTTAAATCATCAATATGCTCTTGTGATGGCTTGCGGCCGTGACGAATATGTGTGTAATAACGTTCAATATCTTCTTCTTTATATGGTGTGCCATATGCCATGACTAATAATCCACGTACTTGTTTCATGTTTTATCACCTCAAAATATTATTATCCCGCATTAAAGGTCATTAAGGACGCCCACTTCAAACTGGAAAGTGTTAGGAGACAGGTAAGTGGGGTTCATTGTCCCTAAAAGCCCGATTGGTAAAAGCTAATGCTCAGTGAGGAATGAAGCCCCCCCGCCGAGCAAAGCTTCAATTTATCCGCGTTTTGCAATTTGCTCACGGCTATAATCATGAACAAATGTCGTTAAACGTTTTAATACAGCTGGATCTACTTCTGGGAATACACCGTGGCCTAAGTTGAATATATGACCATTTGAATGTGCTAAACCTTGGTCCACAATATCTTTTGCACGCGCTTCTAATACATTCCAATCTGAAATTAGTAATGTTGGGTCTAAGTTCCCTTGTACAGCTTTCGTTATACCTCGTGCTCCTGCTTCACGAATTGGTAAACGCCAGTCTAATCCCACAACATCAATTGGAAGGTCGTGCCACTCATTTACTAAGTGAGATGCACCGACACCAAATTGAATTAACGGTACATTTAGTGCACGTAACTCGCCGAAAATACGTGTCATTATAGGCTTGATGAAAATACGGTAATCTTCAACATTTAAAGCACCAACCCACGAATCGAAAATTTGGATTGCCTTTGCCCCAGCTTCTACTTGGGCTGAAATATCCATAATAATCATATCTGCAAGCTTGTCCATTAACTTAAACCAAGCTTGTGGTTGTGATACCATAAATGATTTTGTCTTTGCGTAGTTACGGCTTGGACCACCTTCAATCATATAGCTCGCTAATGTGAATGGTGCGCCTCCAAAACCGATTAACGGTACATTTAATTGTTCTTGCGTTAACATTTTGATTGTTTCAAGTACATAAGGTGTATGCTCTTTTGCATTGAACTCGCCTAGCTTTTCAACATCCGCTACAGAACGAATTGGGTTTGAAATAACTGGTCCTACACCTGCTTTAATTTTTACATCGACACCGATGCCTGGTAGCGGTGTTACGATATCTTTATAAAGAATCGCAGCATCTACGTTATATTGTTCAACTGGTAAACGTGTTACATAAGCACATAATTCCGGTTGCATTGTAATTTCTTCTAATGAATATTTTTCTTTAATTTCACGATATTCAGGCTGTGAACGCCCTGCCTGGCGCATAAACCAAACTGGCGTATGATCGACTTGTTCCCCACGAGCTGCACGTAATAATGTATCGTTAAATTTCGTCATGTTTGATGTTACTCCTTATCAAATAGAATTTCTTGATTTTTCCAATCCCTAAAAACGTCATTGATATCCATTATCGACTATAAACTTTTATATAGAAAATGTATAGATTTCTTAAGTAAATGTCATAAAATCGCCCTTAACGCCACATAACATTTTGACAAAAAGCTTGAACAGCTTTATAAATGAAAATAATAGAATAAAGGAGGTTTAAGCTTATGAACTTTTATGTAACATCTGGTACACCAGATTATATGGAGAAATTAATCGAAAAGAATGCAAAACACCCTTTAATCCTTCTACATGGTAATGGTAATTCAGTCGTTTTACATGAAAGCGACAAAAAATCCATTTTTGCTGTCCCAAGAAAATTCGAGGTAATCGCTCAAAAAGGACAGTTTGAACAAAAAGGCTTTTTCACTTTTTACAATATGCCTATTATGTCAGATGATCGCCCAGTTTTCGAGGAAAAAGCACTAAATACCCTTTCATTGCTTGATTCAAACGATGCTGTCATCGCCTATCGTTTGTTACGTCCTATTAAAGAAGAAACGTATTTGTTCATTACTCAATGGGGTGGTCCAGTCTCCTATGAAGTTTGGAAAAATAGCACAGTCTATGTAGAACGTTTTGCACCTCTTTTCGAAAGCAAAGCAGCCGCACTTCAATCAATGTTCAATTCACCTTCCTATATTACGACATATAGTGCACCACCAAAAGAATAATGCTCGTATAAGAAAGCTGTGGGGGCAATATTTTTTCTCACAGCTTTTGTATTGTGAAAAACTAAATCATGATGGAGGAAATCATGTTGGCTAAACAATTACATATATTTATCGCCTTTTTTCGTTCTGGTATTCTAGGCTTTGGCGGTGGTCCTACAACAATTCCACTCGTACATAAAGAAGTCGTCAAAACATATGGTTGGATGACAGATGAAGAATTTGCAGATGTCATTTCAATCGGTAACACATTGCCTGGCCCAATCGCTACAAAAATGGCTGGCTATATTGGCTACCGAATTGGTGGCTGGCCAGGGCTAATTACCGCCCTATTTGCAACGGTTTTTCCAACTGTAATACTAATCATTTTATTATTAGGTTCATTAAAACAATTTCATGATTCAAAATTTGTTAGTGGCATGACAAACGGAGTTATTCCAGTAGTGGCCGTGATGATGGGTGTGTTAACATACGATTTCTTAAAAAAATCAAAAGCTTCTCTCGGTTTCAAAATCGCTGCACTTATATTTATCGTGAGCTTTATTACCATTATTCTTTTAAATATTCATCCGGGTATTGTTATTTCTATTTTATTGGTGCTTGCTTTTGCCTTACCTGTTAAAGGAGGTCAAGAATCATGACTTATCTCCATTTATTTATCGCTTTTTTCTTTCCGAATATTTTAGCGTATGGCGGAGGGCCCTCTGCAATCCCATTAATCGAGCATGAAGTCGTAGAGAAATATGAGTGGATGTCTAAAACCGAATTTAGCGAACTGTTGGCACTTGCCAATTCATTACCAGGACCAATCGCTACAAAAATGGCTGGCTATATTGGCTTTGAAGTAGCTGGAGTTTTAGGAAGTATTGTTGCCTTATTTGCAACAATTGCGCCATCACTTGCATTGATGCTACTATTATTAAATTTGTTGCATAAACATCGTAACTCACCACGTGTTAAACGTTTATCGAGCTTTGTATTACCTGCAATTGCGGTACTAATGCTATCGTTATCATTTGATTTTTTACAAACATCTTATAAACATAACAATTGGATTCCAACGGTACTACTTGTTATCGCTAGCTACTTCGCATTAGAAAAGTTTAAAATTCATCCTGCATTCGTTATTTTAGCAGGACTTTTAATTGGTGGATTATTTTTATAGTGGAAAATTATGTAACGCAACCGATATAACCCATGAGTATGTTTTATGGGAGGGGGAGCAACATGCGTATTGGAAGCTGGAGCAGTGCTGGACTTGCGATTTATAACAACTATAACCGCCATTATAACACTATGAATAAAGCACTGTATCGTATTTCCACAGGATATCGCATCAATAGTGCTGCTGACGATGCGGCAGGACTTGCCATTTCCGAAAAAATGCGCGCACAAATCCGTGGTTTAAATATGGCAGGTAAAAATATTCAAGATGGCATTTCGCTCATTCAAACGGCTGAAGGTGCACTAAACGAAACCCATGCCATCATACAACGAATGCGTGAGTTGTCGGTTCAGGCAAGTAACGATACATTAACTGACGATGACCGAAAACTACTTGATATTGAATTCCAAGAGCTAAAAAAAGAAATTACCCGCATATCTACTGATACCGAATTCAATACCCGCACATTATTAAACGGTGACTATAAAAATAGCGGCTTGAAAATTCAGGTTGGTGCCAACAGTGGAAAAAATATTGAAGTATTAATTGGTGAAGTAAGTAGCTCCTCATTAGGCTTAGACGGTTTATCGATTGCTACAAGAGAAGATGCAGAAAAATCACTGAGTCAATTGGACAAATCATTAAACCAAACGTCAATGGAACGCGCTCGTTTAGGAGCTTATCAAAACCGATTAGAACATGCCTATAATGTGACTATGAACACATCTGAAAATTTATCAGCTGCGGAATCACGCATTCGTGACGCGGATATCGCTAAGGAAATGATGAATTTCACTAAGGCAAGCATTTTAATGCAGGCTACACAATATGCCATGCAACTACACCTTCAACAAGCACATTCTATTTTAGATTTACTAAACTCCGGTTTATCACCGAAAAAAAGATGGGGTTAGCTATTCGCTAAAACCCCATCTTTTATTTTGACATACGCAATGTCAATTCACTTACAACAATCATTACTATAGGAACTATATAAAACAGTGGCTGCATGACCGCGCATAACATCACTATGATTGCTTGTACAACACTTAATTGGCGCAATAACTTTGCAACTGCCTGCTTTCTCGTATCACGTGCAATTGGATAGAGCATATCCATTCGGAACTCACCAGCGTTCATCAGCGCATATTTTAATTGTAATGTCGTCGCAAAGGCCATTGCCGCTACAACAATCCATGTCACAAATGGAATCGAAATAAATAGTGCAATCCCCCCTGCAATTGCAGTTAAACGCACCCATAAGTAAAAGTGGTCATCAGTACGAATAAACGTACGATAAACTAAGTATGCTTGTGTATTTCCCTTTTTGAAAGCAATCATTTTATAGGCAACATCTAACCATGCACGACGCTTTACCGAACCTTTTAAATGCGGTACATCAGTAAAATAGTTAGCAAAACGGTAAAAACCCATCATACGATTTTGCTCAAGTTTAATAAAATGCTCATATGGCACAGGGTTGTTCACCGTTTTTTTCATTAAGACAAAAATGTAATACGCTAGCATTACTAAAAATACTAAAGCAATAAAGCCATCCGCTAATGACATTTGAATTCCTAAAATTGTTACAATTGCACGTACAAAACGATCCAATAGCACCGCATTGCCACGATTGACAAAACGATAATAAAACTCCGCACGCACATTAAGCCACTTTAAAAATGCTACAAATATGACCGTTAACCATAATGATAATACCGATAAATCGGTCGCTGCTTTTAATAATGGAATCGAAACAATAAAAAGCACAACAGGCACAAGCACTTGCGACCAAAAAGTCCAATTCATCGCTTTATTAAAATACCCTTGCAACTGACTTTCAAGCGGCAGTAAATACACTTGGTCTGGCTCTTTTAATAATGTTACAGGGCGACTAAACGCAATCACTAATCCGATAATAACGGCAATTATCCACTCCGCAGGGAAATCCGGCTCAACCACTTTTAGCCACTCGCTATATTGATAGCCCCCTGCCCCAACAATAAAGACAAGCACAATCGCAATATGACCTGTAAAGATGAAGCGCATATATTTCATCACTTCGCCAATATAGTGCTCAAATCGCTTCCTCCATACACTATGCATGTTGTTCATTGTCCTGCTCCTTTGTCATCGCAATGTACAGATCATCTAGTGTCGCAGTCGGCATATTAAACGCTTTTCGTAAATCATCCATTGTTCCTTGTGCACGTACACGACCCTCATGTAATAAAATAATGCGGTCACAATGCTTTTCTGCAGTTGATAAAATATGTGTCGACATTAAAATCGAAGCACCCGCCCGTTTTTTATCGTCCATTTGGTCAAGTAATGATTGAATACCAAGTGGATCTAGTCCTACAAACGGTTCATCGATAATATACAAACTTGGATTCACTAAAAACGCGCACATAATCATCACTTTTTGGCGCATACCTTTTGAAAAGTGCGAAGGGAACCAGTTTAAACGCTTTTCCATACGAAATTCTTTTAATAGGCTTTCCGAACGGTCTTTTAATGTTTTTTCATCTAATCCATAGGCCATCGCCGTTAACTCTAAATGCTCTCTTAATGTCAATTCTTCATATAATACAGGTGTTTCAGGAATATAAGAAAAACTTGAACGGTATTTATCCATATCCTCTTTTAAAGTTACACCGTTTAGACGAATTTCTCCTGCACGAGGTAAAAGCGTTCCGATAATATGCTTAATCGTGGTACTTTTCCCTGCCCCATTTAGTCCAATCAAGCCGACAAGCTCACCTTTATTTATTTCAAACGATAAATCTTGAATAACAGGTTTTTTCGTATAGCCGCCTGTTACATTTTGAAGTTGTAAAATAGTCACAGTGGTCACTCCTTTTTCTAAATTTTAGTTTATCAAAAGCTTTTGAAGTTGAACACCGAATGAACCCATTTGGTGAATGTAAAATGAAATTTTTCCATTATAATAAGATAGTTTTCCATATTTTCTATGTTAAAATGAAAGGAAATATCACGAAAAAGGAGCGACAAAAATGAGTGATTGCTTATTTTGTAAAATTATCGCCGGAGAAATTCCAAGCTTAAAAGTATATGAGGACGAGCATGTATATGCATTTATGGACATCATGCCCTTAACTAAAGGACATACCTTATTAATTCCAAAAACACATTGCAAGGATCTTTTTGAAATGCCAGAAGATGTTGCCCGTAATTTATACGCAGCTGCACCGAAAGTAGCCAACGCGATTAAATCTGCATTCAATCCTGTAGGTATGAATACAATTAACAACAATGGCGCAGAAGCGGGTCAAACGGTGTTCCACTATCATCTTCACCTTGTACCACGTTATGACGAGACAGACGGCTTAAAATTACAATGGAACGGTCGCCAAGATGAATTTCCACTTGAAGTACTCACAGAAATTTCAGCACAAATTAAAGCAAATCTATAATCATCTGGCGGTACGAAAGGCATTCACTTTTAGTACCGCTTTTTTATCCAAATACAGACAGTCTATGTTTACTATAATTAGAATATGGAAATGAGTGTATCAATAACACTCTCGAAAGGACGTAATTCAATGAAAGCAAAATCATTTCTTATTGGGTTAACAACTGGATTAGTTAGTGGCGCTGTAGTTGTATTATTTTCAGCTCCACAATCTGGTGCACAGCTTCGTCAATATATTGCTAGCAATACGACAGGGGTAAAATCAAAATTACAAGATGTACAAGCCGAAATTGGCAATGTAAAACAGTCGATTGGAACGCTAAAATCCGAAGCACAGAATAGTATACCTAGTATAATAAATGAATTGAAGGATAACTTCACAGCATTTAAAACTGAAATCGAGCCAGAATCAGAAAAGTTAAAACAAGAAATCGAAAATTTACAGAATTCTATAAAAGAAATCGAGAAAATTATCCCTCAAAGCAAAAATAGCGCACAATGAACAATCATTCACGATTAATTCTTTAGAACTATTTCATTCGTAAAAATAGGGTGTTTTAATTCCAAAAATATCATTTTCTAGTATTTTTAAATCAACATTTAATTATTCGATTTTTCTAACTTTAAACTTTTTTCTTTTATTGCTATAATATTTTCAAAATGATAAATGAAAGAAGAAGGTGATTGCTTTGACAGAAGATTTATACTCACAAAGAGAGGCTATGCTATTTAGCCAAAGAGTGGCACAATTATCAAAAGCCCTTTGGAAAGCTATCGAAAAAGATTGGCAAACATGGATTAAGCCTTTTGATTTAAACATTAATGAGCACCACATTTTATGGATTTCGTACCACTTAAAAGGTGCCTCGATTTCAGATGTAGCTAAATTTGGTGTCATGCATGTATCTACTGCTTTTAATTTTTCAAAAAAATTAGAAGAACGTGGATTACTCACTTTCTCTAAACGCGATGAAGATAAACGTAATACATACGTGGAGCTGACACCAGATGGCGCAGAGCTAATTTTACGTATGTATGAACATTATCACGATACAGAACATACTATTTTACAAGGTGCGCTCCCATTAAAAGAATTATATGGTCGCTTCCCTGAATTTTTAGATGTGATGGCTGTCATCCGAAATATTTACGGTGACGACTTTATCGAAATCTTTGAACGCTCATTTTTCAACTTTAAAGAAACGATCGATGAAACAGGCAAAAAAATTATTACTGCACCTGCATCTACACTATAACCAAATGTTTACGAAGAAATGTCCTCATCTAAAATTTGAAGACATTTCTTTTTTAGTGTATAAAAAAGTATAGGCTTTAAAAAAATACATCATTATACTTAAAATGTATTTATTACTTTTAGTTTAATGGGAAAACATAGAAAGAGGCTGTCAAAAAACGTTTTCAAGACGAGCCCCACATAGGAGGATATCTGTGCACTGTTGGAAAACCATTAATATCGAACGCGAGTACGGAGCAACACGACTTTATTTACTAGCGATCATCCTGTTCGTTCTTGTATTTTGCTTTTCATACATTGCGTTTAGCTTTAATTTTACAGGCCGGCATATAGATCGTTATTTATGGTTGGTCTTTTTAATTGTGCCGATTATTTACCCCCTTCATAAATATTTGCATTATATCGCGCTATTTCATCACAAAAAATCGCTCGTTTTTCGCTTTAAAATTCAATACCATTTCGTACCCATATTTTATATGCGATTGCAACACGGCATTCCGAAACGTTCTTACATTTTCGCGTTAATAACACCATTCGCTGTACTGAACACTGCATTTATTGTAGGGGGATTCCTCTTACCAGAGTTTGCACATTATTTTAGTGTGCTACTTGCTTATCATTGTAGTATTTGTTTAATGGACTTTTTATATATCAAAAATTTAAAGTCCGCACCAAACAATGCTATAATTGAGGAAACACCAAGAGGATATGAGATTTTAGTACCACTTGATCTTTAATTTTTTTGCTTAGAGGGGAGGAATAAATTTGTTACTTCTTATCGTAATTTTATTTTCAGTAATATACTTATTCCAAATTAATCGAATGACGGCCGCATTATGTAGTCGCCGCGAAATTCCAGAAGAAAAACAACCTAAAATTTTCCGCACTATTAATGTACTCATTACTATTTTATTAATTTCCATGTATGTGGAAGTTCTGTTAGCCGTTTAACTTGTAAATCACTCACATTCACAACATTTAAAGGTGATGCGCTTAAAATATGCGCATCACCTTTTAAGTCACATAGCTATTGTAACTTACCTAAAAATTAGTAAAGAAACGCTGCGCCAACGATAATTAATAAGATAAATAACACAACGATTAACGCAAAGCCTGAACCTGAACCATAACCGCCACCATTGTAGCCACTGCCGCCCATACTAACACCTCCTTTCTCCCTTTATCCTATGCACGTGCTTTTGTAAAACTTAGGCAATCTCGGCATGCAACCATTTTGTTTTTAAAACGTTTATGTTATAGTAACTAAAGATTTAAAGTTCAGTTAGGAGCGTAATTAAACATGAAAAAAACTCTTTTAGCATTAACATTCGCTGCATCTCTAGGTTTAGCAGCATGTAGTAATCCTGGAGATGAAGTAGTCGTTTCAACAAGCGTAGGTAACATTACGCAAGAGGAATTTTATAACTCAATTAAAGAAATTGCCGGTGATCAGCTTTTACAACAAGTGGTTATCGAACAAATCTTAAACGACAAATATGAAGTAACAGACAAAGAGGTAGACGAAGAATTAGCTGCTGTTAAAGAACAATACGGCGAGGGCTACGAAGCTGCAATAGCTCAAAGTAACTTAACAGAAGATATGTTAAAAACGAACATCCGCTTCAGCTTATTACAGGAAAAAGCGACAAAAGATGTTGAAGTAACAGATGAGGAAATTCAAAAGTACTATGACCAAGCCTCTCAAGAATTAAATGCTCGTCACATTTTAGTTGAAGACGAAGCATTAGCTAAAGAGTTAGTTGCTAAACTAAAAGCTGGTGAAGATTTCGCTAAATTAGCGAAAGAAAACTCTACAGATACTGGTTCTGCTGAAAAAGGCGGCGAATTAGGTTGGTTCTCAGTAGGAACTATGGTTGAACAATTCAACGATGCAGCGTATGCTTTAGAAGTCGATGAAATTAGTGAACCAGTAAAATCTGACTTCGGTTACCATATCATTCAAGTTACAGAAAAACGTGATGTAAAAGACTACGGTACACTTGAAGAGAAAAAAGAAGAAATTCGCGATGCAATCGCTGCTACAAAAGGCGACTGGAATAAAAAAATGGCTGAGTTAATCAAAGAAGCAAAAGTTGAAGTAAAAGACAAAGACTTAAAAGGTGCTTTCGACGGCATAACATCAGCGGAATAATCTAAATAGAAAAAGCGAAGTCCAACAAATTGGACTTCGCTTTTTTTTAGTTTTTCTTTACAAATTCTGATTTTAATTTCATTGCACCAAAACCATCGATTTTGCAGTCGATGTTGTGATCGCCTTCCACAAGACGAATATTCTTTACGCGTGTACCAATTTTTAAAGTAGATGAACTACCTTTTACTTTTAAATCTTTAATGACTGTTACTGTATCACCATCTACAAGTAAATTGCCATTCGCATCACGTACAACTAAGCCCTCTTCTTCTACAACTTCAGCAGTTTGAGGCCATTCATGTGCACATTCAGGACATACAAAATTTGCACCATCTTCATACGTATATTCTGAGCCACATTGTGGACATTTAGGATATTCCATTTTACATACCTCCAGCATTTATTCTTCTTCATACTGTCATACTTCTTACCAAGAAACAACTTTAGCTCAATAATTCACGCAAATTCTGCAAAATTCACCCAATTTTCTCATTATTAGTATTCACGATTTCCAGTTTCCGTTAACCAAAGCGCAACTCCTAATAATGCGCCACCTAGTGCATTGCCTATTGTTACTGGAATTAAATTATGAAAAAAATGATCGATTGAAAATACAGCACCCTGTGGAATCATTGATGCTACAGAAAATACCATCATATTGGCAATACTATGCTCGAAACCACCTAGTATAAACGGAAAGATACAACAAAAAATCAACGCAATTTTCGCTGTTTCACTTTTCACGCGATATGTACACCAAACTGCCAAACATACTAAAACATTGCAATAGATTCCACGAAACAATAGCTCACTAAAACTAGCAGACGTTTTTAGATGCGTTACTTTTTCAACATAGGCAGCTAAATCCCCTACAACATAGCCGGTCATCATTAATAACCACGCACAAAGATAAGCTCCGACAAAATTGCCACCATAACTAACTATCCAAACTTTTACTAAATCAAGCCACGATGATCGTTTTTCTAAAGCTCCTATTGTCATGACCAAATTATTGCCCGTAAACAAATCAACGCCACCTAGCATAACCATGCAAAGCGCAATTCCAAATACTGCTGCTTGTATAATTTTTACATACGGCACTTCTGCAGGTGTGAGCATCCCGCCAATAACGATAAACGTTAACATACCAAATCCTATAAAAAGCCCACCAAGTAAAGCCAACATCAAATAACTAAAAACACTTCGATTTACTATATTTACTTTTTTTTGTGCTACTGCTACAATTGCTTGAAAAGTTTCATTCAAAAGAAATACCTCATTCCCAATAAGTATTCTATCAATTACGCCTCGGCGTAATTGCGTCCAGATTTTTTCAAGCTCGGGGCCACAGGACGTGGGTCAGTCAGCCGTTGTCACACGATGTGACGTCTTTAGGCTGACTTCCTCTTTTAAAATTCACCTAAAAAATCTGTGACATCCACCGGAGCTTAACTTGATTCAGCCGGAGTTTGAACTCCCGCTGAATCAAGTTAAATTATACCAAGTTAATTAACAACATGTGTGTGGAAGTTCAAAATACAGTGTTTTTCTTAACATTCGAATGTAAACCACGCTTAATATTCTAATTAAAGCCCACAAAACCGAACATTAAATTTTCACTCAATACAAAAATTCGTGAATTTGATATATGTTCTGCTCTTTTTTGTTTATTGTAAAAATTATTTTAAGAATTTTCCCACTTTAAATGTAAAAGGGTATATTATCAAGTAAGAGATTATTTAACTTTACACAAGGAGTGTTTCCATTGACATTTACTACAAAACGCGCATTTAACTTTAATGCAGGTCCATCTGCATTACCACTTGAAGTTTTACAAAAAGCACAAGCCGAGTTAGTTGATTTCCAAGGAACTGGCATGTCAGTTATGGAGCTTAGTCACCGCAGTGCAACTTTTGAAGCCGTACATAATGAGGCCATTGCACGCTTACGTAAGCTTTTCGAAATTCCTGAAAACTACGAAGTGTTATTTTTACAAGGTGGCGCAAGCTTACAATTCACAATGATTCCAATGAACTTTTTACAAGAAGGTAAAAAAGCAAGTTACATTCAAACAGGTGCTTGGTCAGAAAAAGCGTTTAAAGAAGCAAAACTTTTCGGTACACCTGTTGAAGCGGCAAGCACAAAAGAAAATAACTACAAAAACATTCCTGCACTTGAAAATATCAACATTGATCCAGAAGCAGCATATGTTCACTTAACTTCGAACAATACAATTTTCGGTACACAATGGAAGACATTCCCGACAACTGGCGATATTCCATTAATCGCGGATATGAGTTCTGATATTTTATCGAAAAAAGTAGATGTAAGTAATTTTTCAATGATTTATGCTGGCGCACAGAAAAACTTAGGTCCTTCTGGTGTAACAGTCGTGATTGCACGCAAAGACTTATTAGAAAAAGCAAACACAAACATTCCAACAATGTTACAATACGAAATACATGTAAAAAACAATTCACTTTATAACACGCCACCAACATTCGGTATTTATATGTTAGGTGAAGTATTAAAATGGGTGGAAGAGCAGGGCGGTTTAGACGTAATTGAAAAGCGTAACGAGGAAAAAGCTGCATACATTTACGATGTTATCGACAACTCAAATGGCTTCTACTACGGTCACGCAACAGAAGATTCTCGTTCACTGATGAACATTACATTCCGTGTAGCTGACGAAGAATTAGAGAAAAAATTCTTAGCTGAAGCAAAAGAAGCGGGCTTTGTTGGCTTAAATGGTCACCGTTCAGTTGGTGGTTGCCGCGCATCTGCTTACAACTCAGTACCTGTTGAAGCATGTAAGGCACTTGCTGATTTCATGGTAAAATTCCAACAAGATAATCAGTAATTCTTAAAAAATTGAAAATGCTCCCGAGTATGGGGGCATTTTTTAGTCGATGGTGAAACAAAAATTTTTCAATGAAATCCACATATGAAAAGCGCTAAAGCGCCCTTTTAGCTCCGAGTGGGCAAAACGCCACGTCCATGTGGCATGCCACCAATGACTCACATCGTGTGAGCCTCAGACATTGGAGAGCCCGATTAGAAAGAATGCGCTTTTCCGACTTTCGACAGCGGAATCAAATGGCGCGAGGAGTTGACGCTTTAGCCTAGACATTGTTACAACGGAAAAAATTATTCTTTTCTATATTTTAATAAAAACATCAAATCGCGCCAATATAGCTCGATTTGATGTTTTTCTAATCTCTACATTTGGGGGTGTAGCTTTGAAAAAATGGCATTATAGTTGGATTATTTTAGCTGTTACATTTGTATCGATCATCGTTGCTGGCATTATCCGTTCTTCTGCTGGTGTATTTATCGACCCATTTGAGCAAGATTTTGGTTGGAGCCGTCCGTCAATTTCCTTTGCATTTGCCGTTAGTTTATTTTTATACGGCTTTTCTGGTCCATTTATGGCCGCATTCGTTGAAAAGTACGGCTTAAAACGCATGATGCTTGGCTCAATGCTTCTATTATCCATCGCGCTAGCTTGTACGTCTATCATGCAAAAAGAATGGCAGCTAATAATCATTTGGGGCGTCATGATGGGGATTGGCTCGGGATTATTTTTAACGGTATTAAGTACACAGGTGGCTAATCGTTGGTTTGATAAACAACGCGGTTTAGCTGTGGGTATATTAACTGCTGCAACTGCTACAGGACAACTAATATTACTTCCCGTTCTTGCAACATTAATAGAACACTATTCATGGCAAACAGCGATCATGTTAATCTTCATTTTAAGTCTGCTAATGCTAGTAATCATTGCGCTCTTTATGCGGAATGATCCGAGCGAAATAAATATCAGTCCATATGGTAGTGATGAAGTCATTGAGCCTGTAAGGGCAACTATCGGCAACCCATTTAAAATGGCTTTAAGCGCTTTAGCTGAGGGTTTAAAGGTAAAAGAGTTTTGGCTATTAGCGGGAAGCTTTTTTATTTGTGGGCTATCGACAAGTGGACTTATTGGGACGCACTTTATTTCGTACTGCATTAGCTTTGGTATTCCTGTCGTAACTGCTGCTGCAATGTTATCTTTTATGGGAGTTTTCGATTTAATTGGCACGACGCTTTCTGGTTGGCTTACTGACCGCATTGATAATCGATGGCTACTATTTTGGTATTATTCATTACGTGGGCTGTCATTATTAGCGTTACCTTTCGCTTTAGCAAGTGGTTCCTATACATGGTTAATCATTTTTTCTATTTTTTATGGACTTGACTGGATTGCAACTGTCCCCCCGACAATCGGCTTAACACGTCAACGCTTCGGCATTGAAAAAAGTGCCATGATGTACGGTTGGATGGTCGCAGCTCATCAAGTAGGTGCTGGGGTTGCCGCTTATTTTGGGGGCATTGTTTTTGAAGCAATGGGTTCGTATAAAATAGCGTTCTTATTAGCGGGTGGTTTCTGCTTACTTGCTAGTTTGTTTGTTATCGTGATAAAAAAACAGCCAATTCCATCAGCTAGATAAAATAAGCATGGGCCGTTAAAGACGACCCATGCTATATTATCAATTACGCCTCGTCGTAATTGCGTCCAGATTTTTTCAAGCTCGGGGCCACAGGACGTGGGTCAGTCAGCCGTTGTCACACGATGTGACGTCTTTAGGCTGACTTCCTCTTTAAAACTCCCCTAAAAAATCTGTGACATCCGCTGGTGCTTAGGCCAACACGATGGTGGTCACTCAGGCGTTGCCGCACGAAGCGGCGTTCTTAGCCTGAGTTCCCCTATTCAGCCGGGATTGAACCCCCCACTGAATAGAATTACATATTTGACATTCATCCCCCGCTTATAGAAGTAGGGTACTTCTGTACCTGTCGCTTTGCTTATGATACAAAAAGAATTTTAAGAATCAAGTTAAATTGTTGGCTTATAGAACGAACGATTATCTAATGGGAATAAGCGCTCTGTAAATTCGCCTGGCTTTGTTTTATCAAGTGCACGCGTAAGCATGTTCATTTTTGCATCGATATTATCGATGTAATGTAAAATTTCAGCTTCTTGAATCATCGGCTTTTTCGGGCTTCCCCACTCTTCTTTTCCGTGGTGTGATAATACTAAATGTTGCAGTAACATCACTTCTTCGCCTTCAATTTTTAATTCTGTTGCCGCTTGACCAATTTCATTGACCATAATTGATATATGTCCTAATAAGTTCCCTTCTACGGTATACATTGTGCCAACTGGACCACTTAACTCTATTACTTTACCAATATCGTGTAAAATAACACCTGAATATAATAGGTCACGGTTTAATGTTGGGTATAAATCGCAGATCGCCTCGCTTAATTTCAACATTGAAACAACATGGTCAATTAAGCCTGATGCGTAATCGTGGTGATTTTTCGTTGCCGCTGGATAAACAATTAGGCGGTCTTGATATTTCTTTACTAAAAAACGTGTAATACGTGAAATATTTGGATTTTGAATTTGGAAGAAATATTGTGTAAGTTCTTCATATAGCTGTTCTTTTGGTACGGCTGATGTTGGTAGTAAGTCACTAATAGTAACCCCTTCATCTTCACGCGCTGGACGAATTTGTTTTACACGCAGTTGATTTTTACCGCGATAATCATGAATTTCGCCACCCACTTTTACGATGGACTGTGCACGATACAAATTTTCGTGTTCATCATTCGTATCCCATAGTTTCGCTTCAATGTCCCCACTTCGATCTTGCAAAATAAGCGACATAAACGGCTTCCCTACTGTAGTAACACCTTTTTTAGCTTCTTTAATTAACAAATATTGATCGACTTGATCCCCAGGTTGAAGTTTCGTAATTCCATTCACAGGCAATCGCTCCTTTAATACTCTATTACAAGTAATTGTAACATGTAAATACGAATGATACCGACTAAAAGACTGTACAATTGTTCATGAACATTTCAATAATACAAATATTTTCTAACAAAAGTAGAGTTGTACCGTGAATTGTCGAAATATTTTATGTATAATGTAAATATCTTGCTTAAAAAGGGTGGTTTAATATGGAGAATTATCGTTTTACAGCTTTTGAAAAAACAGGTGAAACTTTATTTGATGAAGTTTGGACTTTTGATAATGACCAAACAGCAAAAGTTGAGGGTCAAAAACAAATCGATGAAAAAGGGATTGCCGAAAAAACTCATCGCTTAGTAAACTCACAAGGTAAATTAATTTTATTTCACGTGTAAACTGGCCTATACAAAGTCAAAAGGTGGACATCCTAATAGCCTGGATATCCACCTTTTTTATGCTAGTCGCTCAATCATTTCATATAGCTCTTGATTGGTTGGTACTTGTAAAAACATACGTTGACGTACAATTCGATCCATTTCCTTTTCAATCATCCCACGTGCAAATGCTTCACGATTACCCGAAGCGTACATATTACGAAATTCTTGTGGCATATTATATATTTCATTAAAATCATGCAATACTTGCTGCAGTTCATCTTCATTCAATAAATATTGTTGTGCTAAATTGACAAGTTCTTCATTAAAAATTTCGAGCATTTTTACTACATCATCTTTAATAACGAAATCTAACACTTTTTGCATAAGCTTTGTAGTAACAACACTACCTAAAATAAGTCCTATAATGCCGCCAATTAAACTAATAACCGCTGTGCTTACATTTGGAATGGTAAAGCCGATTCCTCCACCAATAACTAAGCCCGCAATACTCCCTACAACATTTGCTGCTGTTTTCGAGACATTTTTAAATAGTTGTGCTGGTGACATTTGACCTTTAATCATTCGTACTATATCTACGCTCGACATAACACCTGTTACAATTGCACCTGTCACAACATTGGCATTCAATAAGGTAATGGCTTTTTTTGCCGCAATCGAGCTATACATCACTTTTTTCGTTGCCGAACCCGCCATTTTTTTTACGACCGCTTTGGCACCGTTCTTTTTTATTGCCCCAACAATACCAGCATCTAATTCAATATGATCAATTAGATTTACAAGCTGTATATGCTGCTCTATCACTTCTTCTGCAAATAATTCACCAACAACCGTTAAACCCGTAAAAACAGCATTTTCTACAGCAACTTCTCGTTCAGCACCATTCCATTTACTTTGTGCAAACGAAATAGCTGTACTCATGCCAATCGTTTCTTCAAAAAGATAAATCATTCCTTGTGTATCCATCGTTAAATGATGGACATTACCAGCTTCCGCAATATGACGCACCTGCTGATAAGTAAATGCACCTTGCTTTATACAATCATTATTATTAAAATGCGCTGAAATCTGCTCAAATTGTTCGAATGGTACTTCCAAATAATTAATTTGACCTTCATCTAGCTGCTTTAATTCAACTTCACAGATTGCAATTGTCTGTTCCACAGTTGGACAATATACATTATGCAATACTTGTCGTTGTTTTTTAGAAAGCAGTATTTGTTCCACAAGGTTACCTCCATTTTTTAAATTCTTCATTATCATAATGGCAATCGGGAATGTTGTACAGATTTTTGTTCTACGTAAAATTGTAAAAAAGACTAGCACATTACATGCTAGCCCTCCTATCTATTCTCCTACAAACTGTGGTATACGTTTTGCTACAAATGCTTGAATACCTTCTAAATGATCTTTTGTTTGACGCATTTTTACTTGCCCTTCTGACTCGCCTTGTAAAATTTGCTCAAGCGTACTTAAATTGGCATTATGCAAAATTTGCTTCGTTTCAATCATCGCTAAAATTGGTGAAGCTAATAACTTTCCAACAATTTGGTCTACTACAACACTAGCTGTACCATCAGCCACATTGTAGTCAACTAAACCAAGTGCTAATGCTCGTTCACCATCTAACATTTTACCTTCCCAAATCATTTGCTTCGCCTTCACTGTACCAAGACGCTCCTTCATGAAGAAATGCCCTGCGCCATCTGGTATTAAGCCAATTCCAATAAAATTCATCGCAAGCTTACTTGACTCTTCAGCTACAATAAAATCACTGCCTAATGCCAAACTAAACCCTAATCCAGCCGAAGCACCGTGTATTTGGGCAATCGTAATCATCGGCAGCGTATAATAGGCTTTTACTAATCGTGCAATATCCCCCATGATGGTACCGAAATCTGAAAAATCATCCGAAGCAACCATCATCTTTACATCGCCACCAGCAGAAAATACTTTTCCTTCCCCTTTGATCACAAGCACTTGAACTTCTTTTTCATTATGCAGTGCCTCAAAGCAATCTGCTAATTCGCGCATCATTGTAAAATCCATGGCGTTCATTGCGTTTGGTCGATTTAACGTGACTGTCGCTTTTCTTTCTGCTACTTCTAATTGAATAGTTTCATACATTGTTCAAACACCCCTTTTTATGAATAACCATTCATTTCGACAACGTGTAGCATTTTCCCTTTATTTACTCAAAAATTTTCCAACTTGAAGCCCTGTAAATAGACAGCCACCAAGAAATGTACCTTCTAAAGAACGGTAGCCATGGACACCGCCTCCCCCAAAGCCACTTACTTCACCCGCTGCAAAAAGTCCAGAAATTGGTTCACCATACTCATTCAACACTTGCCCATTTAAATTCGTTTGCAGTCCACCCAATGTTTTACGCGTTAGAATATTTAAACGCACGGCAATCAGTGGGCCAGCTTTTGAATCTAATAATTTATGTGGCTTCGCTGCACGTATTAATTTATCTCCAATATAATTTCGTGCACCATGGATTGCCGTAATTTGCGCATCCTTGGAGAATTTATTTTCAATTTCACGGTCACGCGCCAAAATTTGCTCCTTTATACGCATAAAGTCTAGTAATTCACTTCCAACAAGCTCATTCATCCCCATCACTAAATCCTTCAGATTATCTGCGACAACAAAATCTTCCCCATTATCCTTAAAGGCTTGCACAGCTGCTGGGGGACCCGGTAATACACGTTTCAACACTTCTTTAATACTTTTATTTGTTAAGTCAGAGTTTTGTTCAGAACCTGATAATGCAAATTCTTTCTCGATTATTTTTTCGGTTAATATAAACCATGAGTAGTCATAGCCTGTTTTTTGAATTGCTTCAAGGGTACTAAGCGTATCAAAGCCAGGAAAATTCGGAGCTGTAAAACGATTTCCCACCGCATCAAACCACATCGATGATGGCCCCGGTAAAATGCGAATGCCGTGATTTTTCCAAATCGGATTCCAATTTTTCAACCCCTCCGTGTAATGCCACATGCGATCACGATTGACGATGCGCCCTCCAATTTCCTCGGTAATTTCGAGCATTTTCCCATCAACATATGCCGGTACGCCAGATACCATATTTTTAGGTGGTGTTCCTAGTCGTGATGGCCAATTTTTCTTCACTAATTCGATATTAGCACCAATTCCCCCACTTGCAACGACTACGGCATCTGCATGATATTCAAAATGATCAATCACGACACGCGAACTTTCTTCACCTCGTGTTATGGTAGCCGCTTCTAATATATTCCCACGAATGCCTGACACCGTTCCGTCTATTGTTATTAGTTCGGTTACTTGATGACGTGGCTTGTAATCGATTTTCCCTTCACTCGCCGCTTGTAATACTTGGTTGGAAAATGGCTCAACCAAGCCCGGTCCAGTTCCCCAAACAATGTGAAAGCGCGGAACAGAATTGCCATGCCCCCCAGCAAGTGAGCCACCACGTTCAGCCCATCCCACTACCGGAAAAAAACGAATGCCTTTTGATTGTAGCCAGCTATATTTTTCACCAGCCGCAAAATCTACATAGGCTTTAGCCCATTCATATGCCATAACATCTTCATCTTCTAAACGGTCAAATCCAGCAGTTCCACTCCAATCTTGCCAGGCTAATGCCTTACTATCCTTTATCCCAAGTCTTCGTTGTTCAGGTGAGTCAACTAAAAATAATCCTCCAAATGACCAAAATGCCTGCCCACCAATTGAATTTTTAGGTTCCTGATCAACAAGTAATACTTTTTTATTTGCATCAATTAATTCACAAGTAGCTACTAGACCAGCAAGTCCGGCTCCAACAACTATGACATCATAACGCACTCTAATTTCCCCCTTTATTTTCCACAATAAAACTGGCTTCAGCAAACTCTTTTTGACAACACTCGTGATCAACTTTCTGTTGAACTAATGCACATCAGATATCACAGATTTAGAGATTATTTATAAGAAAACTTGAAAAAATCTGGACGCTATTACCCCAAGGTGTAATTGGTAATTTCGTGCTCGTTTATATATCCCCTTCTAATTGGGAAAAAATAAAATTAGTCATAAAATTTTTTTGTGACAAAATTATGTCACAAAAATAAAACCGAATTCCCTCTTTATAATTTCACTCGTAATATTTTCAGTAAATTCAATCAAATGGCATAATACCAACATCGTTAGCGCTTACATCTAAAATTTCTAAAAACGAATATTCAATACTAATTACAACAATATAGTTCGTATTCAGATGTTTACAAGTTAATGGAAACGAAAAAATTTTCGGAAAATCGAATATCCCGTTGACAAAGGTGAACATTCGGGTTTATGATGTTATCAAATTTAATCACGATAAACTATTGCGATAGAGACATGCTTTTCGATTTGTATAGCAAAGAGAGCTGGTGGTTGGTGTAAACCAGTATATACTGCGATAAAGTTCCACTCTTGAATAGAATAGCTGAAAATATTAGTAGGTTATTCCGTCCCATGCACGTTACGCATATGGATGAGGTTGTACGAGTATTTGTCTGAATATTCCGTCAACAAATAAGGGTGGTACCGCGATTCTGATATTTCTTAGCCTTTCGCCCCTTACAGTGACATGTAAGGGACGGAAGGCTTTTTATTTTATTTCAAAAAATGGATAAACCATTAAGGGAGAGAATTTTATTATGGCAACTGAAGTTATCGAAAAAGGCACAAAAGCAATTAACGTATTTATTGCAGATCCGCTTAGTGAAGATGGGATTTTCCCTTTACGTCAAGAAACGGAATTAAACTTAAATATTATTATCGACACTGGCCTTGCTCCTGAAGAATTAATCGCAAAAATCGCTAACGTAGATGTACTCCTTGTTCGTTCTCAAACAACGGTTACACGCGAAGTAATCGAAGCTGCGAAAAACTTAAAACTAATCGGTCGCGCTGGTGTTGGTGTAGATAATATTGATTTAACAGCTGCAACAGAACACGGAATTATTGTTGTAAACGCACCAGACGGTAACACAAACTCTGCTGCTGAACATACAATTGCAATGATGACATCTTTAGCACGTTACATTCCACAAGCATTCAACACACTTAAAAACGGTAAATGGGACCGTAAATCTTATGTTGGTGTTGAGTTAAAAAATAAAACATTAGGCGTTATTGGTATGGGCCGTATCGGTGCGGAAGTAGCATACCGTGCAAAAGGTCAACGCATGAACGTTATCGCTTATGACCCATTCTTAACAGAAGAACGCGCAAAAGAGCTTGGCATAACAAAAGGAACAGTTGACGAAGTATGTGCAGCTGCTGAATTCATCACAGTACACACACCGTTATTACCTGAAACTCGCAATATCATTAACAAAGAACGTTTTGCGATGATGAAAGACGGCGTTCGTATTATTAACTGTGCACGTGGCGGTATTATTAACGAGGACGATTTATATGATGCAATCGTAGCAGGCAAAGTAGCAGGTGCAGCACTAGACGTATTCGTGGAAGAGCCAGCTACAGATCACAAATTACTAACATTACCACAAGTAATTGCAACGCCTCACTTAGGTGCATCTACAGTAGAAGCTCAAGAATCAGTTGCAGTAGACGTATCAAACGATATTATTAAATTCTATAAAACAGGTACTGTTACAAACCCAGTAAACATGCCATCAATTCCAAAAGAAAAACTTGCGCAAGTTGAACCATTCTTTGCGTTAGCTGAAAAACTTGGTAAATTCTTAATCCAAGTAACAGAAGAAGGCATTCAACAATTAAATATTTCTTATGCAGGTGAAGTAGCTAATTTTGATGTTCGCCCATTAACTGCAAATGCTATTAAAGGTTTACTTTCTACTAACCACGGCTCTCACGTAAACGATGTAAACGCACGTTACTTAGCTGAGCGTATCGGTATGCAAATTAATGAACACAAAACAACAACTGCAAAAGGTTTCACAAACTTAATTACAGTTGAAATTATCACAGAAACAGAAAAACATACAGTTGCAGGTACTCTATTAAACGGACTTGGTGCTCGTATCGTTAAAGTTGAAGGTTTCGTAGTAGACGTTGTTCCTGAAGGCAACCTACTTTACATCAAAAACCAAGACAAACCAGGTTCAATCGGCCGTGTAGCGACTAAGTTAGCCGAAAAAGACATTAACATCGCAACGATGCAAGTAGGTCGCGACCATGTTGGTGGTTCTGCAGTTATGATGCTTGCCGTTGATAATGAAGTAACAACTGAAGATTTAGTTTATGTTGCACAACTTGAAAATATCGACGAAGTAAAAGCGATTACTCTATAATTTCATTACGAAAACGGATAAGCAAAATTCAACGCTTATCCGTTTTTTCATTTGATTTTACAATTCAATTTAGAATTCTAAAGGTCTAAACTCTTTAATTTAGTACTAAATGAATATTTAACTTGCTTCAGCGGATGTCATTGATTTTTTAGGGGATTTTTTCGGGCCTGTTTGAAAAAATCTGGACGCAATTACGCGGGGGGAATTAATCTAGGGTTTATTCATATTTTGCGTAAAGAATTGTATACTTATAGTATTAAGTAAATTTTTAACAATTCATTCTAACTCGATGAAGGAGTTTTCTACATGAAAAAATTAATTTTTTGCGCAGTTATAATGGTACTGTTTAGTTTATATTTACCTCGTCATTCCAGTGCTGCAACTAACGCTAATATTAAAATGACAACGAATAAGAGTGAATTGTTCGATGATTCATTGCAATTAGTAATACATGAATTACCTCAAAATGTGCCCGTTATTGTGTTGGAAGAGCAGGAACAATGGTCAAAAGTTCAATACAAAGAGCAAATTGGCTACATTAATAACGAACTATTAACTACTGTGCAAGCAAAATATATGCTCGTGCATTCTAAAGCAGATTGGCCAATTTATCTAAGTGATGCACAGCAAGGGCAACTGCTTGGAAGAATTTATTTGAACAGTATTGTAGAAGTGTTCCCTAGCAATTCACCAAATTATATTTTTATCCGCTATGGTCATTTAGCCGGCTATGTAGATAAACAAGCTGTTGTCGACCCATCCACTAAAAAGAAAATTGTTAACGATCCAAAAGGACTTATCGTACGTACCACTGCTAGCCCCTCTAGTGATATACTTGGGCATCTTGCGGCTAATACAGAAGTAGCAATGTTAACAAATTTTAACGGCTGGGCGTTTGTCACAACAAAAGAATTTTCAGGCTATGTTTTAGCAAGTAGCTTAAAAAATACTACTACAAAACCACTTCCTCCAAACAATACGACGAGTAATAAAACAAAAAAAATAGCGCTCACTTTTGATGATGGACCACATCCAAAAGTGACACTACAAATTTTAGAAATTTTAGAAAAATACAACGCTAAAGCGACATTCTTTGTCGTTGGTAATGAAGTGCAAAAAAATCCAAAAATATTAAAATCAGTAGCAGATGCCGGGCACGAAATTGGCAACCATACATATAATCACACGAAATTAACAACATTACCACTGCAAAAGGCCAAATTACAAATCGATTCTACTGATGCCGTCATTAAAGCTACAATCGGACGCAATTCTACTGTATTTCGACCTCCGTATGGTGCGTATGACAAAACCATCGTAAACCAATTAAAAGTGCCAAATATCCTTTGGACAATTGATACGCTCGATTGGAAGCACCGTGATCCGAAAAAAACATTAGCTACTGTTCAAAAAAACGCCAGAAATGGTAGTATCATACTCATGCACGACATTCATCAAACGACTGCCGATGCATTAGACCCCATCTTAGCGACATTACAAGAGCAAGGCTATGAATTTGTAACTGTATCAGAAATTATAAAGAAATAATAAAGTGCCACGCTCGAATCCTGTTTCGAACGTGGCACTTTTTAACTTAACGATTTCAGTTGTATAAATGTTAATGGCTCTTGATTTGCTATAATACTAGACGCGCTTGGTAGCAAGTTTACTACATCGAAGCCCTGTGATACACCCATAGCTAGCACAATCCCTGCAACAAACACTGTACCTACAGATATTAAGCTCGATAACAAGCGGTGCGCTTTTTGCATTTCTTCGTTGGACTCTTTTACGTCTTTTTTACGTACAAGTTTAAAAAAACGCTCTTGCTGTGGAGGCATTGATAACACATGTGCACATGCTAAGCACAAATTGGCGCTATGACGCTCTATCGTCACTAAATTCACCTGTACATATTCTGTTGTACGTCCGCAGTTTTCACAGCTGCATGCCTCATAGTTACCCATAAAAAAACCTCTTTCATTTGTTCATGAGTCTATTATAACATAAATTTTCAGAAAATTCTCTATTTGGGTTTTTAATTATGCAAAAAAACGCACAAATTTTTGTGCGTTTTCCTAGTTTTTATAGTGTTTTTACAAGCTGTAAAAACTCAGTTAATGATGATACTTCATATGTTGGTATAACATCAGGATTTTTTGGCTTGTCCTCACGGTTAATCCATACATTACGCATATTCACTCGAGATGAACCTAAAATATCTGTCATTAAATTATCGCCCACCATAATGCCATCCTCTTTTGATACATTTGCCTTTTCCATCACAAATTCGAAAATCGATAAATCCGGCTTTCCTTTTCCGAAGTCACCTGAAATGACAATATGGTCAAAGTAAGGAACAATTTCTGGTGTAATTTCTAATTTTAAATTTTGTAAACTTGGTGCACCATTTGTTAATAATACAAGCTGATACTTACCTTTTAATTCATCCAATACAGCAAATGTGTCTTCATAGAAAAATGGCGCCTTTTTTCGTTCTTTTACAAAGCGTTCGCCAAGTTCCGCGCCAAATTTCGCATCGTCAATGCCCAGTGCCGCTAAACCGTTCGTCCATGCCTGTGCACGGTAGCCAGGTACAATTCCCTTCATTTGTTGGAATTGAGGTGTTGGGTCATCGAATGTTCCCCATAAGCCTTCAAACGGATTGATGCCGATTAGCACTGTGTAATCATAGGTTTCGTAGCTTTCATATAACGTACGTGCCGCATTACGCACTTCTTCTTCAAGGGTAATCGAGTCAACATTTTTGACAGTACTTGCATATTCGCATGTTTTTTCAAACGCTGTTTTAACAGATTTTTGATCATATAACAGCGTATCATCTAAATCGAAAATAATTGTTTTAATCGCCATGATATTTGCTCCTAAACTATAATGATATACCTCAATAGTTTACCATAATAAAGCGTTTATTTTTATTTCATTTTGATTTTTCTAAATTTTAGATACGAAAAGGCTCATTCATAATTTGCTTATTGGACGCCCTTCGTCATATACTATTTATTCTTTTCACGTAGTTGCTGCATTAAATTTGTAATGTGTTGTTTTCGATTGGCTGTTTCTTGTTTTAACACCTGAACTTCGTAAGTTTGACCGTTGTCATAAATAGTAACAATATCGCCTTCTTTAACTTCTACCTCTATATCTCCCTGATGAACCAATAGCTGCTTTGTTTCATCTGGATGCTGCAAAAAAATCGCGTAATCCCCTTCAAAACGGTCTAATGTATATTTTTTATGGTAGCTCACTAACAATTTCTCCCTTCGCATTTTTTAATTTTGCGGCGTCACCAGAGTTAAGCCAGATTTGCTTTTTCGTCCATTCAAGGGCATTTCCACTCGCTTTGGCATCAGTTCCACTTGTCACATAAATTTTCTTACCTGGTACTAAATTGATGTTTGGGAAGTTAAACTCTTGATTGCCCTCGACCGAAATCAATTTCCAGCCTTGTAAGTTTACTGTTTCGTTACTATTATTTTGAATTGCTACAATCTCAGCTTGTAAATCTTTACTTATAAGTTCTACCTTATCTGACTTTGATAAAGTAATTGAACTTGTTGCACCAATGCCAGTCCATTGTTTCGCATTCACATCATAGGTAACCCCATCTGTTGCTACGACTATAGTTCCTGATTCTGCAGTGCCATAAAGATCACTACCTGCTTGTTTTAGTGTATCTACTACTTCCGCATGTGGATGACCGTATTTATTGTCCTGACCATAGCTTAATATTGTCGCTAATGGATTTACCTCTTTGATAAACTGGGCCGAGCTACTCGTATTTGACCCATGATGTCCAGCTTTTAAAATTGTCGCTTCGACATCAACTCCTGAATTTAATAATTGTTGTTCAATGCCATGGTCGGCATCGCCCATTAATAAAAACGAAATTTGTTGGTACGCCACACGTAAGACAATTGAAGCGTCATTATTATCGGCTGCATTTTCATCACTTGCCAATACATCTACGTTTACTACCGAATCAAGTGCTATTGTATCTCCTGTCGTTGGAACGGTATAGCGAATATTTTTGTTATGTATTAATGTCAGCATTTCCTCATATGTTTGAGACGTATGAACTTTTCCTGAATCGATAAATTCTTTAATTGAAATCGAATTCAGTACAGCAATTAACCCTCCAATATGGTCCGCATCTGGATGTGTTGCCACTACATAGTCAAGTTTCGTCACACCTTGTGAATGTAAATAATCTACAACGGTTTTCCCGGCGCCTTTTACCCCACCATCAATCAGCATCGTTTTACCACTAGGAGATTTTATGAAAATCGAATCGCCCTGTCCGACATCAATAAAATGTACTGTCATCTCCTTTCCTGCTACTGCCGGCGCATTTGTTTCCACCATTTCTGTACAGCCTGCTAGCATCACTAGCAAGGCTAATACAAACCATAATAATCTTTTCATATTGTCATATCCTTTTCTTATACTCCCTTTAAGTGTACACAACATTAGACGAATAGAAAAACACATTCCGAATAAAACCGCGTCGCAGTTTTGTGGATTTCCTCACTATCTTAATCAAAACAAAAAGGGTGAACTGCTACGGATGTAACAGTTCACTCTCGATTGTATTAGGATGAGTATATCTCTTCTAATATTTTTATTTTTTTCGCAATGGCATCTTCAAACGTCATAATATATGCTGCTGGATCTTTCGGATTGTGGAATTGCGTAATTTTGCCTGTTTCTGGATGTACAAATTTCGAGGAAGCACCACAACCAATACCTAAAATCGTTTGTACTTCTTCCATTATAACGATATTGTATATCGATTCTTCACTCGGCTTACAGTAGCCAACATTTTCTAAATTACCTAAAATATTTTTTTGACGGTATAAATAATAAGGAACATAGCCATTAGCAGCTGTCCAATCCGTTGCCATTTGCATCATTTGTGCGACTGTATCACGGTCAGCTACTTTATATTTGTCTTTGTTACGCGTCATTTCCGATGCACGTTTAAAACTTAATGTATGCACCGTTAAGCTTTCTGGTTGCATTTTAGCCGACTCTTCTAATGAATGCTGGAATTCCTCAATCCCTTCATTTGGTAAGCCTATGATTAAATCCATGTTAATATTATTCATACCTGAATTACGTGATAGCCAAAACTTTTCAATGGTTTCCTCAACTGTATGATGACGGCCAATTGCCTTTAATGTTTCTTGCGTATAACTTTGTGGATTTACTGAAATACGGTCAATACCCCACTTTTTCAGCACTTCAATTTTCTCTGGCGTAATCGTATCAGGACGACCTGCCTCTACCGTAATTTCTCGAATCGATTCAGGGTTTGGGAAGGCATCAAACATCGTTTTATAAAGTGCATCCATTTCATGCGCTTCGATTGACGTTGGTGTACCTCCACCCCAATAAATCGATGTAATGCGCATATTTTTCTTTGTAAGCCATTTACCCATTTCTTGTAGTTCAATGTGCAATCCGTCGATAAATTTCTCAACTCGTCCCGCTTTACGATTGGATTGAATTGCATAGGCTGGGAATGTACAGTATGCACACATTGTAGGGCAGAAAGGTACCCCGATATAAATCGAAATTTCTCGTCCTAACTCATCTATATCTGGAATAACCTTTAATTGACGCTCAACAATCGCTTTCATGAGTGCGATTTTTTGATCAGAAATTCGGAAATCCTCTTTTAAAATTGTTGCGATTTCTTCATCAGATTTCCCTGCTTTACGGTACTTATGATACAGCTTCGTAGGACGAACTCCCGTTAAAATTCCCCACTGCTGTGTCATCCCTGAATATTGCTCCAACACATCTAGCATGACATGCGATAACGCACGCTTCATACGAATGCTTTGCTCTTTTTCAGTGCCCTCCGTTGCATAACCAATCGAATAGCTATTTGTAAAGGCTTGACCATCTACTAATAATTCTGCCGCCGTATGAATTGTAAACGAGGCATCAATGGAATGTTCAAAAGCTAATGTCATATCCGCACCATCGTTTTCAATTTGAATGACCGAGTCTTCGTAAAAGAGATTGGCAATATGGTTTAACACGCGTGTCCAATCCTCTTTAAATTGTTCATTTATATGAATTGTTTTCATTATTTATTCTCTACTTTCCTATCTAAATGAAGGTTAGAAAAAGATTTCGCTTTCGCGCATAATGGCCAAAAACAATGTCTTTTCTAATATGGATTTCCTCTAAAAAAATCCTAGTTTCTTATTTATTAAAAACAAAATCCATCTCATTGTAACAAAAAATGAAATGGAATAAACGAATACTGCTTATATTTTTTGAAAACACCTTTCTGCAAAACCAATGCGACTAATGCAGTAGAAATTTTCGCGCTCGTATCCACCTTTAAAAAATTACCAACTTTTAATAGTCATTTAACTTAATTTTAACTTTTCATCTGTAAAATTAGTTATAAATTTAGGATAAAAAGGGGTTTCCACTATCTATATAGTAATAACATGGTATTTTTTTACTATATTTCATTAGACTAACTTTATAGAATATTCTATACTTTTTATTATCAACTATTAAATGGAGGTAGCAATGATGGTTCGACCACTAAACTTTACAACTCAGAATTTCACTGATATAGTAAATCAACTTTCTATCGGCATTCATACGTTTGATATAAATCGCTGCGATGAGCGTACATTTTACATTACAATAAATGTTACTTATGCAAATAATTCAACTACTTGCGATTTAATTTTCTTGATTGATCGCGACGAATTATTTGGCGCGATTTCATTAAACGACCTTTATGAAAATGTTCAACATTTCTTTTCACAACACTTTAACTATCAATTACTTTATACAGACGAAATGCAAATTGCTAAGCTCGCTACAAAGCATCCTAGCTTTTCAGAGAGCATTCGCAAATACTCACAAAAATTCCCAAAACACTCTATTTCATTATAAAAGGCTCACACAATTGTGTGAGCCTTTTATCTTATAGTCCGTCGTATAATGACTGGATTGGCTGTGTAATAATGCGGTTTACTTCTTGAATAACTGAGCTTAACGCCATTTCTGCTTCTAGCATTGCTAAGATTTTCAGGTCTTGTTGCGCTAATTGAGCTACTTTTTGTAAATACACATATTCTTCTTCTGTAATTTCTTCACCTGCATTTTGCTTATCTTGCAACTTCATTTGTACATCGCGGAAATTTGTGAATAGTTTTTTTGCTTCTTCATCTTCACGTACTGCATCTACCGCTTTTTGTAGATTTTCGAACTCATCTGTTTTGCGGAATGTTGCTTGAAGTTTATTAATATCTTCATAAATGTTAATCATCTTAAATCCTTCTTTCTCGTTTTAGTTCGTCAACAAGACGACAATTGCTTGAATAACTCCTACAAGACCACCAATAATGCCACCTAACCAAGTGATTAGCTTGAGCTCCTTGCTAATAATACCAAGTACAAGCTCCTCTAATTTAGCAATCGGGAATGAATCCACCTGCTCACGCACGACTTCAGCTAAATTTAATCGTTTTAACACATCTTCAATTTTATTTTCTGCTACGATAAACAACTTCTCCATGACTTTAGGCAATAGGTCAACCGTTACCCATTGTATTCCTTGTGGCCAATAATCATTAATCGTTTTGTCTAAGCGTGATTCAATCGCTAGTGCATTTTTTGCATAGCTTTGGATGTTATACTCAATCGTATCAAAGTTTACATCATTCATAAAGTCCATCGCTGGACGATTTTTAATTTTTTCCCATTCTGAGATAAAAATTCGCTGTAATAACGCCGCTGTGCCTGGCGCTTGTAAAAACTTCACAAGCTCACGCTGCACTTTATCAACAAGTGATGTTGAATCGCCTAAAAACATTTGAATCATGCCACCGAATGAACCCTTAGTCGATAAAAAGTCATCAAGCATATTTTTGATTGTTATTGCGCCTTCTTGTGATAAGAAATAGTCTTCACCCTTTTGTAAAATCTGCACAACCGCTTCATCTACTTTACGGTCTAATACAGGCTCTAAATCAGTCGGTAAAATTTCACGAATCGCTTTTGACGATAATGTATTTTTCACCGACATCAATTGACTATGAATAATTTCATCCACTTTTCCTTCAACGGTTTGTGGTAATGTTTGAATTCCGGCTAAATGCAACCAATCATTTATCGTTTTTTCATCCGTAAATATTTCTTGTTTCACCTTGTCCTGCGCAAATGTTAATACGCTCGCTCGAACTTCTGTAGATAAAAATTTCTTTTTAATCGTATCAGGTGTTAATAAATAATCAGTTACCGTTTTGCCTAATTGAATCGCTAAATCACCACGACGCTTCGGAATTAGACCTGGTGTTAATGGTAACTTCCACTTTTTGAAGTAAATCGGCTTATACGGTCTAAATAGCATTTTAATCGCCATGTAATTTGTTGCTGCACCAACGACCGCACCGACGACACCAAGTAAAAGTAATAGCGTAATAAATTCTCCCATTGATCTCACTCTTTCCTCATCTATATCTATTCTATTATTAATTTCTTCAACCAAAAATTGCAACAACTGACTACTTTCTTGTACGATTAAATCGGGAGGGAAGTTTCATGATTCAACATTTTAGCTATAAACCACTATTTGAAAACAGCCAAATTCCAGGCTGGTCTATTAGTTTCTTTTTTAAAAACGAGCGATTTGCTGCGGACTATTATAAAGATGGCAGTATTCGCTTCATTGGTAATGCCCCACAGCAAGACGAACTTGCCAACGTAGAAAAAATGGTCCATGAATTAATGTTATTCCACGTTTATGAATGAATGAATGAATGAATGAATGAGAAAAGCGCTAAAGCGCCTTCAAGCCCCGAGTGGGCAAAACGCCACGTCCATACTATCTTATTTTTTAAAGAAAAAGAGCACCCTCACTTTTGAGGATGCTCTCTTTATCCCGCATTAAGGGACAGTAAGAAGCAAACTGTACTGTCCCTTAATGCCCGATTGGTAAAAACTAATGCTCGGTGAGGGATAAATCCCTCACCGAGCAAAGTTTCACCTTATGCGCATTCAAGTAAATTATTAAAATAGCTGGCTAGAGAATTTATTTGCTGGCAATTTTTACAATAAATTTCTCATCTATTCAAATAATTACTTGTTCAATAGATTACCATTAAAATACTGATAATTCAATTTTTAATACATTATTTTTTAGTGCTTGCATAAATCACCTCACATTTCAAATAACATAATTTGTTTTTTTAGCATAAATATTTTATCATTGTAGTATTAAAAAATTTTTTTAGGAGGTGTACTCTTTATTTGCCGTGCCCATTTGTGCCGCAAGTAAGGAATATATTTGGACGTAGACATAGGTATTGAACTAACCATTAGGTTGATAGTATTTGCTATCTTAATTGCCGCTACGGCATTTTTCGTTGCAACTGAGTTTGCAATAGTTAAAGTAAGAACGACAAAAATCGATCAGCTCGTTGCTGAAGGAAACAAAAAAGCAATTCGTGCAAGAAAGGTCATCACTAATCTTGATGAGTATTTATCTGCTTGTCAATTAGGGATTACAATTACCGCTCTTGGACTTGGTTGGCTTGGAGAACCAACCTTTGAAATTATTCTCCACCCACTATTCGAATTTTTAGGATTAAGTGGTAGTGTTACATCCGTTCTTTCATTTATTGTTGCCTTCTCACTCGTAACGTTTGTACACGTTGTCGTAGGGGAATTAGCACCGAAAACTCTTGCTATTCATAAAGCAGAAGAAATCACTTTAAATTTATCAGGCGCAATTATTTTGTTCCACAACATCATGTATCCATTTATTCGTACTTTAAATGGTTCAGCACGTGCATTAACAGGACTTTTTGGTTTAAAAATGATTTCTGAATCTGAAGCAGCACACTCTGAAGAAGAGCTTCGCATGATTTTAACAGATAGCTATAAAGGAGGAGAAATTAACTCCTCTGAATACGAATACGTAAACAGTATTTTCGAGTTTTCTGAACGCATTGCGAAGGAGATTATGGTTCCTCGAACTGAAATTATTAGTATCGAAAAAGATCAAACAATTCGTGAAGTATTTGAGCTAATGGGGATCGAGCAATATACACGTTATCCGATTACCGATGGCGATAAAGACCATGTTATCGGTTTAATTAACATGAAGCATTTATTAACCGCTTATATTAAAAATCCAGCAAATGGTGATAAAAAGGTTGAAGAATATATGCAACCTGTTATCCGTGTTATTGAAACAATTCAAATTAGTGATTTACTTTTAAAAATCCAAAATGAACGCATTCATATGGCGATTTTAATGGATGAATATGGCGGTACATCCGGTTTAGTAACGATCGAAGACATTATCGAAGAAATCATCGGTGATATTCAAGATGAATTTGATGATGATGAAATTCCTGAAATTCAAGAAATCGCAAAAGACCACTATATCTTTGATTCTAAAATGCTGCTAGAAGAAGTAAACGACATTTTAGGAACAGACATTGAAGATGAAGACATCGATACAATCGGTGGTTGGTTCATGACGCAACGCTTTGATGTTGAGCTAGGCGATATAATTGAAATGCAAGGATACAAATTTAAAGTTACCGAGTTAGATGGTCACCACATTTTGTATTTAGAAGTTACAAAATCACCTAAGTTTGAAACGTCAGTCGAGGAATAATTTTTAAAGCCCGCATTTTCTTAGTTGAAAGTGCGGGCTTCTTCTATTTAAATGGGGCTGAATCATTTTAGGCTTTTTCACTTGGCTCTGTTAAATTATGCTTAACTGCATATAAAGCAGCTTGTGTACGGTCTTGTACTTGCAACTTTGTAAAGATATTCGAAATATGTGTTTTTACTGTTTTTTCCGTTACAAATAGTGATGAAGCGATTTCACGATTGCTTTTCCCTTTTGTTAGCTCTGCTAGTACATCTTGCTCGCGTGGTGTTAATGGGTTAATAAAATGGGGTTTATTTTCCTCTTCCCGTAACCCTTCTTCTAGTTGCGTAGTTGCCTCTGGATGCAATGTATTTTCACCGCGCATAATTTGACGAATCGATTCCACTAAATCATCCGGCTCAATATCCTTCAATTGATAACCTGATGCCCCTGCCTCCATTGCGGGCAGCACATGGTCTTTATCAGAAAAGCTTGTCAGCATTAATACCTTAATATCCGGCCATTTACTCTTAATTTTTTTCGTCGCTTGAATGCCGTCCATCTCAGGCATAACTAAATCCATTAGTACAATATCTGGTTCAAACTTTTGGACAAGCTCAATTGCCTCTACACCGTTTTTTGCTTCACCAACCACTTCAATATCCTTTTGCGTTTTTAAGAAAAATAATAATCCACGACGTACAACGTGATGATCATCTGCAATTAATACTCGAATCATTGTAACTCCCCCTAATACGGCAAGCGGACTAATAGCTCTGTCCCTTTACCAATCTCACTTACCCAATCCGCCGTTCCACCAACCGCTTGCGAACGATCTTTTATTGACTGAATCCCAATTGATGGAATGTCATCGATTGCATCAACATTAAAGCCCTGTCCCGCATCTTTTACAACTAGCAATACATCCGTTGCAGTTATATTTATGAAAATTTGGACTTGTGTTACACCGGAATGTTTTCGTACGTTATTAAGTGCCTCTTGCGCGATTCGAAATAGTGTTTCCTCCACGCGAGACGGCAATTGAATAACACCTGCTACATTGACCGATAATTGTAAGTTCATCATTTCCGCATAAACTTTAATTGCTTCAATAAGCCCACTTTCCAGCCCTTTTGGACGTAATTGCCAAATAAGTGCGCGCATTTCTGTCAATGCCTCTTGTGTGAGCTGCTGAATATCTTTGAACGTTTCTTTTAACTCTACTTGCTCCGTCATTTCAATACCTGCACGAGCTGTTAATGTCACAGAAAATAACAGCTGATTAACAGAATCATGCAAATCACGTGCTAAACGGTTACGTTCCTGTACAAGTGCAATTTCTTGCTGCTCATTTGTTAAATAAATACGCTTAATGGCCGAGCCCATTTGAAACGCAACGGATTCGAGTAAATCAAGCTCCTCATCCGTAAAACGCACCGTATTGCGTGATGCAACATTGAGTATGCCAAAACGTTCTTGTCCAGATTGCAATGGCACTGTCGCATGGTGTGTAATGTCATTATGATCTCCGTCATTTGCTTCAATCGCACCTTCAATACGCTGGCATTCGATAATGTTCGAAGCTTTTTTTAGTTCATCATTGCGGAAACGTGACACACACCAACATCCACCGCGCTTTAAATGCTGACACTCATTATAGCTAAGCGCATCGGGTAAGTTTTGCTTTACAACAAGCTCGGATTTTCCCTTTTCATCAATAAAGAAAATCCAGCCTGTTTCAAATTTCGTCCCGCTTAAAAATTTTGATAATGCGCCGTTTAACATCGGAATCATTTCGGTTTCTTCGTTTAACAGCTCAGCAATTTCTTTTAGTATTGCAATATTAGAATGATTATTCGTCATTGGCATTCGTCCCTTTTCATCGCGCTTTCTATTATCATATCACGCAAGCAAACGCCTAGCATCGCAATCTCCCTCATACTTTTGAATGAAAAGGGAGTGTCCTAGAAGTATTTCTGGGACACTCCCTTAAAAACCATCTTCATAACATTGTAAAAGTTCAATAATTTCCTGTTCATTTCCGGCAATTGCGCTTTTTATTAATAGCTGCTCCTCCATACTTCTCCCCCTTTATGTATTAGACATTTTTATGTTCGCTTTCGTTCAATTACGAAAAAAAAATTCTGCCACCTTACAATAGCAGAATTTCCCATCGTTTATTATTTCAAATAATCGACACGGTACACATCATGGCGACGATCTTTTAAGTGTTTCACCGTTCCGTCTTGGCGCTGACGACGCAGGATTTCCAAATCAACATCACCAATGAGTACCATCTCTAAATTCGGACTTGTTTCACCTACAATGCCATCGCGCGCAAATTCAAAATCACTTGGCGCAAAAATACCAGACTGAGCATACTGAATATCCATGTTTTCCGTTTCCGGTAAGTTACCAACCGTTCCCGAAATAACGGTGTAAATTTGATTTTCCACTGCGCGGGCCTGTGCACAATAACGCACGCGTAAATAGCCCTGACGGTCCTCGGTACAAAATGGTGTGAAAATAATATTGGCCCCCATATCCGTTGCAATTCGTGCAAGCTCTGGAAATTCAATATCATAACAAATTTGAATCGCAATTTTACCACAATCCGTATCGAACACTTCTACTTTATCACCACTGCTTATACCCCACCATTTACGTTCATTTGGCGTAATATGCACCTTATACTGCTTTTCAATCGTTCCATCACGTCTAAATAAATACGCAATATTATAGATTTCTTCGTCCTCTTCCTCTACAAAATGTGAGCCGCCAATAATGTTCACGTTGTATCGAACCGCTAAGCTCGTAAACAACTCCATATATTCCGGTGTATATTTCGTTAATTTACGCACTGCCTGTGAAGGAGACTTTTCATTTAAAAAGCTCATCAGCTGTGTTGTAAAAATTTCCGGAAATACAACAAAGTCCGAACCTGCATCTGAGCCAACGTCCACAAAATACTCACATTGCTTAGCAAAATCTTCAAACGAATCAATTGCACGCATCATGTATTGTACGACACAAATACGTACAGGATAGCTCGTTTTAAAATGGCGTTTCGAATGCGGACGATAATCAACATTATTCCATTCCATTAAAGTTGCATACTTCCCTGAAGCAATATCGTCCGATAAATAATTCGGATTAATACGCATCAAAATAAAACCATTCATCATTTGAAACGTTAACACTGGATCATAAATTTTATGGCGGCTAACCGCGTCCACATAATCACGAGGACTCATTTCCTCTGAATGCACATGAAAATTCGGAATCCGTCCCCCGATAATAATTGATTTCAAATTAAATGAACGTGCTAAATCTTTTCGTGCTTCGTATAAACGATGGCCTACCTTCATACGCCGATACTTTGGGTGGACCATCACTTCAATGCCGTACAAATTATAGCCATTTGGATCATGATTCGTGATAAAGCCATTATCGGTAATATCATTCCACGTATGTCGGTCATCGTATTCATCAAAGTTGATTCGTAAACTCGAACAAGAACCAATTACCTTGCCGTCCAATTCTGCTACGATTTGCCCTTCCGGAAAAATCGTTAAGTGACTATATAAATGCGCACGTTCCCATGGTTCCATGCCAGGAAACGATAAGCGCTGAATTTCTAAAATTGCTTCAATATCCTCTGTTGTCATATTACGAATAATCATTGGTTTTTCAAATTTCGAAATGTCTAAAGCATCAGTCATCTAAATTCCTCCCTTATCATCAAACTTTTCCTTTTTATAACATTTTTAAAACATAACAATTTCATTTCTAGCAATTTTATTATGCTTTTTAATTTACATTTCCATATAATTGATTTTTTCTCGAATTCAAACTATAATCAATGCAGGTTAAATTCTGATTTCCGAGGTAAATACGATGTCAAAAAAACTTGAAAATGCCTTGCTTATGATTTGGGTCGTGTCATTAACAGCGACACTTGGATCATTGTATTTTTCTGAAATACGAGGCTACGAACCATGTACCCTTTGCTGGTACCAACGCATCATCATGTATCCAATCGTCCTTATTGGCACCATTGCTTACATTCAAAAAAATGCAAAAATTGCATTAACAACGGCTGTATTTTCTTGTATTGGGGCGGCAACATCTCTTTACCATTACAGCTTACAAAAGCTTGATTTTTTACAAGATTCAGCACCTGCATGTGGTCGTGTACCATGTACCGGAGAATATATTAACTGGCTAGGGTTTATTACGATTCCATTTTTAGCATTAACGGCTTTCGTTATTATTGCCGCAACTAGTTTTTATATGTTAAAAGTTTTGAAGGAGGAGAAATAACATGAAGAAACTTGCAATTGTTGGCGCAGTCGTAGTCTTATTATTTGCTGGGATTATCGTCCTAACAAACATGAAAAATGCTGACAAACTTAAAGATAATCCATACGGTACAAATGAATTAAGACAATCTACAATCGATTTATTAGGTGATAAAAACTATCAAAACATCATTCTACCGGATGCATTAGCAGACAAAATCGCTTCAGGTGAAGGTGTTGTTGGTTATTTCTTTAGCCCAGAGTGTTCTCACTGTAAAAACTACACACCGAAAATGATGCCAATTGCTGAAGAACTAAACATTCAAATTGACCAATTAAACGTATTAGAATACCAAGATGCTTGGAACACATACAATATCACTGCAACACCAACAATGATTTATTTCGAAAATGGTGAAGAAGTAGCACGTGTTGAAGGCGATGCGCCAAATGAAACAACGCGTCAATTCTTTAACGATATTGTGTTAAAATAAGAAGACATTCAAAATCGTGCTTATTAAAAGCACGATTTTTCATTTGGAGGAAAACATGTTCACATATACAATAAATGAAAACAGGCAAACTGTAGAAGATTTACTGCGCATCAAATGGCGCTTAGGAAAAAAACTTGTTCACGAACTACGTATGGCAAAGGCTGTAACAATCAATGGTGAGCCAATCATGTGGAAGGAACCATTTGATAAAGGAACGAAAATCGAATTTAACTTTGAAATACCAGCCTCTAACTACATCCCAACGCAAACTTGTGATGTCATCATTCGATACGAGGACGAGCATTGTTTAATCGTTTCAAAGCCTAAAGGAATGGCAACACATCCAAACGAGCCAACCGACCAAGATACTTGTATGAACCATGTCATGCGTCACATCGTTGATAATGGTGGGCATTACGCAGAGCATGTACACCGTTTAGATCAAGGAACAAACGGCCTATTACTTGTAGCGAAACATCCAATTGCCAAATCTATTTTCGACCGAATGATTGAAGAAAAGTCAATCATCAGAACATATGCAGCCGAAGTACAAGGAAATATTCGTACAGATAATGGCACTATTAAAGCAGCCATTGGCAAAGACCGCCATCATAATACTCGCCGTGTAGTTGCACCGAATGGACAAAACGCTGTTACACATTATGAAGTTGTAAACCGCTACAAAGGAACATGTGTTGTTCACGTTGTACTAGAAACAGGTCGCACACACCAAATTCGCGTACATATGGCGCATATTGGTCACCCAATTGTTGGCGATACATTATACGGTGCACGCGAAACAGCAGTTGGCACATACGCGCTACACGCCATTCAACTTGCTTTTAACCATCCATTTTTAAATGAGGATGTTGTTGTAAAAGATCAGTAAGAAAAAAGAGACAAGAAAAGCATAATGCCTTTACTTGTCTCTTTTTCTAATCTAGTTTTTCACGCTCTACATACGGTATGCCGTTTTGAATTGAGTAATGATAAATATAGCTTATTGCTTGCGAGTTTAATTCTTTTTCTTTAATGACAAACGAATTACCAGAATTGGCAATTATCTTCACTTCGCCCTTGTTATCTCCTACGACATATTCATAGTACACTTCCGAAAGCTCTGTCCATTCATACTGATCGTTCAACCATAAAAAATTGCGCTCAATTTGCTCGTTACTAATTTTCAAATAGTTTTGCGTCGAATAATAGGCCGTACTGCCACCAATTACAAGTAACAAAAGACTAATTCCATAAATTACTTTTGTACGCTTATACGCTAATAAGCCAAACATCGCCCCAAAAACGAGGCTGGCTCCTATAATAAGACGTAAGGTAATTGGATTTATTAGAAATACATCTTGATCTTCTGGCTTTACGAAAAAAAACTTTGAAATATCGGTTGTAATAACATGATATATGGCGTAAAAATCAAAATGGTAATGGCAGCCATCGCAAAAAATAACCCTGGTGAAAAATTTTTAAACATCATCCATCCCCCAATTGTTGGCGATACACTCTATGGCGCACGAGAATCAGCAGCTGGCACATATGCCTTACACGCAATCCAATTAGGTTTTTCACACCCATTTTTAAATGAGGATATTGTTGTAAAGGATATGTAAGAAAATAAGGGACGTGAAATAGCATCATGCATTTTCTCGTCCCCTATATTTTAATCAACCTTCTCACGCTCTATATATGGTATGCTGTTTTGAATTGAATATCGATAAATATAACTTTTCGCATGTGAATTTAGTTCTTTCTCTTTAATAACAAACGAATCTCCCGACTTGGCAATCAACTTTACTTCGCCTTTATTCGCTCCTACGACATATTCATAATACACTTCCGAAAGCTCCGTCCATTCATACTTATCGTTCATCCACAAAAAATTGCGCTCAATTTGTTCACTATTAATTTTTAGATAATTTTGCGTCGAAAAGTACGCTGTGCTTCCGCCAGTTACAAGTAATAATAGGCCAATACTATAATATACTTTTGTACGTTTATACGCTAATAAAGCAAACATGGCACCAAATACTAGACAGGCCGCTATGACAAGGCGTAAATTAATGGGATTTAGTAAAAATACATCTTGATCATGTTGCATCCCGAAAAAGAAGTTTTGAAAAATTGGTTGAAATAACATGACAACTGGTGCAATGATTACAGTAGTAACCGCGGCCATCGCAAAAAATAACCCTGGTGAAAAATTTTTAAACATCATCCATCCCCCAATTAAAACGAATTTAAATGTTAAAAATCAAACTTAAAATTATCTGGATTTTGTCCGAAGCGTTCATTACGATTCAAGGAATTAATTTCCTGCATTGTCACTTCAGTTAATTCGAAGTGGAATACTTCATTGTTTTCCTTAATTCGTGATGGCGTTACTGACTTTGGAATGACTATAATATCATTTTGTAGATGCCAACGAATGATTACTTGTGCTGGTGAAACACCATATTCATTTGCAATACGTACTATTGTATCGTCACTTAATATTTGTCCTCGACCAAGTGGTGACCACGCAGTAACTCCAATATTGTGTTCCTTACAAAATGCGTGTAATTCCGCTTGATTTAAATAAGGCTGTAATTCTACTTGGTTAACCATTGGTGCGACGTTACAGTTTACTAATAGTTGTTGTAAGTGATGCTCATGGTGATTGGATACACCAGTTGCCCGAATTAATTTTTCATCATATAGACGCTCGATTGCACGATACGTATCCACAAATTTATCTTCTACTGGCCAGTGTGTTAAATACAAATCAACATAATCCATATCTAATTTTTTTAATGAAGTTTCAAACGCTCTTAGTGTATTGTCATAACCTTGGTCAGAATTCCATACTTTAGTTGTGACAAAAATATCTCCACGCGCAACAGATGAATTGCGAATGGCTTCCCCTACTTCTTCCTCATTGTAATACAGTGCAGCTGTATCGATTGCGCGATAACCTAAATCTAAAGCTGTAGTAATGGCTTGCAATGTTTCATCACGATCTGTCATTTTATATACCCCTAGGCCAAGTCTAGGCATTTCAACGCCATTTGCTAATGTTTTTGTTGATTGTAAATTCATATGAATCACCTCGGTTTTAATTTCAATCTATTATAGCATTATTCAGATTAGTTAATTACCATATTTTATTATCTGATTTACGGATATAACTTGAAATAGTTTCAAAATTCTTGAAATTACCATTGTTTTTGTAGATAGAAAACATATTGTCTAGTATAATTCTATTTACAGAAAATTCTTTCAACTAGAGTTCTACGTAAAATTATTATTTTCGTTTAGGAGCTGATAACTATGATGGATACACAGTTAGTTTTGACAGGATTTTTAAAGCGCGCAGCACGTTACTTTCCAAACAAGCAAATCATTTCACGTACAAGCCCTACGACTACACATCGCATTACTTTCAAGGATTACGTAAAACGCACACATCGTCTAGCAGATGCTTTAGCGAAGCTCGGTATGACGCGCGGCACAAAAGTCGGTACATTCGCATGGAATCATCATCGCCACTTAGAAGCGTACTTTGCGGTTCCGTGTAGTGGTGCAATTTTACACACAATTAATATACGCTTAGCACCCGACCATATTATTTATATTATTAATCACGCGCAGGACGAAATTCTATTAATTGATGGCGACCTGTTCCCATTAGTCGAACCTGCACTCGGCCATTTAAAAACGGTCAAGCATATTATCGTCATGAGTGATGACTTGGCAGCACCTGTATCATCATTCCCAAATGTGCATAGCTACGAGCAATTACTAGAGCAAGCTGATGAAAACTTTGTATTTCCAGATGACTTAGACGAAAATTTACAAGCTGGTATGTGCTACACATCTGCGACAACCGGCATGCCAAAAGGTGTTGTTTATACACATCGTAGCATCGTCCTCCATAGTTTGGCGCTAGGTCTTGCCGAATCATTTGCTTTAACAGAGCGTGATGTCTCGTTACCAATTGTGCCAATGTTCCATGTAAATGCATGGGGCTTCCCATTTGCAGCACTTAACTTTGGCTCAAACATTGTGTTACCAGGTCCGATGGTAACACCAGGCATTATTTTAGATTTAATTGAACAAGAAAAAGTGACGATTACAGCTGGTGTTCCTACAATTTGGCTTGGTGTTCTTGCTGAGCAGGAAAAGCATCCTCGTGATCTGTCATCAATTCGATTAGTTATTTCAGGTGGTTCTGCATCACCTAAAGGTTTAATTCAAGCGTACAACGAAAAACTTGGTGTACCTTATGTCAACGCTTATGGTATGACCGAAACTTCACCACTTGTCAGCATGTCGCATCCAACTTCTGAAATGGACAACTATAGTGCCGATGAGTTGTTAGATATGCGTGTTACACAAGGCTTAACCGTGTCGTTAATTGAAACCGAAGTTGTAAACGAAAACGGTCCTGTTCCATGGGACGGTGAAACGATGGGTGAACTAAGAGTACGTGGTCCATGGATAGCGTCTAGCTATTATCAAGATGAGCGTACAAATGAAGCATTCCGTGACGGTTGGCTGTACACAGGTGATATCGCTATATTAACAAAAGAGGGCTATATTAAAATAACCGATCGAACAAAAGACTTAATTAAATCTGGTGGTGAGTGGATTTCTTCCGTAGATTTAGAAAATGCACTGATGTCACACCCTGCTGTATTCGAAGCAGCTGTTATCGCTGTGCCTCATCCAAAATGGCAAGAGCGTCCACTAGCTTGTGTTGTCTTAAAAGAAGACGCTAGCGCTACAAAAGACGAACTTCTCTCATTTATTGAACAAGAGGTCGCAAAATGGTGGATTCCAGACGATGTTGTCTTTTTAAATGAAATTCCAAAAACATCTGTTGGTAAATTTTTAAAAGCCAAATTACGTGAAGATTTAAAACACTACGAAATTCAAACAACTTAATAAGCACTGACTAAAGAAGTCCGCTATCAAAAATGATAACGGACTTCTTATATTGCTTATTCGGTTTCTTCATTATCAAATTGTTGTGGGTCTGCAATTCGATTGGTTTCTTCTAGCTGTTGCTCATCACGCATATTTTCCATTTGCTTGCCTAGTAGGGCTAGCTCCTCCATTGAATTAGCCATATTCCCATTGACGATTTCTTCTCGTTTTTTCATTAATTATTCCTCCTATCCCATTAAACTTTTCCCAAATTAGAACCATTTCTGTCATAATATTAAGTATTCACATCCATTTTTTGTGCTATACTGAAAAAAGAGACAATTAAAACATGAGGAGGACACTTCCATGAAATTAATTTTAATTCTTGGTGTTTGTGTATCATTCTTAACAGCTATGTTCACAGCTGGTTACGATAGCGATAACAAACCATTCGCTAAAACTAAAAACTAATTTTAGCTAGCTTTCACTAAAAGACAATTGTGTTTTTAAACACAATTGTCTTTTTTTGCTTGACATCTTTACGGTGGCAATTTATATTAGTTACATAAAGTAAGTTACTTATAAATTACAATCGATATAAAGGGGCAATTAGACAATGGCTAAACATTTTCATAAAAAACCAAATTTGTATTCATCTCATGTTCAATTAAAGGTTTCAAATTTAGCACGTTCAATCGAATACTATACAACTATTATTGGCTTTAAAGTTCTAAAACAAACAGAAACGGAAGCTTTTTTAACAACTGATGGTCAAACAAGCTTAGTATCACTTGTGGAAGTTCCAAATGCATCTCCACTACAACGTGGCTTCACTGGGCTTTACCACTTTGCATTACTATTACCCTCTCGCAAGGATTTAGGAAACATCGTCCAACATTTTGTTAACTTAAATATAAGAATCGGGGCTGCAGATCATGATGTTTCAGAGGCATTATATTTAAATGATCCTGACGGTAATGGTATCGAGATTTACATCGACCGTGACGAATCTGAATGGACTTGGTTCGATGGCGAACAAGTGCATATGGTTACAGAACAACTTAACTTCCAACCAATTTTAGCGGCAGCTGATGGCAAATGGGATGGCTTACCAACTGGCACTGTCATGGGACATGTGCATTTATCCGTTGCAAGCATTGAAAAATCAGAGCAATTTTATGCAAATGTATTAGATTATAATGTCGTGACACGATATGGCGCACAAGCCTTATTCATTTCAACAGGTAAATATCACCACCACTTCGGCTTAAATACGTGGAATAGCAACAACGGCCACGCACCAACGGAAGATATGGTTGGATTAAAATCGTTTACCGTTGTACTAAAAGATGTAGCATATGCTGAAACAGTTAAACAAAGCTTGCTCGACAATGGCTATTTAGTAGAACAATTTGAAGCAGCACCTAAATTCGGAGGCGAACAAGCCTTTTCAACAGTCGATCCAAATGGGTTACGCATCGTGTTCACAATCGAAGGGAACTAATATAACAGGGCGGAAGAAAAATAAAAATTTTCTTCCGCCCTTTTGAAACTTAATTTTATTTAATTCGTATAAAGTATATAAAATAATAAATTGGGGGAATTGTATTGTCACTATTTAATAAAGTATTAGCAAGTGTTGGAATTGGGGCGGCTACGGTTGATACAAAATTACACAAATCAAGTTACACAATTAACGAAATGGTTACTGGTGTTGTAGAAATTGTCGGTGGCAATACTGAACAGCAAATCGATGCTATTTATTTAACGCTCTACTCAAACTTCATTCGTGAAATTGATGATAAAAAAGTCAATGATCAAGCTGCATTACAAAGCATTAAAATTAACGAGCCTTTCACAATTCAAGCAAATGAAAAACGTGAAATTCCATTTTCAATGGATTTACCTTCGATTGTACCAGTCACAACGGGTCATTCACGTGTATGGATTCATACGGGCTTGGATATTAAAAATGCCATTGATCCAAGCGATAAAGACTTTCTAGATATTCAGCCAACGCGTTTAGCAAGTGCTGTTTTATCTGCAGTTCAAAATCTTGGTTTCCGTTTACGTAAAGTAGATACAGAGCAAGCTCCTTCATACTTACGTAATCGGACAAAAATTGTACAAGAATTTGAATTCCAAACAACGAACAATACGTATCGCCGGTATCTAGATGAATTAGAAATTGTATTTTTAGAGCAATCGGAGCGTTCTGTCGAAATTTTAATACAGGTAGATCGACGCGCACGTGGACTTGGTGGCTTTTTATCTGAGGCGTTTAATATGGATGAGAGCTTTATTCGTTTAACGATTTTCGAAAACGATAATATTCAAGCTAAATTAGCCGATGCCATTGAAAGTAAAATGCGTTAATTTTTCAGCGAGTGCTGGGACACCTGCTGAAAAAATTAACGCCTCTGGAGGATGACACGGATTCGGTAAGGAGTTTTTTGCGTTAGCGCAAAGCCGAATCCAGACACAATTACGCCGAGGCATAATTGATTCAAATAAATGGAAGGTGCACGTATACAATCTGTGCACCTTCCTTTTTTACTTATTTTAATCCCGGATAATTTTGCTGACGTAATGCTTCATAAATAACAATAGCTGCTGTATTCGATAAATTTAATGAACGTACATGATCGCTTTGTGGTATACGTAAGCACATTTGCGCACGCTCTTGTGCAAAATCTTTCGGTAAGCCTGTCGTTTCGCGACCAAACATGAAATAAATATCGCGCGTTGTATCGCTAAAATCATGTGTTGTATACGGTTCGTCACTATACGTTTCGATTAAATACACATCACCGTTTTTACTATATTCAATAAAATCTTCTATTGAATCGTGGTATACGACATTTACATGCTCCCAATAATCTAGTCCTGCACGTTTTAACATTTTATCGTCTGTTGAAAAGCCTAACGGACGGATTAAATGGAGTGACGTGTTCGTACCAGCACATGTACGGGCAATATTTCCTGTGTTTGCTGGAATTTCTGGTTGATATAAAACAATATGGTTTGGCACTTTTTATCCTTCTTTCTTACTTATTGTAACAACGCTAGTCCTTTTTGAATTTCGGCTAGCACTTCCTCGTCTTTTTCTACTTCGAGTGCTTTCATCAGTACTTTTTCGGCATTTGCTGCACCGATTTTACCGATTGTCCATGCAGCCGTACCACGAATGACAGGGCGTTCGTCTTTTTGTAACAAGTCGATTAAATCTGGCATTGCACTTTCTTCTTTAAAATGGGCTAGTGCTAATATCGCATTACGCTGAATCGGCTTTTTACCACGCCATGAGCCCGATACATGGCCAAACTTCGCTTTAAACTGTTTATTTGAAATTGTCAGTAGTGGTCGCAATAACGGCTTAGCAATTTCAGGATCTGGTGTAAATTCGTCATGTATCCAATTGAGTTTCCCTTTATTTTTTGGACATACAGTTTGGCATGTATCACAGCCATATAAACGATTGCCTATTTTGGCACGGAATTCATCTGGTAAAAAGCCTTTCGTTTGCGTTAAAAAGGCAATGCAACGCTGCGAATTTAGCTGTCCCGGTGCTACAATTGCACCCGTAGGACAAACATCTATACATAAATTACAGTCCCCGCATTCATCCTCAATTGGCGTAGTCGGTGCAAATGGAATATTCGTCATCACTTCACCCAAATAAACATATGAGCCAAATTCTGGCGTAATGATCGAACAGTTTTTTCCGACCCAGCCGATACCCGCGCGTTCTGCAACAGCACGATCTACAAGCTCCCCTGTATCAACCATTGATTTGGTCTTTACATTCGGCACATGCTCTATTAACCACGCTTCGATTAACTGTAAACGTTCCCGAACAGCTGTGTGATAGTCAATTCCCCACGAAGCGCGACAAAAAATACCACGGCGCTCCCCTTTTTTTCCTTGTGGTGCATTTTCCATACGTGATGGATAAGCTAACGCAATTGCAATTATACTTTCGGCTTCATCTAATAACCGTAATGGCTCGGTACGTAATTCGATGTCGGATTCTTCAAAACCAGATTGAAACCCTAATTGTTGCTGACGGCGCAAACGATTTTTTAGTTCATGAAACGGTGCTGCTGTTGTAAAGCCAATTTTATCAACTCCGATTGATTGTGCATATTCAATAAGTTGCGCCTGAAGCTGTGTCACATTCATTTCCCCAGCCCCTTTCATTTCTTCCAAATAGCTATAGCAAATTTTAGTAATTCTTAATTCAATCCATTACAATAATAGATAGGTGATAACATATGAAAATTTCAATTAACGAAACAATCTTTTCCAAAGCCGAGCAATTAAAAATCGGCCTTATCCATTATAGCAAAATTACCGTGGCAGAATCTCCTCAAATGATTAAAGGCCGTACACAACTTTACCAAGAAAATTTATTTTTTGAATTGCAGGAGTCACCGGTAACAGAACGTGCAGGTATTAAAGAATGGCGCCAACTTTGGAAAACATTCGGTGCTGACCCTAATCGTTACCGTCATTCTGCCGAAAGTCTGATGCGTAGAATCTCAAAGCAAAATTATCTAACACCGTTTCACTCGGCAGTCGACTTAAATAATTTCTTCTCGCTACAATACGAGCTTCCGATAGGTATTTATGATACAAGCACTATTGAAGGTGATATCGAAATCTCGCTTGGTGATGAAAACACAGGTTACGAAGGCTTAAACGGTCGCTTTAACGCACTTGCAAATATTTTATATTCACAAGATGCGCTCGGTGCATTCGGTAGCCCATTTGTTGACTCAAAACGCACCGCTGTTACAGAAGACACAACGGACGCACTACAAATCTATTATTTACAGCCATCTCTACAAGTAGAACAAGCAGAGCAGCTATTAACAAGTGCTGGCAATATGTTTACGCAAATTAATGGCGGCGATTACACGATAGCAATACTAACAAAGGACAACCCTACAATTCAATTTTAAGGAGTGTTTAGATTTGAGTATTAATTTAGCAGAATCCGTAAAATTAAAAAGTATCATTACAAAGAAGATTCAAGAACTGACAGTCGCGGTACATCAAGTAACACATGTAGTAATCGAAAAAGGCGAGGAACCAAAGCAACCTGCGCTTACACTTGAAAAACTAGAAACCGATTTAAAACAACTACGCTACGACTCACGCAAGCTTGATGCACTCATCTATCGTGCAAACATCGACAATACCATCGTTTTTAACGATGAAGAAATGCCGATTGTTGAAGCCATTGAATTAGCAAACCAATTGCGCGCTGAAGCAGCATTTTGTAAAAAGCTCGGCATGGAAGATAAAGAATCGTATTATCATTCAGTCGGAGAAACAATGCTATACCGTATCGCACTTTATGAGCCACTTGACTATTTAAACCGTTCCAACGAACTTGAAAAACAAGCACATCGTTTATCGAACGCAATTAACGCGAAAAATTATCAAGTGGCAATTGCATTTGATGATTCAAATTATTACTAATCCTAGGGCGGTGAGACTCCAAACTAGGTAATAACGAGCGACCCATTTGCAAATGCAAATTTAACTTAGTCTAAACCAATCAACCCTTACCTGTTACTTTGTTACCTTTAACTCATGACCAACCATTGTCAAAGCTAACAACAATCAGCGAATTACTTGATTTTTGCTCGTTATTAAAAGACCCTCTACTCACTTTTGGTGAATAGAGGGTCTTTGCTATTTGATCTATACTAAGACACTTTAAGCGCGTAGTATCTTTATTCGACGCCCGGCAAAATGCTTAGTGTCTTTTCATCCGCATTTAATATTGCATCCACACCCAATGGAATTGCAACATTTGGCGTACAATGCCCGATTTTAAAGCCTGCAACTGTTGGTTTATTAAAAGGCTTTAAATAGCCCGTAATCATCTCAATTACATCCTCATAACTAGATGTGTCATCCGGCATATTGAAATCCCCAATTACAAATCCTGCAGCCTGCTCTAGCTTACGCGCTAAACGTAATTGATTCATCATATGGTCAATTTGCTCAATCTTTTCACCAATATCTTCAAACAGGACAATTTTATTGCTTACATTGATTTCAAATTTCGTACCTAATGTACCGACTAAGCGATTTAAATTACCGCCAACAAGCTCCCCTCGCACCACGCCTGGAATTACTGTCATAAGGGGGGCAATGCTTTCTGTATACTGAATTTCAATCGGTTGGAATAACTGTTGGAACATTTTCTGTGATAGCTCATCTAGTGCTCCTTGTGGACTGGATAACATCGGTCCATGGAATGTTACTAAATTAGAGAATTCATTTACTTGTGTATGTAATGCCGTAATATCCGAAAAGCCCCAAATAATTTTAGGATTGTCCTCTAATAATGGATAACTAATTTTATCAATCACACGTGGAATTCCATAGCCACCCTTAGCTAAAAAAATTGCCTTTACTTCTGGATCTTGTACCATCGCATGGAAGTCAGCGACACGCTCTTCATCAGTTCCTGCTAAATAGCCCTCAAAGCTTTGAATCGTATTTCCTAATTTATAACGTAATCCAAGCTGGTCTAAAAATGCTAGCTTTTCTCCTAATGTTTCTTGTGTAAGTGGACTACTTAAATTAACTACCCCTACTGTATCCCCTTGCTGTAATCTTGCTGGTCGAATTTTCATTTGTTTGACCTCCTTTTGCTACTGTCGTTATTGTATCATAGCGTTTTATGTAAAGCGCATTACCAGGCTACTCGGCATTTATTTAAATTTTATTCCCGTATTTTCATCGATTTTTGCAATACTATTTTTAGATGAACACCTACTACTTTCACAAATAACTGGTGGTATTGCGGTCATCACAGGCGTTTTTATTTCTAATATAAAAACGACACGCATAATATGAGCGTAAGTTGATGTCTTTACCTCTATAAACTATTTACTTTCAAAAAAAGAGGTGCAGCATCGGATACTGCACCCCTTTTACTATTTTACGTCAGTATAAATTACCGTTACATTTGAATGGTTATGCAATGCACTTGCTGGGAAATCCTCTGTAATTACACCGCTACGTAAACGATTTATTGCTTCTTGCTTTGATGTACCTGATATTAAGAGTACCACTTTTTTCGCATTTAAAATCGTTTGAATCCCCATTGTAATTGCATGAGTTGGTACTTCTTCAATCGAATTAAAGTATATTTTATTTGCTTCACGCGTTGACTCTGTAAGTTCTACTACATTTGTTCCTAAATCAAACGAAGTACCTGGTTCATTAAATCCTATATGGCCGTTAACACCAATACCTAAAAGCTGAATATCAATTCCACCCACTGCCTCAATCTTCGCATCATATTGCGTTGCAGCAGTTTGTAAGTCATTTGTATCACCTTCTGGTAAATGAATATTATCAGTCTTCATATCCACATGGTTAAAGAGCTGCTGATCCATATAATAGTGATAGCTTGCTTCATTTGCTGCATTAATGCCTACATATTCATCTAAATTAAATGATTGTGCCTTTTCAAATGAAATTTCGCCTGCTTTATATGCCTCAACAAGTTCTTTATAAAATCCTTCTGGCGTCCCACCCGTTGCCAAACCTAGCACCATTTCAGGGTGTTTCTGTAACTCTTCTTTAAAAATTTTGGCTGCAATTTTACTCAATTCATCATAATCTGCAGCTTCAATCCAATTTATATTCGATACTGTAGTCATCATCTATACCTTCTCCCTTTAGAGCGTAATTTTTAATATCTCCATCTTATTTCTTAACATCATCATGTTAATTTTATCTAAAAATTTTATTATATGCTATATAATAAATCGACAAATTTCCTTTTAATAACCCTATTATTTTGTTTATTAACCACATTTATTTATAAACACATTATCTATTTTAACTTTATTATTTTTTTCATAAAAAAAGACCCTCAACTAATCGTTGAAAGCCTTGTTTTAATAAGGTTTATGACAGTTAACCTTATTAATAGTATACCGATAGTCGGGGTCGAACCGACACTCCTCACGGAACCGGATTTTGAGTCCGGCGCGTCTGCCAATTCCGCCATATCGGCAAGAAAATGGATATAAAAAAAACCGGATTAACCGATTTCATTAAAAATATGGAGGCGGCAACCGGATTTGAACCGGTGATAAAGGTGTTGCAGACCTGTGCCTTACCACTTGGCTATGCCGCCATATTTATGGAGCGGAAGACGAGGTTCGAACTCGCGACCCCCACCTTGGCAAGGTGGTGTTCTACCACTGAACTACTTCCGCAAACGAATGGCTGGGGAACCTGGATTCGAACCAGGGCATGACGGAATCAAAATCCGTTGCCTTACCGCTTGGCTATACCCCAATAAAGGAAATTTCAATTTAATAATAATGGGGCGACTGATGGGAATCGAACCCACGAATGCCTGAACCACAATCAGGTGCGTTAACCACTTCGCCACAACCGCCATAATAAAAAATAGAATATAATAAAACAAAAAATAAATGGGGCGACTGATGGGAATCGAACCCACGAATGCCTGAACCACAATCAGGTGCGTTAACCACTTCGCCACAACCGCCACTATCGTATTTTGTTTTTGTAAATTGGCAGGGGCAGTAGGAATCGAACCCACACTGACGGTTTTGGAGACCGTAGTTCTACCTTTAAACTATGCCCCTAAAAAGAGATGGTGGAGGGGGACGGATTCGAACCGCCGAACCCTAAGGAGCGGATTTACAGTCCGCCGCGTTTAGCCACTTCGCTACCCCTCCAGGTAATGGTGCCGGCGAAAGGAGTCGAACCCTCGACCTACTGATTACAAGTCAGTTGCTCTACCAACTGAGCTACACCGGCAAAAATATGGTGGGTTTGGACGGAATCGAACCGCCGACACTTAGAGCTTCAATCTAATGCTCTACCAACTGAGCTACAAACCCATATATGTATTATTTGTTAAAAATGGCGGTCCCGACCGGGATCGAACCGGCGATCTCCTGCGTGACAGGCAGGCATGTTAACCGCTACACCACGGGACCTTTTGGTTGCGGGGACAGGACTTGAACCTGTGACCTTCGGGTTATGAGCCCGACGAGCTACCACTGCTCCACCCCGCGATAATACTGTATTATTTTTAATGGTGGAGGATGACGGGCTCGAACCGCCGACCCCCTGCTTGTAAGGCAGGTGCTCTCCCAGCTGAGCTAATCCTCCATGCTGGATATAATGAAATATAATTAATGGTGACCCGTACGGGATTCGAACCCGTGTTACCGCCGTGAAAGGGCGGTGTCTTAACCACTTGACCAACGGGCCATTTAAAAGTTTGCCTGGCGGAGAGTAAGGGATTTGAACCCTTGATGCAGTGTTACCCGCATACACGATTTCCAATCGTGCTCCTTCGGCCACTCGGACAACTCTCCAAGATTTAGATGGCTCCGAAGGCAGGACTCGAACCTGCGACCTGCCGGTTAACAGCCGGATGCTCTACCAACTGAGCTACTTCGGAATAATTATATGTTAGCCTAGCGACGTCCTACTCTCACAGGGGGAAACCCCCAACTACCATCGGCGCTAAAGAGCTTAACTTCTGTGTTCGGTATGGGAACAGGTGTGACCTCTTTGCCATCATCACTAGACTAATTTTGAAAGACATTTATTATTATACTTTAATTAACTTATTTCGTCAAGTATTATTATATTTTTTTATTCTTTCAAAACTGGATAAACGTTTCATTGATTTTCGTAAACATGTGGTTAAGTCCTCGACCGATTAGTATTCGTCAGCTACATGTGTCGCCACACTTCCACCTCGAACCTATCTACCTGATCGTCTTTCAGGGGTCTTACTTACTTGCGTAATGGGAAATCTCATCTTGAGGGGGGCTTCATGCTTAGATGCTTTCAGCACTTATCCCGTCCACACATAGCTACCCAGCGATGCCTTTGGCAAGACAACTGGTACACCAGCGGTGTGTCCATCCCGGTCCTCTCGTACTAAGGACAGCTCCTCTCAAATTTCCTACGCCCACGACGGATAGGGACCGAACTGTCTCACGACGTTCTGAACCCAGCTCGCGTACCGCTTTAATGGGCGAACAGCCCAACCCTTGGGACCGACTACAGCCCCAGGATGCGATGAGCCGACATCGAGGTGCCAAACCTCCCCGTCGATGTGGACTCTTGGGGGAGATAAGCCTGTTATCCCCGGGGTAGCTTTTATCCGTTGAGCGATGGCCCTTCCATGCGGAACCACCGGATCACTAAGCCCGTCTTTCGACCCTGCTCGACTTGTAGGTCTCGCAGTCAAGCTCCCTTATGCCTTTACACTCTACGAATGATTTCCAACCATTCTGAGGGAACCTTTGGGCGCCTCCGTTACCTTTTAGGAGGCGACCGCCCCAGTCAAACTGTCCGCCTGACACTGTCTCCTACCCCGCTAAGGGGCATGGGTTAGAAGTTCAATACAACCAGGGTAGTATCCCACCGACGCCTCCTTCGAAGCTGGCGCTCCGAGATCTCTGGCTCCTACCTATCCTGTACAAGTTGTACCAAAATTCAATATCAAGCTACAGTAAAGCTCCACGGGGTCTTTCCGTCCTGTCGCGGGTAACCTGCATCTTCACAGGTACTATAATTTCACCGAGTCTCTCGTTGAGACAGTGCCCAGATCGTTACGCCTTTCGTGCGGGTCGGAACTTACCCGACAAGGAATTTCGCTACCTTAGGACCGTTATAGTTACGGCCGCCGTTTACTGGGGCTTCAATTCGCAGCTTCGCTTGCGCTAACCACTCCTCTTAACCTTCCAGCACCGGGCAGGCGTCAGCCCCTATACGTCACCTTACGGTTTTGCAGAGACCTGTGTTTTTGCTAAACAGTCGCCTGGGCCTATTCACTGCGGCTCTCTCGGGCTATACACCCTACCAGAGCACCCCTTCTCCCGAAGTTACGGGGTCATTTTGCCGAGTTCCTTAACGAGAGTTCTCTCGCACACCTTAGGATTCTCTCCTCGACTACCTGTGTCGGTTTGCGGTACGGGTACCTCCCACCTCGATAGAGGCTTTTCTTGGCAGTGTGAGATCAGGAACTTCCTCCATACGGAGTCGTCATCACAGCTCAATGTTAAAGTACGCGGATTTGCCTACGCACACACCTTACTGCTTGAACAGAGACAACCAACGCTCTGCTTACCCTACCCTACTGCGTCCCCCCATTTCTCAAACGGTGGGGAGGTAGTACAGGAATATCAACCTGTTATCCATCGCCTACGCCTATCGGCCTCGGCTTAGGTCCCGACTAACCCTGAGCGGACGAGCCTTCCTCAGGAAACCTTAGTCATACGGTGCATGGGATTCTCACCCATGTTTCGCTACTCATACCGGCATTCTCACTTCTAAGCGCTCCACCAGTCCTTCCGGTCTGACTTCAACGCCCTTAGAACGCTCTCCTACCACGCATACCAACGGTATGCATCCACAGCTTCGGTGAATCGTTTAGCCCCGATACATTTTCGGCGCAGCGTCACTCGACCAGTGAGCTATTACGCACTCTTTAAATGATGGCTGCTTCTAAGCCAACATCCTGGTTGTCTAAGCAACGCCACATCCTTTTCCACTTAACGATTACTTTGGGACCTTAGCTGGTGGTCTGGGCTGTTTCCCTTTTGACTACGGATCTTATCACTCGCAGTCTGACTCCCGTGTATAAATATCCGGCATTCGGAGTTTGTCTGAATTCGGTAAAGCGAGATGCCCCCTAGTCCAAACAGTGCTCTACCTCCGGTATTCTCAATCACGAGGCTAGCCCTAAAGCTATTTCGGAGAGAACCAGCTATCTCCAAGTTCGATTGGAATTTCTCCGCTACCCACACCTCATCCCCGCACTTTTCAACGTGCGTGGGTTCGGACCTCCAGTAAGTGTTACCTCACCTTCATCCTGGACATGGGTAGATCACCTGGTTTCGGGTCTACGACCACGTACTAATTCGCCCTATTCAGACTCGCTTTCGCTGCGGCTCCGTCTTATCAACTTAACCTCGCACGTAATCGTAACTCGCCGGTTCATTCTACAAAAGGCACGCTATCACCCATTAACGGGCTCTAACTACTTGTAGGCACACGGTTTCAGGATCTATTTCACTCCCCTTCCGGGGTGCTTTTCACCTTTCCCTCACGGTACTGGTTCACTATCGGTCACTAGGTAGTATTTAGCCTTGGGAGATGGTCCTCCCGGATTCCGACGGAATTTCACGTGTTCCGCCGTACTCAGGATCCACTCTGGAGGGACTGAACTTTTGACTACAGGGCTTTTACCTTGTTTCGCGGACCTTTCCAAGTCGCTTCGTCTAATCCAATCTTTTGTAACTCCGTATAGAGTGTCCTACAACCCCAAAGAGCAAGCTCTTTGGTTTGGGCTCTTCCCGTTTCGCTCGCCGCTACTCAGGGAATCGAATTTTCTTTCTGTTCCTGCAGGTACTTAGATGTTTCAGTTCCCTGCGTCTGTCCTCATCACGTTATGTATTCACGTGTAGATACTATCCGATTAAAGATAGTGGGTTCCCCCATTCGGAAATCCCCGGATCAAAGCTTACTTACAGCTCCCCGAGGCATATCGGTGTTAGTGCCGTCCTTCATCGACTCCTAGTGCCAAGGCATCCACCGTGCGCCCTTATTAACTTAACCAAAAGTTAAACTTACTTAAAAAGTAAGATTTTAAGGATATTGCACGATCAATTACTTGATCTATGTTTGTTTATTACTTATCAATGTCGTTTTATCCAGTTTTCAAAGAACAAGACAGCGAACTTCCATCACATCGTGACTAAGCTTCACTGAATTTGCTTCATGCAGTCTTGCGACGATAGCGCTAGCGGCAGGAGCAAATATTTTTTTGAAGTATTCCATTCAATTAAGAATGAACCTTCAAAACTGAACAGCAACCGTTAATGTTTCATTCCCTAGGAATGAATTCCGAAAAATCCTTAGAAAGGAGGTGATCCAGCCGCACCTTCCGATACGGCTACCTTGTTACGACTTCACCCCAATCATCTATCCCACCTTCGGCGGCTGGCTCCATAAAGGTTACCTCACCGACTTCGGGTGTTACAAACTCTCGTGGTGTGACGGGCGGTGTGTACAAGGCCCGGGAACGTATTCACCGCGGCATGCTGATCCGCGATTACTAGCGATTCCGGCTTCATGTAGGCGAGTTGCAGCCTACAATCCGAACTGAGAACGGTTTTATCGGATTAGCTCCCCCTCACGGGTTGGCAACCGTTTGTACCGTCCATTGTAGCACGTGTGTAGCCCAGGTCATAAGGGGCATGATGATTTGACGTCATCCCCACCTTCCTCCGGTTTATCACCGGCAGTCTCCTTAGAGTGCCCAACTAAATGATGGCAACTAAGAACAAGGGTTGCGCTCGTTGCGGGACTTAACCCAACATCTCACGACACGAGCTGACGACAACCATGCACCACCTGTCACCGTTGTCCCCGAAGGGAAAACTGTATCTCTACAGTGGTCAATGGGATGTCAAGACCTGGTAAGGTTCTTCGCGTTGCTTCGAATTAAACCACATGCTCCACCGCTTGTGCGGGCCCCCGTCAATTCCTTTGAGTTTCAGTCTTGCGACCGTACTCCCCAGGCGGAGTGCTTAATGCGTTAGCTGCAGCACTGAGGGGCGGAAACCCCCAACACTTAGCACTCATCGTTTACGGCGTGGACTACCAGGGTATCTAATCCTGTTTGCTCCCCACGCTTTCGCGCCTCAGTGTCAGTTACAGACCAGAAAGTCGCCTTCGCCACTGGTGTTCCTCCAAATCTCTACGCATTTCACCGCTACACTTGGAATTCCACTTTCCTCTTCTGCACTCAAGTTCCCCAGTTTCCAATGACCCTCCCCGGTTGAGCCGGGGGCTTTCACATCAGACTTAAGGAACCACCTGCGCGCGCTTTACGCCCAATAATTCCGGACAACGCTTGCCACCTACGTATTACCGCGGCTGCTGGCACGTAGTTAGCCGTGGCTTTCTAACAAGGTACCGTCAAGGTAGCGCCAGTTACTACGCTACTTGTTCTTCCCTTGCAACAGAGTTTTACGAACCGAAATCCTTCTTCACTCACGCGGCGTTGCTCCATCAGACTTTCGTCCATTGTGGAAGATTCCCTACTGCTGCCTCCCGTAGGAGTCTGGGCCGTGTCTCAGTCCCAGTGTGGCCGATCACCCTCTCAGGTCGGCTACGCATCGTCGCCTTGGTGAGCCGTTACCTCACCAACTAGCTAATGCGCCGCGGGTCCATCCTATAGTGATAGCCGAAACCATCTTCCAACTTCCAACCATGTGGTTCAAAGTATTATCCGGTATTAGCTCCGGTTTCCCGAAGTTATCCCAGTCTATAGGGTAGGTTACCCACGTGTTACTCACCCGTCCGCCGCTAATGTCATTGGAGCAAGCTCCAAATCCATTCGCTCGACTTGCATGTATTAGGCACGCCGCCAGCGTTCGTCCTGAGCCAGGATCAAACTCTCCATAAAAGTAGTTTGAAAGCTCATTTGCTTTGCTAGCGATTCTAACAATTAAGTTAGAAATCATTTTCGCTTCATTTAAGAAGCTATATTCATTAACGTTGCTTGTTCAGTTTTCAAGGTTCATGTTGTTTCAATGTCGTTTTAGCGACTTCTCTAATTTAACATTTCTATCTTTCACTGTCAATCATTTTTTGTAAAAAGTTTTTCGAGCAGTTTCAAAAGCGATTTTGTTGTTTTTCCGAGTACGTCTTAGCGACATTTAATATACTACAATACTTTCATTCAATACGTCAATACTTTTTTAAAAAAATTTTTCAGAGCGTATTAGACGCTCTGAAAACTATTATTATAAACCATATTCTCTTTCAACAAACTGTGGGTCAACGTAATAATTACGATGGAAGATTGCCTCATTTTTCGCAATTACTTCTTCAACCATAATTAACCCCCGTTCAATTAAATATTCAACAAACACTTCTAAATCCGTTGAGTAGTAGCTTAACTCTGGCTGATCATGTAGCTCTTGAATTGTCCAAGATGGCTGAGTTAGCATCATTTCTAAAATATGCTGTGCACCATCATTCGTTCTTGAATTAATTAAAAATTCACCTGCTAAAAATAGCAGCTCTAAACGTTTTTCTAAGCTTTCATTACTCAAAATTAACTCTTCATATAATTTATAAATAGCTGGATCGTTGCGTTTTACTTGTGCCCATACCGTCACTTCTGGGTAATGACCGCTATCAATAATAGAAAGTCTACCTAAATGATGCAATAATGCTACAACATGATTATAAGCATCTAAATAATGACCATCTTCAAATAGCTCTTCCCCCTCTTGATAACGGCGAATTAGTTTAGCAAATTGAATACCTGTTTTTAACTTACGCCCAAAAAACGGGAACTCTTGCATCTCTGAACGAAGCTTGAACAAAAACTCATTGCGATCAAACATAATTTTACCATGAAATAGCCAGTCTACTAAACGACGGTTCGAACCAATGAAAATCCATTTACGTAAACGTTCTTCTGTAATAATATGCATCACCATTTTTGCATCACCGTATGAATAATGCTTAGAATAAATTGGTGTATCACTTTCTTTTACTATTATAAGAAGAACAGCATCGAATGTATCGGTCATATTTTCAGCGCCTTCACGCTTATTAATCAAAATGACCCCCAAAGTATCAGGCTGACTCGCACGCTCTTGATAAATCGGTCTTAAAATATGTTCCATATCAAATCCCCCTAAAAATTGCGCTACTTCGAAATTGTTTATTAGTTATTGTAAATGCTCTAAGGCAAATTAACTAGTCCATTCCGTCTTATTTTTGTTAATTCAATGAATACCAATATTAAAAAAACATCCATTATGACTTTTGAACTTATTTATTATTGAGTTCGACGTTAATAATTCAAATCCTTTTTTATAATGGTACTCAATAAAAAACGGTGCATCAATGGATTATCCAAATTTTTTCACATCTACAAATTTTAATCCAATATATGTTATAGTATATTTTAGATTAGGAGGCACACGAAATGAAAAAATATAATAGTAAAATTAATAAAATCCGTTCCTTTGCATTATCTCTTGTTTTCATAGGCTTCGTTGTTATGTATGGTGCGATTTTCTTTAAAAACAATCCAATTTTAGTATTAATCTTCATCTCGCTTGGGCTTATTTGTATTATTGGTAGTACGGTTGTTTATCTTTGGATTGGTTTACTATCCACCAAAGCTGTACAAGTTGTGTGTCCTGGATGTGGTAAGTGGACAAAGGTCTTAGGACGCGTTGATATTTGCATGTACTGCAATGAAACGTTGACACTTGACCCTACATTAGAAGGTAAGGAATTCGATCAAGCATACAATAAAAGATAACGACTAAAGTGCATTCCATTTGATGAATGCACTTTTTCCTCACCAAAAAACCCTAGTAACTAACTTAGCTGCTAGGGTTCTGCGTATATTATTCAACTTTCTTTGCACCTGCTGTAAGACAGTCAGGACATGTACCATATACCTCTAAGCGATGCGAATTAACTTCAAAACCTGTTACTTGTGAAGCAAACTGCTCAACTTCATTTAAACCAGGATAGTGAAAATCGACAATTTTACCACAGCATTCACAAATCATATGATAGTGATCACCTGTTACAAAATCAAAACGGCTTGCTGCATCCCCATAGGTAAGTTCTTTTACTAAGCCAACTTCCCGGAAAACACGTAGGTTGTTATATACTGTCGCTACGCTCATATTTGGAAACTTATCACATAGCGCTTTGTAAATATCATCAGCTGTAGGGTGAATCATACTTTGAATTAAATATTCTAAAATCGCATGACGCTGAGGAGTAATTCGTACACCAGTAGTCTTTAACGTGTCTAGCGCATCTTTTAAATGCATTTCAGACATCGTCATGCACCTCTTTTCATACATATTATTAATTTATAATTGTTATAAATAGTGTAGCGAATTTATCAACAGCTTGTCAACAATTGCTTACTCCAATCAGAGTAAAAGTCTATTTTTGATTTAACTAATTGAAAACGACAATCACAAAGCTTTGATTTACGCAGTAGTCATTCTCAATTAGTAGCCTCGTAAAATAACCATTTTGTTTTCTAAATCACGGTCACCAGCTAACCACTTATGTAAACTTGGCTTAAAAATATTTAAGCTACGTTCTACATAGCGTGAAGAATGGCTTGAAAAGTGTGGTGATAATGTAACATTTTCCATCTCCCATAGTGGACTTTCTGCAGGTAACGGTTCGATTTCATAAACATCTAGTACCGCATGGGCAATCAATTTCTCCGTTAGCACCTCAACAAGCGTATCTGTTTTCACTAAATCCCCACGACCGAAATTCATGAACAGCGCTGAATCCTTCATTAATTCAAAATGCTCACGCGTCAATAAATGTTTGGTTTCCGCTGTAGATGGGAGCATTGAAATAACAATATCCGCATTTGGTAGTTGATCCTTTAATACATCTAGTTTATGCGTTTCATTCATGAATGATGCTTGCTCACCCGAACGGTTACAGCCAATTGTATAGACATCAAACGCTTGTAAAATACGCCCTATTTCGCTACCAATAGCACCTGGTCCGATAATAAGTGCAGTACTCCCATTCAACTCCGATAAACGCGCTTTTTTATTCCATTCGTGCTTTTTCTGTTGCTCATAAACGAATGGCAATGCACGTTTGTACGCCAAAATATGCGCTAGGATCGACTCGGTCATTGGTTTTTTATGTATACCGCGCACATTTGATACGAAAATATCTCGTGCTGCAATCGCCTCGGCTGGCATTTTTTCAATTCCTGCTGATGCAACAAAAATCCATTGTAGTTTGTCGGCATTTTGTAAATGCTCGGCCTTTAAATCTTCACCATAAGTAACTAAAATTTCTGCCGCTCTTAGCTTTTCTGTATCTAGCTTCGAATCGAATACAAAATCCACTTGCGGAAATTCTGTGATAAGTGGTTTTCTTAAATCTTCGCGCGGTTCAAATGTAAAATAAACGTTTACCATAATGACTCCCCTTTGTATGCACAATTAATTTGTGCTTGTTTTTAAATAGTTTAACACATCTTCAATATGGTTTTTGACACGTACTTTGCGCCATTCCTTTTCCACAATCCCCAGTTTGTTAATTAAAAATGTCGAACGCTCAATCCCCATATATTCCTTGCCGAAATTTTTCTTCAATGTCCACACACCATACGCTTCCGCTACTTTATGGTCATGGTCTACTAACAATGAAAACGGCAGTCCATGCTTTTCGATAAATCTCGTGTGCTTCGCGGCATTATCCAAGCTCACCCCTAAAATAATCGCATTTAAATCCGAAAAATCCTCATAGCGATCACGGAAATCGCAAGCCTGTGTTGTACAGCCCGGCGTTAAATCTTTCGGGTAAAAGTATAAGATTACGTTTTTACCTTGATAATCTTGTAAGCTTACCTGCTCTCCATTTTCATTTTGTAATGTAAAGTTTGGTGCTTGTAAATTTTCTAACGTCATATGCAATTCCCTCCAAATTTTCTTCTATCGTACAAAACAATGCCCGTTGTTTCAAATTCTTTGGCGTAGAACACTATTACATACTACAATAGAAGAGAATCTTTTAATGTAACCATATTTGGAGGAATAAATGATGAATCATACAAAATCTGAACAACTGCACGAAGAAGCACTACAACATATTGTTGGTGGTGTAAATAGCCCATCACGCTCTTATAAAGCGGTAGGCGGTGGCGCTCCTGTCGTTATGGCACGTGGTAAAGGTGCTTACTTCTGGGACGTAGATGGTAACCGCTATATTGACTATTTAGCAGCATACGGCCCAATCGTAACGGGTCATGGTCACCCACATATTGCAAAAGCAATTGCACACGCGGCTGAAACTGGTGTATTATTCGGTACACCAACGGAGCATGAAATTATATTTGCCAAAATGTTAAAAGAAGCAATTCCTACATTGGATAAAGTACGCTTCAATAACTCTGGTACTGAAGCAGTAATGACTTGTGTACGTGTAGCACGTGCCTTTACGGGTCGCACAAAAATCATGAAATTCGCTGGATGCTATCACGGCCACTTTGACCAAGTATTAGTAGCAGCTGGTTCTGGTCCTGCAACGCTTGGCACACCTGACTCTGCAGGTGTACCTACTTCAGTAGCAACTGAAGTTATAACGGTGCCATTTAACAATGTGGAAGCATTTGACGAAGCCGTAACGGTTTGGGGTGATCAATTAGCTGGAATTTTAATCGAGCCAATCGTTGGAAACTTCGGTATTGTTGAGCCAAATCCTGGTTTCTTAGAGCACGTACATGCAGTAGCAAAAGAAAAAGGCTTCTTAACAATTCATGATGAGGTCATTACAGCATTCCGTTTCCACTACGGTGCCGCACATACAATGCTAGGTTTAACACCAGACTTAGTTGCCATGGGGAAAGTAATCGGTGGCGGTTTACCAATCGGTGCTTATGGTGGTCGCAAAGAAGTTATGGACACGGTTGCGCCACTTGGACCAGCTTACCAAGCAGGTACAATGGCTGGTAACCCTGCAAGTATGCAAGCTGGGATTGCCTGTCTTGAAGTGTTAAAACAACCTGGCATTTACGATGAAATGGATCGATTAGGTGCTTTATTAGAGCAAGGTATATTAGCATCTGCGAAAAAGCATGGTGTGACGATTACTTTAAACCGCCTAAAAGGTGCATTTGCTGTTTACTTCACAGACGAAAAAGTAGAAAACTACGAACAAGCTGAAAATACAGACGGTGAAACATTTGGTCGCTTCTTTAAATTATTGGTTTCTCAAGGTATTAACTTAGCCCCTTCTAAATACGAGGCTTGGTTCTTAACGACAGAACATACCGAAGCAGACGTAGAAGAAACATTAAAAGCCGTTGATTATGCGTTTTCTAAATTATGATCTAAAATCAATTAGACTCCGGTGTAATTGATTCCAGATTACCTGGGTTGCCCCCCCGCTGAATGAATGACTTTCTTGGGCACTATTCCCCCACTTTTAGAAATGGAGGACTTGTGTTGAAGCAAAATAAGTACTTTTAAAATTGTTAAAAGCCGCTATAATGGGATTACCATTTATAGTGGCTTTATTGCATAATTGAGGAGAGGGGGAAACTTTTATGAAACTAGGCGCACGTGTATTAAAAACCGGTGTGGCCATTGTTTTTGCGCTATTTCTAGCTGAGCTTTTAAACGTGCCGTCACCTGTATTCGCAGGCATTGCCGCTGTTTTTGCCATTCAACCTTCCATATACCGCTCTTATCTTACTATTATTGAACAAGTACAGGCGAACTTAATTGGCGCAACGGTTGCTGTTATTTTCGGTTTAATATTTGGTCATCATATTGTTGCTATCGGGATCGCCGCCATTATTGTACTCGGTATTATGATGAAATTAAAGCTCGAAAAATCCATTTCGCTTGCGCTTGTAACAGTAATTGCCATTATGGAAGTGCCAGGTGATGACTTTTTAACATTCGGGTTTATTCGATTTGGTACAGTCATGCTTGGAGTATTTGCAGCATTTATCGTGAACTTATTATTTTTACCACCGAAATATGAGATCAAATTATTCAAAAAAATCAATGTGGTGCAAGATGATATTATTCGTTGGACTCGTCTTGCTGTACGTCAGGCAAGTGAGCATACTTCGACAAAAATAACGATTACAAAATTGCAATCTCGTTTAAATGAACTGGATACGATGTACGATTTTTTCAAAGAGGAACGTAGCTATTTTAAAAATAAAAAATATGTAAAAGCGCGTAAACTTGTTATTTATCGTCAAATGTTAATCACAACTAAGAAAAGCCTAGAGCTCCTTATGCGCCTGCATAAGCATGAAAACGAGCTTGGTAAATTACCAGTACAATTTCAAATTATTATTCAAGAACGTTTGGACTTTCTGTTAACGTACCATGAACAGCTGCTGTTAAAATACACGGGTAAACTTAGACCCGAGCATTCAAAGTGGACTCGTCACGAGGAGTATTTACAGGGCAGCGAATTAATGGAGCAGTTCATTAAGCAAATTGTAACTGCTCAAGAAGAAGCAACAGATGATGAGCAATTTTCAAGCTATCACTTATTGTATATTTTATCGCGGATTTTAGATTACGAGGAAAACTTAGAACATTTAGATACATTAATTGTTTCGTATCGTAGCTATCATAGTGAAGAGAAAAATTTAGATTTAGAATCTGATTTCTATTAATGGAGATAGGGGTGTGCCGAATGTCTAATTGACTTCTAGCATACCCCTTCTTCGTAATATTTTTTAAAGCGCTCTTCTGCGGGGGCGTTAGTAATGAACAGATGCTAATAACGGAACGTCCTGGGAAACGCATTCATGAACAGCTTCGTGCTAGCCTCCATCCTCGGCGCAAAGGAAAAGTCCGAGAATTACTTCTCGGACTTTTCCTTGCTTTCTAACTTTTCATTTTTGGATCGAGTGCATCACGCAATCCGTCACCCATTAAGTTAAAGCCAATTACTGTTAACATAATCGCTAAGCCTGGGAAAATCATTGCCCACGGCGCATTTAATAAAAACATTCGCGCATCTGCCAGCATTTTCCCCCATTCTGGTTGTGGTGCCTCTGCGCCTAATCCTAAAAAGCCTAGTGCTGCCGCTTCAATAATCGCCGTTGCAATTGCCAATGTTCCTTGTACAATTACCGGCGTCATTGAATTTGGTAAAATATGCTTCCATAAGATTCTTGAATTTTTCATGCCAACCGCTCTCGCGGCATGAATATATTCCTCTTCTTTAATACTTAATACGCGTGAACGAATGAGGCGACCAAAGCTCGGAATATTGATAATCGCAATCGCAATAAGTGCATTTTGCAACGAAGGCCCTAAAATCGATACAACTGCAATCGCTAATAATATGCTAGGGAATGCCAACATAATATCAAAAAATCGTGAAATAATTGTATCAACCCAACGACCATAATAACCTGCAATAATCCCTAAAAAGCTCCCCGCAACAGCCGAAATCAGCACAGCTGCTAATCCAACTGTCAATGAAATACGTGCACCATGTAAAATACGAGAAAATACATCGCGTCCTAAGTCATCTGTACCAAACCAAAACTCTGCAGATGGAGGCTGCAAACGAAGACTTAAGTTTTGATCATTAATGCCTTGTGGTGCAAATAACGGCCCAAAAATCGCAATTAGTACAAAGAACAGTACAATTGCACTTCCTACTAACGCCGATTTACTCTTTTTAAAGCTTAACCATGCTTCACGCCAAGGGCCATTTACTTTTTCTTGTGGCTCAATAGCTTGTAGCTGTTTTGAAACAATTTCAGTCATATGTTGCGCCTCCTTCCTAGTTGTATTTAATTCGCGAATCAATCACGGTATAAAGAATATCCACTATTAAATTAATCATGACGAACAAAAAGGCGACAATTAAAATGCCTGATTGAATGACTGGATAATCACGGAATCCAATCGCCTCATAAATATAGCGTCCAATACCTGGCCAACTAAAAATCGTTTCCGTTAATATCGCACCACCTAACAGCATACCGGTTTGTAAACCAACAACCGTCAACACTGGAATCAATGCATTTTTTAATGCGTGCTTATAGACAACGATAAACATTTTTTGCCCTTTTGAACGTGCTGTACGTACGAAATCAGAACGCATGACTTCAAGCATCGAAGCACGTGTCATACGTGCAATAATCGCCGTTGGAATCGTCGCAAGTGCAATGCCCGGTAATAATAAATGCTTTAACACAACGATAAATTGATCAAAGCGACCTTGCAACAACGTATCTATTAAGTAAAAATGCGTAATCGCCGTAATTGGATCCCGTACATTTTCGCGTCCGGATGTTGGCAACCACCCTAAATTAATACTAAAAACCCATTGTTCCATTAAACCTAACCAAAAAATCGGCATCGAAACGCCAATTAACGCAATCACCATTGCTAAATAATCGAACCACGAATTCTGAAACCAAGCAGAAATAATTCCTGCATTTACACCTAAAATAACTGCAATTATAATCGCAAAAAATGCTAATTCAAATGTAGCAGCTAAGTACGGCCACACTTCCGAAATAATAGACTGACGTGTACGTAATGATTCGCCTAAATCCCCCGTAAATACCCCTTTTAAATAATCGAAGTACTGCACATACCAAGCATTGTCTAACCCTAGCTTTTGGCGAAGTGCTGCAATTGCTTCAGCAGTTGCTTGCTGCCCTAAAATTACTTGTGCTGGGTCTCCTGGAATTGCACGAATAATTAAGAACACAATAAAGGTCATCCCTAATAATACAGGAATTAAATGTAGTAGACGTTTGCCAATGTAGTGAAGCATATTCTTCACCCCTTTTGTTGGAATCGTAAGTACTGTTATTAATTGTGTAAAAAGAGAAAAGGAGAGGCAAGTTACCTCCCCTTCACGTTTGACTATTCGATTGACACGTTATCTAATTTATCAGAGCCAGTTGGGTGAGGTAAGAAACCTTTTACACCTGCTTTTGCTGCTAATAATGGTGTTGAGTGCGCTAGAGGTACCCATGGCGCATCTTCATGAATAATTGTTTGTGCTTGCTTGTATAAATCATTTCGTACATTTTCATCTGTTTCTGATTGTGCCTTGATTAATAAATCATGCACTTCATCATTTGAGTAGTACGCATAGTTGTTTGAACCAATATTATCTTTATCTAATAATGTGTAGATAAAGTTATCTGCATCCCCGTTATCACCTGTCCAACCAAGCATGAACGCATCTGCTTCACCGTTTTTCGCTTTTTCTAAATATGTTGCCCATTCAAAAGTAACGATTTTAGATTTGATGCCTACATCTTCTAAATTCTTTTGAATAACTTCAGCAACTTTCGCTCCGTCTGGCATGTATGGACGTGGAACCGGCATTGCCCATAACTCGATTTCCTTACCATCATAGCCTGCTTCCGCTAATAATGATTTTGCCTTTTCAGGATCGTACGGATATGGCTCGATTGCTTCGTTATACCCGCTAATTGATGATGGCATTGGGTTTGCTGCTACTTGTGCACGTCCTTCGAAGAACGCATCTACAATCGCTTGCTTATTAATTGCATAGTTTACTGCTTGACGAACTAACTTGTTGTCAAATGGCGGGCGTGTATTTGTTAAACCTAAATAACCAATGTTCATTGAAGGGCGTTCGATTAATTGTAAATCTGCATTGCCTTCTACAGACTTACCATCAGATGGATTAATACCATCCGCTAAATCGATATCCCCTGCAGTTAATGCATTTAAGCGTGCTGAGTTATCCGGAATTGAACGGAAAATAACTTTGTCTAATTTCGGTAAACCTTCTTGCCAATAGTCTGCATTTTTTTCGATTGTAATCGAGTCATTACGTTTCCACTCTGTAAATTTAAATGGACCTGTACCTACTGGATTGTCACCGAATTTGTCACCCGCTGCTTCAAACGCTGTTGGAGAAGCGATACCAAATGGGCTCATTGCTAAGTTTTTCAGGAACGGTGCCTGTGGACGAGAAAGTGTGAAAACAACTGTATGATCGCCTTCTGCTTTTACGTCTGTAATAATATCTGCACCTTCTGCTTTAAACATTGAGTTGAAGTAGTAAAAGTCTTCTTCCGTTCCAGCTTTCCAACGGTTAATGTTCTTAACTACCGCTTCAGCATTGAAGTCTGTTCCGTCATGGAATTTAACACCCTCCTGTAATTGGAATGTATATGTTAAACCATCGTCCGAAACTTGCCACTCTTTTGCTAAACCAGGGTGGATTGTTGTGTCTTGCTCACCAAAGTTTAGTAATGTTTCAAATAAATTTTGTGTAACTTTAAATGATTCACCGTCTGTTACAATTGCCGGATCTAGTGATACTGAATCGGCACCGCGACCGAATACTAACACTTGAGGTGTTGAAGATGTCGAGTTATCAGTAGTGTTACTATCAGTTGATGGCGTACTAGAATCTGAATTCGAATCCGTTGACGTCGAATCTGAATCACTTGTGTTACACGCTGCTAAAAACACTGTCATCGTTAAAAGCAAAATGAACGCAAGGATATACTTTTTCCCTTTCATCAATAAAATGACCCCCTATATATGCTTGTTAGTTTATATCATTGCTACGCGTCATATAAATGACAGGCAACAGAATGACCTGGCTTTACTTGCTGCAATTTTGGTACTACTGTTTTACAATGCTCCATCGCTTTTGGACAGCGAGTATGGAATGTACAACCAGTAGGCGGATTGGATGGGCTTGGTATATCCCCTTTTAAAATCAATTGCTCACGCTCATATTGTGGATCTGGAATCGGAACAGCCGATAACAGCGCTTGTGAATAGGGATGCAGCGGTTCGTTGTATAAGGATTCACTTTCCGCAAGCTCTACCATTTTCCCTAGGTACATCACACCAACGCGGTCACTAATATGGCGTACTACCCCTAAATCATGGGCAATGAAAATATACGTTAGCTGCAAATCATCTTGTAATTTTTGCATTAAATTTAATACTTGCGCTTGTATCGATACATCTAATGCTGATACCGGTTCATCGGCAATAATGAGCTTAGGATTAGTCATGAGTGCACGTGCAATGCCAATACGCTGACGCTGCCCACCACTAAATTGATGTGGATAACGTTTTGCATGGTAGGCGCTCAATCCAACAATCTCCAAATACTCATGGACTTTCTTTTTGCGTTCTTGTGCATTACCGATTCCATGCACGATAAGCGGTTCTTCTAATATTTTTTCAATTGTATGCCTCGGATTGAGTGAAGCATATGGATCTTGAAACACCATTTGAATATCTCGACGTGCTTTACGCATCGCCTCCTTGTTTAACGCCGTCAGTTCAACATCATCAAATGTAATTGAACCAGCAGTTGGCTCATGCAGTCTCATAATGGCACGACCTGTCGTCGATTTACCACATCCAGACTCACCAACAATCCCCAATGTTTCACCTTCAAATAATTCAAATGACACATCATCGACTGCCTTTACATCACCAATATGACGTGCAAACATTCCATGACGAATCGGGAAATATTTTTTTAAGTTTTCAACTTTCAGCAGCACTTTCGCCATGCAATACGCCTCCTTTTTCGTCTAATAAAAAACATCTCGCCTTATGATAATCGGATGTTTCGTAGAGAATCGGATTTTCTTGCTTGCAACGATCAAAAGCGTATTCACAACGTGCCGCAAATCTGCATCCATTTGCAATCGAACCTGGTTTCGGCACATTTCCAGGAATCGAGTAAAGTGAATCTTTTTTATGACGCATATCTGGTACAGACTGAATTAGGCCTTTTGTATACGGATGTTGTGGATTTTTGAAAATTTCATTAACTGGCGCTTCCTCAACAATTTGCCCTGCATACATAACAATAACGCGCTCACAAGTTTCTGCTACAACACCTAAATCATGTGTAATTAGTAGTACCGCCGTATTCAAACGTTCATTTAAATCGCGCATTAGTTTTAATATTTGCGCTTGAATCGTCACATCTAGAGCCGTAGTAGGTTCATCGGCAATCAGCACCTTTGGATTACAGACAAGCGCCATCGCAATCATCACGCGCTGACGCATCCCGCCTGATAATTGGTGTGGGTATTCTTTAATTAATTGTTCTGCACGAGGTAAACCAACGAGCTTCATCATTTCAATTGCTCGAGCTGTCGCCTGCTTTTTCGACCATTTTGAATTATGTATTAAAATGGCCTCCACAAGCTGATTGCCAATCGTAAATAAAGGATTCAATGACGTCATTGGCTCTTGGAAAATCATTGCAATATCATTGCCTCGAATTTTACGCATCTGCTTATCTGTGTACTTTGAAATCTCCTGCCCATTCAATAAAATCTCACCATTTGTAATTTTTCCTGGTGGACTTGGAACGAGCCCCATAATCGATAACGACGTAACACTTTTACCGCAACCTGATTCGCCTACAATTGCAAGTACCTCACCCTCATGAATAGAAAAGCTAATAAAATCCACTGCCGCTACATTGCCGCTATCAGTAAAAAAGGTTGTTTCAAGCTCTTTTACTTCCAATATGGCCTTCCGATTCATATGACCACCTCAATTTTCAGAAAATTAAAAGTATTTTAACATATGATATTACAACAATTATTAATATTCAATATTATTCTAGAATATACTCAATTTTCATAAAATAGAACAAAACATCATTGTTTACTATATTTATGTGTACAAAAAAACTACCTTCTACCAAAAGACTATGGTAAAAAGTAGTTTTGTTATTTGTTAATCTAATTTTTGAACTTGGAATAAATTATAGTAAGCACCATTCTTGCCCATCAGTTCATCATGTGTTCCTGCTTCTGAAACCTCACCATGTTCAATAACAAAAATTTTATCAGCATGCGTAATCGTTGATAAGCGGTGCGCGATAATAATTGTTGTACGGTCGTGTGCTAAACGGTCCAGTGATTCTTGAATTAACGCTTCACTTTCTAAATCAAGCGCAGAAGTTGCTTCGTCTAATACTAAAATTGGTGGGTTTTTTAGGAATACACGTGCAATGGCAACACGCTGCTTTTGTCCGCCCGATAATTTTACTCCGCGCTCGCCGACTTTAGTGTCATACCCTTCTGGTAAACTCATTATAAAGTCATGTGCATTTGCTGCTTTTGCTGCGGCAATCACTTGATCATCAGTCGCATAAGGGTTACCCATTAAAATATTTTGCTTTACCGAGTCGCTAAACAAAATATTGTCCTGTAATACAATTCCAATTTGCGAACGAAGCGAGTTAAGTGTTACATCTTTTACATCATAATCATCAATTTTCACCGCACCGGCTGATGCATCATAAAAGCGTGGAATTAAGCTGACGACTGTTGACTTACCGCCACCACTCATACCTACGAACGCTACGGTTTGTCCTGGTTCAATCATAAAGTCAACTTCATTTAAAATGGTTTTGCCGTCCACATCATATTGGAATGACACATTTTCAAATTGTAGCTTCCCTTTTGCCTGTGGTAGGTCGATTGCATTTTCTTTATTTTGCACATCATATTTTTCGTCCATAAGTTCAAACATACGATCCATCGAAGCTATTGATTGCGTTAATGTTGTCGATGAACTCACTAGGCGACGTAACGGTCCATATAAACGTTCAATATATGCATAAAACGCGACCATTACCCCGATTGTTAACGCATCATTTAAATATTGATAGCCAGCATAACCAATAACAATAAGCGGAGCCATTTCAGTAATCGTGTTTACAACGGCAAATGATTTAGCATTCCAACGTGAATGGGCAAGCGCTTTGTTTAAAAACTCGCCATTTGTTTCATCGAAAATTTGCTGCTCGTGCTTTTCAAGTGTAAAGCTTTTAATAATGCTCATCCCTGCAACACGTTCATGTAAATAGCTTTGTACACCAGCAAGTGCCTGCGAGCGATCTTTTGTCAAACTACGTAGCTTACCAAAGAAATACTTCACACTAAATGCGTAAAATGGTAGCACAATAAGCGATACGAGTGTAAGCTTCACGTTCATTGAGAGCATAATACCGACCACTATAATAATGGTCACTAGGTCTAGCCACAAATTCATCAGCCCGGTCATGACGAAGTTTTTTGTTTGTTCTACGTCATTAATTACTCGCGAAATGACCTCTCCAGCACGGGTATTCGCGTAATATTTTAAGCTTAGTCTTTGTAAATGACCATACAGTTCTTTACGAATATCAAATAAAATATTGTTACTTAAATTTTGCGCAAAATATTGGCGGTAGTACTCGATGGGTGGTCGTACTACAAAAAATAGTACAAGAGCAATACCAATCCATGTAAATAATAGCTTCGTTTTTTCATCTGTAGAGAGCGTCTCATTTAGTAACACATCATCTAATATCACTTGCAATAGCCACGGTAAAAAAAGTGGAATTGCAAACTTTAAAATCCCAATTATAATTGTTAATACTAATAAAAATTTATATGGCTTCACGAAGCGCATATAACGTTTAATGCTGTCCAATGCAAGCACATCTCCCCTCAGAAATTTTGCAACAGCTAACATCATATCATAAATTTCCACCTTTTTATGAATGAGCGCTTTGTAATGACGAATTTTAGACTAATGCACATAAAGTAATTTACTAAACGTAGCAAAGTGAAACATTTAGTAAAATATACTTTTAACGTGAGTTTCTTTAAAAAAATTATACTTTCTAAGATAAAAAAAGCCTTCGTAAACAAGATTGTTTACTCAGACTCTTCAATACTTTTATTCGCTTGAATTTCGCTTAGTAGCTCATAACGGCTTGTCCATGATTGAATAAAATCCTGAGCAAATGGCCCTCGACGTTGTTCGATCCAGCTAATCAACGTCTTTACATTCCGCTTTAATATTTTATCAATCACTTCAGGATAATTCATTTCCAATTTATGCTGCTCGTATTCGTCTTCGTCCAATAACGCATGACTCATATCTGGAAAAACCTTCACATCTAAATCATAATCAATATACTTTAAGCAGTTATTGTCGAACACAAAGGGAGAACTAATGTTGCAGTAATAATACACACCATCTTCCCGCAACATACAAATAATATTAAACCAATGCTCAGCGTGGAAATAACATATCGATGGTTCACGTGTTAGCCAAGTACGACCATCCGACTCGGTAACTAGCGTCTTTTCGTTTGCACCAATAATTACATTTTTGGTTGCCTTTAATACCATCGTTTCTTGCCAGACACGGTGGATATTACCATTGTGCTTATAACTATGTATTTGGATTGTTTCTCCTTCAACCGGTAATGCCATTTTCAAGCCCACCTTTTCGTCTTAGCTAAAAATTTTAACAGTCTTTATTGTATTATAACAATGCTTTGACAAAACTTGTAGTTAGAATGCTATAATTTTCAATTATTTGCGAAATATTTGCGTATTGCAAGAAAACACACACAAATACTGGTTTTAATTAGACTTGTTATCTATTCAGTTCAGTTATAATAAAAAAGAAGCCACCCATTTTTTTGCGGATAGCCTCCATTTACCATTATTTTAATGTTAACTTAAGGTCACCATGAGAGAGTAAAACTTCTAGTTGATTATCTCCTTCATATAACTCAGCAATTTTGCCATTATATTCTTCACCATTTACTGAAATGTCACCAAAGCTAGTATTCAGTTTATATCCGAAATTTTCCTTGTTGTTTACTAACTTAAGATCTACATCTCCAAAACTAGAAGTGACTTTCGTATTCCCGTTTAATTTACCATCGACTTCAATATCACCATGCTCGCTTTCTACGATTAAACTAGCACTAGTAAATTGTTGTAATGTAATATCCCCAAAGGCGTTTATGATTTCTGTATGTCCCGCTTTAATGTTGTTGAATGAAATATCTCCATGGCGCACATCCAGATTGAGCTGTTCATAATTTAATTGCTGTAAATTTACATCCCCGAAGCTAGATTTTAATGTAATATTTGAGAACAAGGCATCCTTTGGTACATAGATTTTAATTGAAGGCGTTTTAAATGGGCCAACACCAATAGTCATTGCATTGTTTTTTTGGCTGTTAGACTCAACTGTTAATGTATCGCCTTTTACACTATACATCACATCTGTCATTTTATAGGTACTTAATTCTAAAGAATAGCTATCTGACTGTATTATTTCGATATCAGCATGTTTATTTGTAACAATAATATTTTCAAATGCCTCGAGTTCGTATGATTGGGAGATTAAAGATTGTTCGTTTGGTACGTGAAAGCCCGAACTGTCTACTAAAATGAACCATCTTCCGCCAGAGGCAAAACCAATAATGGTAAATACAATGCCGATTGCAATCATACTACCCGCAATCAGTTTAAGACGATTAATCATTGAAGGTCACCCTTTCGTTTTCGTGTAATTTTTCGAAATAATTTAGCTAAATTTTCTACACAAACAACACCTATTTTTTTAATAAGACGTGCTGTTGCAGGGGTAAGCAATATGCCAATGCCCGTAGTAACAAGTCCGAAACCTGTAAATAATAGTGCAGTCGGCCAATGTTCTGTAATAATGAAAAAACCTGAAATTAATGCGACAACGCCACCAAATAAAATACTACCAACGATGGCTATGACCGATATAACAAAGCTGAAAACAATCGCACCCACAGAAATGATGAGTGCCACTGCCACCGCGAGTAGCGGTAAAGAAAGTGGAGCTGATAGTATTGCAAGGATGATGAGCCAAATTGCCGACATATTCTTTTTTGTAGAAGGTGGCGTAGTATCCAAATCTTTTATCGCAAAGTTGGCTAAAATTTGCGCAGCCACTTGCGAGGGAGGGCCTAACTTATCTATAACATCTTGTTCATTTTCTTGTCCTGCTTCATCAAAATATTCTTCATAATAAATAAGTGCGGCATCAATTTCATATGTTGGGAGTCTGTGTAATTTGCTCCTTAGTTTTTTTAAATATCCCGCTTTATCCATCTAATTTCCCTCCTATTAATACACTGTCTACTTTCTGTTTATAAATTTTCCATTCCGTTTGAAGTTCTAATAAGCGCAAGCGTCCTAGTTCTGTAATCTTGTAGTAGCGTCTGTTTCTTCCTTGAAATGGCTGATCGTACGTAATTAAAAAGTCAGCCTTTTGCAAGCGTCGCAATACAGGATAAAGCGTCGATTCCGAAATATCCATGACCGATTGGATCTCCTGTGTCAGAGAATATCCGTAAGCATCTTCCTTTTCTAAAATTGCAAGCACGCACGCATCCAGTAAAGAAGACCCCAGTTGAAACGTCACCGCATTCACCTCACAATCCTATTCCTATAAAAGGTTTTATATTATACGCTGTATAGTATAAGGATATTATATAGTGTATAGTATTGTATTGCAAATAAATTCCAATATATATTTTTATGTAACGAATTTTGGTACATTGAATAGGGAATCAACTGCAGGTTTCTGTACGACAAATTAAAATCGTGGAAATGGCCTTCCAATAAACAAATTATTAATGGATGATGTTTTTTAACACAATCAAAGGGATGTTAATGAATGAACGTTTTACAAAATGTTTGGAGACGATTAAGCAGTATGTAACAGAGGAAGAAACGTCGCATACGGTGGAGCATGATGCTTTAGTACCCTACATAGGCTTTTCACGAGTATAAAATGCGCTAAAAATTGCACAACAGGTGTTTCAAGAAAAGCAGCTAACAGTGCCACAATAATGATTTTGAGTATTTAATGATACTGCTCCAACTGCATGTGCTCCACTAAATTCTTATTTAAAATTGACGAATAGATTCTTATATGCAGTTCATACTTATTTAGGTAACACTTATTAATCTAATTTGATGAGGAGGATGCATCATGAGTAATTCGAATCCAATGGACCAAGAATCTCAGGACAATCCGCCCCAACTGAATAACAAGTAAGCTTCATATATAATAAAAGCATGGTGAAACAGAGATTACTCTGACTAGTTATTGCTTGATTTATGAAGCTGAAGCTAATCAGTTTTGTCAATTGTAGGCAATAAGTGTACTCAGACCCAGAATAATTCTGGGTCTATTTTTTTGTAAAGGAAGAATAAATGGAATTATTAAGAAACGTATAACAATCGCTGAAAAATCCATATTAATAATGATTTCACTTAAGAAATCTATTTTGATGAGGAGGATGCGACATGAGTAGGCCTGAAGAGTTAGACCCAAAATCTCGAAAAATCCGCCGTAACTGGACAAGGATTAAGCACGCGAAATCTCAAGTAAATGGTGAAACAGAAATTACTCTGCATAACCGTATTTTGAGAAGCGAAGCGAAAGCCCGACAGTTTTAGTCAGCTAGAGGCAGTAAGTGTAATCAAGCCCAGAATTTTTTCTGGGCTTTCTTTTTGCATACGCTAATTTATAATGACTTCAAATGCAGTTGAGTGCATTACACAACTCTACATAATGAAAAGCCATTTCGCGCCAAATGATTCTTCTCTTCTAATGTAGATTTAATTGGGAAATTACCTTTAACAATCCACGAACAAAAAGTGTACAGAAAGTTATTAGCTTTCCGTACACTCTTCCATTTAGAAGTTATTGTTCCGTTTTGCAAATTGCGTGTTGCGTTGCTCTTGCTTTTGTTTTTGGCGTTGTTGCTCTACTTTCCCGAAGCTTTCTTCACGCCCAAATTCTTCACGTTTTGCGGGCTCATTGTTTTTTGCTGGATTATTTACGTTTGATTGACGATTGCGATTATTTTCATTACGCTTCATATGTTTGTCACCTCCACGCCCATTATTGTGGACGGATGGTACATAAATTATGCATAGAGCTACTTTATTTTACCCCAAATTTTTAACATTGGGACTGGCATAGGTAATTGCTCAATTTGCTCTTTTGTAAAAAATTTCATATTTTTTGGTAATTGTTCTGGGGCTTTCAAGCAGTCGACTAAATAGCTGTCAATCAGCCACTTTAAATGAGAAAAAACATGCTTAAAGCTGTCAATTGGTACGGCAAGTTTATCGTCTAACACAAGATTATATTGTTGCTGTGCTTGCGCAAATGAGTTTGCATCTTTTACACGTTCAATCATGACAAATTGCCACATATTAGCGAGTAACCCTGTCTCCGCGCGTTTTTCCATTAGAAAACGCCCTGCCGAGTCTCGAATGACCAGTACATCAAAATCGATATTTTTCGTTTTTACTTTTTTAGATTTCACTGGTAGCGTTGTTGGGTCTCCCTCTTGAAACGCTGTGCAGTAATCACGAACTGGACATAACAAGCATTTCGGTGAAGTTGGTGTACAAATGAGCGCTCCAAGTTCCATTAATCCTTGGTTGAATGCCGATGTATTTTCAGGGTCTATTAATTCCATCACCGCATCTTCAAAAATCTTTTTTGTTTTCGGAAGTGCTATATCGGCATCTATGTTTAGCACCCTACTTAACACACGCATCACATTGCCATCGACCGCATGTTCTGGTTTGCCAAAAGCAATACTTAAAATCGCCCCCGCTGTATACGGACCCACTCCTTTTAATTTCGAAATATCATGGCGATTGTCTGGCACTTTACTTCCATATGTTTCAACAACTTCCCTTACACCCGCTTGTAAATTACGTACACGTGAATAATAGCCAAGACCTTCCCACATTTTTAATAGCTCTTCTTCAGCTGCATATGCTAAACTTTCAGAAGTTGGATATTTATCAATAAAGCGATTGTAATAGGGAATTACTGTATCCACCCGCGTTTGCTGTAACATCACCTCTGACACCCAAATTTTATAGGGATTCTTAGTATGACGCCATGGCAAATCACGATGCTCTTTTTTAAACCATTCGACTAATGCCTGCCGAAATTCTGACGTATATTGATAGTTCACATTATCCTCCAAAAATTCGATTTTATTTCACGTAAAAAGGGTATATTATAATGATAAATACTATTGTTAATTAATTCCGTCTATAAACGTTTTTGTCTATGAGAGGATGATTCATTTTGGATTCAGGTACACATTTTGTTATGGGTATTGCTCTTGGTGGTCTTGCGCTTGCTGACCCTGTTGTAGCTAGCCATCCAATGACGTTTGCTGCAGTTATGGCAGGTACAATCATCGGGCAACAGGCACCTGATATTGATACGGTTTTAAAATTGCGCAATAACGCTATTTATATTCGCCATCATCGTGGCATCACGCATTCCATTCCTGCTGTTCTTATATGGCCACTGCTTATTACAGGCGTTTTAGCGCTAGTATTACCTTCCTCAGACATTTTCCATGTTTGGCTTTGGACACAACTTGCTGTGTTTCTACATGTATTTGTCGATATTTTTAATGCTTATGGTACACAGGCTTTACGCCCGTTCTCTAAAAAATGGGTAGCTCTTGCCGTCATCAATACATTCGATCCGTTTATTTTTGGGATTCACTGCCTAGGCATTCTATTATGGATATTTGGTGCAGACCCTGTCGTTACATTTAGTATCATGTACTTTATTATCGTGCTTTACTATATTTTACGCTTTTCTTTACAAAAAGCGGTTAAATCGGCTGTCCACCGTGAAATTAAAGACGAAGAATTTGTTATTGTCGCTCCGACAATGAAATTTTTCCAATGGAAAGTCGCCGCAAAATCAAAAACACATTTCTATGTAGGACGTTCATATCGTCGTACAGTAAATATTTACGATAAATTTAAAATCGAGCCAATTCCTAAAACGGCACTTGTAACAGCTGCATTAAAAGATCCCAATATCGATGCTTTTTTATCATTTTCTCCTATTCATCGTTGGGAAATCGCAGAGATTGAAAATGGATTGTCGGAATTACGATTAATCGATTTGCGTTATCGTAGTAATGACCACTATCCTTTTGTGGCAGTTGCACACTTAGATCAAGATTTAAATATCGTCAACTCATATACTGGCTGGATTTTCAGTGAAGAAAAGTTAATGAAAAAGCTACAAATTGGCGCCGGCAACGAATAGAAATGAGGGTGTGTTAAAAGCCATGAGCTTTTAACACACCCTCTTTTTTCGTGGATAGTTATACATAAGTTCATTAATTACATCCACATAAAAAAAGACACCAACTCGCACTATTTTCATGCTATTTGAGTTTTTCTACTATTATTTAATTTAACGTGTCATCACTGTCATTTAGTAAATCAGCATATTTCGGATTTTTTGCGGCAAATAAATGTAATTTGTCGCCGTAGCTCTCTATTAATTGGCTTACTAATTTCGCTGTATATTCCATTCCACGATAGTCAACACCCGCTTTGGCAGAAGTGGATTCGAAATCACTGCATAATAATTCTACCCACGTACGTGCACGACTTGTTGGTAATTCGGGATTTTTCTCCAATAATTGCTCAGTTAACTTTTGATAGTACGCTTCCATCTTACTTCCCCTCTTTCATCGGACGTAAAAGTGAAACTGGTAATGCTTCTTCAAAACGGTCTGAACCTAAACGGTGCCCCCATGCAAAGCGGCCTTTTAAACGATCTACTTGGAAAAACTCACCTGGTGCACCCGTAAGACGATACATTTCTCCTGGAACAATCGTAGAGAGATCCACTAAATACGCTTCCGCCATTAATGCTTTACGCTCATAAACCGCGTATTCATTGACGATTCCTAACTGCTCAGCTTTACGCGCTTGCTCACGTAAGTTCGCAATTTCTTGACGTAATTCTGCTTCTGACATTTGATTATATGTTAATTCATTCATTTTCTTGCTCCTTTTGTTCGATAAATGCTGTAATGATTTCTGACGGGAAACCTTTTTGATATAATGCCTGCTTCACCTTTTGATGCAGTTCAAAGCCTTCGAATTTATTTGCATATTTGCGCCAAATTTTTTCACCTTGATTTTCAATTAATGTGCTCCATTCGTCTTCTTTCCGCTCTAATGTTAATCGCTCTAACACATCGTTTACTATGCCGTATGAATAGCCTTTACGCAACAGAACATCTTGAATTTTTTGCTTTACTTGAGTGGGTGTTTTATTGTCGTTAGAACGAATCGCCTTTTCTGCTAGTTCCATCGCAAGCTGTAGCTGTTCATCGTGACCATAAGAATTCAATACTTCTTGCTGCAAATCTTTGGCAATCCCTTTTTTCATTAGATCTTGGCGAATCGCAGCTGGTCCTTTTTTGGCCGTACGCTTCCTCGTTTCGAGTAATGCCTTCGAATAGCTTTCATCATTCAAAAAGCCGAGGCGATTTAATTTGTGAATCGCTTCTTGTATTACTGCTTCCCCATGTCCTAATTGCAATAGCTTTTGCTTTACTTCATGCTCACTACGCATTTGGAAACTTAAAAAGCCTATTGCCTTATTAAATGCTTTTGCGATTTCATCTTCATATTGTATTTCATCAATTTCGAATTGCTCAAGTACTTTGCCTTTTTGCAGACCAAATTTAATCAGTGTACCTTCATCGACTGCAAATGCATACTCTTCATTCAAATATATATTGTAACGGTCTTGATTACGCTTTTGGCGACTAATTTTCGTAATAGCTCGCAAAATGTACACCTCGCTTTACTACACATACCTTTTCTTTTAGTATACATCTTTTTACTTTGAGTTTCATTGCACAGTATACTGAATATAAGACATTTAGAGGAGGGATACTATGAAAATTGCAATTGCTGGTGGTACGGGAATGGTTGGTCGAAAATTAACAGAGCTACTTCAAGCCAAAGGACATGAAATTCTAATTTTAACGCGTGGAAATTCTCGAATGGAAAATAATATACGCTATGTACAGTGGCTAACACATAATGCAAAGCCCGAATTACAGCTTGAACATTTAGATGCCTTTATTAATTTGGCTGGAGTGTCATTAAATGAAGGTCGATGGACAGAGCAGCAAAAGCAAAAAATTTATAATAGCCGCATGGATTCAACTACTGAAGCATTGCGTATTATGCAAGCTGTTGTACATAAACCTTCTGTTTACATCAATGCAAGTGCAGTCGGCATTTATCCAGTATCAGAAAATGCTGTTTATACAGAACACTCCTCTGAAAAAGCTGGCGATTTTTTAGGTACAGTTGTGGATCATTGGGAACAAAAAGCTACTCTGGCCGAAAAATTAGGAATCCGTACGTGCTTAACGCGTTTTGGGGTTATTTTAGCAAAAGGTGAAGGTGCATTACCGATGATGGTGTTTCCTTATCAGTTAGGTATTGGTGGAACGATTGGTTCTGGTAGGCAGTGGCTTAGCTGGATTCATATTGATGATGTGGTACGTGCCTTGTTATTCGTTATCGAACATGACAAATTACGTGGGCCAATTAATTTTACGACACCAAATGTTAAACGCATGAAAGCTTTTGGACAAGCAATTAGTAAAGCATTGCATCGCCCACATTGGTTTCCTGTTCCAAGCATTGCACTTAAATTAGCGCTTGGCGAAAAAAGTATCCTCGTATTAAAAGGTCAGCATGTTTTACCTGAAAAATTACTAAATGCAAATTTCACATTTAACTACGCTTCTGTAGAAGATGCGATCCGTGATTTGTATCAGTGAATAAAATTACCGTTTCCACGCAACCTACCTGTAACAAATCTGCCAAAGGAGGTTGCTTTTTTTCGTGAAAAAACATGTTATTGGAATGGCGTTCGTACTCGTCGTCACCCTAATTTCCTATATGACCGTTGCAAAGGCCGAGGAATTCCATTGGGGCTTTAAGCCAAGTCGTAATGCAGAGCCAGTTGAAATTGGCGAACCGTTAGAAAGTTTACTCGATAATTACGGGGCCGTTTACAAAGGGGATGCATCCAAAAAGGTTATTTACTTAACGTTTGATAACGGCTATGAAAACGGCTTTACCGAAAGTATTTTAGACACATTAAAAGCCGAGAAAGCACCAGCGACCTTTTTCTTAACGGGTCATTATTTAACGAGTGCGACCGATTTAGTAAAAAGAATGATTGCGGACGGTCACACAATTGGGAATCACTCAGATGGTCACCCAAATATGGCCAAATTATCAGCTCAGGAAATGAAAGAAGAATGGTTTGGCTTTGATGAAAAGCTCTATGAGTTAACTGGTGTTGATCGTACCTATTATGCCCGACCACCCGAAGGAATATTTAATGAACAAGTATTAAAAGTCGGCAATGAGGTCGGTTATCGTCATATTTTTTGGTCAATTGCCTTTAAAGATTGGCTAAAAGATGAGCGTCGCGGCTATGAATATGCGTATAATGCCCTAATGAATCAGCTACACCCAGGGGCGATTATTTTAATGCATACGGTTGCGCAAGATAATGCCGAAGCGCTGCCAAAATTTATAAAAGAGGCAAAGGCGCAAGGGTATACGTTTGGCTCGCTTGATGATTTAGTGCTCGAATATGAGCAAGTGATGCCATACTAGAACCAAGTGACGTTCCTTTTCTTTCAAGTCGTTGTCCGCTATAATGAAATGATGAAGAAAAACGATTCAACTCGCGCTAACCTTTAGTGCGAGTTGAAGTATTTAAAGGACGTGTAAACTTGAGTGAAGTAAAAATGGAAGTCGGGCAAAAGTTCCCGTTAACGATAAAACGCCTTGGCATTAATGGTGAAGGTGTTGGATTTTATAAACGTAACGTCGTATTCGTAAAAGGTGCGATTCCTGGAGAAGAAGTAACAGTCAAATTAACAAAAGTATCACCTAAATTCGCAGAGGCTGAAATTTTAAACATTCGTAAAGCTAGTGAATTTCGTCAAGAAGCACCATGCTCAGTGTATGCAGATTGCGGTGGCTGTCAATTACAGCATATGACATATGAAGCACAGCTTGCCAATAAACGCGATATCGTCGTACAAGCATTTGAAAAGTACGCAAAAGAAATCGCAGAAACAACGGAAATTCGTCCAACACTTGGTATGGAAAATCCTTGGAACTACCGTAACAAATCACAATTCCAAGTACGAAAAGAAGGCAAACGTGTTTATGCTGGTCTGTTTTCAGAGGGCTCACATCAGCTACTAAACATCAATGATTGCTTAGTTCAGCATCCGTTAACGTCAAAAATTACGGTCGCTGTACGTAAAATTTTACAAAAGTTAAATATTACAATTTATGATGGCAAAACTTTAAACGGATTAGTACGTACAATTGTTGTTCGTACTGGCTTGAAGTCTGGCGAAACACAAGTATGTTTAGTCACTACACGTAACGAATTACCGCATAAAGAAGAATTAATCGAGCGCATTAAAAAGATTGATCCATCGATCGTTTCAATTACACAAAATATCAATCGCGAAAAAACATCATTAATTTTCGGTGAGGAAACAATTGTATTAGATGGGCATGAAGCGATACTTGAAAAACTAGGTGAGTATGCATTTGAATTATCAACACGTGCGTTCTTCCAGCTTAACCCGGGGCAAACAGTTCACTTGTATGATGAAATCAAAAAAGCTGCCGCGCTTACTGGGAAAGAAAATGTTGTCGATGCCTATTGTGGCGTTGGGACAATTGGTATGTGGCTTGCTGATGGTGCTCGTGAAGTGCGCGGCATGGATAATGTCGACGAAGCCATTGCTGATGCAAAAATGAATGCCCGAAATAATGCAAACTTACAACACGTACGCTTTTTCCCGGGTTCAGCTGACAAATGGTTATTCCGCTGGGCACGTGAAGGTTACCGACCAGACGTTATTTCAGTCGACCCTCCACGCACAGGTTTAGAGCCGGGCTTTATTAAAACCGTATTAAAAATTAAACCAAAGCGCGTTGTTTATACATCTTGCAACCCTTCTACATTGGCACGTGATTTAAAAGAGCTTTCAAAAGCCTATCATGTAGAATATATCCAGCCAGTGGATATGTTCCCACAAACAGCTCAAGTTGAATGTGTTGTGAAATTGACGTTAAAGAAATAAATTTAAATTTTCTCATTAAGCATTCCCTTCAATCTGAGCATTTTTCTGCTCTTTTGAAGCGAATGCTTTTATTTTTATTTATTTTAGAAAGTCGATAAAACTATTTTTTTAATTATTGATAGGATTTTAATGGTGGAGCCGTATTAATATTTAGGTACCTAAGTAACTCATAAAGGAGGGCTAAATTGAAGATATCAGATGAAAACGTTGTACGACAAATACAGCTTAAAAACGAAGAAGCACTTGATTATCTCGTGATAACTTATGGTGGCTTACTCAACGGAATTATTCGGAAGTATCTTATTAGTCATAATCAAGACATTGAGGAATGTTTTGCAGATGTGCTAGTTTCTATATGGTTTAACATCAATTCATTTGATCCATCTAAAAATGAGTTTAAACAATGGATAGCTGCAATCGCAAAATACCGCGCAATTGATTATTTCCGAAAGCTCAACCATGTAAAGAAACATATTAGTACTACTGAAATAAATGACCGTCTTCTAAATGAACCTATTAGTATTCACAACTCAGATTTAGCCATTTTGCTAAACGAATTGAACGATACTGAAAAAGCAATATTTAACAAATATTATGTAGAAGGAATCCCTACCGAAGAAATCGCAAATGAATTACAAGTAAAACCTTCATGGATACACAATAAATTATCTAGAGGAAGAAAAAAATTAAAAAACATTTTATTAAAAGGTGAGGTGTAAGGAAGATGTCTATTTTTAATGATTTGAATGATGTTAAATTAGATATAGAGGAGTACGAACAAATTCCCCTTTCAGCTGTTGAACAAAAGCGAATTATTCAGCGTACACAAAAAAGGCTAAAGTCAAAAAAAGCCTTATTCTTTAAAAGAAAAAAACATTTTGTTTCAGCTATTGCTAGTATTTGTGCCATTTCATTCATTACTTTAAATATTGCATTTCCAACCTTTGCAGAAAAACTACCTACTTTCACAAATATTTTTGAGTTTTTCACTGATAATGAACGCAATATTTTTGAAGATTACAGCGAGCATACAACCTATATCGGACAAACTCAAGAAAGTAACGGCATTAGTATTACAGTTACAGATGCAGTTTATGATAAAGAAAATATTACAATTGCCTATACTATTAAGAGTGAGCAGGATTTAGGCGAACGTCCTGTATTATTAGAAGATATCATTGTTGACGAATTTGTGGATCAATATAAGCATTCTGGTTATTCCAAAAATTATCTTGTAAAAAAAATTGATGAACATGAATATGCCGTACTATACGTTTATGAATTAATTACAGGTTCAAAGCCTGAAACAATTAACATTTCCTGGCAAGGCGATAATGTAACGAATTTAAATAATGGAAACCAATTAGTATCAGGACATTGGAATTTCGAATTTTCCTTACAAGCACTTGAAAATAGCGTTACGAGTTTTAAATCTCCTAAGATAAAGTCGTCCGATACAGGTGTTGAAATAACGCTAGTTAAAATAACACAATCACCAATTTCAACAACGATTAAACTCGCCGAAAAAGTTGATGAACGCATCGTCTCTCAAGAACAAGAGGAGCTAAGAACCGTATCAATAGAATATTTAGTATCAGATGATTTGGGAAATGAATATAACATTATTCATTATCGTAATACAGGGCATAGTACAGATTTCAACATAAATCATATTAGCACTCCACGAATTACAATGAATATACCGAATAACAATGCATCTTATATTACTATTACACCTATAGTAACTGCTTATAAGGTAGTAAATAGTGATGGTCTTCTTGAGCAGGTAATCGAACCATATAAAATTGAACCAATTCACGTACCTCTAAATAAATAATGTTTATTTTAAGCTGTCTATAAGTATTGATACAATATTGCTTAGCAGACAGCTTTTTATATGGGACGTTCAGAGTTGAAGAAATTATAAATCCAGCCCAATTTACCCTATATACTTCATTATTGCAAAATGATTTAATATGCCTAAAACGCCTTGTATTTCAAGCAATCCATAATCAAATCTATAAATTATTCACACAAAACTTAACAGTATCTCCATAAAATGCATCAGGAAATTTCGTTATACTAGAGCTAGTACTACTAGTGTAGTAACTATTTTAAATGGAGTGATTATCATGAAAGCAGCACGTTGGTATAAAGCAAAAGATATTCGCGTTGAACAAATTGAAGAACCTCAAGTAACAGCAGGTCGCGTAAAAATTCAAGTTGCATGGACAGGAATTTGCGGTAGTGACCTTCATGAATATATAGCAGGTCCAATTTTCGTTCCAGTTGACGCACCACATGCCGTAAGTAAAGAAGTTGCACCAGTTGTAATGGGTCATGAATTTTCTGGTACAGTCGTTGAAATTGGCGAAGGTGTAACAAGTGTCAGTGTCGGCGATCAAGTTGTCGTAGAACCGATTTTAGCATGTGGTAAATGTCCTGCATGTTTAAAAGGGAAATATAATATTTGTAAACATTTAGGCTTCCATGGATTATCAGGTGGTGGCGGTGGTTTCTCTGAATTCACAGTTGTTGATGAACGTTGGGTACACAAAATGCCTGAAGGATTATCATTAGAGCAAGGTGCTTTAGTTGAACCTGCAGCAGTAGCTCTACACTCCGTTCGTATGAGTAAATTAAAAGCTGGTGACAAAGCCGTTGTTTTCGGTGTAGGTCCAATCGGTTTATTAGTGATTGAAGCATTAAAAGTAGCAGGTGCTGCTGAAATTTATGCCGTGGAATTATCGAAAGAGCGCGGTGCAAAAGCATTAGAACTAGGCGCAACTGCAGTAATAAATCCTGCAGAAGAAGCGGATGTAGTGGCAAAAATTCATGAATTAACAAATGGTGGTGCAGATGTTGCCTATGAAGTAACAGGCGTTCCAGTTGTCTTAAAACAAGCAATCGATTCTACTTCGTTTGAGGGAGAAACAATTATTGTTTCAATATGGGAAAAAGAAGCATCCATTCAACCAAACAATATTGTATTATCAGAGCGTAGCGTAAAAGGAATTATTGCATATCGTGATATTTTCCCTGCAGTTATGCACTTAATGACGCAAGGCTACTTCCCTGCGGATAAATTAGTTACAAAACGCATCACACTTAATGAAGTTGTTACAGAAGGCTTTGAAACATTAGTAAACGACAAAGATCAAATTAAAATTTTAGTTGCTTCGAAATAATTTTCTAGTTTTTCATTACTTCATCACTTTTGTTTAAAGTGGAACATTATTGGGAATGTAGATAATTATGAAATATGAAATATGAAATTGGAGGTTTTCTAATGGGAAGAATGATTCATTTTGAAATTCATGTTGATGATATGGAAAGAGCAAAGAATTTCTATAAAAACGTATTTGATTGGCAATTCGAAGATTATAGTGAATATGCTGGTATGCCTTATTTTGGTGCTATTACTGGTGATGATCAATATCCTGGAATTAACGGTGCACTTATGCAACGTCAATCACCTTCACCTGCTCCCGGTCAAAGTGTAAACTCTGCGGTATGCACGATGGGGATTGCCAATTATGATGAAACAGAAGCTAAAATTTTAGAAAATGGTGGACAAGTTGCGGTAAAAAAATACGCCTTACCCGGTATGGCTTGGCAAGGCTATTACTTAGATACCGAAGGCAATATTTTGGGCATCCACCAACCTGACCAAGAAGCAAAATAATCAATTAAGCGCAGAACCATTCAATTTGATTCTGCGCTTTTTTTATCAGTTTATTTTTAATTGCTTTTTTAGTTCTTCACTTGCTTTTGGCAATTCCATTCCCTCTTTCCATATCAACTGTGCGTTTTCAGGAGAGCCATAATAGAGTGCCTTAATTTTCCCGTCGCGGTCTATCTGTCGACTAGGCAAATTAAAATCCTGATAACCTTCACCTACGACAAAATGAGGTAACGAGCTTTTGCCGATAATTGTTCGTAATGGAATCATATAAAAGTTTCCATCCTCATGAAGCTCATATTTCACACGATAAATATCGATATCATCAAGATAGTCAACATGAAATGCAATGCGACCATCTGCGAGCTGTGCAATCTCTGTAATTACTATATTATCTTGTTTAACTGGCTTAATATCCCACTCGTATAATCCGAAATAGCCTCCATATAAAAGTAACGCCACAAGTGCAGTAATTCCAACCCCTTTTAAAAAGGCCTTTTTCCGAAAACCCTTCCACGAATCAGCCAAAGACATCATCATTTTTTTATCCTGTGCATTTTGCTTTGTTTCCGATTGCTGCACCGGAACGATTGTCGATAGATTTTTCAATTCTATTTGGCACTCTTTACAACTTTGAAGATGCGCCTCCACTAGCTTTTTCGTATCCTGACTGCACACTTCATCATAGTAAAGTGGCAATACATCTTGGACAATATCACATGTAATTTTAGTCATCACTGTTCCTCCTTAGCCATTTGCTGTATTTTCTTTTTTGCTCGATAGAATGTAACCCTTGCCCAGCTTTCCGTTTTTTCAAAGAGCTGGCTAATTTGTAAAAATGAAAGCTCTCCAAATACTCGAAGCGAAAACACCTCTTTATAAGGTTCATCTAATTGATGGACTAATTGATGAAGGTAGAAGGCTTGTTCTTTTTTTAATATCTGTTGTTCGATTTTTAAATCATCTTCTCGGTCCGCTTGTTCTTTTACATAACGCTTTTGCTTTTCTGCATGTGTAAAATAAGTATTTTTTGCAATTTGGCAGAGCCATACCTTCATTTGGCAATTCCCTTTATATTGATCAATATTTTGTAGAGCCTTAAAAAAGGTTTGTTGTGTAATTTCCTCTGCAAGTGTCTCATTGCGACACAATGCGAGCATAAAATGGTAGACGTCTTGAAAATAAAGACGATAGATTTGTTCAAAATTCATCTCCCCCTTCCCTCCTTCCTACATAAGACTAGCGAAATTTAAATTCGTTACAAAAATTATTAATTATTGTTCAACTTTGCCTTATTTTTTTATTTTCATGTAAAATAGAACTTGCTAGGAGGTATAAATATGAAAAACTTTCTTTTTGTAGCAATCACTTTTGCTATTTCTTTTTTCGGCATTTCATGGCTTGGTGGTGTCATTTTTCCAAGCAACGATGAAACTTCTGCAAGCTCTTTACAAGCAGCTGTTACATTTGGCGGAGTTAATTACTTAAATGTCTTTATGTACATAATTTTAGCGTGTATTCTAACTACAATTGTCTTTTTTACAGTAAAAAGCAGACGTTCTCATTAAGAACGCCTGCTTCTTTGCTTAAATGACTACTTTGCTTGTTTTCCCAAATTTCATGACTACAAGGGCGACTAGGAACAAAATCGTAGCTACTAATAGTAAAAAACCTTCATTCGGGAATAACTCTAAATATAAACCTCCTAAAAACGGTCCACTTAAGCTACCTAAACTAAAGAAAATTCCACACAGTAAATTTCCTGTAGGTAAAAGCTCTTTCGGTGTTAAATCAGCCATATAGGTAATGCCTAACGAGAACATAGAACCGACGCTCATCCCTCCTACAAAAAAACTAACTGCGACAAGCATTTGCGAATATTCAACAAAGTTACCAACCAAGAATATACCTGCCCCTAGTAACAATCCTGAAATAATGACTTTACGACGCCCCACTTTATCGCCAAGCGCTCCAAGTGGAAACTGCATTAAAATGGCTCCAACAGAAAAACCAGCAAGCATAATCGAAACAAATGCTAAATCAAATTCTTTACGTAAAGCATAGACCGGGAACAGTGCATTTAATGACGATTCTAAAAAACCATAGACAAATGGCGGTAAAAATGCGACCCAACCATATTTTATTGCTAATTTATATCGTGTAAATCCTGTTTGATTAGCATCTCCAGTTAACGCTTCTGGCTTTTCGTTTTTCACGAAGAACACGAGTGACCATGCTACTAAGCATAAAATAGATGATATGATAAACGGCAACGTCTCTGATATTTCAACAAGTGGCACAAATAATGGACCAACCGCAAAACCTAACCCAAAGGAAATACCGTAAATCGACATGCTTCTTCCTAGTTTATGTGTAGGTGTAGATGACGTAATCCACGTTTGCGTTGAAAAATGAAGTGCATGATCCCCAATGCCAATAAGCATACGTAACGCAAACCAAAACAGCACACTTTTCCACAACGGAAATAAAAATAATGAAACAAATACGAGTGCCCCACCTAAAATAATGATTGGCTTATATCCATATTTACGCAGCGGTTGCTCGATAAATGGTGAAATTAATAATGTACCTATGTATAAACCCGTTGCATTTAGACCATTTATTATTGAAGAAACCCCGTCCCCTTCAAAAATAACGGAAATTAGTGGCAACAGCATCCCTTGTGAAAATCCTGAAATGGATACAATAATGACCAAAATGATAAATCTACGTCGTTCGTAACTCATGTTTCAATCTCCTTTTTCATACGTAACACATCGTATCATAGCTTTCAATCATTTGGGAGAAATTTTACAAACTCAAAAACCCTAGCTAACTTTATCTCTAAAAGTTAACTAGGGTTTTAAATTTCACTTAATTCCATTTGTACTTTACGTAAACAATCTTTGTCGGCAGATTCGCCGAAAAACGTTTAAACGTCCTCCTTTTCTGTGAGTTTGCTAATATATAATTTTTCCAACCATCTCCCTCTTATTTAAGTATGCTTTTACAATATCACAACAAACTAATTATATCAATATTCAAAATACACAGAATTTTAAAATAATTAACAAGTACTATACAATTGGCTATATTTATAAAGTTACTTAATAAAATCCAACTATCTTTGCTATAAGTTGTCCATTAACTTTTATGAAAGAACGTAGTATACTTAACGTAAGCAAACACAAAGGAGAATCTCTCATATGAATCCAATTACAAACAAAGAGCAGCAAGTAACGTATTTAAAAGAACGTTTAGAAATCTTCCTTGAGGTGTTAGATGCTATCGATCCGGAAACAACAGAATTAGAAGATATCGATCGCTTAATTCAAATGATGGACGATTTAGAACAAAAGATGGAACAATTTCAATCACGCGAAGACTAATTTCGAAAAGCAATGCTCTAAATAGGCATTGCTTTTTTCATTGTTTTATTTCATTTTTCTAGCTAAATAACTGATTTTCATAATTTTCATTTACATCGGATGTAAGCGCTCTTTTTTTTCTAGATTAAAAAGGTTATAATGTAAGATGGATTTTAAAACAATACTATTTTTCTGGGGGGAAAAATAAGATGGCATACTTAGAAACTTTAGAAAAAAGTCTTTATTCTTTAGTAACTGAAACATCTACTAACTTACCAAAAGACGTTCGTCGCGCGATTAAAGCTGCCAAAGAAGCTGAAAACGCTGGTACTCGTGCAGCAATGACATTAGACACGATTACAACAAATATCGTAATGGCTGAAGACAATGTATCTCCAATCTGTCAAGATACTGGTCTACCAACATTTAAAGTATATACTCCGGTTGGCGTAAACCAAATTGAAATTAAAAAAGCAATCCAAACTGCAATCGCTGCAGCAACTGGCGATGCAAAATTACGTCCAAACTCAGTTGACTCTTTAACTGGGAAAAACTCAGGTACAAACATTGGGGCTGGTCTTCCAGTTGTGAAGTTTGAACAATGGGAAAACGACTACATCACAGTGAAGTTAATCTTAAAAGGTGGCGGCTGTGAAAACAAAAATATTCAATACTCTTTACCTACAGAATTAGAAGGCTTAGGCCGCGCTGGTCGTGACTTAGACGGTATCCGTAAATGTATTTTACACTCTGTATGGCAAGCACAAGGTCAAGGCTGTTCAGCTGGTTTCATCGGTGTTGGTATCGGTGGTGACCGCTCTTCTGGTTACGATCTTGCAAAAGAGCAATTATTCCGTCACGTTGAAGACGTAAATCCAATCGAAGACTTAGCTAAATTAGAAGACTATATCGTAGAAACTTCTAACACATTTGGCGTTGGTACAATGGGCTTCGGTGGTGAAGCAACATTACTAGGCTGTAAAATTGGCGTAATGGACCGCTTACCAGCATCATTCTTCGTATCAGTAGCGTACAACTGTTGGGCTTACCGTCGTATGGCAATTGATATCGATCCAGCTACTGGAGAAATTACAAACTGGCACTACCAAGAAGGCGAAAAAATCACGTTCAAAGACGAAGAAAAATCAGAAGCTAATGCTAGCAACAAAGTTGTTGAATTAGTTGCTCCAATTTCTGAAGAGCAAATTCGTTCATTAAACGTTGGTGACGTTGTTAAAATCTCTGGTCGTATGTACACTGGCCGTGACGCAATTCACCACCACTTAATCGGTGAAGGCGTTGAAGCTCCAGTAGACTTAGACGGTCAAATCATCTACCACTGTGGTCCAGTAATGGCGAAAGATGAAGCTGACAACTGGGTTGTGAAAGCAGCCGGTCCTACAACTTCTATTCGTGAGGAGCCATACCAAGGCGACATCATGAAAAAATTCGGTATCCGAGCTGTTATGGGTAAAGGCGGCATGGGTCCAAAAACATTAAAAGCTCTTGGCGAACACGGCGGCGTTTACTTAAACGCAATCGGTGGTGCTGCACAGTACTACGCAGACTGCATCAAATCAGTTGATGGCGTTGACTTAATTGAATTCGGTATTCCTGAAGCAATGTGGCACTTATCAGTTCAAGACTTTACAGCAGTAGTAACAATGGACTCTCATGGGAACTCTTTACACGCTGATGTAGAAAAATCTTCATTAGACAAATTAGCAATGCACGGTGAGCGTGTATTCTAATTTAAATAGACAACAGACTCGCTTGCAATTTGCGGCGAGTCTGTTTTTGTATAATGACTTAACACTCCCCTGTCTGCTATACTGAAAAAAATAGTAGTAGACAGGGGGATGTATGTGTTCATATTAAAATTACTAAACCTATTATTTATTGGTACGCAAATTTACTTTAGTTCAAAATACAAGTGGAAACATAGCCTTGCTATTGCACTGTTATTTACGCTTTATGTAACCTTCATTTTCCCTCACGTAACATTTCAATATATTTACCTCTATTTATGCTTATTTTTATGGTTATTGTTTGTTGCTGCGTTTTTTCAACGCGACAAGCTCTATCAATCACCAAAAAGTCGCACAGAATGATTCTGTGCGACTTTTAATTTTCTATTATTGAACTAATGGCGCTTTATCAGCCGATTCATTATAAATCGTTGTATCTAACTCGTTTGTTGCACGGCTTGATACGATACCAGAAACCATTGAACCACTAACGTTAAGCGCTGTACGCCCCATATCGATTAATGGTTCAACCGAAATTAAAATACCTGCTAATGCGATTGGTAAATCCATTGCTGATAAGACGATTATTGCCGCAAATGTCGCACCACCACCAACACCTGCTACACCAAATGAGCTAATGGCAACGATTAATATTAATGTCGTGATAAAGCCCGGTGTTAACGGATCAATCCCAACTGTTGGTGCAATCATCACCGCTAACATTGCAGGATATACTCCAGCACAGCCGTTTTGTCCGATTGATAAACCGAATGAACCTGCAAAGTTTGCAATACCATCCGGAACACCAAACCGTTTTGTTTGCGTTTGAATGTTAAGCGGTAACGCACCTGCACTTGAACGAGAAGTGAAAGCAAATAATAATGTTTCTGCAGATTTTTTTACATACTGTAAAGGACTTAAACCCGTTAATGCGACAATAATTAAGTGAATAATGAACATTGTAATTAACGCTACATATGAAGCTAATACGAACTTCCCTAAGTCCATAATTGCACCTAAGTCACTTGTTGCAACTGTACGTGCCATAATGGCTGCTACCCCGTAAGGAGTTAAACGTAAAATAATTCGAACAACACCCATAATTAAACCGTATAGTGCGTCGATTCCTTTTTTCACGTTATCAGCCGTTTCTTGCTCTTTACGAACAAGTGTTAAATAACTAAATCCTAGGAACGCTGCGAAAATTACAACACCGATTGTTGATGTCGCACGCGCACCAGTTAAATCAGAGAATGGGTTTGCTGGGAACATTGATAAAATTTGATCTGGTAATGTTGTTACTTCCGCAGATTTTTCTACCATCGCTTCACCACGAGCTACTTCTGCATCCCCATGCATTATTTGGTTTGCATCTAAATCAAAGATCACTGTTGAAGCGATACCAATACTGGCTGCCACTGCTGTTGTACCGATTAATACAGATAAAATAATTGCTGCTGATTTACCAAAGTTTTTCCCAATTGTTACTTTCGTAAATGCCGCTAAAATCGAAATAAAAACTAAAGGCATTGAAATCATTTGTAGTAATTTCACATAACCAGAACCAACAATATTGTACCAAGGTATTGTTTCTGTTAGTGTCTCCGATTCAATTCCGTAAGCAAATTGTAAGCCTACACCAAGTAAAACCCCTAAACCTAAAGCGATAAATACACGATTTGAAAATTTAACATGCTTGGTTTTAAGGAAATATAAAAATGCAATGACAATGAGTAACACTGCAACATTAAGTAAAACGAATAAATTCAATTTCTATCCCTCCATTAAGTTTAAATGTACTTCTTATATTAATCTATAATTCCTATAAGTCAAGTATGAATTGTTTTTATTCTTTTTACTTTTTATTTACAAACCCAATTATTTAAATTATAATAATTCTAAATAAAAAATAATTATAAACTAAATGAAATCAATTATCAGTTGTTTTAACAATGATATTCATTATCAAGGAGGTACTTATGGAGAATTCTAATCGAGAAAACTTATCAATAAATGAGAAAATTAATGAACATAAAGAATTAATTGCTGCACTAGTTGCTGGGCTAATCATTTTACTCGCATGGCGAATGGAATCTACTGGTCAAACGACAGCTGCCATTATGGCTTATTTATCTGCCTTTGTCATTGGTGGTTACGCCAAAGCTAAAGAAGGTATTGAAGATACACTTGAAAATAAATCATTGAATGTCGAAATGTTGATGATTTTAGCTGCAATTGGTTCAGCGATTATCGGTTATTGGACAGAAGGAGCTATTTTAATTTTTATTTTTGCCCTTAGTGGTGCACTTGAAACCTATGCCATGAACAAAAGCCATAAAGAAATTTCTTCATTAATGGAATTACAACCTGAAGAGGCTTGGTTAATACGTGGTGGATTTGAACCAATTAAAGTGTCAGTAAAAGAATTAAAAGTAAATGACCATATTTTAGTTAAACCAGGTGAACGTATCCCAGCAGACGGGACGATTTTCAAAGGTATATCTACAGTCGATGAAGCAGCAATTACAGGTGAATCGATGCCCGTTTCAAAAAATATCGGTGATGATGCATTTGCCGGAACAGTAAATTTAAACGGAGTATTAACAATTACTGTAACAAAACCAAATTCAGAAACATTATTCCAAAAAATTATTACGCTTGTGCAATCAGCGCAAAGTGAAAAATCCCCTTCACAGCAATTTATCGAGCGCTTTGAAGGGCTATATGTTAAAGGCGTATTAATTACTGTAGCGTTAATGATGGTACTACCTCACTATTTACTAGATTGGGACTGGACGACAACATTTTACCGTGCCATGGTGTTATTAGTCGTAGCATCTCCATGTGCACTCGTTGCCTCAATTATGCCAGCAACATTATCCGCTATATCTAATGGGGCAAAAAACGGGATTTTAGTAAAAGGTGGCGTGCATTTAGAACATTTAAGTTTACTACGTGTTTTAGCAGTTGATAAAACTGGTACGCTTACACAAGGTACTCCCGCTGTAACGGATTTTATCGTACGTGAAGGGTTACATGAATTAGACACATTAGCATTGTTAGCAGGTATTGAAGCACAATCAAACCATCCACTAGCACGGGCCATTACACAATATGCCAAAAAACAACAGATCGTTATTCCACACAATATCGAAATTGAGGATATTCCTGGTTTTGGATTAAAGGCTGTTTTTGAAGGCAATGCGTATGCAATTGGTAAACCTGAATTTGTTGGGAAAGAGCTGGCGAATAGCTTTCACAACGGGGCATTGCAACAATTAGCTCAAGATGGGAAAACAGTTGTCTTTTTAAAAGATGAACAAGGTATTGCTGCACTAGTCGCACTAAAAGATGTAGTTCGTGAAGAAGCAAAAAAAGCCGTTGCAGCTTTAAAAGAACTTGGCATCGATGTCTTAATGCTAACAGGTGACAATGAAACAACTGCAAAAGCAATCGCAAAAGAAGCTACTGTCACAAGCTATGTAGCCGAATGCCTACCTGAAACAAAAGTAGAGCATATCAAAAAATATAAAGCAGATTTCGAACATGTTGGCATGGTTGGCGACGGAATTAACGACGCTCCTGCTCTAGCAACAGCATCAGTAGGTATTGCAATGGGTGGCGGTACAGATGTTGCCCTTGAAACAGCAGATCTAGTATTAATGAAAAATGACTTATCCAAAATTGCTTATGCGGTAAAGCTTTCACGTAAAATGCAGCGCATCGTTAAGCAAAATATTATCTTCTCACTAGCCGTCATTACCCTACTAATCATCTCAAATTTCTTCCAAGCAATTAGCTTACCATTTGGGGTTATCGGTCATGAAGGAAGTACAATTTTAGTTATTTTAAACGGATTACGCTTATTAAGTAAAAAAGTATAAAGATCAAAAAGAGTGAATTCGATTGAAATTTTCAACCGGATCCACTCTTTTAAAATACTGGAGACTTTACGTCTTCTTTATTCTTTTTGGCAAGTTGGCGTTTTTGAAACGTCGCATTTAGCAGGCCACCAAAAATTAACATCATCCCTGTAAAGTACAGCCACAACATTAAAATAATGACCCCGCCAATACTGCCATAGGTCGCGCTATAGTTACCAAAATTATTAATGTAAAACGAGAATCCGTAAGTGAATACGAGCCATCCTAATGTAGCAAAAAAGGCACCTGGAAATACACTCACAATTGTCAAACGAGGATCCGTATTTGGAACAATCCAATACATAGCCGTTAATAACAAAAAGATTAATGATGGCGGTGTAATCCATCGAATAAATGTCCAAATTGTTTCAAATGATTCCGCAACACCAAAATAACTGAAAATAAGTTTACCAATTTGCTGACCGAATACAGGTAAAATAAGCGCCATTAAAATAACTGCTACTAATGAGATCGTAAAAAATAACGACCAAATTCGATTCATAAAACCTGCTTTACCTTCTACATCATAAGCACGGTTCAATGCCTTCATGAGCGCATCTACACCTTTAGAAGCAGACCATACCGTACCAATAATCCCGATTGAAAGTAATCCACTATTTTGACTGCTTAGTACCTCTATTAATGTCCCCTCAATAAGGCTATACACCTCATCTGGCATAATATCACTTAAAAAATCAAAAACTTGTCCCCGCTCTAAATTTAAATATGGTAAAAGCGTTACCATAAAAATAAGCATTGGAAAAAATGATAATAAGAAAAAGTAAGCTAATTGTGCACCCATTCCCGACATATCACTGTTTTTTGTACGGTGTATTAAATCCTGAAAAAAGCCCTTTGTTGTTAATATATCGATTTGAGTTGGATCAGTTACTACGAAAGATTTAATGAGTGCCAACGTTTCATTTTGTTGTCTTTTGTTTGACATCTAGCCACCACCCTAATGGTTTTTAGCTTAGTTGATCGTCCTTTTTTGAGAACGCACTCATCGTCTCAGAAACCATACTTAGAATTGTTGTCGGCATTTGTTGAAAATCACTTTGTATTAGTGCTTGTACATTGCTATTTACTGCGCCATAAATCGATTGTACCTGTTCTGCTTTTGACTCAACTAATGCTTTAAGTTCTTCATGATTTTCAGCATAATAAGCAACAGTATCCTTTGCTTTTTTTGCTGTTTCTACAGTATGTTCTCGCGTTTGCCTATCTAACATGCTTATTGCTGCTCCAACAACTGCTCCAATCGCGATGAATGGTAACAATTTACTTTTCATTTAAAATCTCTCCTTTATACATGCTGCATACCCCTTACAAATTTCCTGTAAAACTAATTAATTTCATTTTAACGAATGTTACCCAATTTTTAAAGTATTCATGCTACTTTTACTTGATTCAGCGAGGTTTTAAACCTAGCTGAATAGGGGAACACAGGCTAAGAACGCCGCGTCGTGCGGCAACGCCTGAGTGACCAACATCGTGTTGGCCCAAGCCCCCGGCGGATGTCACAGATTTTTTAGATGAAACTTTAAAGAGGAAGTAGCCTAAAGACGTCACATCGTGTGACAACGGCTGACTGACCCACGTCCTGTTGCCCCGAGCTTGAAAAAATCTAGACGCAATTACGCCGAGGCGTAATTGAATAGGTTGACAAGTTGCTCCGTGCATGAAATGATTGTTTGGTATACTTTGAAAGGCAGGGCAACTAATTATGGACTTATCCAATCCAACACAAGAAAACGTCGCTTATATGATCGAACAAATTAAAGACAAGCTTCGTATGGCGAATGGCGATGCAATGCAATCAGAAGCATTCGACGAAAACAAATACGAAGATCTACAATATTTATATGAAATGGTGATGAAACGCGATTCCTTTAGCCCAAGCGAAATGAACGCAATTGTCGCTGAACTAGGTTCACTACGTAAATAATCATCGAAAAAGCTCGTCGAAAAAATTCGACGAGCTTTTATATTATTCCCTAGGAAATAGTAGTTATTTATTTAATTCTACAGCAATTTTCGCGCCAATAACTGCATTGTTTTTCACTAATGCGATATTTGCGTCTAATGATTTACCTTCTGTTAACTCTTTTACCTTACCTAATAAGAAAGGCGTTACATTTTTACCTGCAATACCGTTAGCTTCAGCTTCTTTTAATGCATTTTCGATAATGTTAGTAATAAAGCTTGCTTCTATTGAATCTTCTACTGGAATTGGGTTAGCAATTAATGCACCCCCACGTAAGCCTAAATCCCATTTCGTACGTAAAATTGCCGCTGTTTCTTCTGGTGAATCAGAACGGAAGTTTACATCGAAGTCACTTTCACGTGTGTAGAATGCTGGTAACTTATCAGTGCCATAACCGATTACTGGTACGCCTTTTGTTTCTAAATATTCTAATGTAAGCCCGATATCTAAAATTGATTTTGCCCCAGCACATACAACAGCTACGTTAGTCATTGCTAATTCTTCTAAGTCAGCAGAAATGTCCATTGTTGTTTCTGCACCGCGGTGAACTCCACCAATACCGCCCGTTACGAATAACTCAATTCCTGCTAATTCAGCGCAAATCATTGTAGCTGCTACTGTTGTTGCGCCCATTTTTTTCGTTGCAAGTAAGTATCCGATATCACGACGAGATGCTTTTGCAACACCTTGAGCGTTACCAAACATTTCTAACTCTTCGTCTGATAAACCAATTTTAATTTGGCCATCAATTAATGCGATTGTTGCTGGTACTGCGCCGCCATCACGAATGATTTGCTCTACTTCACGAGCTGTTTTTACGTTTTGTGGGTACGGCATACCATGTGAGATGATTGTTGATTCTAAAGCTACGATTGGTAAGCCTTTCTCTTTTGCTTCTAATACCTCTTGAGAATATGATAAGTACTGTTTCATTATAAATTCCTCCAATTAGTTAAGTTATTTTTAGATAAATCTGTGCGTACAGTTTTGTCGGATTGTAATGTTTTTGATGCATTAATTAATCCTAGCTGAACTGATTCTTCTAATGTTTCATTGTTTAACATGCCATGTAAATATGCACTTACAAATGCATCACCTGCACCAGTTACATCCACAATATCTTCAGTAACAACAGCTTTAAAATGCGTGATGTTATTTGCATGCCCTGCCATTACACCTTGGTCCCCTAATGTAAGCAGCACATACTCTACTCCTTTTTCGAGTAATCCCTGCACTGCTTGCTCGTATTGCTCATATGTCTCTACTTTTTGTTGCAAGTAGGCTTCAGCTTCATCTCGATTACAAATTAGATAATTCACACCTTGCAAATCTTTTGGCATACGTGACATTTTGGGTGATGATACCGGAACAATCGCTAAAATAATATTATGCTGAGTAGCAAAATCTTTTACATATTGCACCGTTTCAAGTGGACAATTCAAATCAATAATGATGCAGCTTGCATTTTGCAAAGTCGCCTCACATTTCTTGAGTACACTTGGTGTTAACTTATCGTAAATAGCCATGTTAGCCATTGCGATAACAAGCTCACCAGTGTGGTCTAAAACTGCTGTATATGAACCAGTAGATTCATCTTTTACCTTTTCCACCAAATCAAAATTAATATAAGCACTACTCGATTGCTCAATTAATAATCCGTCATGGTCTTCACCAAGTGTCGTTAATAGTGATACAAAGTTACCTAGTCGCCCTAAATTTTCTGCAATGTTTCGTGCTACGCCGCCAACACTTTCAGTTACAGATGCTGGATTAGATGTTCCTAACTGTGTGTTGCCTTCAATCGAAAATTTTCGGTCGACATTTGCACCACCAATTGCAATAATTTGATTCTTTTCAGGTAAAACATAAGCACGACCAATTATTTCTCCTCGTTTAATTAACGAGGAAATCGTATTTGCTAGAGCTGGCCTTGACATACCTAATTGCTCTGCCATTTCTTGTTGTGATAAATAAGGATTTTTTTTAATTAGCTGAAACACTAATTTTCCTTTTTCATTCAATAGCCTCACCTCACAATTAAACATTTGTTTGTAATTATAAACTTTTGTTTAAAAGATGTCAAAAAAAAAATTGCACAGAAATTAGTTTCTGTGCAATTTTTTGCGCCGAGTATAGAAGCTACTGATTATAAATGCATTGGCACACATTATTACAGCTCATTCATCTCTCTTCTGACCACTGTCCTTAGCCGATAATTCACACATAAAACAGAAACTGACCAAAAAGTATACACTTTTTGGTCAGTTCTCTCACTATTCAACAATTACTTCTCCAGCTTCGGTTACACGTGGTTGTACGAGTACTTCAACTCGGCGGTTCTTTGCACGCCCTTCTTCTGTGTCATTTGAAGCAATTGGGCTATATTCCCCAAAGCCTTTTACACTGAAGTATTTTGGGTCTAATTCTTTGTTTTCAGCGACAACTTCCTTCATGAAGTTAACCGCACGCATAACAGATAAATCCCAGTTAGAATCAAATTCGTTTGTATTGATTGGTACATTGTCTGTATGCCCTGTAATAACAATATTACGTGGCGGATCGAACATTAATAACTTTGATAATTCATCTGCAATAGAATCGTATTCAGCTTTTACATCTGCTCGACCTGTATCGAACAATACGCTATCACGAATCGTAATTAATAAACCTTCTTCAGTTAATTTTGTTTCGAATTGTTTTTCTAATTCATTAATTGCAATAAACTCATCCACTCGGTTTTGCGATTCTTTTAAACGTTCTTGGTCCTCCATATATTTAGAGGCCCCTGATTGAATATCAGAAGTTGAGCCATTTGGTGTTTGTATAACTGCTGGATTATCCATTACACCTGTGCCACTCGTAAAAATGTCATTGAACACGGCAGACATTTGATTTAACTTATTTTGGTCAACCGTACTCGATGCAAACAGTACGATAAAAAGCGCTAATAGCAGCGTTAAAATATCCGCATAAGGCACTAGCCAGGATTCATCCATGTGCTCCTCATGCTTCTTATGTTTTTTATGCTTCTTTGCCAAGGCCACCCGCCCCGCTTTCCGTAATTTGCTTACGCTCTTCCATTGTTAAGTACGAAGCTAATTTTTGTTCAATTACACGAGGTGCTTCACCTTCAAGTACTGATAAAATTCCTTCAACCATCATATACTTTTGCTTTACCTCAACAGCTGATTTACGCTTTAGTTTGTTTGCAAATGGGTGCCATAGAACGTACCCCGTGAAAATACCGAGTAATGTTGCCACGAACGCTGCTGAAATGGCATGTCCTAGTTTATCAATATCGGACATATCTTTTAAGGCAGCAATAAGGCCAACTACCGCACCTAATACCCCTAGCGTTGGAGCGTATGTACCAGCTTGTGAGAATATCCCCGCCCCTGAAGCATGGCGGTCTTCCATTGCTTCTACTTCTTCTGTTAACACATCGCGAATGTAGTCAGCGTTTTGACCATCGATCGCTAATGTTAAACCATTTTTTAAGAATGGATCTTCAATTTCAGCCGCTTTACTTTCAAGCGCTAATAATCCTTCACGGCGAGCTAAATCTGCCCATTGTGAAAACATTTTAATTAATTCAATATCACTCGCTAATTTTGTTTCTGTAAATAAAATTTTGAAAAGCTTTGGAACTCTTTTTAATTCCTTCATAGGGAATGCGATTGTTACAGCGGCAATTGTACCAAAAATGATGATTAAAATTGCAGCAGGGTTGATTAATACTTCAGGACCTACGCCTTTTAAAAACATCCCTACTAATAGGGCTACAAAGGCAATAATAATCCCAACAAGTGATGAAATATCCATTATGTAGTACCTCCAAATTACTATGTCTTTTCTTATTTCGGTCTATTTAACTTTTTATTAACTTCCTATACACTAGTATAAAGGCAAAAAAATTTTTTTTCGATGCATTATTGGATTTTTCTGTTGTTTTCTGTAATTTTGATTATAATGTATCAAAAAAAACCAATTTTATTATTCAATTATCGGAGGAATGATTCAAATGAACTCAAATTTTGAAAGAAATTTAGCAAATTATGCTGAATTAGCAGTAAAAACAGGCGTTAATATCCAGACGAATCAATATTTATACATTGCTGCTTCTATCGAGGCTGCACCATTTGTTCAAAAAGTTACTAAAATTGCCTATGAAAATGGCGCAAAACAAGTATTTGTCGACTATACAGATGATATTATTGCACGTACTCGTTTTGAACTAGCTCAAGAAGATAGTTTTGATTTCTTCCCTCCTTGGAAAGTTCAGGAACGTGAATGGTTAGCAGAACAAGGTGCAGCATTTATGAGCATTGTTTCTCAAAGCCCTGATTTACTTTCAGGAATTGATTCTAATAAAATTGCAAGCGCTCAAAAAGCGGCTGGTATGGCTTTAAATAAATACCGACAATATGTACAAGCAGATAAAATTAGTTGGACTGTTATCGCAGCACCATCAGAACAATGGGCTAGCAAGGTATTCCCAGATTTACCTAAAGAAGAACAAGTCGATGCACTATGGGATGCGATTTTCAAAGCGACTCGTTCTGACTTAGAAAACCCTGTAAAAGCATGGGCAATTCACAACGATAACTTACACGAAAAAGTAGATTACTTAAACGAAAAAAACTATGCAAAATTACATTACACAGCACCAGGCACAGATTTAACAATTGAGCTTCCTAAAGGTCATTTATGGTGTGGAGCTGGCAGCGTGAATGAAAAAGGTGAAGAATTCATGGCAAATATGCCAACAGAAGAAGTGTTCACAGTACCTCATAAAGACGGTGTAAACGGGTATGTATCAAGCACAAAACCACTTAGCTACGGCGGTAACATTATCGACAATTTCAAAATCACATTTGAAAATGGACGCATTGTAAACGTTGAAGCAGAGCAAGGTGAAGAAGTTCTTAAAAACTTAGTGGCTACTGATGAAGGCTCTCACTACTTGGGCGAAGTTGCATTAGTTCCGTTCCAATCGCCAATTTCGCAATCGAATATTTTATTCTATAACACATTATTCGATGAAAATGCATCAAACCACTTAGCAATCGGTAGCGCTTATGCATTCTGTTTAGAAGGTGGCAAAACGATGTCACGTGAAGATTTATTAGCAAATGGCTTAAATCAAAGTATTACACATGTTGACTTTATGATTGGCTCTGACAAAATGAATATTGATGGTATTACAGCAGCAGGTACGGCTGAACCTGTATTCCGTAACGGGAACTGGGCATTTTAATCGAATTCGAAATTTCAAGATGTCGCCATAATTACAATTTATTCTATATTAAAACCATAAAATCCCCTACAATGTTCCAATTCATTAGGTTATAATTGGATAATGATTCTTATTATATTGCAGAGAGGAGTTTTTATGATGTTTGATCACCGTCATCCATTTTTATCTGATTACTACACGTTAGTATTTGGATTCTCTATCGTTCTTATTGTTTTCCTAATTATGTTCATTCAGTATTTACGTATGGGGTTACAATCTCACGAATCTGTCGTAGTAGATTCAAAAGCAGGTACATTCGCTTCAAACGAAAAATCAAACGATGGACATCACCATCATTAAAATTTTTCACAACCGCTCTTATTATAGGGCGGTTGTTTTTTTGCTTTTTTCGACATAAGTTCGCTTTATTTTCATTAAAATTCTCATTAAATATGTCGATTAATTTGAATTATCTAAATTATATTTTAAAATAAGTAGAAATCGAAAGGGGATTAAAAAATTATGTCAGCTTTACAATCAATTTTAGAATATAACCAACAATTTGTTGATGAAAAACAATATGAAGCGTATGCAACGACAAAATACCCTGATAAAAAAATTGTTATTTTATCGTGTATGGATACGCGTTTAGTAGAATTATTACCTAAAGCAATGAATTTACGTAATGGTGATGTGAAGGTTGTCAAAAGTGCTGGGGCAATTGTCAACCATCCATTCGGTGGGATTATGCGTAGCTTACTTGTTGCCGTATACGAATTAAAAGCAGACGAAATATACATCATCGGGCACTACGATTGCGGAATGAGTGCCGTGGATCCAGACGTAATGGTTGGTCACATGCTAGAACGAGGGGTAAAGCAAGAAACAATCGATATTTTAAATTATTCTGGTGTTAATTTAGACCAGTGGCTACGTGGTTTTGGCGATGTCAAAACAAGTGTACTAAAAAGTGTGGATTTAGTAAGAAGTCACCCTCTAATGCCAGCTGGTGTACCAGTGCACGGCTTAGTTATTGATCCAGAGACAGGCAAGTTAGACTTAGTAACTGACGGCAATAAAGCATAAAAAATCTTTAACTGCTCTATTCATTAAATAACACAAACGCGGCTGAACTATTTTCAGCCGCGTTTTTTTAAATTCATTTTTTTATATTCATCCTGTAAAATAGCATACATATAATGATCAACCCACACCCCGTTAATAAATAGCAATTGTCTAAGTAGCCCCTCGCGAGTGAAGCCTGATTTTTCTAATACCTTAACTGATGCTAAATTTTGCGGCGCCACATACGCTTCAATCCGATGAATATTTAACCTATTAAAGCCAAATTCCAACAATAATCGAACAGCTTCAGTCGTAATTCCACGACCGATATAACGTTCATCCATCGAATAGCCTACAAAGCAGCTTGAGAATGGTAAGCGCTTAATCGAATACAAAGAAATATGCCCAATTAGTCGCTGGCTACCATGATCAAAAATGCCAAATGAAAATTCTCGATTCGCTTGAAGAAGTTGAAGACTTTCTAAAATCTTTTGATATTGAGCCTCTTCTGTATAAAACTCATCGCGATGCAATGGTTCATAAGTAGACCAATAAAATTTATTGTCTGCTAACAGTTGAGCTAATGCTCTTGCATCAGATGGTGTAAACGTACGTAACGAACAGTTTTGACCTGTAAGTTGTACCATTGGACCCTCCTTCTTTTTTAAAAAGTTAAATAGGCTTCCCACATTGATTCACCTTCAATATCACATAAACTTTTTCTCGAGATCATTTTAAATTTTTTCATTTTGACTTTTTCTTTTTGACCTTGTTCTTTTTCACTTGAGCTACCACAGCTTCCCCTGTTGTTGCTACTTCTTCATGCTCTGCTGCTTCTATTTCTTCTTGCTGCCTTTCTAATACATTTGTAATGTGTAAGCCACGACGTGCCACTTCTTTTTCGATATGTGCCATTACTTCTTTTAATACTTGTACGCGTGCATACAGCTTATTATTCCCAGGAATTAAACACCACGGTGCATTTTCTGTATCCGTTTTTGCAAACATTTCGTCTGCGGCTTCGCTATATAAGCTAAATTTTTCACGGTTACGCCAGTCTTCATCTGTTAGTTTCCATGCTTTGTATGGATCATGTGCACGTTCATTGAAACGTTTTAATTGCTCATCTTCATCAATATGAATCCAGAATTTGATCATGATGTAATCTTCATCAGTTAATTGCTTTTCAAAGTCATTAATTTCACCGTAAGCACGTTTCCATTCTTCCTCTGTAGCAAAGCCTTCGATACGTTCTACCAAGACACGTCCATACCAAGAACGGTCAAAAATCGCGATTTGCCCGTGCTGAGGAAGCTTTCTCCAAAAACGGTGCATATAATGATAGCGCTTTTCGTGAGGCTGTGGTGCAGAAATAGGCGTTACAAGTAGTCCACGTGGGTCCACACGCTCTGTTAAACGCTTAATGGCGCCGCCTTTCCCTGCTGCATCCATTCCTTCAAATGCAATGATTAATCCGATTTTGTTATTAAATAAAAACTGCTGTGCATTTAGTATTTCATATTGCAACATTTTAATTTTCTTTTTATACATTTTTTTGTCTAATTCTATTGATAAATCCAAGTCTTTTAATTTCTTCATTTTTTATACCCTCCTAAATATTGCTACTTCCATTTTACTTGAAAGTGTATAGAAATGGTAATCGATAATGTAATGAATTAAAGTGGCAATAAAGATATCTACTTCGGCCCTTTCTATTACAAATAAAAAAACGTGAAAAGCTTGTTAAATAAGCCTTCACGTTTTTCTATATACTAGTCTTCCAAAGAAGTTAAAATAATTGGCTCACCTTTAGTAACGATAATTGAGTGTTCAATTTGAGCTACTAATGATTTATCCGGCGTTACAAATGTCCAGCCGTCCCCTGATTCAACGATATGTTCAGCCTTTGCAGAAATGAACGGTTCTACTGCTAATACCATACCTTCTTTCATTAATTGGCTATCAGATGGGTCATAATAGTTTAATACGTGGTTTGGTGCTTCGTGTAAAGATTTCCCTAAACCATGCCCAGTTAAGTTCATAATCACAGTTAATCCGTTTGCATATGCCTCACGCTCAACAGCTTTACCAATTTGGTTTAACTTTGAACCTGCTTTTACTTTTGTCATTGCACGATCAAAAGCAGCTTTAGCTACTGCACAAAGTCTTTCTTTTTCTTCATACCCTTCACCTACTACAAAAGAAATCCCTGTATCTGCAAAGTAACCATCTAAAGAGCCTGATACGTCGATGTTTACGATATCACCTTCTTGGATCACTTTGCTACCTGGAATCCCGTGTGCAACTTCGTGGTTTACTGAAATACATGTATATCCAGGGAAATCATATTCGCCTTTTGGACCTGAAATAGCCCCCGCCTCTGCAAACATACGACCTGCAATTTCATCTAACTCTTTTGTTGTAACACCTGGTACTGTCGCAGCTTTCATCGCTTCACGAATCTCTGCACAAATGCGTCCGATTTTTTTAAACGCTTGAATTTCTTCTTGAGTTGTAACAATCATGTGTAACTTCCTTCCTCTTAAAACTCTACCCCTAACTATAACATACTTAAAATTCATTATACGAATAAACGCTTCAATAAAACAACTGTTTACGCAGGATAATCTAAGGAATATAAAAGGAGATAATACATGATTAAGGTGGATGCCATGCAACCGATTTATATTTATTTAATAACAGATCTATGCCCCTTTTTCGTGATCATTTTTTTAGCAATTTATGCCCTCGCACACATCATTAGAGCTATCGAAAACCGATGAATTTTTTTATCGCTTGTTAGCATATTAATCATACTCATTCATGCCATTCTTGCAACGTTTATCAAGACGTTATCAGCATCCGATTTCCATCAAAAGTTCATATGGTTCAATCGTGAAAGTTTTCTTAATAATATATGACTTTACGGCGTAGTTGGTTTTATGGCTGTAATTGCATTTTTTTGTCTGCTTGAATAGCTCGTCAAATCATACAACGATGCACGGTACAAAATTATATTTCAGATATGAAAATGTAAGGCGATAAACCCAATAATAAAGTATTGAATGAAAAAAGGTGTAGTTCGCTATTTGAACTACACCTTTTTTTACTTATTTAAATGTTTGTAATAACCTTGGTGCTGTTGTAAATAACAACACAGCAATTACCGCAGTCAAAATTGTTGCCGGTAGCATGTATGAACCATTATAAATAATTGAATAAATCCAAACATTATCATCACCAGCATATTCTTTAAAGAACACCACACCCGCAAGTAAATGCGAAATAAAACGTAATGTTCCTCCTAATAGTGCACCAAGTACAATATAAATTGTCATTTTCTTTTTATCTACGCTTTTTGCTGCCTGTAATAATGGTTTACGGATCACTGCGACCAATCCTACTACTGTAAAGGCAAGACCATAATCTAAAATTGCCTGGAACCAATGTACAATATACCCGCCAAACATTATTTGTAATACGCCAATAATAAGACCTGTCGCAAGCCCAGCAGTTAATCCCCAACGAATCGCCATCAGCATAATTGGTAACATCACAAAGCTAATCGAACCACCTTGTGCCCACAGTTTAAATGAAAATTGATCTAACACAATTCCGATACCTGCAAATATGGCAATTTCAACCAGCATTAATAATTTCTTTTTGTCCATAACAAAGCCCCTTTCTTTTTCCGATGTAACAGAAGTTAAAGAAGGAATAGAAAAGCAAAAAAAAGCAATAATTAGGATAAAATCCTAACCATTGCTTGAACAGTCGGTTTCTATCCACATCCCTACGCAAGTGCTAACTTACAGGTTCAAAGAGTCAGCGCAATATCCGTGCGCAATCTCAGCCGACTTAATCGGCCCCCCTTGTGGTACATCTCGATACTATTGTTTGAACACAATCATTGTAGCCAATAATGTGACAATTTTCAACCTCTTTCTTTGAAACTATTTTTCACCTTATCCGTATGATGAATTAAAAGGAGTGGATTTTTATGAATCAATCAAAGGGATTAAGTGCACTTGGCTATTTAAGCTTCTATTTTGCGCCGTTTATTTTACCACTTATCGTTTTTTTCGTGACAAAGGATGATTTTGTCAAACATCATAACAAACGGGCTTTTATTTCACAGCTATTTCCGATTGTTTTAGGTATTATTTACTTTATTTCATTTATTGTATTTGTAGTTACAGATAGTAATTTTTACGGACCGGGTAACTTATTTGAAGGTTGGATTTTTATTGGTTTCATCATTTTGGCAGTCATTTCATTTGCGATTGCGATTTGGAATCTTGTGCAAGCCATTAAAGTATTACGCTAATGTTTAATATGGCCCAATTATTGGGTATATTTTTAATACAATTTCCGTTTCATTAAGGAGTGTCATTCATGAAGTTAAATAAAGTTATTAAAACAGCCATCAAATACGGACCGATCGTTTACCCAATTATAAAAAAAGTTCTCGATAATCGTTCAACACCAAAACAACCAAACATTCCACGGACTCCTAAAAAATAAAGAAACTAAAGAACTGTCCTAAAAGTGTTAACTTTTTGGACAGTGCTCCACTCATGTGTTAATTATCCGCTGTAGGTTGTTTTTCTCGGTGTTCGCAAGTAAAGAACGAATGCTAAAAACATCAGGTCCTGTGACAACGCATTCACGACTAGCTTTTTGCTAGTCTCCATCCTTAGTGCAAAGGGCTTGTCCAGAAATTACTTTCCGGACAAGCCCTTCGTTTCTTTTACTTCACAATAATTTCAGTTGTACTATGACCTTCTTTTAACTTTTTCACTTGTAAAATCGCTGGCATTGCTGCTTTTAATTCGGCGACATGCGAAATAATACCGATAAGTCGTCCTGTTTGCTGAAGGTCAATTAAAATATCAATCGCACGGCGTAACGCCTCCTCATCGAGCGTACCAAAACCTTCATCGATAAACATCGTATCTATATGCACACTTCCTTGTACACTTTGAATAACATCCGCCATCCCAAGTGCCAAGGATAATGAAGCATTGAATTTTTCGCCACCAGACAACGTTTTAACATCACGTGTTTGCCCTGTATTGCTATCATAAACATCAATACTTAAACCACTTTGCGCATTACCCTCTTTACGCCCAGTAGATTTCAGGAAATATTGACCATTTGATAAAATCCGTAAGCGTTCATTTGCGGCATGCGTTACCTTTTCTAAATAGCCAATTTGTGCAAAGCGTTCAAAGCTGATTTTCGCATCATTTTGACCACGCACAAGATCATATACATGCTCCATTTGCTGTAATTTTACTTTATAGCTTTCAATCTGGTCTGCAGATTGTTCAAGCTTCTGTAATGTTGTTAGGCATTGTGTTCCATAGGATTCCGTTTGCTTCATCGCTGCATAACGCTCATCTTGTTCGTTATTTAATGTTGTTAGGTGTTGTTGAAGCTCAGTTAAATCCGCAAGCTGCTTTCCTTCAAGCTGCTCCTGGTCTTCAGTAATTTGCGCCGTTAATGTATGCAGCTGTTGCTTGTACGCTTCAAGCATCTGACGAATTTCATGCTGTGCTTGCTCTGCTAATAATGCTTGTTGATAGCTTTCTAATGAGAAGTGTTCGTTTTGCAATGACGTTGCAAATGCAATATGTGCTAATTCATGCTCATGCTGCTTATCCGATAAATGATTCACCTCATGTAGCTGATTGACCTCACTTGAATTTTGCTGTAATTGTGCCTGTTGCAATGCATCGAAAGCTCGCTTTAACTCGTTCTTTAATGATTGATGCTGCTGAAGTTGATTGGATAAAGCAATTTGAACTTCAGCAACTGTAGTAAATTGTGGTAACAATGATAGCTCACTTTGCTCAAGTTTGCCCTTTTCCTGTGCTAGCTGCGTCTGAATTTCTTGAACGTATGCCTGTCCTTTTTCAAGACGCCCTTGAATTACTTCACGCTTTTCGTTGAATTGTTCTAGCTGTGTGCGTTCAGTTGTTAATTGCTGTTGCTTTACTCGCAAATCTGCTAGATGTGAAGCTAATGTTTGTAGCTGTTCCTCATACTGTGCTAATGCCTCTAGCTGTAATTGCTGGCGTTGTATTTGGTTATGCTTTTCAGTATTTGTTTGTTGCTCAATTTCAAGTTTTGATTGTACTTGATAATAGCTTTGGCGAGCTGCATCTGATTGTTGTCGCAATTGCTCTATTTGCGTGTCATCCACTTGAAGCATTTCACTATTATGAATAGCTGGATGTTCTGTACTACCACATACCGGGCAAGCATCCCCATTGTGCAATGAGGCAGCTAAAAAGGCGGCCTGATTGCTACGAATTTGTTGCTCTACCGCATGTAAGGCTTGCTCAGCTTTTGTTGCTTGTTGCTCCTTAGACAACGCATCAGCCTTTAATAGCTCTATGTTCATTTGCAGTTTTGCTGTCTCTTTTACAAGCTCAACATTGCGTGTTGCTGTGGCATGAGCTTCAAATGTTTGTTCATACTGTGCTACAGCCTGTTCAAGCACTGTTACAACATTTTGTTGGTTTTGTTGCTGTAGCTTTAATTCAACCAATTCCCCCTGTAAATTATCATATAAGGTTTGTGCTTTAAGCTGCTGAGCCTTTAGCTGATCGACATGATTGCGCTGAATATCAATTGTTTCATAAATAGGAATTATTTGTTCAAGCTGCGAAATATTTTTTGTATACGTTTCTAATAATGCTTCATCCTTCTGCACGTTTTCATAGGCTAGTGTTGCCGTAATAAGTTGCTGCTTGGCTTGTTCGGATTCTAATTTAGCCTTTTCTACTGCCGTCGTTGCTGACTGAAGCTGTGATTTTAGCTTGGTTAATTCGCGCTCCAGTGGCTCAATTTGATGAGCTTTTTGTGCAAGCAGTAATCGTTCTTCCTGCGCTGCCATTTCATTTTGTTGTTGCTGTAAACGTGAAAGCTCGGTTTGACGTTGCATAAAGCGTTCAATACGTTCATTAATAAGCTTTTGCTCACTAAACTGTATATTTAACTTTGTTGCAAGTCCTTTTACTTGTTCATATTGTTGTGAAAGCTCGGTTGATTGTTGCTCATAAAAGCCTTGTTCTTCTATAAGCCCCTGTTTTATTTGATACATATTAATCGCATCATAGTTAATTGCGACAAATAATGCCGATTCACGTTCTGGTAAACGCGATTTTATTTCTTGAATGGTATGGTCCTGCTGCATTTGTGCATGCTCGTACAATTTATCTGCTTGTTTCTTTTTATCACGCAGTAGCTCTACCATTTTTGTAAAGCGCTCGGTTTTGAAAATTTTACGGAAAATCTCTTCCTTATGCTTAGACTCTGATGTTAAGAGCTTTTGGAATTCACCTTGTGGTAGCATCACAATTTGGTTAAATTGTGATTGCGTTAAACCAATCAATTCCTCAACCTTTGCTTGTACGAGCTTTACTTGGAATTTTTCAACAGCAGGTATTATCTGACCGCCTGTAATATCATAAAACTCACGCTTTGCACGGTCTCCGTCATGACCAAACTTTCGCCAAATACGGTATATACGTCCGCGTACCTCAAATTCAAGTTCTACCTCTGTATCCACTGTGATATCAGCAAAATCACTTCTTAAAAATAAGGATTTATCGCGGTCTTCACCGCTCCCTGCATCATATAAGGCAAATGTAATCGCATCAAAAATCGTCGTTTTTCCTGCACCTGTTGAACCCGAAACGACGAAAATACCATGTTCATGCAACTGTGTAAAATCAATTACTTCCTTGTCTTTATACGGACCAAATGCCGTCATAGATAATTTTAATGGTTTCATTTATTTACACCTCCTGCTTTTCGCGTTCGTTATCAAGTAATTGTTGGAGTACATTTGTATAAATAGATTTGATATCCGCTGTAAGTTCTTTACCTGTCATTTCACTATAAAATAATTCAAATAGCTCTGAATCGTCCATTTGTACACGATTCATCGTCGCTGATTGCTGCTCCATTTGTGCAAAAACGGCTACGCGCTCGATGTGCAGTGCATTTGGGTACACAGTACGCACAAGTCCCGCTGCCCCTTTAACATAGCCTTCATCTTCTAGCTTCACAAATACATAATCGTCACTTTTCGTATGTTGTAAAATATCGTCTAATAAACCCTTTACAATGCGCATTTCACGTTTCGGTACGAGCAGCTTTTTCTCTATCGTAACTGTGCCGTCCTGAGCTAAATCAAGCATTAAAAAGCCTTTTTTATGCGTCACTTCCGATTCCGAATATTTAAGTGGGGAACCTGAATATTGGATCGTTTCATTCGCAACAAAATGGGCTTGGTGCAAATGACCAAGCGCTGTATAGCAAAACGGCTCAAATAGCGCTGCATTGATGCATTCTGTACCACCAATCGTTAATTTGCGCTCGGAATCACTTGTGTTTAGTTCCGGCATACCGTCCTTCGTAATAAAGGCATGTCCCATAATAATATTGCGCTTCGTCGAATCAAGCTTCCCTTTAATGTGATCAATAATTTTAGCCATTGCCGCTTCATGCGTTGTAATCGAATCATCGTCAAAAAGAATGCGCACTGTGGAAGGTTCTGCAAATGGTACTAAATAAAAATGCACCTCGCCAAATTCATCCTGCAGGATAACTGGCTCTATGTCATTTTCTAAATGACCAACTAAATGCAAGCCACTTGCCTTCATTAAATCACTACCAAAATTTAAACGTGTTGCGCTATCATGATTTCCTGCAATCGCAACAATAGGCGTTTTTTCGTCGATTAATATTTGCTTAAATATTTTATTTAACAGTTGAATTGCCTCTGTTGGCGGAACAGAGCGATCATATAAATCACCAGCAATCATCACAACATCGGGTTTTTCAATTTTAATTTCCTCAATAAATTGTTGTAGAATGTACGCCTGATCTTCTGTCATCGCTACACCTTGTACAAGTTTTCCTAAATGCCAATCTGCTGTATGAAAGATTTTCATGAGTGACGCCTCCTAGTCAAAAGATCTTATTTTTAGTGTACATGAGTGCCATCAAAAACACCACAATATACGAATACTCGTTCGTATATTGTGGTGTTTTGTTTATATAATTGTTAAACATATATTGCTAATGGTGCTTTGACATTATGAATGGCTACCGTCTTACTTTGAAATTGTTCACGTAGCCGTAGCATTTGTTCAAAGCTTTTTGGGTTAGGTGCTGGTAATTCGCTAGCCTGCAATTGTAACGAATCATCTCCGCTATATCTTCGCAGTATCGCATTCGCCATTATTAAATAACCGAGTTGATTGGGATGTACATCATTATTATTCGTTAAATAATTCCCTCGATTTTCTTCGAAGCTATCATATACATCAACAAAGATCATGCTTGCTCGCTTTGCCTCTTGCGCCAAAATATCATTCAATAATTTTAGCGCTGCGGCTGCTCCCCCTACTTGCTCTTGATGAACACTGACATATGGGAAATAGTAACCTACTACATATACATCTGCTTTTGGCGCAAGTTCACGTACAAGCAGCAGCAATTGAGCTATTTCTTCACGCACATTATTTAACGCCAAGTTTGCATTGAGTTGTGAAAAATTCAATGTCCCTTGATTCGGATTATGCGCGATTAACGGTAATAAATCATTAGCACCTGCAGAAATGGTAATGACCGTGGCATCTTGAAGTAACAACGCGGCTTGCTCAGACTTAACAGTATCAATTACATCACTTACACGATATCCAGGGAAAGTAAGCTCTTTTGTAAAATGAGCTAGCTTCCCTTTCTTTTGAAGTTGTAATGCAATAAAATCCGTGTAACCCGCATCGATTTGTGAATACGGTGTTTGCCCTGCTGCTAAAGAATCGCCAAGCGCGATATATACTTCACGTTCATTTGCCATAGCTTGTGCCGGTAACAATAAACAAATTAGTAGCGCGAACAAACACTTGCGCATCACTTCACCTCACCCATAAAAAATCATTTACATTTCTGCATACATTCCGTCTTAAGCGTTATTATTTTCAATCGGTTTCACATAGAAACCATTAGAATTAAAATGCCCAATTTCCTTTACGGAAGATTGGTTCGACTCTGCCATCTGCTAAAATTCCGTCGATATTCATTTCCGCACTACCAATCATGAAATCTTCATGCGTAATTGACGTGTTAATACCTAATGTCTCTAATTGTCCTTTTTCTAGCTCCTTACCACCCTCATAGCAAGTTGGGTAAGCTTCACCAATCGCTAAGTGGTTCGAGGCGTTTTCATCGAATAAGGTATTGTAATATAAAATATTCGACGCTGAAATAGGTGATTCGTGTGGCACTAATGCTACCTCACCTAAATATCGAGAGCCTTCATCTGAATCGATTAATTGTTGCAGTAAATCTTGACCAACCTTAGCTTCTGCACCAACAATTTTCCCTTTTTCAAATGTGAGCTTAAAATCGTCAATAATATTCCCTTTATAAACAAGTGGTTTTGTATTAGAAACATAGCCATTCACGCCAAATTTCGCCGGTAATGTAAATACCTCTTCAGTCGGCATATTGGCAATAAATGTTGTATTAGCAGGTGTTTTGCTACTACCACTTTTCCATAAATGCTTTTCAGGTAATTCAATAGTTAAATCTGTGCCTGGAGCAGTGTAGTGTAGTTTTGCATATTTCTTCGCATTTAACTGATCTGCACGCGCATGTAGATTCGTGATATGACCTTCCCAGTTTTCTACGGCATTACCTTCTCCGATACGAACTGTTTTGAAAATTGCTTCCCATAAAGCGTCTACCTGCTCGTTTTCAGGTAACTCTGGGAATACTTTAGCTGCCCATTTGGGTGATGGTACAGCGATGATTGACCATGCAATATCGTCGTTCATAACTGCTTTACGATAGTTTACTAATGCTGTACCCGCCGCTTTTTGTTGTGCACCGATTTTTTCAACATCAATCCCTGCTAATAAATCCGGATTTTCCGCGTCGATCCACAGTAATGCACCTTTACGCTCAATTAATTCTTCACGCTGTGCAACAGTCCATTTCGGGAAATTTGCAGTTTCTTCAACTGTAACATTTTCATAATAGGCACGCTCGAAGCATGAATCTGTTAAGTTGACATGCACACGCCCAGCGCCTGCCTCATAAGCTTTCTTTACAACGATACGTGTGAAATCTAACGTATCAGTAGAAGTGTTGATTAATAAATATTGACCCTTTTGAACATTAACGCCAATTTTTACGGCTAACTCTGCAAATTGCTCTAATTTTTCTTCAAATGTCATCTGTTATTTCTCCTTCTTCTTACTGAATTTCATACCTTTTTTACCTGTTTTTGATTGATACGGTTTTTTTTCTGCTTTTGTCGCTGGAGCTGATGATGCTTTTGAAGCCGTTACCGTTTTCGCATTGCCTTCAATGAATTCACCACGGTTCCATACTTTTTGCACGCCTTTTAATGATAATTCGCGCAACCATTTTTTATACGTTTTTTCATCTTTATAAGAAAGTAATGTTAATACTTCACCATCCGCACCCGCACGACCCGTACGACCAGAGCGGTGTGTATATTGTTCAATCGTGCGTGGAACATCGACATGAACAACATGTGTTAAACCAGAAATATCTAAGCCACGAGCCGCAATATCCGTTGCGATTAAAATTCGTGCCTCGCCATTACGGAATGCATCTAGTGCTTTTTTACGCTCTTCTTTTTTCATATCTGAATGCAGCGCTACAATTGGAGCATCCCTATATTCAAGCTTGCTTTGTTTCATTAATACTTGGTCGATATTGTTGACGAACGCTAACCCCCGCACGCCTTCAATATTCGCTAAGCGGCGTAGCATATCTGTTTTGTCTCGCTCTTCCACCTTAACAAAAGAATGCACGACCTTGCCGAATTTCACCATGTCTTCTGGATTGATTTTGATTGCGACTGGCTCAAACATTAAACGCTCTGCTACAAGTTTAATCTCCTCTGTAATAGTTGCTGAAACAACTACCACTTGACGACCGAAAGCCGCACCCTCGATGAATGATTTTACAACAACGCGGTATTCACGGCTTAGTAGCTGATCACATTCATCTAAAACAACGGTTTCGATTTCTTTTAATTTTAATTTTCCTTGGCGCGCTAATTCGTTTAAGCGTCCTGGTGTACCAACAACAATTGTTGGCTTTTTCTTTAATTTTTCAATTTGTCGAGCTGAGTTCGCACCACCGATTAATTGTTGTACTGTAATATCTGTGCCCTCTGTCCACTGACGGATTACTTCAACAATTTGCATTGCTAATTCTTGTGATGGCGCTACGATTAATGCTTGTGTTTGCTTTTTTGAACCATCTACTTTATTTAAAATTGGTAGTGTATAAGCTAATGTTTTCCCCGAGCCCGTTGGAGATTCTGCCACAATGTCTTTTCCGTCAAGCATTGCTGGAATCATCTCTTCCTGAATTTTCATTGTCGCATCAAACGACCATTTATTTTGAAGTGTTTCCTTTAGTAAATTGATAACTGACATATTGTTTTACCACCTTTTATTCATTGATTTCAGTGTACCATATTCCATGAACGTAGGTGTAATTTGCATGTTCTCTAAAACTTTTGAAAAATATAAAAGGTGCTTGTCCAGAAATCACTTTCCGGACAAGCTCTACATAAATTTACATACGCTCAATAATTAATGCAATTCCTTGTCCACCACCGATGCAAAGACTGGCAATGGCATAACGACCATTTCGACGTTGTAGTTCGTAAGCCACCGCTAAAATAATGCGTGTACCACTCGCACCAACAGGATGCCCAAGTGCAATTGCGCCACCATTCACATTTGTTTTGTCACGGTCTAAGCCGAGCTCTTTTTCTACCGCAATATATTGCGCCGCAAATGCTTCATTAATTTCTACTAAATCCATATCATCTAATGTTAAATTGGCACGTTTCAATGCTTCACGAATTGCTGGTGCAGGACCAATGCCCATAATTGTTGGATCAACGCCCGCAATCCCCCAGCTTACAATACGTGCAATTGGGTTTAAATTTTGTTGCTGTACAAATTCCTCACTTGCTACCACTACCGAAGCTGCGCCATCATTAATTCCTGAAGCATTTGCTGCTGTTACTGTACCGTCCTTTTTAAATGCAGGACGTAATTTTGCCAATCCTTCAAGTGTTGTACCTTCCTTAATATGCTCATCTGTATCGACAATAACTTCACCTTTTCGTGTAGGAATAACTACCGGGACAATTTCCTTAGCAAACTTTCCTTCTGCCCGCGCCAGTGCTGCTCGGTCATTAGAAAGAATCGCAAAAATATCTTGCTCCTCACGTGAAATCTCATATTGCTCTGCTAATTTTTCTGCGGTCAAGCCCATGCCGGAACCTGTAAATTGGTCAGTTAATGTTGCTTGTAGCATATCAGTAAATTGTAAATTCCCCATTTTCGATCCATTAAAGCGCTGTTCATAGTTTGAATACGGTGATTGCGACATATTTTCAGCACCACCAGCTAGTACGACATCCCCTTCGCCTAACTGAATCATTTGTGCTGCTGAAATAACAGACTGCATACCAGAACCACATAAACGATTTAATGTTAATGCTGGCACTTCTTGAGGTACACCAGTATAAAGACCAATATGACGCGCTAAATACGCTGAGTTTGCACTTGATGTAATAACCCCACCATATATAACATGATTCACCTGTTCTGGTGTAATACCAGAGCGCTTTAATGCTTCAATTGCTGTTTTTGTCCCTAGTTGCACTGCATCCACAGAAGCAAATGAGCCCCCAAATGCTGTAAATGCCGTACGTGCACCGTCTAAAATATATACATTTTTCATTTTTTCATTTCCCCTTTGTGTTTACTATTTTAAATTTGCTTCATTATTTCAGTAATACCAAACCTTTTAGTTTTCTGAAAATTATTACACCTTAACTTTAACAACACATAAATTTAAAAACAACGTCTTTTCAAGAAACAATTTCAATTAAAAAAAGCTACCATTAAAGGTAACTCTTTAAACTATCTACTAGTTATCATTAAAATAGATTTCATTACATATTCGTTCTATTTTATTTCTAATTGGCTCCATGTTCGTTGAATATTTTGCTTTCGCTCATCATCTAAAAATACATCACTTTCCAATAACGCTAGTATATAAGCCCCGACAGCTCCAATAACATTTGGTTTCTTCACTATTAGTTTTGGATAATTACTAGAGATAATTTGAACAAAATCTCGGTAAAACGACTCATCCGAAAACAGCCCTCCATGTAATACTAGCGGCTTCATAATATCCATTCGTTCATAACCCGATTTGACTAATGCAAGTAGTGCCTCAAGAACAGTTGAAATAATAGTCTTTGCGACATCATCTTCCTCATATGCATTGATGACAATTTTACTTACGGAAGAAATGACCGTCACAGGATTTGAACTACTGTAAATGGTTGTGATTAATTCTTCAGGATGCTTCACTTTAATGAAATCTAAAATTGCTTTTTGAAAGGGCCTTAACGCTACATTTTGATCCTGTGCTTGTAGAATAGAACGAATTGCGAGCTTTCCTAAATGATAACCACTGCCCTCATCACCTAATAAATAGCCCCAGCCCCCTATGCGAAAGCTTTTATTTTGATGCCATCCAAATAAAATAGCACCCGTACCCGCAATCATAAGTGTTCCTTCGCGACTCCAAGTACCAGATGCTAGAGCGGCATGAACATCACTTTGTACCCGCAATTTCTTTAGAATAGGGGAATGTTGAAATGCCTCATAAATTTTTTGTTGCTCACCTTGTCGATCAGCACCTGCTAAAGCGGCAAAAATCAAATTCACTGAACTCAATTCAATATTCGACTTTACTAATAAATGCTCAATAATATGATGAATTCGTTCGACTAGTTGCTCTATCGAAATAGCTGTTAAATTTCCAGACTGACCGTAATACACTGCCAATAATTGACCATTGCTATCGCCAATTACAGCCGATGTTTTCGTTCCCCCTCCATCAATCCCTATCCAGTATGCATCCAACATATTATCACCTTATTTATTGACATGATCGAGCGCAATGGAATTATGAACAATTCTACGCAATCGCTGAATTTGACAAGTTCGTCCAAAATGAACACGATTCGTTAATAAGACAATCGCTAACTGCTGCTCATCAGAAACCCAAATGGATGTGCCCGTAAATCCTGTATGCCCAAAGCCATCTTGTAAATACTGCCCCGAAAATGAGGGTTGACTATATAATTGCCAGCCCAATCCCCTTTGTTCATCATGATTCTTTGAAAAACTTTGTTTACTTAACTGCTTTGTTTTCTCAGTAAAAATCGATGTTTTCCCTTTCATAAATGCCTGAGCAAATCGTATTAAATCTGGAGCAGTTGAAAACAAGCCTGCATGACCGCTTACTCCACCAAAGTGAAGGGCATTTTCATCATGCACCTCTCCCCATTGATAGTCTTGTAAATAATCACGATATTCTGTAGCTGCTACGCTTTCCTTTACAATGTTCTTTGGATTAAAAAGGGTCTGGGCCATTTTAAGGGGTTCAAAAATGTTAATATTTGCAAATCGATCTAATGATTCATTCGTAATTTTTTCGATAATAATTCCTAACAAAATATAATTTACATCACTATAAATAACCGCCGAATCAATCGGTTTCCTAGTAGAGATGCTCGCTATTCGTTCAACTACCTCTTTATAAGAAACAGGCTCTCTATAAAACTTAATCTCTGATTGAAAGCCACTTGTATGGGTCAATAAATGCCGAACCGTAACACCAGCATGAAAAAAGGCTAATTCAGGAAAATAATACGAAATCGCATCGTCTAAATCTAGTTGACCTGATTCAAGTAATTTGAAAATGGATGCTGCTGTGGCAACTACCTTCGTTAACGAGGCACAATCAAAAAGGGTGTCTTCCGTCATAGCAATTTGCTTTTCACTATGCGCCGTGCCGAAAGCCTTGCAATAGATCATTTCCTCACTATTCGCGATAGCTAAAACGGCTCCAGGGATGTAACGTACCTTTACTGCATTCTCTATAAATTCCTCAACTCGTGTATATGCCACCTTGTAGACCTCCTACTTAATTGCACCTTCTGTCATTCCTTTTACAATATGACGTTGGAATATCGTATAAAAAATAATGACCGGAATAACAGCAATACATAAACCTGCAAATAATACACCCCAAGCACTATCATATTGGGCGTCTACCTTTAATAAGTTCATAGCTACCCCTAACGTATTTTTGCTTTCCGTCTGTAATAAAATGAGGGCCATGAAAAATTCATTCCAATAGGATATGGCATTTAATATCGTAACCGTCATAATTCCTGATTTAATAAGTGGTGACACAATTTTAAATAAGATCCCATACGGACTCATGCCATCTACTATTGCTGCTTCTTCTAATTCTTTAGGCACATTTCCTATAAAGCCAATCAAAATGAAGATGGTAAATGGTACATGAGAGATTGCATAAACAAGAGATAACGCCCACAAATTATCTAACAAATTAAATTTCATTAATAAAAAGAATAATGGAATCCATCCTAAAACGGCTGGAATCATCATCGACGCTAGATAAACATTGATGAGTACCTCGCCTAATTTTGAACGAATTCGCTCAAGTGCATATGCTGTAGGAATGGATAAAAATAATGTTAAAAGCGAGCCAAGTACTGTAACAAAAAAGCTATTTAAAAATGCGCGCCCGATATTATAATCATTCCACGCACTTTCAAAATTAGAAAAATTAAACGTTTGAGGCAATGCCCATGGAGATGTAAAAATTTCTGCATTGGATTTAAATGCGCCCATAAACATCCAAACTAACGGAAAAACAACAACAAATGCCCATAAAATTAAAGGGATACGCACTAATATTTGTGAAATTATTTTCATAGCAATCCCTCCATTAATATTCGACTTTTTCTTTTTTCAAAATAAATTGCGAAATTAATACCGTAATAAGTGATACAACTAGAATAAGTACTCCTATTGCGGCTCCATACCCAAACTGAAAATCTTCAAAAGCACGCTGGTATAAATACGAACCCATTACTTCTGACGAGCTCCCTGGTCCTCCACCTGTCATTACTTGAACAAGCACAAATGAACCATTTAATGAAGTAATGATAATGTAAAGAATTGACGTCTTAATTTGTGGCCAAATAAGGGGAACCGTAATATGCCAAAATTGTTGCCACTCCGATGCCCCGTCAATTTCCGCTGCTTCATATAAGCTTTTAGGAACACTTGAAATACCGCCCATCAGTAAAAGCATAAATAAGCCAATCCCTGCCCAAATAGCAGGAATTGCAATACTCGGTAAAACCCATGTTTTATCACCAAGCCAAGGACGTACCCATTCAGTTAGACCAACTTGATTTAAGAAACTGTTTACAATACCAATATTCGGATCATATATAAATTGCCAAAGAATACCGATTACAACGACAGACATAATATTCGGAAAGAAAAACACAATTCTGTAAAACGGTGCTTCTTTAATTCGCAATTGTGTTAATGCCACTGCAAAAAATAATGACAGCATCATAATCCCTAGCACTTTTACAAATACAAAGAAAAAATCATTAAAGATTGCTTTTTTAATAATCGAATCATTCCATAAGCGTATATAGTTCTCTAATCCGATAAAGGTTTTATTAGCACTTGTACCTGACCATTCAAAAAACGAATAATATAACCCACCTAGCATCGGATAAACTGTAAAAATTAAAAAGAGAATAAATGTTGGTAATAAACAAAAGGCTAAAAATAAATATTTTTGCTTTGCAGAAAAGGCCACCATGTGTTCCCCCTTCCATTTCTTGAAAAAATAAGGGCTGTCCAGAAAGTAATACTTTCTAGCAACCCTATTCCATTGTTATAACTGAAATTGTCTACTTATTTAGCACTTTATTTTCTTAGTTCCTCCGCTTTTTTCGTTAATTTTTCTACGAATTGCTCTGCAGTAATTTCGCCAAGTAAGATATCTGTAATTTGTAATTTAATTTCGTTTGTAATTTCTACAGCAATTTTTTGTTCTTCGGCATTTGGTGTTTGGCGTTTGAAAATTTGAACAGAACCAGGATTGTTGATCATATCATTAACACCTTTTAAGAAATCTGGTACATTTGAGCTTGCTGATAAATCAACGTTTTTCATGTTCATAATTGCACCTGTAGATTCAGCAAATGCTTGTGCATATTGCTCAGTGAATACAAACTCTAAAAATGCTTTTGCCGCTTCTGGATTTTTCGCTTTTTCAGCAATGGCAATCGTACGAATATCTGGTACAAGTGCTAGCGGCTCGCCTGGATCATTCATCGGTGTAGGTGTAAAGCCAAATTCAAAATCTGCTGGAGTGTCTTTTTTCATTTCGTTTGGTAACCAGAATCCAACAGGAATATAAGCATTTTTATGCATTAAGAAATTCATTTGTGATTGTGTATGATTGTACGCAGCAAAACCTGAATCAAGCACTTTTGCCTGCACAATTTTTTCAACTTTTTTCAACACTTCAAGTGTTTCTGGTTTTTTCCAAGCCTCAACTACACCATTATTTAAATCATTTAATAATTCATTTCCGCCTGCTGCTGCAAACGCTGGGTTTAGCACCCCTCGTTGGAAGTATTGTGTATACTGGCCTGTTGTTACAAGAGGAGTAATATTTTCATCTGCTTTAATTTTTTCCATTGAACTTAACCAGCTATCAAAGTCAGTTGGTACTTCCCAACCTTTATCTTTAAACCAATTATTGTCATACCAAATTCCCCATGTATCAAACACTAATGGTAAGCTATAAATTTTTCCGCCATCTAATTCTTCAGCCGGTACGATAAAGCTATCTAATAGAGGACTATCCTCAAATTTCCAATCTTTCACGATGGAGCTAATGTCCATTAATTGCCCTTCTACAATCATTTGCGTTTCATCTGCACCATTACCATCAATATAAACAACATCTGGTGGCGTATTTGAAATCCAACGTGTGTTCATTTCCGTATTAATATTCGGACCTGCATGTTCAATAATTTCAAGGTTAGGATGTTGTTTTTGGAAATCACCAATTACACGTTTCCACCATTCATCCCCATAACCACCTACGAAATATTGAATTTCAAATTTTCCAGTTAGTCCATCTTCTGTATTTTCAGAAGCATCAGTCTCCGTCTCCGTTTCCGTATCTGTTTGTTCGTTATCTGTAGTTGTGTTACCATCTGTTGCACTATCTCCTGAACAAGCGACTAATAGCACCATCAAGCTCATTAAAGCGATTAAAAACCAAATCCGTTTCATCTTTACTTTAAGAATAATGTGAAACACCCCTTAGCTTTATTTATGTTAACTATATGAATATAGTTACCACCAATATTAATGGGCAAAAACTTATAGTTATTCCTAATATTATTTTGTAACTGCCGTTTATGAATTGCATCTATTGAATAAACTGTATGTTATAGGCTAATTTAGCGTTACACCTAAAATTTCAATTACAACTGAAATATTCAGAGTGAAACAACAAAAGTTTAAGAAACAAAAGTTCTTCCCGTTTCAGACTATTCGAAATCCAACTCCAAAATACCCTTTGCACCGATTTGCAAACCGTTTATTCACTGAAATGATTTTATCAATTACGCCGCTGCGTAATTGCGTCCAGATTTTTTCAAGCTCGGGGCCACAGGACGTGGGTCAGTCAGCCGTTGTCACACGATGTGACGTCTTTAGGCTGACTTCCTCTTTAAAACTCCCCTAAAAATCTGTGACATCCGCCGGGGCTTGGGCTGGCCAACACGATGTTGGTCACTCAGGTGTTGCCGCACGATGCGGCGTCCTTAACCTGAGTTCCTCCATTCAGCTGGAATTTCAACCCCCACTTAATAGAAGTAGGGGACTTTTTGTACCTGTCGCTTCACTTCCGGTACAAAAAGGATTTGCTGAATCAAGTTAAATATTTATTTTCTTGTTTTATATCTCTTGGTATAATACAAAATGATTCTTTTATTGGTGGTGATCAAAATTTGCAATACGCATTCGTTAGCGACTTACATTCGCATTATAAAAACACAAAAAAAGTGTTAAATCACATTGAACAAATTGCGCCGCAAGCTGAAATTATCGGCTTAGGAGATTTATTTGAGTGTACAATCGGTAAGAAAAAAGCAAAAACCATTCGTAATGCTAAACTTAAGGATGCAGCCATTATTGAAGAAAAATTTATGAACCTATTAACATTTCCCTCTATTATCGGAAATCAAGAAGAACGAATCGCACTCGTAACAGGTGATCATCGTTTTTTACAATACGAAGAAGTCCGTGAAATTGAACACGCTACATTAATTCATGGTCATCAAATTGAATGGGATGAAACATATAAACCAACATTCCCACAAATTAAAACACCGCTATTATTTTTTGGTCATAGCCATGAAGCAGCTATTTATATTAATGGGCAACGTCAACCGGTGCCTTATAATATTCCACTTGCAATCGGACAAAAACCTTATCAAATCAATGTTGGCGCAGTAGTGGACAATAAGGAATGGTGTCTATATGACAGTGAATCCATGACTGTAACTTTTTTACAGGCACAATAAAGAAAAGCGAGTAGCTCAGTCAATTCAGACTAAGTTACTCGCTTTTACTGTTGTTATTATCAATTACGCCTCGGCGTAATTGTGTCCAGATTTTTTTCAAGCTCGGGGCCACAGGACGTGGGTCAGTCAGCCGTTGTCACACGATGTGACGTCTTTAGGCTGACTTCCTCTTTAAAACTCCTCTAAAAATCTGTGACATCCGCCGGGGCTTAACTTGATTCACCCTACTTATAGAAGTAGGGTGAATCAAGTTAAAAACTGTGCTTTTGAATCAATTAAAATTTCTTGTAATCGTTGAAGCTTCGTAATTACAACCGTTGATGTGTCAGTCAATTCTTCCAAATACTTTTCTGCTAAAGCTTTTTCGCCAGCTGTATGAGCTTTTACTGCCTTTTTTGCAATTTCATACACTTTTAAGAATGGCGTTTCTAACTCGCGATATTCCTTTTCATCACCCAGTAATTCACGGCCTTTACCGTAATACCACTGACCTAAGTTTGAGTCACGTGGAGAATCTAAATTTAAACTCGTCATTTCTTCAAAGCCTAGTAATAAGTTGTAGATTCTCCAGCGCCATAATAGGTGGTCAGTAATTGCTACCTCGATAATATCTTCTTGAGAAATAATGAAGTTTTTCGAGATTGTTTGTGAACGGTATTCATCAATCATTTTACTTAATGTATATATAGCCGAACCTGTTTCAAACGCGATTTCTTGACTACGAATTGTGCTTTCTGTCATGCTGCGGTTACGCTCAGCAATTTCAGAAGCGGATTCTGCTTGGTGACGAGTTGTCGAAGCAATTTCTTCAAAGCGTGCACCTTGTGTTTGTAATGTATCATTCAATTCAGATAATGTGTTCGTAATTTGAATCACATCCGATACACCTACGTGTAACTCTTCTGTTGAACGTCTTGTTAAATCATCGATGTTTTCAGTAATATGTAATAATGCTTTAATATCTGAATCAATCGATTGAACAGAGCGTTTAGTATCATCTGCTAATTTACGCACTTCTTCTGCTACTACTGCGAAACCTTTACCAGCCTCACCTGCACGTGCTGCCTCGATCGAAGCGTTTAATGCAAGTAAGTTTGTTTGGTCTGCGATACCTTGGATTAGCTCCATTACTTTTGATACACTATGTACTCGGTCTACTAGGTTCGCTACATTTTGGCGCACTGCTTGTTGACCTTCGTCTGTATTTTGTAAAATCGTCGATACTTGTTGTAATGATGTAAGGTCATTATTCAATTCTGTTAATGACGCTTGCGTATGTGTCGAAATATCCCCTACCGATGCAGCAATTTCCTCAATACTTGAATCAAGTTCAAGCATTAAATCACTCGCTAATTTAACATCATTATGTTGTACTTCTTGGAACTGAATAAGCTCTTTCATTTGATCAAGTTGTGTATTGTATTTAATGATTTCTCCAAGACCATTAACTACCGAGCCACCTTGAATTTCAATGTATGTTTCAACAATAATTTGCAAATCTAAAGTAACTAAACTATCGTATGCAAGTAATGTATCTAGTAATTTTTTATAATCGCGGCCACAATGTTTTGCAATTAAAGGAATAATTAATTGGTTGATTAATGTGTAGGCCGAAATCATCCAGTTTGGTAATACGCCAATCCGAGCATGTGTATACGCAATACGACGACGCTTAAACACATATTCAATGTTTAATTCATCTTGGAAAAGACTAGAAAAATGACGGTCAAAAGTTACTTTTAAACGCTCTACACTTGAATTCTCTACTATAATTTGTTTGAATTCCGGAATTGATAATAAACGCGTATAGAAATTATCTAAAATGTCATTACGATTTTCCGTATAAATTTGATTTAATAATGACACAGATTGACGACGAACCTTACTTAAGGCTAAAAAATCTAATTTTTCTTTAAAACGCTCATTTGTTTGAATATCTGACGCTGAGGCTTCACCGAAATACTCATAGTTATCAATTTTACTTTTCCCAAACATATCCTAATCTCCTTGCTACTATATCAATTACGCCTCGGCGTAATTGCGTTCAGATTTTTTCGTGCTTAGGGCCACAGAACGTGGGTCAGACAGCAGTTGTCACAGGATGTGATGCTTTAGGGCCCCCTGAATGAAGAACATACTTAGTATTAATCCCAACTTATAGAAGTGAAGGACTTGTGCTGAAACAATTTAAATTATCAGATGACCCTATATAGAATAATAACTAGATTAAAATGTACTATAAATTACTTTTATAATACTATATTCTAATATTTAAATATAGAATATAATCACATTTTTTCTATTTATTACAAATCAGGTAATTCAGAATCCATTCCAAATTTCTGACGGAAGCCACATTTTTTACATAAGTCCTCAACCGCCTCACGTCGAGAAAACCCGTCTACTAAATTTTGTGCGCGTTCACTACCAATTATGTCTCCAAATTTTTGTTCATGGACATTCCCTAAATTGATTACCCCTTCTCCATCCAAACAGCAAGGAACTACAGAGCCATCTACTAAAATCGCAGCATGTGTACGAAGCGCATGGCAAAAACCTTTACCTTCATCTGCTTTTTCCAGCAGGCTTGGCCAGCGGAATTCGTGATCTTGGTTTAAGTAAATATTTTTAGTGATTTTGACGCCCTTACCCATTTCAACTCGTTCTTGAATTTCATAATCTAATTCATATTCTTTTTCAAGAATATCTAACGTTTCGCGGTTGCGACGATTGGCGATTTCCGAAATGTTGTTGCGTTGTAAATTCCATAGACGATACGAGATAATTACATTATGTTCACGTACATCACGTACAAATTCTAAAATATCACCTAAATATTTTTCACGATTTTCTGAACCCTCATGTCCATCAAAGCTATGCAACGAAAAATTGATTTGGCGTAATGCAGGCTTTCCTAACAGCTTGTCACGGTTCTTTTTAATTAAAGTACCATTTGTTGTAATATTTACTTTGAATCCTTTTTCATGAGCGATGTCTAACAATTGCCCAATGCGCGGATGTAATAGCGGCTCTCCCTTTACATGTAAATAAATATATTTTGTATATCCACTAATTTCATCTAATATATTGGCAAATTGTTCGACCTTTATTAAGCCTTTTGCACGCTCTGTTGGCGGACAAAAGCTACATGCTAAATTGCAAACGCTCGTAATTTCAATATAAACTTTTTTAAATGTTTTCAACGTTCGTTCACCATTCCTTTTTAATAAACAATACTTTTCATTGTAACAAATATCAGATCGAAATAGGAAGCAACGACAATGGTTTTAACAATTTAAATAGCTGTTATTACATTACAACCTCACTATGAACATTTTTGAATACAAAATTTGGAACAAAGTGTATGCAGATCATATAATTCGTTCTGCTACACTACGGGGCATGCTTTCCTGGGGGCGTGGCTACAACTAACTATATGCATGCCACTACGGCGGCAAGCATATAGTGGATTTTCCGCGCACGCTTTATCCCCAAGGAGTCCGCCCCTTCACTTCGCGGCACTCTACTATAAAACTATAGTTGATTTTTATTACAAAGCTATTGCATTAAGTGCACTGAATTGAAATGAAATGAACTTTATTATAAAAAAAAGCCTACTCTCTGCTAAAAATGATTTTATATTTGTGGCATTCAAAATAGCTAACTTTTATTTATAAAGGAAACTTGTTTTACAAAGCTACATCTTTGAAACGGCGACATATTTTTTCATTACCGCCGCCTCGGGATAGCGCAAGCGGCAGATTGGACTCTTTTAACTAATTTTAGAGGCAACATTTTAGTTTAGCGGGCCTTGCATGCGGCATTAAAGACAGAAGCAGTCATGCTCCTGTCGCTGCGCTTTCGTCGCAGAAGTTAAAACCAACCAAGACGGCGGTTGGTTTTAGCTTTGCCGTAGCCCGCCAAAAATAAATAACACTGTACTTAATCTATTTATTGGAAGTAATTTTGCTCATTAAGAGTTTCAACTTTAGCATCCAAAAAAAACATGCTTTCAAACCTAAAAAAAATGCACGAAAAATTTTATTTTTCGTACACCTCATTTTTATCCACGATATCGAATTGATAAGCCTTTTAAAAACTTACGTGTGAAGTTATCGCCACATTCTTTATAGTTTCGGTGGCCTGGCTTACGCATAATCGCACCTAACTCACCTTTTGATACCGCGATTCCCCCATCATCTAAAACGTCTAACATTTCTTCAGTCGTTAGCTGACAAGCAACCTTTAATTTTTTTAATACCATATTGTTTACATGATCCGGTTTTTCTTGCACTGGCGCAGTTTGCCCTTCTTTTTTAGGCATTGGCCCACGTTTAAATGTAATCAGCCCGTTAAAAAATGCTTCAAGTTTTTTATCATTTATTTTAATTTGATCATAATCAGCCGGTACTTCTTCATCTTTCGCTAAAGACTTTATTAATATTTTTGGCATTTCTTCTGCTGCCACTGTTTCGCCGCCTAGCTTAAAAATTTCTACCATCTCTCTATTCTTTAAATCAAGTGCATATCGCACACGGATTAAAATATCGTTATTTTCCATTGTAGCCTCCATCAATGTTTTGCTAAAGGCTATTATAACAGAGGTTCACGCTTCAATGTTAGTTCGATTACTCGTTTTGCTTTTCATTATAGGTGATCTGTTTCTTTACTTTCATTAATAGCTTGTTCTACTGCCTCGTCATTTTGTGCATTACCAAGTGGACCTGTACTATCAGTATTTTGTAAATTTTCTCGTAAACGACGCCCATAATCCGCATCTGCCTCTTCTGCGTAACGAATCATCGTTTCTTGAATAACCGACGCACATTTTGCTAAATCAGTCGTTAAATTTAAAATAAGATCATCTTGCTCCCACTTTTCAAATTTACGATACGTTTCTCCTGCTTGCTTCGTGTCATTTGTTCGGTCTATTGGTGCTCGTACTAAATTCCCTTCTATATAAGGAGTATATTCTGTTCCAGATTGTCGAGCTTCCTTTAATCCACCTAATAATGATGGCTCGTAATTAATATGTGGATTTTCATGGTGGTCGACTTTTATTTGCATTTGTCCCCCACGCTGATTTGTTGCGACATGCTTTTTCGGCGAATTGATCGGTAACTGTAAATAATTCGCGCCTACTCGGTAACGTTGTGTATCAGAATAACTAAATGTACGCCCTTGCAGCATTTTGTCATCAGAAAAATCAAGTCCATCTACTAACACACCCGTGCCAAATGCCACTTGTTCTACCTCAGTAAAGTAATCATCAGGATTCTTGTTCAATGTCATTTTGCCAACTGCCAGCCATGGGAATTTTTCTTCTGGCCAAAGTTTCGTATCATCAAGTGGATCAAAATCAAGCTCTGGATGTTCACCATCCTCCATCATTTGGACAAACAGCTCCCATTCAGGATAATCGCCCTTTTCAATCGCATCAAATAAATCTTGCGTTGCATGGTTAAAGTTTTTCCCTTGAATATCCTGCGCCTGCTGCTGTGTTAAATTGCGAATCCCCTGCTTTGGCTCCCAATGGTATTTGATAAGCATTGCTTTTCCTTGTTCATTGACCCATTTATACGTGTTGACGCCTGAGCCTTGCATCATACGATAGTTTGCCGGAATTCCCCAAGGTGAATAAACGAGTGTTACCATATGAAAACTTTCAGGTGAGGCTGCACAAAAATCAAAAAAACGTTCGGCATCTTGACGATTTGTTACGGGATCTGGCTTAAAAGCATGAATCATATCTGGGAACTTCATTGCATCACGAATAAAGAAGATTTTTAAATTGTTGCCTACTAAATCCCAATTTCCATCCTCAGTATAAAATTTAACCGCAAAGCCACGTGGGTCACGTAATGTTTCAGGTGAATGTCCTCCATGAATCACCGTTGAAAAGCGGACGAATACTGGTGTTTTTTTACCTTTTGTTTGAAATAGCTTTGCTCTTGTGTACTTATCAATCGGCTCATTTCCAACCGTACCATATGCTTCAAAATAACCGTGAGCCCCAGCTCCCCTTGCATGAACAACACGCTCTGGTACCCGTTCGCGATCAAAATGACTAATCTTTTCAATAAAATCATAGTTTTCTAATGTTGCCGGACCACGTTTGCCAACAGAACGAATTTGCTGATTGTTTGTAACAGGATGTCCTTGGCGATTTGTTAATATATTTTCTTCCATTTTATCACTCCTTTTTAATAATCATGGTAAAAAATAGAAAAATTTACACATCCGGGGTCCATTATCATTGAATAAGTTTTCAGTTATTTCTGTATCTCGCCATTTTCTTTGTTACTCCTTATTATTGTATTTTTTTGATATAGGTAATTTCAGCTTTCTTCAACTCACATAACGATGTTAATTATTCCATTAGTATTTATCCATCGATTTTAAAACCAATTTTTACTTTTAAAATAAATAAAAATACTATTTAAAACATATATTTCACTTTAAGAACATTAAATAAAAAACGCGCCACTATCACTATATTAAACAATTGCAAAAAAATTTTTCTAAAAATTTGAAAAAATGTTTATTATTTTATTTGTTTTTGATATAGTTATATTGCGTTACAAGTTGTCAGAATATTACGCAAAATGGGAGGTTAACAAATGAAATTCAACAAATTTCTAACACTGATGATGGTACTTGTACTGTCGATCGTACTTGCTGCATGTAGTTCAGATGACAGTAAGGAAGAGGTTGACAAATCATCCGAAGGCACGACAGACACAGGTACCGAAAGTACTACAGAACCAGCTTCAGAACCAAAAGAAATTAACTTAGTATTTGGATCTGAGCCACCATCAATACACCCTGGTTTGGCAACAGATACGACTTCAAGTACTATGATTCAAAACATTTTCGAAGGGTTAATGACTATGGAAAACGGCGAAGCTAAAGAAGCTGCTGCTGAAAGCTATGAGATTTCTGATGACCTTTTAACATACACGTTCAAATTACGTGATGCTAAATGGACAAATGGTGACCCAGTTACTGCAGAAGATTTTGCTTATTCTTGGAAATGGGTTTTAGATCCAGCGAACGCATCTGAATACGCTTCAATTTTATACCCAATCAAAGGCGCTGAAGCATTTAACCTTGGTACAGGTTCAGGTGATGATTTAGGTATTAAAGTAGTTGATGAAAAAACAATCGAAGTTACTTTAGAAGTGCCAACACCGTACTTCCTAGAGTTAACAGCTTTCAAAACAATGTATCCATTCCATAAAGGTACACAAGAAGCTAATGCAAACTGGTTTGCTGAAGCAGATTCAATTGTTTCAAACGGACCATATACTTTAACTGAGTGGGTTCACAACGGTAACCTAGTATTAACTAAATCAGAAAGTTACTGGGATGCTGCAAATGTCAACATCGACACTGTAAACATTTCTATTGTAGAGTCTGAAAGCTCTCAAATGGCTATGTATGATGCAGATGAAATTGATTTCTTAGGTACAAACTTTGGTTCAATCTCTTTAGAGGCACTGGATCGCTTAAAAGCAGATGGTACTTTAAATGTGGAACCTTACTCTGGTATCTATAATTACAAATTTAACACAACTGACAAAGTTATGAGTAACGTCAACATTCGTAAAGCATTAGCTTTATCGATTGACCGTGCAGGCCTAATCAAAAACATTACTAAAGGTGAGCAAGAGCCAGCTTTAGGTATGGTTCCGAACGCTGTTGGAGGTTTCGGCGATGATTCTGGTTACTTCAAAGACGCTGATTATGAAGGCGCTAAAAAATTCTTAGAAGCTGGTTTAAAAGAGTTAGGTTTAGCTAGCCCAGCAGATTTAGAAATTACGGTTTCTTACAATACTTCTGAGGCACACGCTGCAATTGCTCAATTTATCCAACAAGGTTGGTCTTCACAATTAGGCATTAACGTAAAGCTTGATAACGCTGAATGGCAAGTGTATTTAGACAAATTATCAAACTTAGACTACCAAGTTGGGCGTTTAGGCTGGATTGCTGACTACAATGATGCCTATACATTCTTAGAAATGTATAACTCAGCTTCAAACGGTAACAACGATACAGGTTGGGAAAATGCTGATTACGCAGCATTATTAAAACAGTCTGTTATTGAAACAGATCCTGCAAAACGTACTGCAACATTATTAGAAGCAGAAGCTATCATGATGGATGAAATGCCAGTAGCTCCAATCTACTTCTACACAAACCTTTACATTAATAAAGACTTTGTAACAGGCATGGTTCCAGATGCTTTAGGTAACATTTCACTTAAAAACGTTGATATCAATAAATAATTCCAACGATTCATCAGTATTTTTTGTGTAGTTGTACACGAAAGGCTGCTCAAAAATCCTCGTGATTTGGAGCAGCCTTTCATAATATAACAGAATTTTCAAAAATTTAAAGGGGGTCTGTCAAATGCTTAACTACATTTTAAAGAGAATTCTTTACATCTTCGTTGCTCTTTTTGTTATTATTTCAGCTACATTCTTCTTAATGAAGTTGGCTCCAGGTAGTCCATTCGCTAGTGAACGTCAACTTCCGCCAGCAATTGAACAGCAACTAAACGAAAAATATGGCCTCGATAATCCATGGTACATTCAATATAAGGACTATTTAGTTTCGTCATTTACATTTGATTTCGGTGAATCGATGAAATATAAAGGTCGTTCTGTAAACGATATGATTTCTGAAGGATTCCCGGTGTCTTTAGTTTTAGGTATAGAGGCAATGATTTTAGCCATTGGTCTTGGGATATTGCTTGGAGTTATATCTGCGCTTTACCATAATAAGTTTCCTGACTATGTGTCGACTGTAATCGCCGTCTTAGGGATTTCAGTACCATCATTTATTTTAGCGGGCCTTTTACAATTATTCTTTTCTTTGAAACTCGGATGGTTCCCAGTAACTGGATGGAAAGGCTTTATCTACACAGTATTGCCTGCAACAGCTATTGCCCTAACACACGCCGGCTTCATTGCAAAACTAACACGATCAAGTATGTTAGAACAAAATAATAGTGAGTACGTTAAATTAGCACGTGCAAAAGGGATTGGAAAATGGTCAGTCGTCTTCAAACACTCACTACGCAATGCATTGTTGCCAGTTGTCACATATTTAGGACCCTTAACTGCTGGTGTTGTAACTGGTAGTTTCATTATCGAACAAATATTTGCGGTTCCTGGTATTGGACGCCACTTCGTTCAATCAATTACTAACCGGGATTATACTACCATAATGGGTGTAACCGTTTTCTACTCCATTATTTTATTGCTCGCTGTATTAATAGTAGATATTTTATATCAATTCATTGATCCACGAATTAAGTTAAAAGGAGCGAAAAAATCATGACATCAAATAATAATAACTTCGACCATATCGCTCCTGAACGTTTTAAAATAGTTGGAGCTCGTACAAATGAAGCGGATACATTGAACAAAAAGCAAATATCCTTTTGGCAAGAAGTTATGTACCGATTTTCACACAATAAATTAGCCCTTGTTGGATTAATCATTTTAGCGTTTGTTGCCATTATGGCGATTTTTGCACCGATGTTCTCTTCTTGGTCCTACGAAGAAAACACGGGACTTTACAATACCGCGCCATCTGCTGCCCATTGGTTCGGTACAGATGACCTTGCTCGCGATCTATTTGTTCGGGTATGGCAAGGGGCTCGTATATCTTTATTTATTGGACTTGCGGCTGCTGTAATCGATTTAATTATTGGGGTTCTTTGGGGGAGTATTTCTGGATTAATAGGTGGTCGTATCGATAATATTATGATGCGTATTGTAGACGTTTTAACAGCAATTCCATATATTTTAGTTGTAATTATTTTATTAGTAGTAATGGAAAAAGGCTTAGTTCCAATGATTATTGCACTTTCGATTACTGGTTGGGTTAACATGGCTCGTATTGTTCGTGCGGAAGTGCTTTCGATAAAAAATCGTGAATATGTATTGGCAGCTCAAACATTAGGTGCAAACACATGGCATTTAATTAAGCGCCACCTTATACCAAATGCAATGGGTGTGATTTTGGTAACAATGACTTTAACCATTCCAAGTGCGATTTTTACTGAATCATTTTTAAGCTATATCGGCTTAGGTGTTCAACAACCAATGTCAAGTTGGGGAACGATGGCTTCAGAAGGTAATAAGGCCATTCAATCAGCACCGTGGCGTCTAATATTCCCTGCCGTCTTCATATCGTTAACCATTTTTGCATTTAACGCGGTTGGAGACGGACTTCGGGACGCACTAGATCCAAAATTACGAAAATAGAAAAGGGTGTACGATATGAAAAAGAAACTTTTAGATGTTAATGACTTGCATGTCCATTTCAAAACGTACGCCGGCATTGTGCAAGCGGTACGTGGTGTAAATTTCGAATTATATGAAGGTGAAACACTAGCCATCGTTGGCGAATCTGGTTCTGGAAAAAGTGTTACAAGTAACGCACTGATGAAGCTAATTCCACAACCACCTGGAATTTACGCTGGCGGTGAAATTCTTTTTGGTGGCAAAGATTTAATTCGGCTTAGTGAAAAAGAAATGCTTGCTATTCGAGGAAATGAGATGGCGATGATTTTCCAAGACCCTATGACGGCATTAAATCCAACGATGCGAATTGGAAAGCAAATAACAGAGGTGCTCTTAAAGCATAAAAAAGTCACTTCAAAAGAAGCTGCAAAAAGACGCGCGATTGAACTGCTTGACCAGGTAGGGATTCCATTCCCTGAAAAACGGTACAAAGCCTATCCGCATGAACTATCTGGTGGGATGCGCCAACGTGTTGTTATTGCGGTTGCGCTTGCCGCAGATCCAAAGCTCTTAATTGCGGACGAGCCAACAACAGCACTTGACGTAACGATTCAAGCACAAATTTTAGAGTTAATGAAAGAGATTCAAAAATCGTCCAATACATCAATTATTTTCATTACCCATGATCTTGGTGTAGTTGCTAACGTAGCGGACCGAGTAGCTGTTATGTATGCTGGACAAATTGTTGAATATGGTACTGTTGAAGATATTTTCTATGACCCGAAACATCCCTACACTTGGGGATTACTCGGTTCTATGCCGGACTTGAATAATTCATCTGACGAGCTCTTACGTGCGATTCCTGGCTCTCCACCAAACTTAATCAATCCGCCTATTGGCTGTGCATTTGCACCACGAAATGAGCTAGCCCTAGCGATTGATTTTGAAGAAGAGCCACCGATGTTCCAAGTTTCTGAAACGCACTTCGCAAAAACTTGGTTACAGCATCCAGATGCTCCGAAAATTCCACTTCCTGAAGTTGTTGCTCGCCGTATTGCATCATCAAGAGGAGGCCAAGCATAATGAGAAAAAAAATATTGGAAGTCAAAAATTTAAAGCAGCATTTCGGTCCGGTAAAAGAGCCGATTAAAGCAGTAGATGGCATTAGCTTTGAAGTATTTGAAGGCGAAACATTAGGGCTTGTAGGTGAATCTGGCTGTGGTAAATCCACGACTGGACGATCTATTATACGCCTTTATGATATTACAGATGGCGAGATATTGTTTAATGGTAAAAACGTAAATTCCTATTCTTCTCGTAAGGAATCCATGCAATTCAATCGTGAAATGCAGATGATTTTCCAAGATCCATATGCGTCATTAAATCCACGTATGACGGCTGGGGAAATTATTGCAGAAGGATTTGATATTCACGGACTATATAAAAATAAAAAGGAGCGGCAACAAAAAATTGGCGAACTCCTTGAATCAGTTGGGCTCAACCGTGAACACGCCAATCGCTATGCACATGAATTTTCAGGTGGTCAGCGTCAACGTATTGGCATTGCACGTGCACTAAGCTTAAATCCTAGCTTCATTATTGCAGATGAACCCATTTCCGCACTAGATGTATCGATTCAAGCGCAAGTTGTTAACTTATTAAAACAGCTTCAAAAAGAGCGTGGTTTGACGTATTTATTCATCGCCCACGACTTGTCGATGGTAAAATATATTTCTGACCGTATAGCTGTTATGTATCGAGGAAAAATTTTAGAGCTTGGCTTAGCTGATGAAATTTATAATAATCCGATTCATCCATATACAAAATCATTGCTATCAGCTGTGCCTCAGCCAAACCCTGAATACGAGCGTAAACGTGTCCGTATTCCATACAAGCATGAAGAAGCACCAACAAATGCAGAAGTACTAGAAGCACGTCCAGGTCACTTCGTCTTTGCAACAAAAGAACAACTCAGTAAATGGTTATAAAGTGAAACTTAGCTCGTTGGGGTTTCTTCATCCCCACCGAGCATTAACTTTCACCAATCGGGCTTTTACAGACAGTGGATAGTCCACTACTTGGCTGTCTCCTGACGCTTGCCAGTTTGAAGTGGGTATAATACTGTCCCTTAATACAAGATAAATGAATCTATTTTTTAAGTAGCACTATAAAAATGCAGTCAATTTGATATTCATCAAAGTTACTGCATTTTTGTTTTAATTTCTCAATGGCGTGCGTAATACCAGTAAAATATCCCCAGAATCCATAAAGTTTTGCTTTCATTAATATTTTTTAATTTAAAATTTTTATCGCATTAAAATGAGCACTTTTTGGACACACTAAGTATCAAGAATGATTCGAAGGTGGGGATTTAAATGCCAATCGTTGAAGTAAAATGTACAGTAGAAAATTGTTTTTACCATGAGCCCAGGAATATTTGTGGCGCGGAAAAAATTGAAATTCATGCAGATGTTAGAGGAAAACAGCATCAGCAAACTGAGTTTTCGACTGATTTTGATGCACATACAAAAAGTGTAGCCGCGCATTCAAAGGACACATGCTGTAAAACATTCATTTCGAAAAATGACAAAAGAACGAACGCATAATCTGCGTTCGTTTTTTTTTCATTGAGTTAGCGTGGTCCGTCACGGTCTAAGTGAATCATATTCGGAATCTGATTGAGTACAAAATCGTTACTGTCTATTTTTGCATTAGACTTTAAAGGTTCGAGTGGAATTTCATCAACCGTGTGCACTTCTCGTGCCTTTTCAATTAATGCCTCGGCATCATTATGAGAAAAGCCTAACGTCTCATGAATAATTTTCACTTTTTTTTGGTGTTCCATCAAGCACACCTCCTCTTCAGTAGCTTGTGCGAGAGCAGAACTTTTATGTAAATAAATCTAAAACCCATCCTTATATTCAAAATTTATAAAAAAACTACACACTTCTAATACAAATATCCATACTTTTTTAATTTCCTTACATATTCTGAACTAATCCTATACAAAGGAGTGATACACTATGGGTTCAGCAGGATATGGTTATGGTGGTAATAGTGGTTATGGTAATGGGTCAGGTTTCGTTTTAATTGTGGTACTGTTCATCCTATTAATTATCGTTGGTGCTTCTTTCTACAGTGGGGGCTATTAATACCACTTGGTAGATAAAGCTTTCTATGTATATTGAAAGCAACTTTATAATGAAATCTTCCCTTCACTCTTGAGCTTCTATAGAAGTGAAGGGATATTTCAATTTTTTTCAAAGCGTTATAAGCTATTTCAATTCTCACATAAATTAGTAATTATTTTTTTTAGTGCTGTCTTTTACTACATTTACGTCTAGTGGTTCTGCCGCAATTTCTTCTTTTGCCTTTGCCCTTGGTCCTTGGGCAAGTGCTGCCAACATTTCATTATAAGAAGGGCCAGATGAGGCATTTAATCGCTTAACTTCTTCAATATTTGTTCCTGCTTTTGTGTACTTTTTTCCTTCCATTTATACACCTCCCTTTCAATTAGCATGTACGGGAGTGGATCGATTATGTTAGAAAACACAAATTTCGCATAAATTATACGAGTTGCTTTTTTTATGTGGATTCCATTGGTAGTTACATTTAGGCGACTACCTATTCGTTCTTAGTTTTATGTGACTTTCCTTATAGAAGATAATCCCTATTATGCCCATCATAGAAAAAATAACGGGCGTGATGAAGCCATAATAGTAACCGTCCGTTATATTTCCTGTAGTTCCATGAAAATATTCCAATATATAACCGTAAAAGATCGGCAGCAGTACAGCACTTAAAAAGCCACCTGTATTTACAAACCCAGAAACAATGCCATTTTCTTTAACTGAAAAAGATTGACGAACCGCTGCAAAAGATAATGCACTTGCCCCATATCCATAGCCAATAATAAAAAATAGGATACTAAGCAATACCAGTGACGGATGCCCTTTAAATAATAAGAATGTACACCAACTCAATAAAACCGTACTATGAACAACAATGTAAGGTTTTTTAATTGTTTCTAACCGGCTTGAAAGCCAACTTGTTAATGGTGCTCCAATAAGTGCTCCGATAAGACCAAGCATTATTAACTGGCTCGCCTCTGAACTTGTCATTTCATACAAATCCGTCATATATGGTACTGCCCATGAGCTAATGAACCCCACATACCCGCCGACAACCCCGAAATGACAAAAAAATAGTGCCCATGATTGACGATTTGAAAACACATTTCTGACGATAACAAGTGTTTTATCTCGTTGTACCATTTCTTTATTAATAATCGGTTCTTCTTCAAATCGGTGTTTTGTATTTTTTATAAGTACAAAATAAAGAAAGACACCACAAAAGCATAATAATAACCCTACTGAAAAAAATGTAGCTCTCCATCCATATAAACTAATCCATGTAGAGTAAGGCACTGTCGCTAATAAAAAGCCAAGACTCCCTGTCATCCCCGCAAAGCCTACTAATCGAACGAATTCTTTTTTCTGAAACCACGTTGCTAAAATTAACATCATATTAACCCATATCGTTGCATCCCCTACCCCTGTGAGGATTCTTGCAAAAAACAGGATCAATTCATGGGTACCCAAACTATAAATAATTGTCCCAAATCCTGTAAGTGTAGCCCCAATAATCAGAAAAAAATTCGGTCCAAAACGATCCGCTAAAATCCCCATTGGAACTTGCAAACTTGTATATACAAAAAATTGTATACTCATCAATAAGCCAATTTCAGAAGTAGTTAAACCGAAATCTTCCATTAAGTTATTCGTAATTAATCCCGGAGCCGTTCGTTGACTTGCCATTAATAAGTATGTGAGTAGCACCGAAACAAATACAATCCATCGGTATCGACTTTTTTGTTTTTCCACTTGTTTCTTACTCCTATTTATTTTTAATTTCCATGTGTTATTTAATATTTTATTTCCAAACCATTTATACCTGATTACCACTACTTTTTAAATTCATTTCATATTCGGTTTTCTATTACATATACATATCTATATCCATGGAAAAAATTCTTCACGTTTTTCCAGTATTTAATCCGACAAATTTAAAGGGATGGGGAGCATTATTCAAATAAATCCAGTCCATATAAACACATGTTGTTTAAACAATGGGACGAGACAGATTGTGTATTATCCACAAGTGACTTTCCTTGAGAATTATTTATGGGAACATCGCATGAATCATGCTATTTATGAGCAAGTGAAGGATCTTATTTCACTACAAACAGGGAATATGCCAACTACAGTTGATGAAATGTTAGGATTTTATGAAATAAAAAATAACCAGCGGCAATTGCTCAGTTTATCTCTTACCAATTACACATATCATAAGCAGGCTGCACATGGGATGACGTATATCAAATCGCTTACTTTTGATTTTGATAATGAAGAAATTTGTCAATTAAACGATTTATTTACACCTGGTGCTAATTATGTCCAACGAATTTCTGAACTTGTTGAATTACAAATTATTCAGCGAGATATTCCTTTACTAGGTGAATTTACGGGAATTCGACCAGATCAAGATTTTTATATTGCAGATAAATCGCTCGTAATTTATTTTCAATTATATGAAATTACGCCCTATGTGGTGGGGTTACCTATGTTTCCTATTTCTGTTTTTGATTTAGTGGATATTATTGATGAACAGAGTCCTCTAAGTAGAATGGCCGTTAACAACTAACACATAAAAGACCCATGCTTAAAGAAAATTACACTCTTGCATGGGCTTCTCTGTTTTATTCGTGTATTAATGTTCATCAATATGCGGTGGTTGAACTGGGTGTGCATTTTCGATAACACGATACGCAATCTCCCATTAACAGCGACATTAGATCGTTATGGTAGATTAATGCTTCAGTTACATAGCCGAATATAGGTGTTCATCTTTGATAAGCTGCTAAATAATAAATACAGCTACAATAGTCGTTACAATTAAACCAACGACAACGGGTACAAGATTTCTCCGTGCAAGCTCAAATGGACTAACATTACAAATCGCTGCTGCTGGGATAAGTGCCCAAGGAATTAATGTACCGCCACCCACCCAAATCGCAGCAATTTGACCAAGTGCCGTTAATGTTGCCGTCCCTTCACCAATTGCTGTACCAAACAAGCTTCCAATAGAACCAACTAATGAAATTCCCGAAAACCCAGATCCATCAAGACCTGTAATTGCTCCAACTCCCGTTAATGTGACAACTGCGACTTCTGTTGTAAGTGGCACAATAGAAGCTAGTGCAACACCGAGGTCATTTACAATACCATGCGAGCTTGATGGTAAATAATCGCCGATGATTGTAAGGAAGCCCGAATCACCTAAATAGAAGAATGCCGCAATTGGAATGACCGGCCCAAATACTTTAAAGCCAAACTGAAAGCCATTGATAAAGTAACTCGTCGTTTGATCTAACCCTTTCTTTTTATAGGCAATGATACAAAGTAAAAGTAGAATAAATACGGAAGTGCCCCCTACTAAAGCAGTTGCATCCCCACCTTGCAAATCAAATAACGCCATCGCAACAACATCTAAAATGAACGCAGCCGGAATTAAAACGGCAAAGAATTTTTTTTGCTTCATTGTTAGTAAATCCTCTGTCGTTTCTTGCTCCGTGCCATTATCATACGTACCTACTAATTCTAGTTTGCCTTTTTTCATATCACGTTTTAATAAATAAAAAGCAACAATTGTTGTTACAACCCCCATTGTAATAACAAGCGGGATACTCGCTGTAACAACATCCCCGACAGGAATTCCAGCTGCATCCGCTGTTAATTTTGGTGCACCCTGAATAACAAAATCAGAAGACAAAGCTATGCCATGACCAAATAAGTTCATTGCCATTGCAACACCAAGTGCGGGAAGTCCAGCACGAATCGCAACAGGCAATAACACCGCCCCTAGTAATGCTACGGCCGGTGAAGGCCAGAAAAACCAAGAAATAATCATCATTAATAGTCCAATTGTCCAAAAGCCGAGCGTCGGATTTTTAATGATTTTTGTAAAGGGGGCAACCATTACTTCATTAATACCGGTTTTAGTTAATACACGGCTCATCGCAACGATTATGGAAATGATTAAAATAGTAGATAATAACTCTGTAATGGCATAAATAAAGCTATTAAATATACTACTAATAGAGGAAGTAAAATTTCCTGTCGCCACAATTGCGATAACGAAAATACCTAATATGCTAATCAATGTTGTATCAAGACGCCTTACCATGAAAAAAATGATGAGCAATATAAATAAGACATAGATCCAATGCAAGACTGTTAATTCAATCCCCATACACTGCCTCACTCCCTTTTTGTTTAGCATATGGAGGGCATAGATAGATGGTGAGCGCCTATTAGCAATTAATATTTTTTTAGAATTTAATGAATTCGCCTATTTTTTATTAATTTCGTATTGATTGGTTAAAAAGGGATATTCATAATATTTTTGTTCTAAATAGGCGAATTTTATCTTACAGTATAAAAAAGCATTTAAGGAGAGAACAAATGATTGTAGATGGCGTGTTCTCTGGTGGTGGTATTAAAGGATTTGCTTATGTAGGAGCATTACAAGTGCTTGAAGAACGTGGAATACAATTTAGGCGTGTGGCCGGTACTAGTGCTGGTGCCATTTTAGCCGCTTTCATTGCTGCAGGTTATAATGCTCAGGAACTAGAGGAAGTTTTTGATGAATTAAACTTGAATGTATTGCTCGACCCACCGAAAATCTGTATCGGTATGCCCTTTTTAAAATGGGTTAATTTATACGTACGTTTTGGAATGTATCGCGGAAAGACTCTTGAAAAATGGTTTTATCAAAAATTAGCTTCAAAAGGAATTTATTCATTTGGAGATTTGCCTGAAGGGTCATTAAAACTCCTTGCTTCAGATTTAACAAACGGGAGAATAGTGGTGTTGCCAGATGATTTAAAGCATTATGGCATTAATGCACGTACATTCCCTATTTCTAATGCATTACGTATGAGCTGTGGTCTTCCCTTTTTCTTTGAGCCAGTTTATTTAAAAAATGGAACAAGCGAAAGTGTTATTGTGGATGGTGGCGTATTGAGCAATTTTCCTCTTTGGATTTTTGATAATGGGAATCAAAAAAGACCTGTTCTTGGATTAAAGCTAAGTAGTGCAAATGAAGAAATGGCGCCACGTGAAATCGATAATGGTATTCAGCTATTTGAAGCATTGTTTGCTACAATGCAGAATGCACATGATAATCGCTATATTGCTCGGCGACATGAAAAAAATATTATTTTTATCCCGGTAGAAAAATTTAGCGCCACTCAATTTGATATTGATGAGGAGACAAAACAAAAATTAATGAGTATTGGTAAAGAACGCACCATTCAATTCTTAAAAACATGGTCACCCGTTTGGTAGCGTATTTTGCCCCTTATAGAAATACAAGAAGCCTTCATAAAAGTGAAATCCCTTTATGAAGGCTTCTTACGCTTATTCCTAACTTTACAACTGTCTAGACTTCGCAACATTTCTCAATAGTTTGTTATGGAAACTAACCTCCGATTGTCCATTTACTTAAGATTTTTGGTGCTTATTCTTTGACCAGTTCTTATGCTTTTCCTTTCTTACCTTTTCCAATTTCCTCTTTTATTTCTTCTTTTAGTTCCTCAATTGATTGTTTACGTCGCTCATTTTGCTCATTTATTATTTCTCGCTGTATACCGTCTGTAAACTCTTTGCCAATTTCCGCTTCCATAAGATTTCTTTCGGTATTTTGCACAATTTCACGTATTCGATTTACATTACTCGTTTTATCATCTTGTTTCGGGTACTTTGAATTAGACATATTCTCCTCCTAAGTTATTGTAGATTAAACTTAGTGTGGTTTTTTTATTTGTTCCTATGTGCTCCACTAATAAATTTTAAAAATTGGCTATCCATTATTCAGTAGCTAAAGCTGTAATAACAGCTCCAATAGCTTGGATCCATCCACCAATTGCATTCATGACAGTCCCCTCTTCGGTATCCGTGTTAGCAAAAACTTGAATGACATTCCCTATTAATTGAATGATATTCCCTGTATTTTCAATTGTCTCTAATAACGTTAACTGTCCCGATGTTTGAATGGTCATACCCATTCCTACTATTTGGAGAAGATCTCCTTGTTTTTGTAGGAGCTCACCTGATTGCTCATTGTTATTTAGTATCCCTGCAATTACCGCGATATTGCCAATTGCCTGAATCTGGTCTCCAACAATATTTAATAATCCTTCCTCACCTTTTGCTGCAATAGCAGTTCCACCAGCTTCTAAAACATTGCCAATTAAATTAAAATTTGTGAGGGTTTGTTCTGTAAAAATTTTTGAAGGTGTACTTGCTATTGCAGTAATAATAGTTCCAACTACTACAATCCAGTTACCTGCAATGCCAGCAATATTTGCACTAATAGCTTCATTTTGACTATTGGACTGTTGCTGTTTTACACGTTTCCTAGAAGGAATCATTTTATCTCTATTATTTACAGTTATATCTTTTCTTTTTCGATTAAATTGGTTATTTGGGTTATAAATGCTCATCTTATTTTCACCCACTAATCTATACATCATGCAACAGTATATGATGTTTAAAATAGTAGCATTAGACTAATGAAATGCTGCATCATCTTTTGTCATTTACACAAAAAACCAGACTGCTAAAGGCATCATTCCTTTGGCAATCTGGTTTCATTTTTATTCTATCTCTTGCATTGCTTTAAAATTATCTAATAATGTACGTACTTCATTTGTAGATTTTGTATGCATTAATTGGTTACGTAATTCACCAGCACCGCGGAAGCCTTTTACGTAAATTTTGAAGAAGCGGTGTAAGCCTGACATTGAGCGTGGTAATTGTGCTGCATATTTATCTTGTAGGTCTAATTGTAAACGTAACAAGTCAAGAAGTTCTTCGCTTGTATGCTCTCTTGGCTCTTTTTCGAAAGCGAAAGGATTTTTGAAAATACCGCGTCCAATCATGACACCGTCTACACCATATTTTTCTACAAGCTCTAAGCCCATTTGACGATCTAAAATATCACCGTTGATTGTTAATAATGTATTCGGTGCAATTTCGTCACGTAGTGCTTTGATTTCAGGAATAAGCTCCCAGTGTGCATCAACTGCACTCATTTCTTTGCGCGTACGTAAGTGAATCGAGAGGTTGGCGATCTCCTGCTTTAAAATATGCGTTAGCCATTCCTTCCACTCATCCACCTCTTTGTAGCCTAAACGTGTTTTCACACTTACAGGAATTCCACCTGCTTTTGCCGCTTCAATCAACTCTGAAGCTACATCTGGTCGTAAAATTAAACCTGAGCCCTTTCCACGTCCTGCAACATTTGGTACAGGGCAGCCCATGTTTAAATCAATTCCTTTAAAGCCCATTTCCGCTAAATCGATACTCATCTTGCGGAAGTTATCCGGATTGTCTCCCCAAATATGTGCCACAATAGGTTGCTCATCTTCTGTGAACATTAAACGACCGCGTACACTTTCAATACCATTTGGGTGGCAATAGCTCTCTGAATTTGTGAACTCTGTAAAATATACATCCGGTGCGCCTGCCTCAGCAACAACATGACGGAACACACTGTCCGTTACATCTTCCATTGGTGCTAATACAAAAAACGGCTTCTGTAGCTCCGTCCAAAAGTTTTCTTTCATCTGTATAATCTATCCTCTCATACCAGGACGAATTTCATCCTAAAATTAATCAGTTATATGTTTTGAAATCATTTATTGTAAGCAAAAATACAATCATTATTATAGTATAACCTAGCTTGAAAAATATTTCTTGTATGAGATTTTGATCGAAAAAAGGACAGGTTTACACCTATCCTCCAATAATTAACTTATCGTTAATTCGTTGTAATGTACCTAAAATACTCATCGCCGCTAAATAGCTCGTTTTCGCATTTTGTGGCAGCGGATTGTTTTTTATTATGAAGGTTGCTTCGCCAAAATCCCCGATAATGTCCACTTGGTGAATATTTTGATCAATATGCGGATCGGCAACTAAGCATACCTTTGTTTTATCAAAACCAATACTTGCTAAAGCTAGGACAATGGAGACGTTCATATTTTTAGGGAATTTGCGAATCGCACCACGTGCGGTTCCTTCAAAAATAACTTGTGCTTCGTTAATTTCTTGGTCAATTAATGAATACGCTGGCTTGCGTGTAGTCAATGAAACCTCCTTTACCGTACCAAGTGCGTGGGCGTTTTGTAATAAATCCAAACCTCCGATAGCACCGGATGGTAAATACAGGTCATGATTGTACTGAATTGCTAGCTCGTTTAATTGTTGTAATAACTGCTCATCGGCAAGTGCCCCAATGCTAATTAATACAACCGGTTTTTGTTTGAGAATCGTTGGCACTAATGCTTGAACCGCTTCGATTGTTGCAGCTTCAACAACAAGATCAATATCTGACTCAAGGAATGCATCGAGCTCTGTGAATAATGTAATGCCGAATTGGTGTTCAAGTTCCTCATATTTTTCTTTATTGCGAACATAGATGCTACTTATGCGAAGGTCGTTTTGCTGTTTTTCATTGAGCTGTTGTAATAAGAAATTGGCGATAGCTCCTGCGCCGATTAGACCGATATTCATCGTAACTTCCCTCACGATCATTTTTGATTAGTTGAACCTCACAGTGAATTACGATCGAATATTCGCTTTTTTATAGCCGTCATACACAGCCATGGTAGCACTAAATATAAAGATCATTATAGTCCCGCCAATTATCCACATATTAAATTGATCGCTCGTTACACTGAATATATCCCCTAAATAGGCAATAAAGGTTGGATTTAGTAAATTTGGATTCACTAAAATAATGATAAATACAATGGTTGAAATGATTTGAAGAACCGCATTACTAAATGCCATTCTGATTGTCCATTGTTGCTTAAATAACTTATAAAGGGCTAACGCGATTTCAGCCCCGATAATAATTACAACAATTGGCCAATATTTTAGGAAAACTTCCTGATTTAAAGCTGGTATCACAAATTCTAGCCGATCCCCATTATTTTCATATACCCCTACTAGCTGGTTGGCATAAAAATAAAGAGTAGCCCAAATTGCCGTCCACATTAAGCTTCCAAAAACTTCGAACTTCGAAATTGCTTTTTTCTTAGGTATATAAGCCACATTTTTCAAATCATCTGCGGTCCATTTCTCCAGGCTTGAAGTTAATGGTTGTTGCTCTTTATCCTTATCAAACCTCTCGATAAGTGCAAAGGTTAGCGTGATCCAGAAAAAGACTTGAATACCTACCTCAATAATTGTCCCAATCCCGTTACCTATAATCTTTAAAACAACAGCTAGAATTGCCTCTTCCCCACTGTAGCCGATAAAATATTGGGTAATTATCGTGATTAATGCAATCACGGCGGCAATAGGTAAAATCATTTTCAATAACGAAATATATACATCAAAATAGCGTGGACCTATTAGGTGCATGGGTTGGTCCTTGTAACCATTCGCCAAAACTACCGGGTTCCCTAATTGATTGAGTACCCCTTTTACTTCTTCCTCACTATAATGATCTGGTAGCATATCCTCAATGGTTGAGCGTAACTCGAGTGCAATATCCGCACGAAGTTTTTCAGGTAGCCTACGTGTGACCTCTTGAATATAAATTTCAATTAACTTCATCTTCCTCATCCCCTCTTAATAGAGCATAAAGTTCCTTTGAATTGTTAATCCATTCCGTTTTTAATTGTAGGAAAATTTCCAAACCATATTCGCTCAATACATAGTACTTACGTGGCCTACTCTCAGATGTATCCCAGCTGCTTGAAACCAACTCTTGTTTTTCTAGTCGACGGAGCAATGGATATAGCGTACTTTGATCAATGGAAATTCCTGATTCCTCCAATAACTGAACGAGTGAATACCCATACTGTGGCGTTCTTAATTGACTTAAAACCGCCAACGTCAATGTTCCTCTCCTAAGCTCTGTCGTTAACGAATTTAATAAATTGTTCATTTATACACCTCCAGTTTCAATATTGTATGTCGTACAGTATTTACTTTATACTATGCATCATACAGTATTGTTGATACAAAATCAATTTTAAATTATTTAAGCACGAAAAAAACACAGATTAGACCTGTCTAATCTGTGTTTTTTCATTTAACCCCACCACAAATTGCAAGCATACAAATTTTTCAAGCTACTACTATTATTTAAAATGAAAACTCATATCCTACATAATTAAATGTGTTACGAAATCCTAATTTCTCAGCGACCGCTACGGACGGTTTATTCCCCTCCATACAATCCCAATAAACCGTCATGTCATTTTCAAAGCAATCCTGAACAAAATGATGTGCAAGTATTTGAGCCAACTTCTTCCCTTGATGATCTGCTAATGTTTCAATCCCAACACAATGAATATTGTTAACGACGAAACCAGAGTAACAAATGCTGACGATTTCATTGCCCCAAAAAGCGCCATATGCGATTCCATTATTGAAAAATTGCTCAGGAGAGGACCAAAACTCCTCAATCGTTTCATGTAAAAAAGCTTTATTTTCAATAGTATTTTCCTCATATAGCTGCTCGTTAATTTTACGTATGGTATAGCCTTGTGGTAGTGAAAGCTCCCCTTTTCGCTTATTAATTTGTTCATTCAATGTATAAACCTTTTGATTCCAACTACCTAAATTACGATGCTTGAATAACATTTCAATCGTTTCGTTCCACTTTTCATGATTGCCTACAACTTCAAACCAATTTAAGCCGACCTTTTTCGCATCAGGTATAATTACCTCATCAATAAATGTATTTAACGCTCCATTAAATTGTTGGTTTGAGTCATCCCCAAATAATATAAATCCATCATTATTGCCGAGCCAAATCATACCCGTTGTCGGTGCGCTCGGCTTATCTACAAAAATACGTCCCGGATTAACACTCATTGCAATTGCTTTTGCTTCAAGCTGTCCTTGCTCATTTAATACATGCAAACATTTATGAAAATCTTGCTGCTGTAGTTCAGTAATCATATAAGTCCTCCGTAGTTGTTCATTGTCTATACAATTGGCTATGAAAATTCCTTTTTACCAATTTCACTGTATTTCAAGATCGTGTGGTATTGGATACTTTACCTCTGAAAAGTTTTTGATTAGCAATTCCTCTTGTATCATTTGTCCCGTTCCTTTATCAATCGTCTTTCGCCAAATTTCATTTTGACGATAGTTTTTCCCACCACTTTTTAAAAATTGATGATTTCTTTCCTCAATATGATGAGAGCAAGGGATTTCTTCATTAGCAAAAATAGCACCTTTTAAATGTTTGTCTGTTACCCAAACTTTTATTTGAAATGATTTAGATGTTGGATTATAAAATCGTAAATCGACATAATTGTAAAAAACACTGGCCCCACTACCAAATGGAAGTGTTCGTCCTGAATCAGGAAATGGGTCGAAACTATGGTGATGCCTTTCTGTAACAATTAGCGGTGTGTGTAGCGTCATCCAATATAGTAGATTGGCAAGCTGACAAATTCCCCCACCAACGCCCGTCTTTACTTCTCCCATTGAGAGCTGCATACCTTCAATATAGCCCTTTTTCACAGTCGTTTTTCCTACTAGTTGCCAAAATGAAAATGTTTGGCCAGGCTTAATGATTACACCATTTATTTCACTTGTAGCAATTTTTAAATTGGTTATTTTATTTTCTTGTAATTGTGGATCACTGTTTCCAAGCGTTCTTCTAAGGAGTGATTGATGTTTTTTGCAAGTAAAAGGAAATGTAGTAGCTAACTCTTTATGCACAGCAAATCGTTTTCTTTCTTTTAAATTTGCTAAAAATCGAAATAGTACTTTCTGTTGAATTCGTGCATGATAGAAAATCGGATGAAGTTCAGAAAGTCTCACGATAATTCCCTCCGTAACTTTATTTCGAATTGCATCACAAGAATCATTTAATTCTTTACACTTCAATTTTCCAACTAAACTGAACTTAGTAAATTCAAACACACTAACCTCTACCAGTTTTTACGTTCACACAAAGACATGATATGCGCCACATGATGCTTCCCATGCCATGCGTAAATTCCAATATTTTCTCCAATAGATACTTCACCTGAATCTGGATGAACAAAGGTCTTTTTTAAATCCGCCTGTGTCAAGCTACGTAAAAGGTTTGACCAGCGCTTGTGCAATGATTCAAGAAGTACTAATGAAGGTTCAATCGGTAAATTATAATCAGATAAATCTGCCCATTTCGCTTCATCATATGGCTTAATGACTGGATTATCTTCCGTCAGTGCCAATTTAAAGCGAACGTACGCATTCATATGACTATCTGCAATATGATGAACCACTTGTCTAACAGTCCAACCTCCATCTCGATAAGCGGTATTCAACTGTGCATCATTCAAATCCTTTACCGCCTCTCGTAATGACAGTGGTAATGTTTCAATCTCATTTATCCAGTTATTGATCACAGAACTCGTGATGTCACCTTTAAATTGAAAATTTCCAATAGGGTATTTTTCGTTCATCTGTAGATCCACTATATTAGCATCTTTCTTTTCTAATAAATTTATTTGATATTTTATTGCAGCCATTATGTACACAGAATTCCTTGATTTTTCTATAATTTTATTGCTCAACCCTTTTTCCTCATCTAGCCACCTTTTATAAAAAGGACTTACTTCAAAAAAATTAGCTTTCGTAATTTTTCTTGGGTTCTTTATTTTGCTAGATGGTTGTAAATCAGATTTATTTACTATTAGTGTTTGGCTATCAGTCGTTAAAGTAAAATGTAAACCTGTTTTTGTTGTTAGATTTAACGGTCCGTTTTTGCACTCTGCGATTAAACTGTCCCATACTTTTTTTGCTTGCATATGACAACAACTCACTTTTATCATTATTTTACTAATACATTCAATAAAAAAGAACGAATCCCTTTTCAAGAATTCATTCTTTCTTAGTTTTTAAATTAACACCTGCCATGTCACCGCTTCAAAATGTTTAGTGTATATGGCAGCTTAAGAGGCTCTGGTAGGATTACGTAGTTAACCGAGTCCTACAAAAATAGAACCTAGTCCAAGTAAAACCCAATAAAAATCGGTTTTTGACACAGCTTTCTTTAAATATTTGGGCTAACGCTTAGATGTTTATTTATAATTTAGTTGCATTCGGTAACTCTTGTACTATAATTTTATTCATTTTACAAAAATGTTTTAAAAATTGTTGTGCCAGTTCGTGTTCCTTTGGGTCACTTTTAAGTGAAACGATATCAAGCAAAATTTGAGCCATCCATGAATTATTAAAATAACGGTATTTACCAGTATTCCACGAGGTTTTTTTAGAGGATTTATCCTTTACATAATTATCCCATGAAGGCAGCGCATAGGATTCCTGTTCTGTAAGTTGAAGTTTATATTTTGAATGAGCCGGAATATACCCATCTTCACAAAGCTTACCGATAAAGTCTTCATTCACCATATAGACACCTAAAATACGTCTTTCTTCTCCAGGAACACTAGAATTTTTTTCTGTTAATAGGACAGCGCTATTTTGGTGCAAGCGAATTGGCTTATTCGGTTTCCCTTTATCATTTCCACTTTTTACTACTCCCGAGAAAACTCTCCCCTCTGAAAAGGAACTATTCTTTTCTACAGTGTCACACCAATAAACCATTTGTGATTCAGGATGAAGTTTATAATGTTTCATTAGTTTTTCATGTTCCAAACGAAGCTCCTGTTTTCTTCGATGTAGTTGTCTCTCTTCTTCTTTTTGTAATTCTTCCACTTTTCGTTCATTTTCTTTTTTTTGTATAATTCCCTCTAGTATTATAGCCATACTTTGATCATGTAACTTTAAGTGCTTACCAAATACATCTGGAAAAACAAATAATTTATTTTCGGACGCAAAATTTATTTCAATGCTAGATTCAGTATGTTTAACTATGCTCCCCATACCAAAACGCTTGTGTGTAACTTTCTTATTGATTAAGTTCAATATTCTAATCCTCCTTGTGAAATAAAAGCTGGGTTACCACTAAAAAGTCTATAGATAATTTTATTCAACTAACTTACGTAAAAACTCACACAACTGCTTGAACAACTTTGTACTTCGGTTTCAGAAAAATACATATCGTTTTACTAGCACTAAATGACGTCTTTTCTCATGTGGATTTCATTAAATAATTTATCCACAAAAAAAAAACCAAAAATTAAATTATTCCCTTTCCATAAATTTGAAACAAAGTCGTCGAAATTAAGAACAATTTCGGAAGCTGCTTCATAAATAAATACTTGTTTTTTTCCCAATAATTATATAGTGCCCTCATAACCTATAATCAATACTAAAAATTACTTTCTTAGAAAAGAAACGGATAAAATACTTCGTACGTTAATCATGCATTCTGCGCGTGAGATATTTTCATTTATGTTTCATTTTAGACAACACATTTAGCACAAATGATGACTTTTCTTATTTAGATTTCATTGAAAAATCTATTATTTCCTATCCATAAAAAAAGACCCTCGTTTCGCAATGGTTATTTGCGCAAACATTAGAATCGATATTGATAATATTTACTTTTTCAAGTAATACAATACTGTTTGAAATTTTTTAACGATGGAATGTCTTATTAAAGAGGTGAGTTATCTTATAAAAAAAGCAATTAGGCATCAGCCTAACTGCTTCAAGATTTTCATTTTTTATTCATCTATGCTGATCAATAAGAATGGGATTGCCATCAGGATCTTCAATGGTAAAGCTTGCAGGGCCTTGACTTGATTCATCTGCTTCCGTCAGTAATGGAATGCCTTTTGCCTTAAGCTGTTTCTGTAGATCACGAATATCCGTAAACGAACTCAAATTTTCTGCATTTTCATTCCACCCGGGATTAAACGTCAAAATATTTTTGTCGAACATATTTTGAAATAACCCAATAATGGTACTTTCATTTTTCATAATGAGCCAATTTTGCGAAATATCTCCGCCTAAATCTTGAAATCCTAAACTTTCGTAAAAAGCTTTTGATTTATGAATATCTTTTACATTTAAACTTACCGAAAATGCACCTAGTTTCATATATCCTCCTATAAAAAATTAATAATAAAGAAAGTATACAACATTACCTTCTAGAACATCATTCAGTTTGTCCAATTTTTTTAAAGTTAATCTGACAGCATTCTTCACCGGTTACACTAACAAGTCGTCCCTAGAATTTGTTGATGATCCAGTATTTAAATGATTGATTATTCATATTCTTATATACTATAATTAATTTACAAATTTTTCAAATATCCAGTGCCGTGAATGGTAACGCTAAAGAGGAGTTGTTGTCTATGAATTTCATCACATGGATGATCGTCGCGTGTGAAATCGGCTTTTGGATTGTTATCTTGCTAGGGCTCATCACACGATACATTCTCAAATATGAACGACTGGGACTTTTTTTTCTTGCCTTGACGCCAGTAATTGATTTAATATTACTCATCGTCACAGCAACTGACTTGTACAATGGAGCAACCGCGACGCAAGTGCATGCAATCGCTGCCATTTACCTTGGAGTGTCAATCGCGTTTGGAAAAAGTATGATTCACTGGGCGGACGAACGTTTTATTTATTACATTCAAAAACAAGGACCAAAACCGATAAGGAAAACAGGCTACGCATATGCACGTCATTCGATGAAAGGTTCATTACAACACGTTCTTGCCTATATCATCGGTGCTGCATTTCTAGTGGCCATGATTTATTTCATCAATGCCCCAGCAAAAACGGAAGTGTTTTTAGAAACATTGAAAATATGGGCACTTGTGCTCGGTATTGATTTTGTTTTCTCTATTTCTTATTTCATTTGGCCAAGACCCGAGAAAGCCTAGTAAAGTCCATTCTGTAATTAGTTTAGAAACTTTTGTCAGTAATAATAAAATGCAATCAAAAAAGCCTTGTTGAACTTTATTGTTCAACAAGGCTTTTTGGTATATCGCGGTATAGAAAATGTATATTCTACACCGGGTTCAAGGACCATTTTTGATTGGAATTACTAGAAGTATAAGGGCACATAGAAATTTGATAATAATAAGTAATTTATTTCATGTGAGTAACAAAAAAGACTTCGAATTTTAAAGTTTCGACCGATAAAGATTATGGACATCATTTATGAATCGAAAGGGCTATTGTAAAGCGTTTTTCGAAATAATGCATCGTAAGAAAGAGCTTAAAAAGCTTATACAGAAAAAGGAGAACCGTTACATGAAAAATTTATTTAGTAGCCTTAGAAACAAGCTGTATATTGCGTTTGCACTTGTATTAGTAATCCCAGTTGTTTTAGTAGGGAGCCTCTCCTATCTAGCAGCAAAAGATTCAATTGAAGAAGAAATTCTTTATAGTGCTAACGAGAGTATTAATGTATTAAACTCACTCATTGACAAAACTATGAGTGAAAAAAAGCATGAAATAAGTGTTTTTAGTGAGGTAATCAATTCTTCAAATTATGGTCAGGGGGAAGCGTCTTTAAGAGCATCTCTTTCACAATATATTAAGCAAAACTCTGATACAATAAGTGTATATGTAGGTACTACAGAAGGGGCATTCATTCAAGAACCAAAATTAATAACGGATACTAATTATAACCCTACGGAAAGAGATTGGTATAAAAAAGCTGTCGAATTTCAAGGAGAGCCAATTATTACAGAGCCTTATGTTGGTAAGGGAACTGGAGAAATGATTGTTACAGTTGCTCAGCAGTTAAAAGACCGTTCAGGGGTTGTAGCAGTAGATCTTAAATTAACTAATTTACAAAAAGTGTCAGATTCCATTCGTATTGGGAAAAATGGATACTCTTCCATTTTTGATGTCAACAAAAAAGTTATCTCACACCCTACATTAGAAGGCGGTGGAGAAGTAAAAGAAAGCTTCATGGATCAGATGTACGAGAAAGAATCTGGTACGTATGATTATGTTTATAAAGGAGATAACCGAATATTATTTTTTACAACAAATGAATTGACGGGCTGGAAAATTTCAGGAACAATTTTCTCGAAAGAAATAGATGAATCTGCTTCCTTTATATTGTATACAACGTTACTTGTATTAATCATTGCCATTGTAGTTAGCACAATTGCCGTTCATTTCGTCGTAAAAGGAATTATTAGACCGATTGACAATTTAAAAGAAAGTGCCGTGACAATCAGTAAAGGGGATTTAACTGAAAAAGTGACAATCACTTCGAATGATGAAGTTGGACAATTAGGTCAAGCTTTCAATGATATGCAGGAAAGTCTACGAACACTTATAAAAAAAGTAGAAGTGAATGCAGAAGAAGTCGCATCTTCAGCGGAAGAGTTAACAGCTAATGCCGATCAAACGAGCTCGGCAACCGAGCAAGTGGCAATTGCGATACAAGAAGTTGCTTCTAGTGCAGATACGCAAACAATCAGTGCAAGCAAAAATGCGGATTCTTTAAATGAATTGTCAAAAGCAATTCTTCATATAGCAGAAATTTCTTCTACAGTATCGGATCTTTCACAGGATGCTTCGATGCAGGCAGATGAGGGTGGTAAAGCCGTTCAAGATACGAAGGAACAAATGAATTCCATCCATCAATCCGTTTCAGAATCAAATACAAAAATTCAAACGTTGCATGAGCGTTCGCAACAAATTACGTCTATTTTAGATGTGATTACAGACATTGCGGATCAGACAAACCTTCTGGCTCTAAACGCTGCAATCGAAGCTGCAAGAGCAGGAGAGCATGGGAAAGGTTTCGCCGTAGTTGCAGATGAGGTGCGTAAACTAGCCGAGCAATCCCAGCAATCTGCGAAACAAATTTTTGAGTTAGTGCATAGTATTCAATCGGATACGGAACAATCGGTGCGCATTATGGCTCAAGTGACAGAGGACGTACAAAGTGGCTTACATGTATCAGATGAAGCGATCGCTAAGTTCCAAGTCATCTTGACGAGCATGCGAAAAATTACACCACAAATGCAAGAAATATCTTCCGCATCAGAACAGATGTCGGCAAGTGTGCAAGAAGTTACCTCGATTACAGAAGATTTAGCTTTCTCAGCAAAAGAAAATGCTGCGACATCAGAAGAAGTTGCTGCTTCTACTGAGGAGCAATTAGCATCTATGGAAGAAATCAATGCATCTGCACAATCACTTTCCCACATGGCAGATGAGTTGAAATTACTTATTAATCAATTTAAATATTAAATTCGTAATAAAAAAACCTTTGGATAAAGCCTCCAAAGGTTTTTTGTGTTTTGGTAATTAAGAAACTGTTACAGCTTCATTTTGGTTAACTGGCACCACAACCGGTCCCATTGCATTTGTGATAATTTGTTTAATATCTTCAAGAGTAGCTTTTCGTGGGTTTGTCGCTGCGCAAACATCTAACATCGCATTTTTAGCTAAAATTTCGATGTCTTCGTCTTTCGCACCAAGTTCACGGAAGCCACTTGGAATATTTAAGTCTTTTGCTAACGCTTCAATAACTGAAATTGCTTTTTCAGCAGCATCGCGCTTGCTTAGCCCTTCAATGTTTGCACCTAATAATTCAGCAATTTTTGCAAAACGTTCTGTGCGTGCTGTTAAGTTGAAACGGCAAACATGTGGTAATAAAATTGCGTTACATACACCGTGTGGAAGGTTATAGAAGCCACCTAATTGATGGGCAATGGCATGTACATAACCTAATGATGCGTTGTTGAACGCCATTCCTGCTAAAAATTGAGCGTAAACCATTTGCTCGCGTGCTTCTAAATCTGCACCGTTTGCATAAGCACGCGGTAAATACTCAGGAATTAATTGCAGTACTTTTTCGCCACAAGCATCTGTAATTGGCGTTGCATTTGTTGAAACAAATGCTTCGATTGCATGTGTTAATGCATCTAAGCCAGTTGCTGCCGTTAGTGCTGGTGGTAAACCAATCATTAACTCAGGGTCATTAATTGATACAAGAGGGGTAACATGTTTGTCGACAATCGCCATTTTTACTTTACGCTCTGTATCTGTAATAATTGTAAAGCGTGTCATTTCACTTGCTGTACCAGCAGTCGTATTGATAGCGATTAACGGAACTAATGGATTTTGTGTTTTGTCTACGCCTTCATAATCATGAATGCGTCCACCATTCGAAGCAATAATACCGATACCTTTTGCTGCATCGTGTGCACTACCGCCTCCAAGCGATACAATTGAATCACAGTTCTCAGCTACATAAGCCGCGATACCATCTTCAATATTTTTGTCTGTTGGATTTGGTTCTGCTTTCGGGAAAATTGCCACTTCAATACCTGCATCTGTAATGATATTAGCAATTTGTTCTGAGAGCCCTAATTTGTGTAAGCCCTCATCTGTTACGATCAATGTCTTCTTCACTTCTAAATCTTTTAGTTTTTTACCAACTTCTTGAATTGCCCCTGGTCCAAATAAGTTTGATGATGGCATGACAAATTGCTTTAGAACGTCTGACATGTTTCCAACCCCTTTTCCAATGTTAAATATTGCTTGAATGGCAAAAATCACCCTTCAAATTATCCTATTCTATCAACTTTGAAAAAATACTCGGGATTTTTCAGTTAAATGTATATTTTTAGTGAACGTTATTATGGAATAGTTTATCAATTTCAGTATCCTCAAAAATGGCACTACTGCTTACATCGAAAACAATTACCGTGATCGGTTGTTTCATTTCGTAAGTAAAACCTGATTAGGATACACTTAGTTAGATACTTTTTATAGAAGATAATGGCGATTACTACATCCTTCAACTAAACAGAGCTTTACTCTTGTTAGACTCTCCTTATTCGTTGATGTAATAAACCATCCGTACTACTATTTTCACCATAAATAAAATCTTGCATATAGTAGGTTAAGTATTTCCCATAATTACTTTGCGTATTTAGTAATAATTCATCGACATAATATATACTTTGAGGGATATTATCTAAGATTAAACTCGCAGTTCCTGCATAAATACCACAAGCTACTTGGAAGTATGTTGCACTAGTTTTATATTTTTGATAGATATCGCTACTTTTCAATGTGTTATAAATATAAATCTCCTTATCTTCGAATACTAATAGAACACCAACAAGGTCTTCTCCCTCCACCTCTCCATCAGCCGGGTCTATTAATTTGTGATTCCACTCCCAAAGGTCGTCAACATTATCCAAATTACCCCTAATCAATGTAGTTGTATACTCGTTGACTCGATAGATAAACCCTAATTCAATATTATAGAGTTTACCTAATGATAGTACTTCTTCATGTGGCATCAGACATCCATAAAATTCTTTGTTGCCTACCGTTACCTTAAATTCAGTGGCATAGACTTCATCGTATAAATATAGTGGTAAATGGTGTTTTACAAACATTGGATAGCTTAAAATAGCTTCATCTAGAAAGCATTCTACGGACCAAGTAGTATAAATAGTTTTAGGTTGTAGAAGGTTTTTGTCTTTATAGATGGAATTGTCATGCTCAAAAATGTAACAAGCTAAAGGTTTACTATTGGCATTTTCTTGCAAGAGTTTTAATGCCATCCATTGAACAACGCCTGGATTCATACCTGATCCAATAATAGCTTTTGTATTAGTAAAGGTTTCTTTCTTTTCTTCAAATCGATTAAATCGTTCAGTTAATGGGAAACCATATAAACTCTCATCTTGGTCAACCATTGTATTCTCTAATGCTGAGTTAATGTAAAAAACACCAAGTTTATTACAGCACCCTAGCATTTCAATTGTATCTGCCCATGATACATCAATAACTAATTTCGTATTTGTTGTTTGTAAATGTTCAGTAAATTTGTCCGTATCATTTAAGTCAAATTGCAATAGTGTCAACTTATCTATTAAATTTGGAAACAATGATTTGTAATAATCTATTTTATGTTGATTGTGATCTATTAAAAAAAGCTGAGAATTTTTAATAACACTATGAATAGAATCGTTTTTGTCAATAGCAGACTGATTCAAAATTGATAGAATTGATTTAGCAACACCGCCCATACTTCCAAGTATCGTGATTCTATATTGTTCTTTTTCTTTCAAAGCAAAGCACCCTTTTCATATTTTTTTATAGCTTATGTTTTTTAAGTGCTCTCACCTGTATGAAACAACTATATTAAATGAGAATTAACTTACAAATTTATTTGTAAGCGCAAATAACATCGCACGTTCAACAAATTTAACTGACATAAAACAATAATGAAGATAAATGAAATTGGAATTTTTTTATGAAACGATAGAGCGTCAATTATTATGGAAATCGCGTACTCAAGCTTTCCACAAAAGTAGTGAATCGAACTTAGTGGCTTGGTGTGAAAAAAAATGTTCCTGTTCAAAGTATGTATAAGAAGCTAGATGAATCTTCAAGACGCGTTAAATGGGGGAAATTATGGAATTAGTAAATACATTTCTCCAAAAGAAGAAGAGGATGAAATGAAAGCAGAGTTATACAGCTATACGGAAAAATTTTTTCCAACTGCCAAAAATTCATCATTAACTAAATTGAAAAGCAGACGGCCAACAAGAGGTATTCCCCCTTCTAAACCGTCTGCTTTTTAAGTTACATGGAATAATTAAATTCAAAAAACAATCCCACCTAATAAAACAAACGGTAAAGTTTGGGCAATTGTTGTAGATATTTTAGCGAAACCAATCTGTTAGAATGACCATTGTAAGAAAACCAAAAATGAAGGCTATTGTTGCCGCTCTTTCATTGCCATCTCCATGACTCTCCGGAATTAATTCTTTGTACACAACAAAGAGCATTGAACCCGCAGCAAAAGCAAGTCCATAAGGGATAATATAATCAAACGATTCTCCAAATAACATCCCAATTAGTCCAGCACACATTTCTATAATACCTGTAATAGTTGCAAAAAAAACCGCCTTACCATGTCTTACATTTTGTGTTATTAAAAATAGAGCAACCAAAAATCCATCTGGTACATTTTGAAGTCCGATAGCAAGGGAAACAAGTGCTCCCAACTCCTGTTCATTACTTACATTACTTATTCCAACAGACAGACCCTCTGGTAAGTTATGTAGAGACATGGCAATTAAAAACAAAATGATTACACTAGAATTATCTGCTGGTTTGCGAGAGTGCTCTAAATCAACATGTGGAATAAGACTTTCTAATATCGTGAGGACAAATGTACCAATCAGCATCCCAATTACCAACACAATTATGTTAGACAGTTTTAGAGCAGACGGAATTAAACCATAGGCTGAAGCTGCAACCATTATGCCTGCTGTATAAGCTAGCAATATATCCTTTCCTTTATGGGAAACATTTTTAATTAACAATACAGGTATTGCTCCCAAGCCTGTACAAAGAGAAGAAAGAATTATAGGTAAATACTGCATTTAGATCCTCCAGAATCGGGTTAATACATGTTATGTTGAAATTCTAGTAACATGCAGTAACTGTTACTCCATTAAAAATGAATCGTAACCCCATCCTGTCGCAATTCTTAATTGTATTTCTTTAGATCCAATAAAAAAAATGAGTGACTTCATAATTATGTGTCACTCAATAGTTGAAGAATCCACTTTTTCACATCAACAAGTCGATTATATTGAGGTAATTCATTTGAACCTGTAACAATCATTGGCACAATGGAATCTACTTTATGAAGGCTACCATGTGCGCCACCCCCTGCATGGTCATAACTATGTTCCTCAATAAACTCATATGACGGCTCGGCATCCACAATAATGAAACGCCCTTCCTGTGAATGAAGCGCTCCATGTAGCCTTGCTAGGGCATCTGGATAATCTTGATACTGAATACGTTCCCCATTAATTACCTTCAAATTTAAGATTGAAGTATTACCAGCAATTTCCCACGATTGTTCATAGTCATCAACATACGTACCCTTTGGTGAAAATGTAAATTCCTCATCACTTTGTGGGCTTACAACATAGTTTGCTTGCTCATCTTTCCATGCAATAAAACCAATACGTTTGTCCTCTTTTAAAATGTTCACGATTTGTGATAATTCAACTTGTTGATCATTTACGTAAATGTACGCCATGCGCTCATTAATGGCGATGGCAAGTTGGGCATCTCTTTTATCGCCTTCCCAAAATGTATAACCCGTCAATGATTGATTTAAATCAATTAAAGAAGTTTTTTTATCTTTATTCACGGATGATTGGCCGCTATCACCTAGTGCAATCCACGTTACCTCTTGAATTGCTTCTTCCCACGATGCAAAGCTATTCAATAAGTCTTGTAGTGCCTGATCTGCTTTTTCGATGCCCTTTAAATCGTCCGGTCCATTTTTGTGTATAGAAGCATCTGCATCCGGTAAATAGGCAAGCGTAAAGGATGGTAACTTCTTTTGTTCGATTAAATATTTCAACTCATTTACCGTGAATTGATTATTGACTCCCATACGATTCCATACAAATTTATGCCAATTATTCTCTCTGTTATATTGAGATAACACTCCAAGTGAAAACAATGTTGGTCCATTCATTTCAATATCTTTTGGTAAAAGATTAGCCATTGTAATAAGCCTAGGGACATTTAGTTGATGTTCATAACTTCCACGGTACAAAAGACCATTAATCGAAGCAGATTGAAGTTCTCGATTCGCTAGTTCTTCATGAATCGTTTGAACCTCTTTACTTAAATGGTCTTTATTGAGTCTAACAACACTATCTAATGCAACATTCTTCAACCCATTATTCCAGATTTCACGGATTCCACTTCCATAACTAATCATTCGATTTTCATCTTCCTTAAACCAAATCAATCCCGGTACTTTATGTTGGTTCGGATACGTACCGGTTAATAACGTACTATCAATGGTGACAGACATCGTCGGATAAGAGCTAATTATCTCCTGATTAAAATGTCCATTGTTAATCAAAAATGCAAATGCAGGTGCTTTTCCTTCTTTTACTGCTTTTTGTAACGGTTCACTCATTAATGAATCTACGACCAAAAGTATAACGGGCTTCTTTGTTGAATTTATTGAAAAATCATCCAGCTCTTTTTTTGGAGATATAGAAATTGCTAGTACAAGTCCAGTACTTATGACAAGAAATACAATAAAAGCGATTACCATTTTTCGTTTCATCGACTCACCTTCAAATTAATTTATTTTCTCTTAGTATGGTTTGAATTTCATTAATACATGTAGATGAAGGATTGATTTATGAATAACGCTAGTCACAGTATTTCACCTCAATTATTTATTTCAAAATACGTATCATCTTCTACAATTACTCATAGTAATGATAAAGGAATAACTATCACCATTTGACTACTTCCTTTGCTCCAACATCCATCTATAAAAGGAGAACTTATTTGAAAAGAAAAAAACCATATAAGTTTTATTTTTTGGAGCTCATCTTTAAAATCCCGTGGATCATCCTCGGTGCAATGATGGCAGCTATTAGCCTTGAAGTTATATTGATTCCAAACGGTTTAATTGATGGAGGTATTACAGGTATTTCTATGATGCTATCTGACAAATATGGTTTTTCACTTAGTGTAGTGTTATTCATATTAAATATTCCGTTTGTCCTAATCGGTCTTAAACATCTTGGAAAACGATTCGCTTTTCTAGCTACACTGGGTATCATTTCATTAACAATATCAACTGCAATTATCGAAAGGTCCTCAACATTTGTTGAAGGAAATTTCATATTACTCATTTTCATCGGTGGTTTACTACTCGGTATGGGAATTGGAATTGTCATTCGAAACGGCGGGGCTTTAGATGGCACAGACGTGTTGGCATTACTTATCTCCAATAGAACGTCATTCTCTGTGGGGGAATCTATTCTTGCATTAAATATTCTCATTTTTTTAGTTGCTTTAATCATATTTGGATGGAAAGGCGCTATAATATCAATTATTACTTATTTTATTGCAACAATGGTTGTCGATATCGTTCGAACCTAGATAATCTCATGGAAGAGATTTCTTTGTGAAAGTGAACAGTAACTTGATGTACACAAAATTATTGTTGTTATTCCGTATTTCAAACCAATACATAATTTCAAATAAAACTTGTTCAAAAAAATAATCTTTAGCGTATAAAAAATTCAAATTACCCTATACTATTAAAGATTTCACTTCCAAACTAAATGACTGGAGGGTTAACCCGATGAGTGCGAATGATCGTTTACTCTGAATAACCATCAACTGAATGCTCAAGCACGGTTGTCTTAGGTTATTCTTAAGATTCAATGCTTAAAGCATGACAGTGTGTCATGAAGGAAAAATGTAAGTGTAATCAAACCCGGAATTAATTTTCCGGGTTTTTTTTGGCTTTACAAACTGGTCTATTTTAAATGGTCAAACATAAGAAAGCCCCAATACACACTATGAAGTGAATATTGGGGTCGGGCTAAAAAAACTTATTAATTTTTTTGATTTTGATTTTGATTTTGATTTTGATTTCGGTTGAAGTTTACTTCCTGAGCGAACTCTTCTCTGTTTGCGCGCTCTCTGTTAGCATTTTGATTTTGATTTTGCTGTTTTTTATTATCCTGCGTTTTATTGTTTTTATGTTTATTACTTCCCATTTGACACTCACCTCCACTACTAGTGTGAGTGAAAAATCACTTTTTATCCGCCTTAGATTGCATGTTGTAAAACAAGGTATAATTGTTTTAATTGGAATAGGTAAATAATTAATTGGTTCGCATTGGCTAATAATAATTTAATTACAGTTTCATATACTTTTCTATTGATGAATGATAAAGGGAGGAACTATGTGGACGTTTTCATTAGACCTGGTGATTCCATTTGGTATTATAGCCAGATTTTTAAACTTCCTCTTCAATTAATTATTGATTCAAATCCAAATTTAAACGCGCAAGCACTAAAAATTAATCAAAAAGTTAAAATTCCTGGATACGTAACAAATCAATATACAATTCAACGTGGTGACTCTATTTGGGCGATTGCACAAAGAAACGATATGCCCGCTGATACAATTTATTTACTGAACCCTACATTTAATCCAAATCGATTACAAATCGGGCAAGTAATCGTGCTACCGATTCGTGTAACTTGGAGAGTAGTCAATGGAAAACAAAATTACGACTATAACACAATGATGAATGACCTTAGTACACTGCTAATGATTTATCCATTTCTTATAAATAAGTCAATTGGAAATACTGTTTTAGGTAATAAAATTCCAGGACTTCACATTGGTAGCGGGCAAAAACGTGTGCATTTTAATGCGTCATTCCATGCTAATGAATGGATAACAACACCAATTGTGATGACATTTTTAAATGATTATTTATTATCACTAACGAATAATGGTTCGATAAGAGGACTTTATACATTGCCCTTATATCTTCAATCGAATTTGTCTATCGTCCCTATGGTTAATCCGGATGGAGTAGATTTAGTGCTAAATGGACCTCCTACAAACGAAACGATTCGAACAAATTTAATTGAATGGAATGATGGGAGTACCGATTTTTCAGGTTGGAAAGCAAATATTAATGGAGTGGATTTAAATGATCAGTTCCCAGCGGAATGGGAATTAGAGAGAGAAAACAATCCAAAAACGCCAGGTCCTCGCGATTATGGTGGAGAAAGTCCGCTATCACAGCCAGAATCAATTGCAATGGCAGAGCTCACAAGAGAAATGGATTTTGCTCGAGTATTAGCGTTCCATACACAAGGTGAAGTCATTTATTGGGGATTTCAAGGGTTAGAACCACCAGAATCAGAACAGTTAGTAAACGAGTTTGCGCGAGTGAGCGGATATGAGCCTGTTCAAACAATTGATAGCTATGCAGGCTATAAGGATTGGTTTATACAAGATTGGCGCAGACCAGGTTTTACTGTCGAGCTAGGCCTAGGTACAAACCCTTTGCCAATTAGTCAGTTCGATGAGATTTACGAAGAAGCATTAGGATTTTTTTTAGTTGCACTTTATTGGTAATTGATCGAAACGTCTAGCTTTCGGTGCATATTCATTAATTCTTAATAAGAAAAATAACCCCGTTCGTTTAGTTGCGACCTTTCAAAGCTAGATTTTTACGCTAACTTATCCATCACAGCAAATTTACGGGGTTATTTCGATTTAGTTTGGATCTCTTAAATTTTCTTGTACATCATTTAATTGCTGTTTTATTTCTGATAATTTCTCTTTATTTTGCCCCACAATATCTAAATGCTCCTGACGCTGTTCAGCATTGTGAAGTGCATTTTCGGTACGCTCAATAGAATGAAAAGCGTGCTCTACTGCAATTTCTTCTGGGTGAGACATTACTTGTTTTACTGCACGCTCTGACCTTTCAACAGAATTTGATAATAAAGTGCTTGGGTGATTTTGTTTCCAACTTGGTGTACCTGCCCTTTTTTTAGCCATAGTTCCTCGTCCTTTCTTTCGTAGCAGACTTTTCAATGTTAGTATTGTGAGTTGAAAGAAATCGATACACCCAATATATTGGCAAAATAAGTATTAATTATTTTTTTCTAATATCTTGTTGTTAATGTTCAGAGTAAGTATTGCAAAATAAAAGTGAATGTAGAAAAAATAAATTGTGCAGTTTTATCAAGATAGTTCCCTAAAACAATTCACTCTCGTTTTCATAGATTACTAAAGTAAGTATATGAAAATTTATTACTTACAATATCTTATATAAAAAGGAGGGCTATTTTTGGGTATGTACAGTGATTCTCTTTATATTGGTGATACAAGTGACGATACAATCAAGCGTTTTGACGCAACAACAGGAAAATTTCTTAATACTTTTGTGACATCTGAAAGTGGTGGATTGCACGGACCTAGAGGTATTATTTTTAACCAACTAGGCAATCTTGTTGTTTCCAACCAGAACGTGAATCAGCCACAAAACGGTAATGTATTAAAGTACAATGGACACACTGGGGCGTTTCTACGTGAACTTGTTAGTACCATTCAAAAAGGAGCACCATTTGCCCCACGTGGCATCGTTCTTTCCAATAACAATGTATTATATGTAGCAGACATACAAGGCCCAGGCGACACACCACAACCTGGAGAACTACGCGCGTATGATGGTACTACTGGTAAATTTCTCTGTAATTTTAATCACTCTTGCTTCAATAAACCATTCTTTCCACGCAGTGTAGTCTTCGGTCCAGACGGTTTGCTTTATGTTTCAGTCTTCAATCCTTTTGACCCACTAGATGGCTGGGTATTGCAATTCGATCCAGTAAAAAAAGCGTTCAAAAAGGTGTTTGTTGAGAGCAATGCTGTCAATAAACTACACCGCCCTGAAGGATTAGTCTTCGGTCCAGACGGTAACCTTTATGTAACGAGTTTTCGTGCCGACGAAAACGACACAGATAAAATTCTTATTTTTAATGGCAAAACCGGTAAGTTCCTAGATAAGATTGAGCTTGATACAGTTGGCAGCCCGCGTTCTTTTGCAATGGCAATCTTGTTTGGTCCATGTGGAAAACTGTTTGTGCCTATTTCAGGAACTGGTCCTGATACAGGTTCTGTACGTCGTTACGATGTTGAAACAAAGACTTTTAACGTTTTCATACCAGCAGGTAAACAGTTAGGATCACCTTGGTATCTGACTTTTGGCAATACAGACTCGGGAACTTTAGCATATTATATGTGATAATTCTTATTAATGTAATCGACTAAAAAGAGAAAGAACAGTGAAACACGGTAGCTCAAAAACCATTTGAGCTACCGTGTTTCATTATCAAAATGTAATAGTACGTGTGCTTTGCAGGGCATTTCACAGTAGCAAACCGATAGATAAATGGCGAGAAACTTTAAATAGATAGTTGGTAAATCCGCAAGGTACTTTCTTATTTTCCTTTAATAAATTTTATTTAACACAACTGTAATATATTGTATATTTTAAAAATATTGATGTTAAAGGGAGGAGAGATTTATTGAGGAAAATTACTTTAATGGTATTGGTACTCGTTCTTAGTTTTGTATCAGCTGCTTCTGCAAAAGAAGGAATCATTACACCTTCTGGAATTCCTTACGCTGAACTAAGGGACCGTGTGGATGAATATGCAACTAACTACATTGGGAGGACTACGGCTGGAGCAAATGTGTTAATTATAAAGGACGGAGAAATCTTCATGAATACGTCCTATGGCTATGCAGATATTGAAAATCAGATAAAAGTCACACAAGATACTGTTTTTGAATGGGGATCTGTTACGAAGCTCCTTGTGTGGACCAGTGTGATGCAGCTTGTAGAGCAGGGAAAGTTAGATTTAGATGAAGATATTCGTGCATATTTGCCGGACGATTTTTTGACAAAACTGCAATATGATACCCCCATTACGATGTTGAATCTTATGCATCATAATGCTGGTTGGGAGGAGAAATTTACAGATTTATTCTATATGTCAGCAGCTGACGTAAAGTCCTTGAAAGAAATGCTTCACATTACAGAACCTTATCAAATACATGAGCCAGGAGATGTGGTTGCCTATTCGAACTATGGTGTGGCCCTCGCAGGCTTTATTGTTGAACGGATCGCCGCGGAACCATTTTATGATTATGTGAAAGAACATATTTTTTCTGTTTTGGAGATGAAGGATACAACGATTCATCCTACACAGAAAGATAATCCAGATGTAGCATCTAACAGAGAAGCAGTTTATGGATATAGTGTTAATGGCGACAATGAATTTAGTATTTCAAAAAATGGACGGGTTTTTATTGGTTTGTATCCAGCAGGTAGTGCAATGGGTACGATAGCCGATATGGCGAAATTTATGGTGGCACTCATGCCAGTAGATGGTGTGAATAGTCCGTTATTTAAAAGTAATAGTACACTAGATGAAATGCTGACGACGAGTGATTTCTATGGCGATGGCTTTCCTCGAAATGCACATGGTTTTTGGGAAGGACTATATACAGTAAATGTATTGGAACATGCAGGCAATACGGATAGTTTTTCGAGCAATTTCACCTTTTCAAAAGATGAGCAGTTGGGTGTAATTATCATGACAAATCAAATGGGTGAATTCGGACTGAGTTACGGCTTACCAACACTCGTGTACGGCGAATATTCCGTAGCAGATGGCAAACAAGCATTTCCAAATACGCAGGAGCTTGAAGGAAGTTATAGTATGGCGAGGCAGCCCTATAAGGGTTTTACCAAATTGTACGGAGCGCTAAGTATTGGAAATATTGAAGCGACAGATCGAAACAATTTTAATGCTTATGGGATGACATTTGAACAAATAGCTCCGTATCTTTATAAATCTACAAATGAATTTAATTTATATCTTCATGTTACATTGAATGATAGTAAAGTGGAAAAGATATCTATGCCAACAAGCGATATTCTACCGATTTCTCCAAGTGCGAAAGCCTTTAATATGGTCAGTACCTTGGCGGTGGCTTTCAGTGTCTTATACACCCTCATTGCTTTACTAATTATTTTGATCAAATCAATAAAGAATCGAAAACAAGAAGTTCAATTTACAGTGATGAAGAAGTGGGAAATACTATTACTTTTAGCGGGGATCGTACCTGTTATGAATTTAATTATTTTAGCTTATAGAACACTAAATTATGCTTCTTATTCTACTCTGAACATTCATTTTTTAGTGAATTATGCGTATATCTTAGTTGTAGTAATTTGTCTAGTAGCGTTATTTGTTCAGTGGAAGAAGACGACGAAAACTCACGGCCAAAAAATCGGCTATGTACTTTCCTGTGTTTCGGCGCTACTAATGGTCGTTCTAGTATTTGGCTGGGAGCTTTATTATTAATTGCCTTAATTCTACACATTATTTTTCGCTACGATTCTTGAGCTTTCTTCATAGTAAATTTATTTATCCGATTATGTGATTAATTTTTTTTTTGCGTATAAAAAACTGAAGATGACCTATACTATTAAAGATTTCACTTCAAATCCAAGTGACTAGGAGGGTTAACCCGATGAGTGCGATTGATCGTTTACTCTGAAGAACCAGCAAAACTGATTAAGCTAAAGCAGAGTTTTCTTAAGTAAATCTTAAGATTCAATGTGAAAGCGAGGCAGTGTGTCATGGAGGACTTTTAGTAAGTGCTAATCATGCCCGGAATTTAATTGATTAAATTCCGGGTGTTTTTTTGTTACATTGAACGATCGAAAAGATATCTATGCCAACAAGTGATATTCTACCGGTGTCTCAAATTGCCTCTATGCTACATAAATTTTTTGGGGGCGTATAAAAAACAGAAAATGACCTATAATATTAAAGATTTCACTTCAAATCCAAATGACTAGGAGGGTTAACCCGATGAGTGCGAATGATCGTTTACTCTGAAGGACCAGTAAACTGAATAAGCTAAAGCAGAGTTTTCTTAAGTAAATCTTAAGATTCAATGTGAAAGCGAGGCAGTGTGTCATGGAGGACTTTTAGAAAGTGCTAATCAAAACCCGGAATTTATATTCCGGGTCTTTTTTTGCGCATAATAACGTCAAAACGACGGGAAACTATTATGAATAGTCACTCGTCGTTTTCATTTATAATATTGTTACAATTTCTAATTTGCAAGCAACAAATTGCTTATATGGGCCAAACCTATCTAAAAGAAATACTTCATAAACTAACCTATATTGATGATGCTCACCGATAGTTGTTAGATTAGCCAAATAATTTTTGCATTTGTTCCATCAGTGTAATTACGCTCAAATAGCCCATAAGGACGATGACGATTATACCCGTCACAGTTAACCAACGAGGGTGCTTATATGTACCCACAATGTCTTTTTTATGTGCTGCAATCAAAATAACACTAAGTGCTAATGGTAAAATCAATGCATTTAATGCCCCAACAATAATCAATACATTAACAGGCTTACCGATGAAGGCGAAAGTTGCTGTTGAAACAATGATAAATGCGATAATCACCCAGTTGTGATATTTATCAATTTTTGGATGGAATGAACGAATAAATGAAACAGATGTATAAGCCGCACCTACTACAGAAGTAATCGCTGCCGCCCACATAATCATACCGAACATGCGATAACCGATATTACCGGCAGCAAGTTGGAATACAGATGCAGGTGGGTTTTCAGGGTCAATAGCTAAACCTTGAGATACAACGCCTAGAACCGCTAAGAATAATGCAATACGCATAACTCCTGTAATCAAAATCCCTGTTACAGAGCTTTTTGTTACTTCTGGCAAAGATTCTTGACCTTTAATGCCAGCGTCCAACAAACGGTGACCACCAGCAAACATAATGTATCCGCCAACTGATCCACCGACCAACGTCACGATTGCAAACCAGCTAATTTCTTGAGGCATAAATGTACTCGCAATCGCTTCCCCTACAGGTGGTGAAGTTTTAAAAGCAACAAATACCATAAGTAAAATCATAATACCACCAGCTATTTGCGCTACTTTGTCCATTACCTTTCCTGCTTCTTTATAAACAAAGATAAATATAGCAAACAATGCACTTACGACTGCTCCGGTAATTGGATCTAAACCAATCATGGCATTTAACCCTAGACCAGCTCCAGCAACGTTCCCAATATTAAATGCTAAACCACCAATAACGATCATGATGGCAAGGACAACACCTAACCCTGGCAATATTTTATTGGCAATCTCTTGTCCACGTAGACCAGAAACAGCAATGATTCGCCAAACATTAACCTGTGCAACAATATCTAAAATTAAAGAAATTAAAATAACAAATCCAAAACTAGCAGCTAATTGCTGAGTAAATACCGTTGTTTGTGTTAAAAAACCTGGTCCGATAGATGAAGTAGCCATTAAAAATGCTGCGCCTAATAAAACGCTTTTACTAGCCGTTTTTTTCGCAAACTTACTTTTTTTCTTTTGCTCAAGTTCTTCTTGATTCACTTTGTTATTAGCTTCCATTTAGTTCCTCCTTGATTGCACAGACAGATATTTGCTGTTCTGTTAATTTTGCATGAATCTCTTTCGCGAATTCTACAGCATGTTCCCCGTCTCCATGAATACAAACTGTATCTGCTCGTAATCCAACTTCGATTTGCTGCTGTGATAGGACTTTGCCTTCTTTCACCATTTTCACAACTTGCCCGACAGCTTGTCCGTTATCCGTAATCAATGCATCCGATTGTTTACGAGACGTTAACGAACCATCCTGCTGATAAGTACGATCAGCAAACACTTCATGAGCTGTTTGAAGCCCAATTTTTTCTCCGGCTTTCGTTAATTCACTACCAGACAAACCGAATAACACAATTGAAGGTGAAATATCAAACACGGCTTGTGCGATGGCCTCGGCAATTGCTGGATCTTTAGCCGCCATATTATAAAGCGCTCCATGTGGCTTAACATGCTGCAATGTTTCATTGTGAATTGTTAAAAAACCTTGCAATGCTCCAACTTGATATATGACCATATCATAAGCTTCTTGAGGCGTAATATTCATTTCACGTCGCCCAAAGCCAATTAAATCCGGTAATCCAGGGTGTGCCCCAATTTTCACACCATTAGCAATGGCTAGCTTAACCGTTTCACGCATAACCGTTGGATCTCCACCATGAAAACCACAAGCAATATTAGCAGATGTTACATATTTCAAGATTTCTTCTTGCTCTCCAAGTTGATAACGACCAAAGCTTTCGCCTAGATCGCAGTTTAAATCAACACGAAACATCTTGTTCCCCCACTTTCTTTTCACTAACGGACTATTATGAATGCGTTTCCAAAAATTTGGTACCGATATTCGGAACTTTAGTTTTGAAATTTAAAAAAAATTTTAGCATACTTTATTATTGTAGGAAAGAAAAAATTTTAAATGTTAAGAAATAATATAATTTTTTCACTTTTAATAACATTCCGCTTGTTTTTACGCATTCTTAAAATATAATATTTATTATCCGTAATTTAAAACTTAAATACCGAATTACGAAACTTAAGGGGGTGGGTTTCATGCGAAATTTATTAGAAACTATTCAAATCAGACCTTTGAGCGATTCTGCACTTGTTGTTCAAGTCGGCGAAGGAATCAACGAGGTAACACATACAAAAGTAAAAACAATATTAAATTTATTAGAAAAAAATCCTTTTAACGGATTTATCGAGGCTGTACCTGCCTATAATAGTGTGACCGTTTATTACAATCCGATTAATGTATATTTTTCAAATTTGGAAAAAGGTGTCCAATCGCCTTACGAAAACGCAAAAACCAAAATTCTTTCTTTAATGAACCAATCAAACATAGCTGATACAACATATAATCGTCTTGTAAAAATACCTGTAGCGTATGGTGGTGAGATGGGACCAGACTTAGAATTTGTAGCATCTTATAACGGTTTAACACCTAGTGAAGTTATTAAAATCCATTCTTCAGCTCAATATCTTGTCTACATGTTAGGCTTTGCTCCAGGTTTCCCCTTTATGGGCGGAATGGATAAACAAATTGCAACACCACGAAAAGAATCGCCACGTTTAGCAATTGCACCTGGATCTGTTGGAATTGCGGGTAGCCAAACAGGGATTTATCCATTAGAAACACCTGGTGGATGGCAAATTATCGGACGAACACCATCTCGTTTATTTCTCCCTGAACAATCTCCCCCTACGTTATTACAACCAGGAGATCGAATTCAATTTGTGCCTATTTCATTGGAGGACTATGCGAAAGATTTGGAGGTGAAATCATGGGAGTAAAGGTATTGCAGCCAGGTATGCTGGCAACAATTCAAGACTTAGGAAGATTTGGACTGCAAAAGTTTGGGGTTATCGTAGGAGGAGCAATGGATTCAAATTCCTTACGAATTGCAAATTTACTCGTTGGAAATTCTGAAGGAGAAGGCGCTTTGGAGGTCACACTTTTTGGCACTAGCTTGTTATTTGAAAGTGATGAACTTATTGCCATTACAGGTGGGAATCTACAACCGACAGTAGATGGAAAAGAAGTACCTATGTGGCAACCGCTTTTTATTCGAAAAGGATCGGTTTTAAAATTTAAGGCTGCGATTAGTGGTAGCCGCGCTTATGTATCATTTAGTGGAGGCATTCAAGTACCCGAAGTAATGGGCAGTAAAAGTACCTATATACGTGCGGGCATTGGAGGTTTTCAAGGAAGAAAACTGCAAAAGAATGATGTTTTTGAATGCAATACACGAACAGAATCTGGAGAGGATCTTTTTAATCAATTACAAAAGAAAACCTCTTATCTTTCTTGGTCCGTTCATTACACACCTTTTGTTACTTTCAAAAAAACACAAACAATCCGTATTATCAGAGGCTCTGAATATGAGCGTTTTGATGAAGAATGTTTAAAAAAATTCTTTTCAACGCCTTACACCATCTCAACACACTCCGATCGAATGGGCTATCGATTTGAAGGAGAAGATGTCCAATTAAAAGAGCCGTTTGAATTATTATCTGAAGGGGTAACATTTGGAACAATTCAAGTCCCTTCTAATGGGCAGCCGATTATTTTAATGGCGGATTGTCAAACAACTGGGGGCTATCCGAAAATCGGACAAGTTATTTCTGCCGATTTACCATCTTTAGCACAAATGCAAGCAAATGATCAGGTATTTTTTAAAGAAGTCACGCTTGAAGAGGCGCAGTGGGCATTAATCCATCAAGAAAAAGAAATGACTAACTTGGCATTTGGACTAAGTATAAAAAGGTTGCATCAATTGTGAGTACAATAGGGAGTCTCAAACTTTAATTGAGACTCCCCGTTTTTTAAAGCTGTTCATAACCCAATTGTCTAGATATTTCGGCTGTGGCCATTTTTAGTTTCTCCACGAAGATTTCAGCCCTGCCTTCTTGGTAATTGGTCTCCAAGCCTGCGATGCTCATGGCCGCAATGACTTCGCCTTTATGATCGAAAATCGGCGCAGCAATAGCAGATGTATAATTTTCTAATTCTGAATGGCTAATTGTATAACCATGTTCTCTTGCATGGACAATCGCTTCATAAAGCCTTTCCTTATCGGTAATTGTTCCCTTTGCAAATGGTTTAAGTTCTATCGATTCAAGATATTCCTTTATTTCACCATCTGGTAAAAAAGATAAGACAGCACGAGAGCATGCCCCTGCGTAGAGAGAACTTTTTCTACCGATTGCTGTATAAAGTCGAACTTTTTGCTTCGTATCCACTTTCTCGATATAAATAGCTTCATCACCATCACGCACAATTAAATTAATCGCTTCTTTTGTATCATTATGTAACTCATTCATAATCGGATAGGCAATTTTCCGTACATCCAAACGCATGGAAACAAGGTGTCCAAATTTAAGGAACAAAATACCCAACCTATACTTTGCATCCGTCCCCTTTTCTAATAACTCCATTTCCTCTAATGATTTTAACATACGGAAAGCAGTCGTTTTAGGGATTCCTGATAACTCAATTACTTCTTGAAATGACAGTTCTATATGATCGATAAATAGATTTAAGATGTCCATTGAACGGACAACTGTTTTATTTTTATTTGTCAATTCAGGTTTGTCTTCCTTTCGTTTTAGACTTTAATTTAAGACAATATATATTCCTCTTAATTTCGAATGAATTCCTTCTATTAACCACTGTAAAATAGGTTCATAGATTTTTTATCCGTCTGATTGGCTTATCTTTCTTTTTCAAATTCTAATTATACCTAACAACTTACTGTTTTTGTATACCTTGTATATCGGTTAATATGGACGAGATAATTTGCTCCGTGGGTAAAAGTAATTGTTGAACTTTCGGTTGCTAGTGAAGAGTCCATTTTCTTCTTTTCTACATATAATGTTTAGGAGCTAACTTACTGGAGCTTTCACACGTTTTTTCAACTTAATGTAAAATTGGTACCGCGAGAAGGACTTTATCTTTTAATTACGGAGGTATAATATGACAAGTTTTCATTCGTTTCATGGAACGATAACGGAGATTACTAATTTTAATGCAGGTAAGGGTGAAAAAAAAGGTTGTAATAAACTTTTTACTGTAAGAAATAATTTGGGAGTCATCGTAAATTTCGTCGTTTCACCTTCAACTTACTTCGTTGACCATGAAATGTTAGTAGTGGGGGATAATGTGACAGGCTATTATGACGGAAATGCGCCTACTATCCTTATTTACCCTCCACAATATCAAGCGCTTGTGATGGTAAAGGATAACCCAAATCAGAATGTAAAAGTTGATTTTTTTAATAGTCAATTAGTGAGTAGTGATGGGCAATTACAATTAAATTTATCTTCTAATACCCACATCGTTTTAACAAATGGACAATTCTTTTCAGGATATCCAGGAAACCACGATTTAATTGTATACTACGGACCTACGACAAGAAGCATCCCAGCTCAAACCACGCCGTATCGTATTGTCGTTTTATGTTGAGGACAATATAATGACGTGTACTGAGTTCAAAAGTAATTCAGATAATTAACTAAAACTCAAAAAGCTGTGCCTGAAATTCCAATGGGTATCGGATTTTTTGGCACTGCCACTACTGTCAAAATCCAAATAGACGTTGGAAATTGATTTGTTTTTTATATCCCTGTAGTTCTTCTTTAAACCTGGTTTAGGGTCAGTACCATTTTCAACAGCTCCCTCATATTCCTTCACCCAATTTAGTGGATGTTGATACCTTTCAATTAAAAATGTATTCGTAAGCCATTCCTCCCACTCCTCTACCAAGTAACTCAGTCTTGTTGTTTACACTTACAGGCAGTCCTCCTGCTTTTGCGGCTTGTATCGCCATATCTTCCATCGGAACAAGTACAAAAACCGGTTTCGCTAAATCGTTCCCTAAATTTTATTTCATATATAAATTCAAATTCTCTCATTATTGGTACATAGTCAAACACTCGTACCTAGCTTTATTCATTTATGTCCCCAATGTCCTCGAAGGCGTTTTCTAAACTTGACCCGAACTGAGTTTAAAAAAGATATAGAAAGAGCTGTATCAAAAAATCCGATTTTCATTGAATTTTTCATTAATTAGTTGTGTAGACAATGCATTTAGATAATACATTTCGAATTATATCGAATAATCTGAATTGTTTTTATAGTGGGTGCAGATTATTATAAAGATGTAGATAAATAAATCGAGGAAGCCCGTAGTGAAGGAGTATTAGTAGAACGGGCAATTTTATAAGGATAATCAATGAAAATTGAGCTTGAAGAAGCTGTCTATATTCCTGTTCTTAATTACGAGCACTTTGGTGTTTATAGTAATAAAGTAAAGAACTTTTGGATAGATGCATCAAACTTCACGATGATAATGATGTAGAGTTTCAAAATAATAGAAAGGGTGATTTATAGAATGAAACAATTAATTAAGCAAGTTCATTTAGAAACAGGTTATCAATATGAAGATAGCGTAGTGATAGGGACGACGATTGCTCCTTTCGATATTTTAATAGAAAACGGGCAATTTTCGAAAATCGAACAGATGATTGAAGTGACATCTGATATGCAAGTAATGGAGGCACATGGGCAGTTATTATTGCCTTCCTTTAGAGAAATGCATATTCACATTGATAAAACTTATTTTGGTGGAGAATGGAAAGCACCTACAGCAATAACGAAAGGGATCTTAACGCGCATTGAAGAAGAGCAAACCTTACTCCCGAAGCAACTTCCTTATGCGAAAGAGCGTGCCATCAAAATGGTGGAACATCTAATCGCTAATGGACATACACATATTCGTTCACATTGTAATATTGATCCGCAAATCGGTACGAAACACATCGACATAACAATGGAAGTATTGGCATCATTCAAAGGTAAAATTACTTACGAAATCGTCGCGTTTCCACAGCACGGATTAATTCGATCAGCCGTTGAACCTTTAATGCGTGAAGCGATGGAAAAAGGAGCAACTCATGTTGGTGGTGTAGACCCAGCAATTGTTGACCGCGCAACACACCAATCTTTAGAAACGATGATTCAAATTGCTATTGATTATGATAAACATATCGATATTCACCTACATGACCGCGATACGCTTGGTGAGCATGAATTCCATGTAATGATGGATTTATTAGAAAAGCATAACTTTAATAATGAGGTAACAATTAGTCATGCAATTGCATTATCAGATTTACAAGGTGCTTCTTTAGAAAAGCTCACGAAGCGTCTTGCATCATTTAATATCGATGTAACAACTACAGTACCAATTGGACAAAATAGCTCGACAATACCTATTCCATATTTATATGAAAATGGTGTACAAGTTTCCGTTGGACATGATAGTTTAACAGATCACTGGTCTCCTTTTGGTACTGGCAATACGATACAGAAACTGAATGTATTAGCTGAGCGCTTTAAATATATTAATGAATATCAATTAAGCCAGTCTTTGAAATATGCAACAGGTGGTATTACTCCACTGAACGCACAAGGTGAGCAAGTATGGCCGAAAGTTGGACAAACAGCAAATGCATTACTTGTTGATGCAGTTAGCGCAGCCCATACAATTGCCCGTATTTGTCCAATTACTACCGTCATTTCAAAAGGTGCAGTTATTTTTGAGAATAATATCGAATTGAAAGGAGCTTACCGATGAGCCAATGGTTATTAAATGTTCGTTTAGAAATAGGCGAAGATTTACACGTAGATGGAAGTATCCGTACAAAGACAAATTTATTCCATATCGAAATCGATGATAAGGGACTTATCGTACAAATAAAGGAAAATGCCGCTTCATTCCAACCTGAAAATGCACAAGATATGCAAAGTCAATTAGCATTACCTGCCTTTAAAGAAATGCACAATCATTTAGATAAAACATACCTATCTTTACCGTGGAAAGCTTGCCGTACTGTGAGTGGACTTGAAGAGCGTTTGCATTTAGAGTCACTTGAACTTTCTGCTTTAGCAGAAAATTGTGAGCAACGTGCGAGCGCGATGATTGAGAAAATTTTAGGATTTGGTTCAAACCATATCCGTACGCACGTAAATATCGATCCCTATATTGGATTAAAAAATTTAGAAGGCGTTTTAAAAGCACTCGATAACTATAAAGATTATGTCACTGCAGACGTAATTGCTTTCCCACAGCACGGACTACTGCGAGATGATGTCCCAAATTTATTACGTGAAGCATTACGTAATGGTGCGACGATGCTTGGTGGATTAGATCCAGGTGGAATCGACCGCAATATAGAAAAGTCTTTACAAACGACGATGGAGATCGCCCAAGAATTTAATGTAGATGTAGATTTTCACTTACATGACAATGGACATTTAGGTTATTACACAATTGATAAATGGCTAGATATGGTCGAGGAAAATGATTTTAAAGGGAAAACGGATTTTAGTCATTCTTTCTCCTTAGGTGATGTGACAGTACCTGAGCAAATTGCGATGGCGCAAAGATTAAAAAGACACAATGTCGCAATTATGTCGACAGTGCCGTTTAATTTAGGACGCAATATTCCACCGATTGATTTACTAACTGCACACGGTGTAAACGTGCATTTCGGATGTGATGGATTCTATGATTCTTGGAGTCCTTATGGTTCGGGGGACATATTACAAAAAGCTTGTACATTTGCTGATGTTACACGAAAAATTACAGAAAGGGAACTTCGCCAAAGTTTAGCATACATTACCAACGGAATTACTCCGCTAGACAATGAAGGGAAAATGCAATGGCCACAAGTTGGTGATGAGGCAAGCTTTGTTTTTGTCGCATCTAGCTGTAGTGCTGAAGTTGTAGCAAGACCACCAGCAAAACGTCTATTGATGAATAAAGGAGTATTTTTTAAGCAATAATTTATGAAGTTAAAAATTTATGGAACTCTTATTTTTTGTGTTAGTTTATGGGCATCCAACTTTATTATAGGTGCAGTGCTGGTCAATTATTGGTCAGCACTACACGTCTCGATTTATCGGTTAATTTGTATTAGTTTATTTTTAGGCGTCATCGGCTTTCCTATGATACGAAAAGCACGTATTCGTCCGAAACAATGGCTATTACTATGCATCGCAGCTATTCTCGGTGTAAGCATTAACCATTTGAGCTTTTTCAAAAGTTTGGAAACGACGAGCCCTATTACAGCTGCCTATATTTTAGCACTCACACCCATTATTACAGGAATTATTAACGGCATTGTGCGGGGGGAAAGAAAAAGCTGGCTGTTTTGGCTCGGTTCTATCATTTCTTTCATAGGTGTCGGCTTTATTATTTCAGCAAAACAAGGAGCTAGCATGCAGTTTGGCATCGGGGAATTTTTTAGTTTTTGTACAATGCTTAGCTTTGCGATTTTCCTCGTAATGCTTGATGTATTACGGAAAGAGCTTGATAGTTTTACAATCACTTTTTTCACAAGTTTTCTAGGCTGTATTGCACTGCTCCCTTTTTTATTTTTCGCACAAGTGCCCGTAAAACAGGTAGCAGAATTACCTATCATTTTATTATTAATCATTTCAGCTATTCTCGTACATGGTGTGAGTAACCTTGTATGGAACGCAAAACAACACGAAGTTGGCTCTACAAATGCCGCGATATTACTAAATTTAGAGCCTATCATCACGATGATATTGAGTATGATTATTTTACAAGCCATTATCCAGTCAAATCACATTATCGGTGGTGTACTCGTATTGGCAGGGATTGTAATTTCAGTTATAGTGAATGATAAAGTGCTACTGCAAAAAAATGTTAAAAGCAAACTACAATTTTAATGAGTAGTTTGTTTTTTTATGGCTTGAGCCAGTGCCTCCAGAAAAGCGTCCGCCAGAACGGAGAACAATAGCTAAGAAGTAGAAATAAAAATAAAGCAGTTCAAATTTTACTCAGCGTAAATTTGAATTGCTTTTAGTTTTGAGGTGGGGTTTGTCCCACCTCTTTTTATTTATAATAAACTCATTATTTTCAAGAATCTTAAAGAGCATTTACCACTCTGCAATAGAGCCATCTTTATGACGCCAAATTGGGTTCTTCCAATCATGTCCTTGTTGTGCCATTTCCCTTATATAAGCCTCATTCATTTCAATACCTAAACCCGGTCCATCAGGAATAGTAATAAAGCCTGCTTCATAATGAAACACTTGGGGGTTTTTTAAATAATCTAATAAATCCTGACCTTCACGATTATAATGAATCCCTAAACTTTGCTCCTGTATAAACGCATTATAGCAAGTAGCGTCTACTTGTAAACAACTAGCCAATGCAATCGGACCAAGCGGACAATGTGGAGCTAAAGCAACATCATATGCTTCTGCCATCGAAGCTATTTTTTTCGTTTCTGTAATACCTCCTGCATGCGATAAATCCGGCTGGATGATATCGACAAAACCTTCTTGTAGTACTTGTTTAAAGTCCCATCTTGAGAACATCCTTTCACCGGTTGCAATTGGCGTCGAACTATTTTTCGTAATATCTTTTAGTGCTTCTAAATTTTCAGCAAGAACAGGCTCTTCTATAAATAATAAGTTGAATTGCTCTAATTCTTTTATTAATACTTTTGCCATCGGTTTATGAACCCTTCCATGGAAATCTAAACCGATATCTAAGTCATATTTAAATGTATCTCGAAGTAATCCAATGCGCTCGACCACCTCATCGACCTTTTTGAATGAATCGACTATTTGCAATTCTTCTGTGGCATTCATTTTAACTGCTGTGAACCCTAAGTCCATCACTTTTTTAGCTTCATCTACCAAATCCTGTGGACGATCTCCACCGATCCAGCTGTATGTTTTTATTTTAGAGCGGCATGCCCCTCCCATTAACTCATGGATGCTTGCATTATAAAAATGCCCTTTAATATCCCAAAGTGCCTGATCAATACCAGCAATTGCACTCATTAGAATAGGACCTCCTCGGTAAAATCCACTCCGATACATCATATTCCAATGATCCTCAATGTGAAGAGGATTTTTGCCAATTAACTGGCTCATTAATTCTTCAACTGCTGCCTTTACCGTATGGGCCTTCCCTTCAATCACCGGCTCTCCCCATCCTACAAAGCCCTCATCTGTTTCAATTTTCAAAAACAGCCATCGTGGTGGGACTTGAAATAATTCAAAACGGGTAATTTTCATTTCGTTTCTCCTCTATACAATGAATTTTTTGCTCCCTTTGTATTCATTTGAACAGCAAAAACACTTCCAGATAACGGGTATTGTTGTAGTTGATCCTCTGTTAAATCACTTTTTGCTGTAGTAATCCAGAGCGTATCCAAAAATTCACCGGCAAATGAACAGCTTGTAACATACGGTGCTGGGACAATAATTTCACTTACAATTTCTCTACGTTGTGGATTAAACTGAATTACCTTTCCACCGCCCCAAATTGCTATCCATATATCCCCTTCCGAGTCGATTGTTATGCCATCAGGTGTCATTCCCTCTGGCAAACAAAAAATAACTTCTTTATTATCCCAATCATATCTATTATTTTTCTTCTGTACTGTATACAATTCCCTTTTGCCGCTATCTACGATGTACATCGTGTCGTTGAACCAGGAAATACCATTCGGAATAATAAAGCCTCGTGCCTCCTCTATAAGCTGACCTGTTTTTGTATAGCGGAAAATCGAACCATGCGGCTCTACAGGATTGTATTGCATTGTTCCAAACCAAAAATCACCATGCGGATCCACCTTGCCGTCATTACATCTCATATGAGAAGGAAGTTGGAAAGACTCACATAGCTGTTCATATTGATGGTCATCAAAAGAATAGCTAAACAAGCCTTTACTTGTGGCTAGTAGCATACGCTCTTCTTGCTCGTAAAATGCAAAACTACCAATATGAAATGGCAACTTACGCTTTTCAATTGCATCTCCTGTGATGTTTGAACGATATAAGCAACCATTTAAAATATCAGTCCAATATACTTTTTGACCTTTTTTATCGCAAAGCGGTCCTTCCCCTAAAGTTTGCTGTAATTTAACTTTTAATTTGGCTTCCATTGTCCTCACCTCTTTTGGAATTCATTTACAATCATTGTTATTTCCAGCGCTTTTTTTACAATTTCTTGATACTCAAGATCACCTATTGTTTTTCCATTTACGGGGAACGCACTTGATACACCTAAACAATATGCACCAGCTTCAAGGTATTCTAAAATATTCGAGGAATCTATACCACCAGTTGGTGCACATGGAATGAAGGGTAATGGGCCTGATAAATCCTTTATAAATTTACTACCTAGTAAATGCGCGGGAAAAACTTTAATGACTTGTGCACCTGCCTCATATGCTTCCAACATTTCAGTAGGGGTAAACGCACCTGGTATCATAATACAATCATTCAAAACAACTTTTTGAATGACCTCTTTATTCACAACAGGTGATAGCATAAAATCAACATGACAATTAAGCAATTGCTCTGCCATGTCTATTGATAGCACTGTCCCTGCACCAACTTTCATGGATGGGTAACGTTTTTTAATTTCACCAATTGTTGACACAATATCTTCTGAATCAGCTGTAATTTCCACACTCCTTACGCCACCTTCATAAAGCGCTTGGACAGCTTTTAAGCAATTCTCTTGTGTTAAACGCCGTAAAATAGCGATAATAGGATACTTTTTTAAATGCTCTAACGTGTTCATCTTTGCACTCCTCATCGAAAGACAGTATCATTTCCAGTAATTCGCTTTAGAAATCTGTCGAGTTCATCTATAGTCGGTAAATTTTCGATATCCCCCTCAGCCATAACAGCCATTGCGCCCATTGCATTTCCTTTCAATACACTGTCTCTCAAACTATCATTATGCAACGTGCTGTAAATCATACCAGCGGCAAAGGCATCGCCTGCTCCTATCGCATCCACCTCTTCTACTTCAAATGCTTCGACAAATCCACTCTCTTCTGGACTGAAAAAATAAGTACCTCTAGTGCCATCTTTTAAAATAATAAAAGCCTTTATTTCACTAGCCAGTTTATCGAGAATAACTTTCGGATCGGTAGATGTAATATTGAATAGAAATTGCGCTTCATGCACATTGGGCATAAAATAATCACAATGCATGACTAATTCTTTTAATTTTGCTATTTGGTCGTCACTTGATAACAACTTCATACGAATATTTGGATCAAAAAATATGCGCATCTGGTGTTTTTTTGCTAATCGTACACATTCCATACAGGTTTCATAAGCACTTTCACTCAACAATGGCGTAATTCCAGTAATATGCAAAATTTTCGCTTGTATGAACAATGACTCATCAATTTGTGTCTTATGAATTTGTGCAAAAGCAGAGTTTTGTCTGTAATAGTAAACGTTTGTCATCTCTACATTTCGATTTTCCTTCAACATAAGGCCTGTCGGGGCTTTCGTCGTAAATTTAACATTTGATATATCAACGGAATGCCCTTTCATAAATGCATAAATCGCATGCCCTAATTCATCGTCTCCTAGCTGACTAATCCATGACACTTGAACTTTCAAATTAGATAAAGCTATCGCTACGTTGGACTCTGCTCCAGCAAAGCTTCTTTTATAGCTAGAGGCATAACGCATTTTCCCTCTTTGGCTAGCAGTAAAAACTGCCATTGTCTCCCCTAATGTAATGACCTCCAAACCGTTCTCCCCTATTCGTATTGTGAAGTATATAATCTCGTGCTTAATCCACCATCTAAGACGATATTTGCACCGGTCATTTGCTTTGCCAGTGAAGAAGATAAGTAGACACACATATTGCCTACTTCCTCTGGATTACCAATCCTTCTTGTTGCATGCAATCCATTAATATGTTCTTGTACAACATCTGGTTGTTCAAATTGTGTAAGCCAAGTTCTATGATGATGTGTATCCATAAATCCTGGGGAAATCGCATTTACCCTTATTCCCTTATCACCTAAGCTTAATGCCAAACTTTTCGTGAAACCAATGACACCTGATTTTGCGGCAGCATACATCTCTGTATTTGGTAAAGTAGCTAGTACATGATTTGAAGCAATATTGATGATTGCCCCATTCTTTCTTTTCACCATTTCCTTACCGACTGCTTTCGATAATAAGAAAACACTTCTTAAATCCGTGTTCATGATTTTATCCCAATCTTCTAATGTGCAATCAAATATCGATTTAAATATGGTAATACCTGCATTGTTCACTAATGTATCTATTTTCCCGAATTCTTCAATTACTTGTTCCACTAATTGATCGATTTGAGATGCATTTGTTACATCTGTTTGTATAAACTTTGCTCGGTATCCAGCGCTCAATAGTTCTTGCTCAAGCGCCATACCTAACTGCTCCTGCAGTTCAGCAATAATAACAATCGCTTCCCTTTTCGCATATTCCCATGCAATGCCTCTGCCAATTCCTTGCCCTGAACCTGTCACGATAACTACTTGACCTCTTATATCCATTAAAAAGCACCTCACTTAGAACTTAATTAATTAATTTTATTAAGAATATACTATAACGTTATTGAACAATCAAACACAATATTGCATTTGTTTGAAATATTATTAAATTTCAGTTAATTAATTGACTACTATTTTTTATTTTGCTACATTCTATTTAAATAAAGTTAATTAATTAAATTTATTTAAGAGAATCAATTTATAACTTGTTCAATGGTAAGAAAGATAATATTTTCAGTTGTAAGCATACAGTTTATTTCTAATATTTTAGCGGGAACTATTAAAGAATAAGGAGCGAAAATGATGAATTCAAAAAAATTATTATCTTATAAAGGGAAACAACTATTTTTAAATGAACAGCCAATACAATTAATCTCAGGAGCGATTCATTACTTCAGATCAATGCCTGAAGATTGGGTTGATTATTTAACAAAACTGAAGGCTTGTGGATTTAATACTGTAGAAACCTATTTACCTTGGAATTTGCATGAACCTGAAGAAGGTGTCTATAACTTTGAAGGTTTAGCAAATGTAGAAAAGTTTTTTGAAATTGCTCATTCATTAGGGCTTTATGTCATTGCTCGACCTAGTCCTTATATTTGTGCTGAATGGGAATTTGGCGGCTTACCTTATTGGCTATTAAAAGATCACAACATTAATATTCGAACGTATGATAAGAAGTTTATAGAAAAAATAGATGCCTATTATGATGTATTAATCCCTAAATTAGTTCCTTTCCTCTCTACTAATGGAGGGCCAATTATTGCAGTACAAATCGAAAATGAATACGGTAGTTTCGGCAACGATAAACAATATTTAAATTACTTAAAAGATGCACTTCAACAAAGAAACGTAGATGTACTACTGTTTACAAGTGATGGACCTACAGATTGGATGCTTACTGGCGGTACGGTTCAAGATGTTTTACCAACTGTCAACTTCGGTTCACGCCAGGCAGAATCTTTTGAGGTGTTAGAAAAACATGCTGGTTCGGTACCACATATTGTCATGGAATATTGGAATGGTTGGTTTGATCATTGGAATAATGGCCATCATACACGCAATGTAGATGAAGCCGTAGATATCTTTAAAGAAATGTTATATAACGGCGCTTCTGTGAACTTTTACATGTTCCATGGTGGGACGAATTTTGGATTTTACAATGGCGCAAATTGCGGCGAAAAATACAATCCAACAATTACAAGCTATGACTATGATGCCCCACTTACTGAAGCAGGAGATATCACCGAAAAATATTTAAAATTAAAAAATGTCATTGAAGAATATACAGGTATAGATGCTGGACCAGTACCAGATAACTCGAGGAAAATGGCTTATGGTACAGTACAACTTTCTCAAAGCACGCAACTATTCGATGCCTTAAATCAACTTAGTACCCCAATCCGAAGCCCACAGCCATTAACAATGGAAAAGGCAAATCTGGATTACGGCTTTATTTTATATCGAACGATTTTGCCAAAAAATATGGGTGCTGGATCGATTCGTATAGACAATGTGGCAGACCGTGCACATATTTTTATTAACCAAGAATTCAAAGGCATCATTGCTCGCTGGGATCAACAAGAAATCGATATTCATGTAGGAGAGAATGATGTACAATTAGATATATTAGTAGAAAATTTAGGACGGGTAAATTACGGCGAAAAAATGTTTGATCCAAAAGGCATTGTTAAAGGGGTTCGCTTTAAAGGGCAGTTTATTTTCGATTGGGAAATTTATACGTTACCATTAACAAATATAGAGCAGCTTTCATTCAATCCGCTACAGCCGGTTCGCAAAAATGAACCTACTTTTTATAAAGGTACTTTGACACTTAATGAAGTAGCCGATACTTTTATTGAGGTGCCTTCAGGTGGAAAAGGCGTTATCTTTATCAACGGGTTTAATATAGGTCGCTATTGGTCTGTTGGTCCGCAAGAAACGTATTATGTACCAAGTAGCATTTTGCGTAAAGGAACAAATGAAGTCATTGTTTTTGAGCTAGACGCTGAAGAATTACAAACTGTGCAATTTACAGATATTCATCGCCTTGGATAACAAATAGTAGGAGGAAATATTTTGAGACTAGGTACATTTGAATGGATGAAATCAGTGAATCGATCCATTATTATTAATAAAATCAGAATAAACGCACCTATATCTAGAGCTCAAATTGCCAAAGAAACCAAAATCACTCCTCCAACAGTAAGTAGCAATGTAAAAGAATTAATAGCATTAGGCATTGTCGAAGAAACAGATTTTGGCACTTCAAGTGGTGGTCGCAAACCGAAAATGCTTATGCTAACTAATAATAAATATTTTGTAGTAGGCGTAGATGCCGGTTCGCAAAATATTCAAGCTAGTTTGTCGAACTTAAATGGGGAAATTTTGTATCGCTCCCACTACTCACTAGAGGGAGTCAATACTAACGAATTGTTTATTGAAGCTCTTACGACAAGCATCGATACTATCTCATCATTTCTAAAACCTAATCAAGACATTTTAGGCATCGGAATCGCTATGCATGGTGTGGTAAATCCTATCGAAGGGGAGGCCATTTTTGCCCCCAATTTAGGATTAACAAACATCTCGATTAAAGAAAGGCTATCTGAGCATTTTCAAGTGCCAATCCATGTAGAAAATGATGCAAGAGCAATGGCAATGGGTGAGGTTTGGTTTGACAAAACTAACGCTCCTCAATCATTAGTTACCCTCAATATCGGACGTGGTGTCGGCGCTGGGATCATTGTTGATGGGAAGCTTTTTTATGGCAAAGATTACTTAGCTGGTGAAATTGGTCATATGACGATTGATATGAATGGCGATATATGTGACTGTGGGAATCGTGGATGTTTACAAACGTTAACTTCCGGAAAAACAATTGTTTCTAAAGCAAAGGCACGAATCCCCTCCATTCATTTTGAACGGTTTAATGACCAAATTACAGGAGACACGGTATTTCAGCTCGCCTGCTCTGGAAATGAGGAGGCCATTAAAATCTTTCACGAAATTGGACATGCGATTGGTATTGGGCTCATTAATCTCATTCATTTGTTCAATCCCGAACGTATTGTCTTAGGCGGAAGAGTGATGGATGCCTCACAATACTTACTACCGATCGTAAAGCAAATCATTCAAGAAAAAGGGCTAACAGGGAAAGCCAAAAATAGTCATGTTGAAATTTCTAGATGGGGCCATGATGCTACATTAAAAGGAGCTATTGCCATAGTACTTTCCCATGTCTTTAACGATGTTGCAGAGGATGAACTCACTTACGAATGATATATGTTTGAGTAAAAACTAAGATAAATCCTCACTTGGATGTTTAGGAAAAGGCCACCCCCTTCCTAAACATCCATTTTTCGTGTTGCCATAATTATTGCGACTTTGCGCATTGTGACTGTCGCTGCGCTTTCGTTATATCAAAAGCGCATGACTCTCCGTGCTCATATCGATTGACCCCTTATGTTAGGGGGTTAGTAACGTATATCCCATCCATTCAACTAATTTATATACATTGCATAAAATAGATTTGAATGATTAAAAAAAGGATGATGAATATTAAAACTTTGGTAATTTGGCAGCTTATTGTGGCAAGAACTTGTCGCCTAACGAATGCTGAAGAAACAACCAATGACTTGGATATTGATCGTTGGGAGAATGATGGCGGCAGGTAAAATCAAAGTCACATTCTTGTAATATGTTTTCGATTAATAAAATCAATAATTGTATTTTAATAAAAGGAAACACCTTCGACAGAGTATCTTGCTGAAGGTGTTTCCTTTTATTTCATTGTTATCGTGACATATTAATTTTTTTAAATCTTACAAAGTCTGAAATAATTTTGCTGTTCGTTTATTAAATTCCTCTATATTTAGTGAAGCATCAATCGCTTCTCGAACTTTTCTTTCTTCCTCGGCAAATAACTTTGCGAAACGTGTTGCCTCAGCTATTGAAGCTTTATATTTAGCAACAATTTCTTTAATATTATTTTCTTCTGCTTCTGTTGGATGGCAATGCTTGGCGATATCAAAAATCTCATCGCCAGAACGGCTTTTATCCGGGAAGTAAACATGTGGCTCTGTGCTATCAAATATACAAAACTTTAATTCAGGCAAAATTACCATATCAATTGAATTGGAGTCTAACCCACACCACACGAGCTGTACGTCGTATCCCCGCTGCAAAGCGTCGTTCGCCAATTTTTTCATCATCGAAGACTTTCCTGTACCTGGATAGCCCTTGATGAACAATCGTTTTTCAAGATTTTGCGTGATGCTTTGAACTGTATCACGAGCCCCTGCTGGTGTTAATGTTCCAAGTAGGCGATGTGTTAACTTTGCGGACTTCTCTAATTGGTTCTCTCCAAAAAGCTGCTTTGTTAAATCAGCAAACTGTTGATTTAATCCATTCCAATCCATACTTTTTCTCGTCTCTACTTCCCAATCATCGTGAATGTGAATGGCATTTGAAAGTGAGTCAAAGCATTTATCATAATATACTTGCTTTAATTCGGTTATGGAGTGCATCGGCATATTTGAAGAAACCTTTTGCTCATCCAAACAATCATATAGAGAAATGACAATATCCCGATCACCAGTAATTAATGGTTCAATCGCTGGATTTGATGCAGCAAGAAATAAAATTGCAAAAGGTGCTTTTACAAATGTCGCTTCAATTGAATGTTCAAACAAAGGGTCATGAAAATATTCGATTTCTGCACCTTGATCATGATAGTAGGTGCCTAGTTTTTGGAGTAGCTCAGAAATTTTAAATCCATGTGCACCTTTAAGAAAATACACGGTTTTCGCTTCATTCATAACTTCCTTATAGACATTTTTTATACCCTGCCCAGTCATTGCCTGCCCAAAGAAATGGGTAATTGTACTACTCAAAACGTCATCCTTCCATCACCTTATTATTCTTATTTTTATGTTAATAACCTAAAAAAGGTACCGTACCATGCCAACCCTTTACAGTGTGCGTGCACATGGAAATATATAGATGTGAGTAGGTTTAATGGAATCGTTTTTAAATTTCACCTAAAGCGCTCTTTGCTTTAAATAAACATGCTACAAACATTACAATTGTTTTTCAGCGCATTGTTTCAATGCCTTCATTTGTTTTTCTAAACCTTTTTTCATAAATACACGAAAAAGGATACTTAATATCTTTCCTGAAACAGTTTTAGCTGTCACTTCTTCTGTAATAGAAAGAATACTGGAATTAGGGCTAACTTCTTGAAGGTTATATGCAACATTGATTAAGAAAGAAGGATGATTCATTTGAATACTTAATTTATTATTTTTATTGAACTCAGTAACTTGTCCTTCATACTCTTGAATACGATTCCCTTCCCTTAGTTTTTGTTTAAACTTAACACCAACTGGATTACTACTATCAAACTTCGTTAAATACTCAGTTCCTTCTAATCCTGTCATCCATTCTTTTTGTTTATCATTATCTTCTAAGTAAGAGAAAACTACCTCAATAGGGGCTTGAATCTCCATCTGACTTGTAATTAACAATGTTTTGTACCTCCAATTATTAGCATTAGTTATTATTTATTAACTTTTATCCTCATGTAATTACCGCGCATATGTGCTTTTCATCAATGAATTGCATGGCTTACCCTAGCAAAAGTTGCTCTAATTATTTCCTGATCATGCCAATCTTTTCATGACCCAACCTTAGTTGAAATTAGGATAAAGTGGTTCTTCAACTAACTCCCCCATCTCAAGAATGCTACACTGGTTAGTCCGATTATACACTCGCTTAAAAACCTACCTTATAAAATTTATTTTACCAGACGGGTCTAATTGTCAATTATGATTTACATTCATTTTCTTTATGAATATGATAAATCTTCTTTTATCATTTGAATTCGTTCATTGACGATGTATTTCATCCAACGTGTCTCAATCTCATTTCGTAGGTTCAAACTGTGTAAGTTTTAGTTATAATGGTTACAGATGGAGGTTTTATTTATGACACAAAAAGATGAACAATTTATGGATATAGCTATTAAATTGGCTTTAAAATCTAGAGAAGATGGTAATGAACCCTTCGGAGCTATTTTAGTAAAAAATAACGAAATTGTAATGTATGGTGAAAATAAAATAAATAGTAATTGTGATCCTACACATCATGCTGAAATTGGACTTATACGCAATTATTGCTCTGAGAACAATGTTTTTGATCTTAATGAATATACCTTATACACTAGCTGTGAACCTTGCGTAATGTGTACAGGGGCTATGGTATGGTCAAATTTAGGGAAAATCGTTTACAGTGTTTCACATGATCAACTAGCAGAAATTGCAGGCAGTAATATAATGATTTCATGTAAAGAAGTTATCGAAAAAAGTCCAAATAAGCCGATCTTAGTTGAACAGGTTTTAAATGCTGAAGGGCTAAAAGTATTCGAAGGATATACATTTACTCACTAATTTTATAAGTTACTTCAATATTTATCCATGGTATTTATGAATATCATGGATATTTTTGTCCGCTTTTCAAAGTAAGTGTCAAGTGAGACCTAAAGACTCCCTTTCTTTTATTAAACTAAACATTCCCCATTGTTCAATTACTTCAACAAAAAAATGATTTCTACCGTAAGCCCGAAATACAAAAAGTGCTGAAGTTAAGCAGAATTTCTGCTAGCTTCAGCACTTTTTATTGGGTTTCTTCAAGTAGTTTTCTTATTTAAAAGATAGAAATAATTTTATCTAGTATTCCAGTAATATCAAGGAATACGATGATAATTACTAATGGAATAATATATCTCATGATAAAGAACCAAATGTTAAATGCAGTAGCACCCAAACTAGAGTGCTGTAATACTTCTTCACGCAATTTACTTTTCTCAATCTTAAGTGGTACGAAAATAGAGATTAAAAAGACGCCAAGTGGCATTAATATATTACTAACTAAATAATCTGCGGAATCAAATATGTTCTTTGAGAAGATGGTAATATCATCAAGAACACTATATGATAATGCAGATGGAACTCCAACTGCGAATATTAAAACACCGACAATATATGCATATTTTGTTCTCTTCTCTTCTTTTCCTTTAACTAAAGAAGCTACAATAATTTCTAACATAGAAAATGCCGAAGTTAATGTGGCAAATAAAAATAAAGCTAAAAATCCTAATAAAAATGCTTCTCCAAAGATGATTTGATCAAACACAGCAGGCAATACAACAAATAGTAAACCAGGTCCTTCAGCAGGTTCTAAACCTAATGAAAATACAGCCGGGAAGATTGCTAAACCTGCTAATAAAGCGATAAATAAATTCATTGAAACAATTGAAATAGCCGGTTGAATTAAACTTTCTTTTTTTGAAAGATACGAACTATAAGTAACCATTACTGATACACCGACGCTTAGGGAGAAGAAAGCCTGTCCCATTGCATACAGAATACTTTCAGATGTGATACTTGCGAAATCAGGTGCTAAGAAGAATTTCACACCTTCCATAGCATTATCGAGTGTAAGTGAACGAATGATAAGTACAAAAAATAGGATAAATAAGGCGGGCATCAAAATTTTACTTACTTTTTCAATTCCATTTTGAATCCCTTTTGCTACAACTACAACTGTGAAGGCTAAGAATGCAAATTGAGCTCCGATAACTAACATGGGATTTCCAATCGTGTCGTTAAAGACAGATGCATAATCTGCGCCTTCACTAATAATTCCACCTAACAAACCTTTTGCAAAATAGATAACAATCCAGCCACCAATTACACTATAAAAGGACAATAGAAGGAAACATGTGAATACCCCTAACTTGCCGATCCAATGCCAATTAGTATTTGGAGCTATAGTACGATATGCACTTACTGCTTCCTTTCCCGTGCTTCTACCAATGACAAACTCTGCTAATAACAGCGGAAAACCTATGAATAATGAAAATAGGATAAACAGTAGAAAAAATGCTCCCCCTCCACTTATGCCAGTTACATAAGGCAGCTTCCAAATTGCGCCTACTCCAATAGCTGATCCTGCTGCTGATAAAATAAAACCAATCTTAGATGACCATTGCTCTGATGCTTTAATACTTACCAATCCAATCTATATATATTATGAATATTCCTTTAGAAAACTAAGAAAAAGACAAAAAAGCCACGTCTCTATCTTTAACGATAGGGACGTGGCTGTTCACGCGGTACCACCCTAATTGGAAATAATTCTAGTTTCCCACTTACTTGGTAAAATAACGGTTTAATCCGTTTTTATACTTTCTTCACTATGATGAAGTATAAAAAAAGCTCTAAGAATGAAATTCACCAAAATCTATGTATCAGTTTCCACCAACCACTGATTCTCTGTCAACAGGGAGACCCGGCTTAATATGTTCTTGTCATCGCTCATTTGCTATTTAGAATATTAAACGAAATTATAGTATGAGAACACATTACGGTCAAGAGTTTTTTCAGAGTTTTACTATTAGTGTGGACGTTATAGTCCATTTTCTAACTTTGAAGACATACTTCTACCGTTACTAACGTATGTCATAAATCCTCAAGAATGTTACAAAAACACAATGTCTTCTTTTTGAAGTAACCTGCCCCATAAGTTAATTCATTTCAAAAAAGAAGACAACACCCCATTAGAGTAATTGTCTTCTAAACGATTAGTTATCTTCTTTTAAAATGAGTTAAGCCACCGCTTTGCAATATGCGGAGTGCATGTGGCAACACATTGTTGCTAGTGGGTTTTTAAAAAATGCTTGGTTCTTTTTAATCACTGAGCAAATACCTACATACCCGTCACTTAACAAGGAATTTTCTTGGCGATTCGGCAGTGGCTGCTATCCTCTTACATAAATACTATTTTGGGCAAACATCCATCCCAAGCTTTTGCATTGAGAATAAACTGGTTATTATGTCTAATTTCAAAAGGAGGAAATCTTAACTTATGCGAAATATGGAACAAATGCCTTTCTATGGCCAGAATCCTAGGGGTCTTGATAATTGTATTTTTCGTTTCACGTATATGTGGCTTAGAAACGGAGACAATTTTTGGTTCTTTTTGACGACTGTTGGACACGAAAGAGTTTATGGCTATAGGTTTTTCGGCGGAAGATGGAATCAATATTCAATAGCTTTAAGAGATATTGTTTCCTTCCACTGCTCTCCCCCGACTCCAACTCCATATTAAAAACTGCACCTGACCTTTGTAAACTTATCATTCGATCTCACTTTAAACACGTCCGGGCTTTCATAATTAAAGATCGTTTTTTTGAATCTAATACAGTAAACACAGGATGTCCTACACCAGGGTGTTCCCTTCCATCTTGTATAAAACGTTAATCATTTCCCTTAACGTTTTTTATACTGAAACTAGACTGAATACCATACGAATATAAGTTTAATCCTCCACAACTTGATTTGTATTATAAAAATATGCTTTTACTTTCCTCTACAAACTGGCCCTTTGGCCACTGTTACAACTACTAAAACCCACAATGGATAATTTTCCACTGTGGGTTATTTCTTATCATTTTTAATATCACGAATAATCCATTGTGCCGCCTCTTTTAAATTTGGGAACACTGCATCTGCTAATGGATCGCTCTCACCAATAAAAACGGTTCTTGTACCTGCTTTTTTACCTGCCTGAATATCCGTATAAGTATCTCCAACCATATATGATTTTTCAAGATCAATTTTGTATTTTTCTCCTAAGTCTAAAATCATTTTGCTATTTGGTTTTCTACATTCACACCCAGCCTTTGGTTTATGAGGACAATAGGCAACCTCATGAATCGTTGCTCCTTTTTTTTCTAATTCAACCACCATATAGTCATGAATTTTATTTAACTGCTTTTCCTTCATATAACCTAATCCAATTCCACCTTGATTTGTTACGACAAACACATAATCAAAATACTCATTTAAACTTTTAATTGCTTCTTCTACACCAGGTAAAAAATAAAATTGATTCGGCTCGTTTACAAATTTCACTCGATCAGTTAGTACTTCATTTATTACTCCATCTCGATCTAAAAAAACTGCCCTTTTCATCCAATCACACCTTTAATTTTTAACATTACTTTTATTATGTTAAAAATTATCGGCTTTAATCAGTCTTATTTCGGATGTCTAATAATTTCCATAATGAAATCCATCAGCTAAAAAAAATAATTTAAAATCTTTTTGCGCCCTATTGTTGAAGATCACAAAAGATAAAAAGTGACGACTGCATACATACGTTTTAATGAAATAAACTAAGCTAATAAAGAACAACTGACTTTGTGCTTTGTTAGTTTAGTTTGACTCTTCTATAGGAGTTGGATAACTACTGAATATAAGGTAAGAATTATTAAGAAAAGAAGGAGAGATACGATGTTCGATCAAGTTGCGTATTTTATTTTAAAAGCCCTGGTAATTCTAACGGTTTTGGTTGTTGTGGTTGGAATCCCTCTTGGGGATACACTGTTTAGAAAAAAATGAGATTGCTTCCAAATGGATGCAGTTTTTGATTTTACATCTTGCTTCGTTTCTATAATAGATTTAGGGATTGGTGAAAAATAGTGAACCATATTGAAGTAAAGCGTCCGATTGTTGTATAACGGGTGGCATCAAATTTATGCATTTACAAGGTTAAGGAAGAAAAACGTGTCCAAACATCGCTTTGGGGACATTTTCAACTTTAATTTATGGCAAAATAATACAAAAATTAATGAGGTATTAACGTTTAAAGAAGGGGGATATTATGAAGAAAAAGGAAAAATTAAAAATATGTTAATAATTTTAATTATATTACTGCTAATTGCTGGATTAATATTATTTTTTTTAGGACATTATAGTATATCTTTTATTTTACTCGGGATTTTTGTAATAATTATAACTGCTATTAGTAATTGGTTACAAATGGAAAATGAAGTTTACATTCACGAAAAAAGCTATAAGAATCATAATAAGTGATAACTATAGTGAACAGTTATTAGAGAAACGACGACCCTAAAGCTCTATATATTATGGATAAACAAACTAACAAAGCTGATGCAGCCAATAAGGATTATTACAATTGATAAAGTTTTGTTTTCATGATTTCCACAACACCTAAATATAAAGGTTCTTTATTGATACTCTATTTTCAAGATTAACTAAAATGACCGTTAGCCATCCATGAAGCGCAAAACCAGCGCTACACCACAGAGAATAAAAGATTATTACGTTCTTTCATGGGAGTTGAAGTAGAAAAAGGCTCTACTCCTTATTGAAGTAAAGCCCGTTAGTAAAAAACTCACTTTAAAAATGACTTGTAAAAATACTCCATTACTAGTAGGAGTAGCGTCAGGAAAATGCGGATTTACAACGTTAAGAAAATTTAATGTGAAAAAGCCGGATTCCAATGGCAATGGAATCCAGCTTTCATTACGGCTTTTAATAAAACTCGTTATTCAACTATCGCGTGTTCATTAGCTTAAGGCACTTCCGCGATATGAGCAAACGAGGTCATCATTTACTTTTATTTAAAGGAACGACCAATTCTAATTCCTTTATTTCTTTGCTAAAACCTTCACTATTTTGTCGACTTGGCTTAAGTGTAAATGATTTTGGTATTGTATCCATTGGAGGTAAAGTCAGTACCATATGATGACCATAGTTCCCAAAAACCATGCCTGCTTGTAGTTTCTCTTTATCATATACCTGACCATTATCATCAACTACAGAGAAATCAAACCATGGCCAAGTATCGTTTTTATCCATTTCAACAGGGTAATCAATCGTTAGGTCTATTCTGGTTGATAGAGGGGAAAAGGTTACTTTGTCCGCTGTTAACTTATAAACATCATCAACCGTTTTAGTTGTAACCTTTGGATAAAACTCAAACACATCGCCTTTTATTTTTTTAAGTGGGAAAGCCACCTTCAACTTGCCCTCATAGCCAAATAAGTTTTCTCCATGGACCTCAATCTCAATGTTATCGCCAAATTCATTATATTTAGAGAAGGTAAATTGATGATGTTCAATTATTGTTTTCGAGTTTATGTCGTCCTGACCTGTTGAACCAATTACTGGTTTAATTTCTTGTTGTCCATTAATTGTTATATAGCTAAAGCCGGCCTTTTCTTCTTCCATCGAAAGTTCTTTTTGACCTGTGTAAACTACTGTTACGATTAACCGGTTGCCATCATAAGCTGCTTCTTTTACAGTCATTGTTAAGCCGTTTTTACTATCTTGTTTATCAATTACTGTCGTAAGTTGATCGTGTTCAATTTTCTCTGAGGCAATGTCTCTAAAATCCTTATAAATTGGACCAATCAGGGGGATATTTGATAATGCTTCTGCCATGCCTGTTGAAACAAATCCAGAACCAAGCAAAGATATACATAACCCACATGCAACCAAGACTGACCGTTTTGTGGTTTTTCCTACTTTTCTTTTTTTCTTAGCTTGAAAGATAGCCGCCTTCTCCCTAGCCATTACCTTTTCAATTGGTACATTTATGTTGTCGATAGATCGATTGAATTTGTCTTTATTCATAAAGATAGCCCTCCTTTAAAATGGGTCTTAGCTCTTTTTTCGCCCGATTTAAGTGTGATTTCACGGTTCCTTCCGGGTAATTCATGATGGTGGCAATTTCTTTAATGGACAAATCGTGATAATACCTCAACAAAATAATGGTCTTAACAGTAGGATTTAAAAATTTAAAGGCCTCTGATAAATCCATCGAATGCATGATAAAATCAACATTTTCAGAAGCGATTAATTCAGTAAAGATTTCCTCATTATCTGTAGTAAAATAGCGGGACTCTTTCCGAATAAAATCAATCGATTTAAAAACTAAAATTTTTGTAATCCAACTTGAAAAACTTTCAGGCTTTTTTAATGTCTTTATTGAAATATAGGCTGTATAAATTGTTTCTTGATAGACATCAAGAGCATCTTGTTCATTTCTAACGTATGCATAGGCTGTTCGGTACAGCTTTTGTCGAACAGAACCAATCAGTTGTTCAAATGATTCATCATCACCCTTTTTTGCCTTTTTCACTAATTTTGCTATATCCATTTTAGTTCTCCTCTCCGTTACACAATAAAGTCGAATGAGGAAGTAAATCGGTTGCAAAACAATTAAATGCATTAAAATTGTTACACATTGTATTTCAATGGCATGATTCATACCTTGATGCTTATCTGTATATTTTTTAACTCTTCCTCGATATTTCCCCTTTTGCTTGGCCATTTTAATTGTAGCTTTGAAATAAAGTTTGAGCAAAACACCTCGTAAATCCTTATTTTACGATAAATAAGAAGAATCCATTTTGAAAAAAAGTTTCATCAAAATGGATTCTTCTTTAGCAGTTTTAAGTTTGTTTTTTATAGAAAAGTTTGTTCATTTTCTTCCTGTGTTACTCCACAATCGCGTCCGATTGTTGAAGTTCGTTATGTTGCTGTCGGAAAGTAAAGTCACCTTTTTTAGTAGCAGAAGTTTTTCTAAAAGAATTAGAAGTCACAGGAAAACGATATAAAAAATCGTAGCAATTTTTGAAAAAGCACCAGTAAATTAAGTAAAAATAGATTGAGAGTATTGGCTTTCTGGTGGTTTTGCTTTAAATTTCCCTGTAATTGATGAAACTTTTACCAATTTAAAGCTACTACTACCGTGAACCACATATTAAGGAGAGATTTTATGAACATGAAAAAATATGCACCTGCAGCAGCAATGACAGCTTTATTATTTGGAAGTGTACTAGTACCAGTCGCTTCAGCAAATGAAAATCCTACAAAAACAGAACAAAACATTCCTCAAATTCAAATCGATCCTGTTCACATTTTCAACAATACGCACGGAACAGTTGAGAATATCAAAAATGGTGAAAATATTAAATATTACACTGTAAAAGATGGTGATCAAACGAACATTTTAGAGATATCAAAAGATACACTAGTGTTCGATAATACAGGTAAGAAAGCAGAGCTTAAAAATGGGGATAAAATAGTAGCTTATACATTTGCAAACAAGCCGCAAACATTAATTTATCCACCAAAATTCAATCCTGACGTTGTCATTGTTGAAACAGAGGAAGCTGGATTAGTTGAAGTTGATTACTTCTATGAAAACTTAACAAATACTTATGATATTTTAAAATTAAACATAAGTGAAAAAACTGAGCTTCTAAACTCCAAGGGGGAGAAAGTTACAGCTAAAGATTTAGCAGAGAAGCACTTAGTTGTTTTTTATACAACCTCAATAGAAAGTGTCTCTGCTCAAACAACACCTTCAAAGGTGATCATTCTTGATGAGTCTGAAAATACCATTGCAGCAGAAATTGAAGCCATAATCGCGGCTGATTTTTATGAGGTAGATGGAACAAAGATGGTTCCGTTACGCTTGATTGCCGAAAAACTGGGCTATAAAGTTGAGGCGATAGATAAAGGTGCCATTGTATCAAAAGAAAATTTATCTTACACTATTACACGCGGAGAAAAAATATTTGGTTTTAACAAAGCATTACGTCCACTTCCTGTAGCACCTGTATTGTTAGAAGCAAATAAAACATATGTCCCCGTTGAATTTGTTGAAGAATACTTAAAATAAGATGGGAAGGGGCCATCCCAAGGATGTTTCTCCATTAAATATCCATAACACAAAGTGCCGAAATGTTGATTTAAAAGTGTTTCGGCACTTTTTGCTATATATATAATAGGGTGAAAAATTAGGCTCTGGGTTCGTAAATAATTGTAATTAAACCAATTATAGAAAACGTCTTTTCTTCGTGATTTTTGAGAAGGTGTGCTATATTCATAGTGTCAGGAGTGAGTTGATGAAAAAGTTTTTAACAATTACCGCAATATTTTTTGTTTTACTTGGAGCAGCTGGCTATGCTGTGTGGCATTTTGGGACAAATATCGCTTCCGAAAAAATAATCGAAAAAGCGGAATCTACTTTAAATGATGAGAATCTGGAAGAAGTAAAATCCTATATCGAGAACGATTCGAAGGTTCAAGAAATTGTGAGCGAGGCAGCAACTACAAATCCAGATACTCTTCCCTTCCAAACTAAGGAAGAAGCGACACGTGTGTTAATAAAAAAAGTGGGCGTTAATCGTTTACTAGATATTCAGGAACAAGCGCAAAACGGTTCAATTAATAAGGATGAAGTATTATCCGAAATTGAAGGTAAACTGACTGAAGATGAAATTTCTGCTTTAAAATATGTTTTATATAAGGAATTGTATAAATAAAACTAACCATTTAAAAGTTTAAAAAGCAGAGAGCTGAGATTCACATAATAGGTACCTGTAGTTTGGACACTTGAATAAGAGTGTTTTAACTGCAGGTATTTTTTTATCTACTAGATATTCAAGATTAAAAGACAGACTAGAGCCTAATAAGACGAGAGTATAGCACAATCATTCATATTAAATCTTTCATATACTTTCTTGAAAGGATGATGTATATGGGAATAACACCGTATATGATTGATTTAGGTACACTTGGGGGAACATTCAGTTCTGCTAATTTTATAAATGAACGTGGACAGATTGTGGGACTTTCGACTACGGCTAATGATTTGGAATTCCACCCTTTCCTATGGCAAAATGGCGTGATGACCGATCTCGGTACGTTTGGTGGATTCTTTAGTCAAGCTCTTGGTATAAATGAACATGGACAGATTGTAGGAGGTTCGGATACGGCTAATGGGGAAGATCGGGCTTTCCTATGGCAAAACGGTGTGATGACCAATCTCGGTACGCTTGGGGGAAGCTTTAGTCAAGCTAATAGTATTAATAACTGTGGACAGATTGTGGGAGGATCGAATACGGCTAATGAGGAAACTCATGCTTGCCTATGGCAAAACGGTGTGATGACCGATCTTGGTACGCTCGGGGGAACATTCAGTTTTGCTACTAGTATAAATGAACGTGGACAGATTACGGGATCTTCGGATTCGGCTAATGGAGAAAGACACGCTTTCCTATTGCAAAACGGTGTGATGACTGATCTCAGTACGCTTGGTGGGAGCGAGAGTTTTGCTGCGAGTATAAATGAACATGGACAGATTGTGGGACTTTCAAATGCTGCTAATGGGGAATTCCATGCTTTCCTATGGCAAAACGGTGTGATGACCGATCTCGGTACGCTTGGGGGAACATTCAGTTTTGCTCTTGGTATTAATAACCGGGGACAGATTGTGGGATCTTCGGAGACGGCTAATGGGGAAGAACACGCTTTCCTATGGCAAAAAGGTGTGATGACCGATCTCGGTACGCTCGGAGGAACATCCAGTTTTGCTTCTGAGATTAATAACCGTAAACAGATTGTGGGAGATTCGGGAACGGCTAATGGGGAAGTTCATGCTTTCCTATGGAAATAGCAGATTCCCTCATTCGCTTTAAAATTTTTTCAAAGTACCCCTAAACTCTGCTTAACTCTGTTCAACAAAACATTGCTTTTTTTCTCTATTTATTACTACTCCGTTAGTTCAATAACTTCAACAAAAATACCTTTAATCCTTTTAAAAAGCCAAGAAAAAAAGAACGAATTCCACCATCGGATATTCGTTCTTTTTTCATTATACTAATTCCAATCACGCAACCGCTTCACAATGCCATGAATGCTGAGCGTGAACAATTTAGATGTAATAGAGTCACATTAAACTGCCTGTCGCAATTCTTTCAGCAAGAATTATCCGAGCTGAAACCGTCACTTCTGTTCAGTGGTTAGGAATTTCTTTTATGATTATAGACACCACAAGAATCCTTTATCTCCGTATATTACCGTTTATTTAACAATTACATATCTATACTGTTACATTGCACTATTAACACGAAAAGAGGGTATATAATAGCAGCATATTTCTTTTAGAGGTGTATATTGATGAAGAAAAAACGGATAACGTGGGTGGATATTACGAAAGGGTTCTTAATGATCCTTGTCATCATCGGGCATTATCCAGGAGAGCTCGACTTTCCACTCGCGAAATATATCTATTGGTTTCATATGCCTGCATTTTTCATATTAAGCGGTTTGTTTTTTAAGCCGGTTTTAGATAAAAAGGATATAAAGCTTACGATTCACAAGCGTTTCATGCAATTAATCTTCCCTTACCTATTTTTCCTTGCTAGTATTACACTAGTTCGTTATGGAATGGAGCTTTTTTCAGGCAATTGGGATTTAGAATGGTATCTTAATGACATATGGACACTTGCCATAGGGGGGCGTTTTATTCGCGGAGCATATGGTGTTTTCTGGTTTGTGACGACATTATTCTTCACATACTTATTATTCATGTGGTTGACGACCTACTTCAATCGGATGAAACAGTTTATAATTCTAGGACTCTTTTATGCTATCGCACATTTTGAGAGCATCATCGCTATGAATGTCATCGGCGGCAAGCCCTCCGAAGCAGCGCAATCGATTCCAATGATTTGGAACATCGATGTTGCGCTGATGGCAATCGTCTATTTTGCAATCGGGTATTATTTCAAAAATCTGTGGATGGATATTTCAAAACGATGGATGAGTACGGCCGTGTTCCTGAGTGCGACGGCGGTATTGCTTGATAGCTTCAATATCATCGATTATCGACTGAGTATGAAGTTCTTACGGTATGACCATCTTATATTGGATTTGGTCATTCCTTTATCATTTACAATCGTATTAGTAGGATGCTTCCAGTTGCTCGCAGCAAAACTGTCGCTCAACTGGCTGCAGAAAATAGAAAATCACTCGCTTTCCATTATGTATTTGCATATATTTGCAGATATTATTTTAAATGATTATTTCACGTACGGGCTTATTGGTTACACAACGATTGGAATATTCATTCCTATTATTGTTTCAATTTTAATAAAAAAATTGCTACCGAACGGGACAATTCTGCTTGGCGGGTTTTCAATCAAGAAAGAAAAGACACCTATTCCGACGTAAAAAAATGCTGGACCTCATCTGTGAGGTTCAGCTTTTTATATACTTGATTTTATTTTGAGCGAAGCCTATCGACCCAAACTTCATACCCTTTCCCATTTAGATGAAGCCCATCACCTGTGAACTGCTTATCCAGTTGCCCGTTTTTATCGATAAAGCTCGAATGCAGATCGATATACTCAATTCCCTTATCATACGCAATCTGTTGCAAAATAATATTAAATCGCATCACTTTGTCATTTGTCACTTCATTTCCGAATAACCCGTTATTCACAGGTAGGATTGATTGAATAGCAAGCTTTGTATCTTTTCCTTCAAACGAATGCACGATTTTCTCTACGTTACTTTTAAATACTTCGGCTTCTGTTCCATAACGGATATCATTGACACCAATCATCAAATACGCCTCTTTCGGGTTGCGGTCCACTACTTCCTGTATCCGATTCAATACACCTTCTGCCCCATCATTCCGGATTCCTCGATTCAGCACAACTTCACCGGGAAAGTATTCTTGGAATTCTCCGTAATCGGAAATACTGTCACCAATGAACACTTTATCTATATTACTAATTGACGAATGTTCAAAGATGCTTTTTTTCGTAAAGTAATAGGCGGAATCCTTCTTGGGAGATGGTGTTGACTGCAGTTTTGTTTTAACAAATTCAAATCCGCCGATATTTTTCACCACATAGCTTCCTGTTCCTAATAACAGTACATTTAATAGTAATGAAATTATAAATATAATATAACTCTTTTCCAACATAAACACTCCTATTTCTAACTTGGCTCTGGGATGTTATTCCCGCTGAGCAGCCGAACAAAATGCAAAGTTCGCTACGTCCTGTTGCAATGCCTTATTTCCACGCCTCCTGCAGAACCCAATCAATCGGGCTTTTACTGGCAGTTGCTCCCCGTATTGACGCAATGCTCTATGTATAATTTGGGGCTTTATCGAAGCGATATACGCTTCGTTATTAGCGGCATGCCTCGAAATACCCGAATCAACCGATTTCACTTGTCATGGCAGCAGCATATCATTTACTACCCTCTTAAGATTGAACTGTAACATGGCGTATCTTTTCGAACTTAAGCATTTGTCTACATGAAACTCTATGTACTAAAATTACAATATCAATTTTAGCCCGCTTCATCCAAATTATAAAAGTAAAAACAGACGGCCAATTAGAGGTGCATTACCGCACTTCTAAACCGTCTGCTTTTTATGTTTTAACAAATATTAAGTTAGATATACCAAAGACACATCCGTATAAAGCGTACGTTAATAAACTCACCTAAATAAGGATTAGTCAGCTAATTCAAGCCACGCAACCGCTTCACAATGCGTCGTATGCGGGAACATATCTACCGGCTGTACTTCCTGCGTCTTATACCCACCATCTTCTAAAATACGAAGATCACGTGCTAGTGTGGCTGGGTTACACGAAACATAAACAACACGTTTTGGTTTTTGCTCGATAATTGTGTATAGTAGTGCTTCATCGCAGCCTTTACGCGGTGGGTCTACTACTAATACGTCGGCAACTTTACCTTCTTTGTACCAGCGTGGAATGACTTCTTCGGCAGGGCCTGCTTCGAAATACGTGTTCGTGAAGCCGTTTAGCTCGGCATTGCGTTTTGCATCTTCAATAGCTTGCTCTACAATTTCAACACCCATAACATGACCGGCTTTTTGTGCTAAAAATAGCGAAATGGAGCCGATACCACAGTACGCATCAATAACACGCTCATTGCCTTCAAGCTGTGCATAGTCTAGTGCTTGCTTGTAGAGCACCTCTGTTTGAATTGGGTTTACTTGATAGAACGAACGCGCTGAAATTTCGAAGCGTACGTTGCCGATTGTGTCTTCAATCGTATCTTTGCCCCATAGTGTGAACGTGTCATTACCGAAAATGACATTCGTTTTTTCGCCGTTTACGTTTTGTACAATCGACGTCACGTTTGGTACAAGTTCACGGATTTTAGCGACGACTTCCTCTTTTTGTGGGAATTTTTTTGATTTCGTGACAAGTACGATCATTACTTCGCCTGTTGCGCGACCTTTACGCACAACAACATGACGTAGCATTCCTTGGTGAGAAGCTTCGTCGTATGGACGTACCCCTAATACCATGAGTTCACGTTTTAATTCAGCCATCACCGTATCAGCTTCACCATTTTGGATTAGGCAGCGCTCCATGTTGACGATGCTATGCGATTTCGTTTTGTAGAAGCCCGCAACAATTTCGCCTGTTTCTGATTGCGCAAATGGGATTTGAGATTTGTTGCGGTAATGCCATGGCTCGTCCATTCCTTTTACTGGATGAACCGGTGCATCAATTTTCCCTAAGCGCTTCATCACATTTTCGACCATTGATTGCTTCCATTTTAATTGTCCCTCATATGAAAGGTGCTGTAATTGGCAGCCACCACACTGTGCAAAATAGTCGCATGGTGCATCTACGCGATCTGGTGATTTCGTTAAAATTTCAATAATTTTTGCAAAGCCGTAATTTTTCAATGTTTTCAAAACATGCACTTCAATTGTTTCGCCAGGAAGTGCCCCTTGAATGAATAATGGATAACCGTCGATTTTTGCAACGCCATTGCCATCATGTGTTAAATCTTCTATATAAACCGTTGTACGATCATTCTTTTTAATCGGTGCCGTCATATCAGTTCGTCCTCTCATTTCAATCTCTCTATTGTACCATGTCGCTCTAAAAATGCACTTCTAGAAATTCCATCATTTAATTCTAATAATTTTGCCTATTATAGTTTGTGTGGTATTTACTTCCTAATGCTACTATAATTTATAATTACTAATTAAGTTAAAATTTTTCAAAAAGGAGACTTACAGTATGTCTGTTCGAATGAAATTGAATTTAGGGTTTCTAACAATTGGAATGCTCATGTTAGCTTCCGTTATTTTTGCAGCTGTTCAATTTTTCCGCATTGGCAACGAAGTATCAAATGCGGTAGATGTACAAATGGCACAAATTCAGCGTATTAATGATATTCAACAAAATCTACTATTACAAAGTAATTCTGCGCGCGCTTACACGGTTGATCCGTCTCAAAAAAATTTAGAAGCCGTTACTACATATTCGAATAATCTTACCGAACTGATTGCTGAGGTAGAAAAACAAAATACCTTAAAGGATGCAACTACGCTCATTTTGAATTTACAAAATCAGCTTGCACTCATTAACGAGCAAATTTCGAAAATGACAGCTGCGGTTCAAAATCGTGACGTATCAGCAGCACTAACCATCGTTAATGGTGATTATAATTACACAAGCTCCTTCACCCATGAATTGACCGAAAAAATTGAGGTGCTTGAAAATACACAGCTCGATACAATGGCAAACGATACAAAAACACAAATTAATATTTCAACTATTGTCACTGTTGTCTTTATTTTCATTACGATTATTGTCGTAGCCAGTTATATGCTCTATACAAAGCGCGGCATTACAAAACCACTTCAAATCATTTCAAAGGATTTAGAGCAAATGGCAGACGGAAATATTAAAATTGACCATAGACCCTTTAAATCTAATGATGAAATTGGAAAGCTTTCACGTGCATTTATCACTTTGCAGCACAACTTTGAAGAACTACTATCAAATATTCAACACAACTCTGATGAACTCACAAAATCCTCAGAGCAGTTGACACATAATAGTCATGTCATTTCAAAAGAAACCGCTCAAATTCAGCAGCTTATCATGCACACTACCCAAACCTCTGAAACGATGGCTATTGGAGCAAATGAAGGTGCCGATGCAGTAGATGAAACTTCTCAAGGAATCAGTGAAATTGCGCGTGCTACACAGGAATTGTATAGCGGTGCAATGACCTTAACAGAGGCCGCAACAGCAGGTGTAGCGATTGTTGATGATGCAAACAGTCAAATGGCAACAATGCACGAATCAACGCAAAATATTTCAAAATTAACACAAGTCTTAATCGAGCAATCCGAGCAAATTAGCGCCATCACAAAAGCGATTACCGACATTGCCGATCAAACAAATTTACTAGCATTAAATGCCTCAATTGAAGCAGCGCGTGCTGGTGAGCATGGGAAAGGCTTTGCGGTCGTAGCCGATGAAGTACGCTTACTAGCCGAACAATCCAAAAAATCTGCCGAACAAATTGTTGGTCTCACGAGTACCATTCAAGCAAACTCACAAAACGTGAGCAGCGCCGTGGAAAGTAGCCTGCAATGCGCAGAGCAAAGTGTATCCGTTATTAATCGTGCTGGTCAGGCATTCCATGAAATTTCTAATTATATTGGAGAAATGTCACAGCAGGTTGAACAAATTTCGGCAACATCCCAAGAAATTTCGGCAAGTGCCGAAGAAGCTGCTGCTACTGTTATGGAAATTTCACACGGTACGGAACAAACAGCAAATAACGTAGAACAAATTGCTAATGCAACAACTGAACAGGCTGCTGTTATCCAACAAGTCGATGCATTATCTGAACGTCTTGCTGCTCAAGCATTGGAATTACGAAAAAGCCTTCATAAGTTTAAAATATAAAAAACAAGCCTTCTTTCAATGTGATTTAACAAATGAAAGAAGGCTTTAGTTAATTATCGCTCACTTTTATTATCCTTAGGTGCTACATAAAACGCCGCGACAAGTGCTACAATGACTACTAAGAACGGTGCAAAAAATATTAAAAATTCAAACATCATCCATTCCTCCTACACATGCTCGTCACGTGCCCCTTCTACATAATCCTTATCAAATACAAATAGTTTAAACAATAAATATAGCGATGGAACAAGTAGCGCCGCACCTAATATAAAGACAATAATAAGCGCAATCCCCATTTCATGATTCGTAACACTGTCATGAATTGTTAAGTACGGATACAGTAAATATGGATAATGCGAAATACCATACGCAAAAAACGCAAATGCAAACTGCGTAAATAATAAAATAATCGCCATCCCATAACTTCGCTTCATCCATATTAAATAAGTAGTAATTAAAAATAGCACACCTGAAATTGCAAACAGCCACCATACATCTATAATGCGTTCAAAGCGAAACGGATTATGCCCTTTAAATTCAATGATTATCCCGATAGCCGCAATTGCAAGTGGCGCCGACCAAATGAGTGCGTATTTACGCATTAGATTTGCTGCATTTTTGTCGCCCGCTTTATGCGCATACCATGTTAAAAATACCGCCGAAATATACAATACTGCGACAATACTCAGCACAACAATACTCCACGTCAACGGACTCGTAAATAACTCCCTATAACTAAGCTGTGGCACACCCCCAACCATTTCCACATAGCCACCTTCTGAAATCGTCAGCACGACCGACAACGAGGCTGGAATCAGAAGCCCTGCAATGCCGTAAGCCGTCGCATAACCTTTATGCCCTGCCACACCATACGATTCAAACGCATAATAGGCACCGCGAACAGATAGTAATATTAGCGAAATACTGACGGGTACTAACAATATTGTTCCGTAATAATAGGCCGTTTGTGGAAAGAAGCCGACAATCCCAACAAAGAAAAACACTAGGAATACATTCGTTACTTCCCATACAGGTGACAAGTAACGTTTAATCACACTACTCAAAATATCCGAACGATTTGTCAACACACTGTAAGCATTATAAAAGCCTGCCCCAAAATCAATCGAAGCAATAATGACATAGCCAAATAAAAACGCCCATAATACACAAATACCAATCAGTTGCAATGTCATCTTACACATCTCCTTTCGAAGAGCGTTTGGCAATTTCTTTTACGATTGGATTGTTTTTAAACATACGATGTAGCGTCACAATGCTACCAACCGCTAAAATGAAATATAAAATAGAAAACAGTATGAGCATTAGCTCCACATGATCACTCGTCGTTGCCCCTTCTGCTGTTGTCATGTAACCCCGTAAAACCCATGGCTGACGTCCAACTTCAGCTAACCACCAGCCTGTTTCAATCGCAATTACTGATAAGGGTCCACCTAAAACAACGATAAAACGAAACCATTTTGAACGAATAAATGACCACTTGCGCCAAATGGCGAGTAAATAAATAGCTGAGATAAAAAGCATAAACATCCCTATCATCACCATAACATCAAAAAAGTAATGAATATAATATGGTGGGTGTTCTTCCACAGGAAATTGATCCAGTCCAATTACTTCTGCGGTAGGATTACTGTGCGCTAACACACTAAGAATGTAGGGAATTTCTATCGCATACTTTATTTCTCCATCATCCAGAACCCCAAACAGTACAAGCGGGGCATTTTCACTCGTTTCAAAATGCCATTCTGCTGCCGCAAGCTTTTCTGGTTGGTACTCCGCTAAATACTTACCTGAGAAGTCGCCAATAATGACGGTCGCCACTGTAAAAATAAAGCCTAATTTCATCAGTAAATACAACGCTTTTTTATGATAGATATGATTTGAGCCGCGCATTAATTTATACGCTGCAATCGAGGCTAATATAAAAGCACACGTCATATACGCTGTTACGAGCACATGGGCTACCTTTGTTGGCATCGCAGGGTTGAACATGGCCACAAGTGGTTGAATATTAATCAATTGACCGTCGACCATATCAAAGCCTTGTGGCGCATTCATAAACGCATTCAAAATCGTAATAAACATCGAAGACATCGAAGCACCAATCGCTACAGGAATCAGTAATAATAAGTGCTTCTTCTGATTTTCGAAGCGATCCCATGTGTATAAGTAAATACCTAGAAATATTGCTTCAAAGAAAAATGCGAATGTCTCCAAAAAGAGTGGCAACGCAATGAGCTGTCCCGCCACCTGCATAAAATTCGGCCAAAGTAACGAAAGCTGTAAGCCCATTACCGTCCCTGTTACAACCCCAACAGCAACGGTAATTACGAAGCCACGCGCCCAACGTCTCGCCATTAAAATGTAATGTTCATCATTATTTTTAATGCCAACCCACTGCGCAATCATTATGAGAATTGGTACTCCTACCCCAAGCGTCGCATAAATAATATGAAAAGATAACGTAACTTCGGTTAATATACGACTCCAAAAAACAGCAGACTCGTTCATCGGAAAAAAAATCCCCCTCAACAATCATGTCATTATCGTTACTATACCCAACTAGTCTGCATTTGAACGGATTACATGAACAAGAGCAAAAAACCTGCAAGGAATAAAAATCCTCACAGGTTCACATAAAAACTATTCTATTACATTGATTTCACTTATATCATTTAATGGCACAAATACTTCAATATGGCGCTTTAAGTTTTGGAAGGTAGCTGGAACATCGCCACCGTACTCGCCATCTAAGTTTAAGTGCACATCTTCTTCTGAAGTTACCTCGACACGACTTGCTTTACGATAAATCAAGCGCTCATCTGACAGGTGCTCTCCACGCAATGCTAAAGAAGCAATACGAATGAAATCAGCAATATTACATTCCTTTAAAATCATGACTGTAAATAAACCATCATTAATCGATGCGTCTGGCGCGATTTTTTCGAAGCCACCTACAGAGTTTGTTAAACCACATAAAAACATCATCGCATTGCCTTCAAATTCTTCGCCGTCCATTTTAATATTCATATGTGTTGATTTAATAGAAGGAATCATTTCGATTGCTTTTAAATAATAAGCCATTTGTCCAAGTAAGGTTTTCATTTTGCTTGGTACTTCATACGTTAATTCCGTAATACGGCCGCCTGCAGCGATGTTAATAAAATAACGATCGTCATTTAATAGCCCTACATCTACTGGAATCGTTTGACCGCCAATAATGATTTCTAACGCTTCCTCAATATTACGCGGGATGTGCACGGCACGAGCAAAATCATTTGTCGTACCCATTGGAATTAAACCGACCTTTGGACGCTTTTCACATTGACTAACACCAGCCACCACTTCATTTAATGTACCATCTCCACCAACTGCAATGACCACATCGAATTCACGTTTTACCGCTTCAATCGCTGCCTTTGTTGCATCTCCAGCACCAGTTGTGGCATGACAAGATGTTTCGTAACCTGCGATTTCAAGTTTTTCTAATACTTCTGGTAAATGTTTTTTAAACGCTTCACGACCAGAAGTGGGATTATAGATTATTCTCGCTCTTTTCATAAGTTTTATCATCCTGATTTATAATATTTTTCATTCTGTTCAAAGTATACTGTTGTTTGATTTTGAAAAGCAACAAATCATTCTCTCCTTACTCGCCTCTCAAAACCTAAAAAGTTCTTACTATATTATATAGTAAGAACTCATAGTAAAAAATAGGATGTTTTGACTTAAATTTATAGAGATGGTGCTACTTTTTGTTTGAATGATTCGTAGACATAATTCCATAGCTTTGCGTCTTCTACATATTGTGCACGCATTTTTTCGTAAATGGCTTTTTGTGCCTCATCAAATGTCGGGTCCTCTTTATCTGGTAAAGTTGCACGAAGATCCATTACTAGTTGCTGTAATTCAGGTGCACGTGGACCCCAAGTTGTCGTAACTTCACCTGCTTCATTTAAAATTAAGTACATTGGAATTGCGCGACCACCGTTTGTTAAATAACGGTCAATTAAGTCCGTATCTGCATCACGAAGCGCTGTACGTACTTCTACATCAGCAGCTTCTGCAATTTTTCGGATAATTGGGTTATTAATCATCGCATCGCCACACCAATCTTCTGTAATTGCTAGAATATGCACATTTGCTTGTTTTAGTTGCTCGATAAACACATCGTCGTTAGGTAAAGTAAAGCGATCATAAATCGTAAAACTTTGTTCCTTTAGCTGCGACATATCTTCCATATAATCTCGCATTGCCTTACTTTCTTCATAATATTGTTGTTCTTTTTTCATAATATAACCACCTTTTTATTTCTTTCTCCTAATTTTGCACTATTTTTAGAAAAAAAGAAAGTTAAATGTGTCTAAATTGTTAACTAAATAAATAATTCTAAATTTTCAATACAAGATACCTTAAGTAGAATTTTAGATACATATACGACAAGATTTTTGTAATTTCGATTTATTGTATTTATATCGATCTTTAATAACATAAAATTAAGAATTTTAACAATTATTTGATTTTTTAATAAAAACAATAAATTAAATCTATTATCTTTTCTTAGTAAAATTTTTCTGATATATTGTAGTAACGCATCAAAATATTATCAGAAAATTGAGTATACATCATTTTCTAGGGGGTTTTTAGAATGAAACACAAGAAAAAAGTCGCACTTACTGCAACAGCTCTTTCATTATCAGCAATTTTAGCAGCATGTGGTGCAGAAGAAGAAAAAAAATCAACAACATCGTCAACTGGTGATGAAGAAAAAGAATTAAACCTATTAATCACATCTGAGCCACCATCATTACACCCACAATTAGCTACAGATACTACTTCAGGTGCTATTTTAGAAAACACATTTGAAGGTTTAACAACACTGAAAGACGGCGTGCCAGAATTAGCTGCTGCTGAAGACTATGTTGTTTCTGAAGATTTATTAACTTACACATTCACTATTCGTGACGCACAATGGTCAAATGGTGAAAAAGTGACTGCTGAAGACTTTGCTTACGCTTGGTTATGGGCATTAAATCCAGAAAACGCATCTGAGTATTCTACAATCCTTTACCCAATTAAAGGTGCAGAAGCTTACAACAACGGTACTGGTACTGCTGAAGAAGTTGCTGTAAAAGCAATCGACGAAAAAACATTAGAAGTAACATTAGCAGCACCAACTCCATATTTCTTAGAGTTAACTGCTTTCAAAACGTTCTACCCTATTCATAAAGCAACAGCCGAAGCAAATCCAAAATGGTACACAGAAGCTGATTCATATGTAGGTAACGGTGCATACACACTTTCTACTTGGAATCACTCTGGTGACATCGTATTAGAAAAAAGCGAAAATTACTGGGATGCTGAAAATGTAGCAATCGACACTGTAAACGTTGCAATGGTAGAATCTGAAACAACTCAAATGACTATGTTTGACGCTGGTGAAATTGATTTCTTAGGTGCTCCATACGGCACAATTTCACTTGATGCTATCGATCGTTTAAAATCAGAAGATAAATTAAACGTAACAGACCTTTCAGGTATTTACTGGTACAAATTCAATACAAAAGATGAAGTAATGCAAAACGAAAACATCCGTAAAGCATTAACATTAGCAATCGACCGTGAAAGCTTAATTTCTAACATTGTTAAAGGTGAAAAACAACCAGCATTAGGTATCGTTCCTAACTCTGTAGCAGGTTTCGGCGATGACGAAGGTTACTTCCAAGATGCTAACATCGAAGAAGCGAAAAAATATTTAGATGCTGGATTAAAAGAATTAGGCTTAGCAAGCCCTGCTGATTTAGAAGTAAAAGTTTCTTATAACACATCAGAAGCTCACTCTTCTATCGCTCAATTCATCCAACAAGGCTGGACTTCTAACTTAGGTATTTCAGTTAAATTAGACAATGCAGAGTGGCAAGTATACTTAGATAAATTAAATAACGCTGATTATCAAATTGGTCGTCTTGGTTGGTCAGCCGACTACAATGACGCTTACTCATTCTTAGAAATGTATAACTCAGCTACAAACGGTAATAACCAAACTGGTTGGTCTAGCGAAGAATATACAAACTTATTAAAAGCTTCTACTACTGAAACAGACGCTGCAAAACGTACTGAATTATTATTACAAGCTGAAAAAATCATCATGGACGACATGCCAGTTGCACCGATTTACTACCAAACAAACTTATTCATCAAAAATGATGAAGTAGAAAACATGGAACCGGATGCATTAGGTCATGTCAACTTAAAATTCGTTGACGTTAAATAATTTTCATTATTCTTGGTAAATACAAACCGTATTTGCTTCATATAAAGGAGCTGACCTAAAAGAATTCATTTTTAGGTCATGCACCTTCATGATTTAGCTATCCGCTTAATGCGGTTCTTCTGCGATGGTCAAATAATTTTTTACCATCCTCAGTGCAAAGGGATTACCCGGAATTCAATCCAGGTAATCCCTTTCACTCTATATAAGAATATTCAAAATAATAAAAAAAGGAGGTTAGGACATTGCTTAAATTCATAATTAAACGATTACTTTATATCGTACTCGCAATGTACTTAATTATTACAGCGACGTTCTTCTTAATGCAATTAGCACCAGGTAGCCCGTTTGCAAGTGAGCGTGAATTACCGCCTGCAATTGAAGAACAATTAAACGCCAAATATGGTCTGGATAACCCTTGGTATATCCAATATAAAGACTATTTAGTAGATACAATTACTTTTGATTTTGGTGAATCAATGAAGTATAAAGGGCGCTCAACAAACGATATGATCTCCGAGAGTTTCCCTGTTTCTCTTGCATTAGGTTTAGAAGCAATGATACTAGCCATTGGCCTTGGGATTTTACTAGGAGTTGTTTCGGCGCTCTATCACAATAAGTTCCCAGATTATGCAGCAACAATCATTGCAGTCTTAGGTATTTCGGTGCCGTCATTCATTTTAGCCGGCTTACTGCAATACTACTTAGCATTCCAAGCTGGTTGGTTCCCAGTAAGTGGGTGGAAAGGTTTTGCGTATACAATCTTACCTGCATTTGCAATTGCAATTTCGCATGTTGGTTTCATCGCCAAGCTGACTCGCTCTAGTATGTTAGAACAAAACAACTCCGAGTACGTAAAATTAGCGCGTGCAAAAGGCCTTGGTAAATGGACGATTGTTTTCAAACACTCGCTACGTAACGCGTTATTACCAGTCGTAACTTATCTTGGTCCATTATTTGCTGGGGTTATTACTGGTAGTTTCGTTATCGAACAAATCTTTGCCGTACCAGGACTTGGTCGCCACTTCGTAACATCAATTACGAACCGTGACTACACAGTTATTATGGGTACGACAGTATTCTATTCACTAATTTTATTATTTGCAGTTTTAATCGTCGATATTTTATACAGCGTAATCGACCCTCGTATTAAATTGAAAGGAGCGAAAAAATAATGGCTCAAAACGAACAGCAAATTCCAAAAGTTTCACCTGATATGTTCGAAGTGGTTGGCCGTTCTGAAAATACGGACGCATTATCGAAAAAACAAGTGTCTTATTGGAAGGAAGTATTTTATCGTTTCTCTCATAACAAATTAGCAGTATTAGGCTTATTCTTATTAGCGATTATTGCAGGCTTTGCGATTTTCGCGCCGATTTTCTCATCTTATTCGTATGAACAAAACGTTGGTTTATACAATTCTGCCCCTTCTGCAGCAAACTGGTTTGGTACAGATGACCTTGCGCGTGATATTTACGTTCGTGCTTGGGAAGGTGCTCGTATTTCTTTATTCATCGGTATTACTGCTGCGGTGATTGACCTAATCATCGGTGTTTTATGGGGTAGTATCGCAGGTCTTGCAGGCGGACGCGTAGATAACATCATGATGCGTATTGCCGACGTATTAACAGCTATTCCATACTTATTAGTTGTAATTATTTTACTTGTAGTTATGGAGCCAGGTTTAGTGCCAATGATTATCGCCCTTTCGATTACGGGTTGGGTGAACATGGCACGTATCGTACGAAGTGAAGTATTAAAAATCAAAAACCAAGAGTATGTGCTTGCTGCTCGTACTTTAGGTGCAAACCAATGGCATATTATTAAGCGTCACTTAATCCCTAATGCTATGGGTGCTATTTTAGTAACAATGACAATGACAATTCCAAGTGCAATCTTCACAGAAAGTTTCTTAAGCTATTTAGGTTTAGGGGTACAAGCTCCTCTTGCCAGCTGGGGTACAATGGCCTCTGAAGGTTTCAAAGCACTTCAATCTGCACCATGGCGATTATTGTTCCCTGCATTCTTAATCTCGATTACAATTTTCGCATTTAACGCAGTTGGGGACGGCTTACGTGACGCACTTGATCCGAAATTACGTAAATAAGGGGAGCGTACACTATGAAGAAAAAAGTATTAGAAGTAAATGACTTACGTATTAATTTCAAAACGTACGCTGGTGTTGTACAAGCCGTACGTGGCGTTAGCTTTGAACTATATGAAGGCGAAACGCTCGCAATTGTTGGTGAATCTGGTTCTGGTAAATCGGTAACAAGTAACGCCTTAATGAAATTAATCCCTCAGCCACCTGGTATTTATGCCGGTGGTGAGATTAAGTTCAACGGTCGTGATATTATTCCATTAACAGATAAAGAAATGATGAACGTGCGCGGGAACGATATCGCAATGATTTTCCAAGATCCAATGACGGCTCTTAACCCAACAATGCGTATTGGGAAGCAAATTACTGAAGTTATTTTAAAGCATAAAAAAGCAGCTTCAAAAGAAGAAGCAAAAAAACGTGCGATCGAGCTACTTGATCAAGTAGGGATTCCATTCCCTGAGCGCCGCTACAAAGCATACCCACACGAATTATCAGGTGGTATGCGTCAACGTGTTGTTATCGCGATTGCACTTGCAGCAGATCCAAAACTATTAATTGCAGACGAACCAACAACTGCACTTGACGTAACAATCCAAGCTCAAATTTTAGAGCTGATGAAAGACATCCAAAAGAAATCAAATACGTCGATTATTTTCATCACGCACGATTTAGGTGTTGTAGCAAACGTAGCTGATCGCGTTGCAGTTATGTATGCGGGTCAAATCGTTGAGTACGGTACAGTAGAAGATATTTTCTACAATCCAAAGCACCCTTACACATGGGGCTTACTTGGTTCGATGCCAGACTTAAACAATTCTACGGATGAGCTACTAATGGCGATTCCTGGTTCACCACCAAACTTAATCGATCCACCAAAAGGCGATGCGTTCGCAGCTCGTAACGATTTAGCGATGAAAATCGACTTTGAAATGGAGCCGCCAATGTTTAAAGTATCAGATACACACTTTGCAAAAACATGGTTACTACATCCAGATGCGCCACCAACTCCACTTCCTGATGCGGTAGCACGCCGTATTTCTGGCTATCAACAGGAGGGCAAATAATATGGCTAATAAAATTTTAGAAGTAAAAGGATTAAAGCAATATTTCGGAACTGCGAAAGCACCAATTAAAGCAATTGATGGCATTTCATTTGATGTCTATGAAGGGGAAACATTAGGTTTAGTTGGGGAGTCAGGTTGTGGTAAATCTACAACAGGCCGCTCAATTATTCGCCTTTATGATATTACAGAAGGTCAAATTAACTTTAAAGGTCGCGATATTTCAGAATTAAAATCACGTAAAGACTTGTTACAATTCAACCGTGAAATGCAAATGATTTTCCAAGATCCATACGCATCACTAAACCCGCGTATGACTGCTGGCGAATTAATTGCGGAAGGCTTTGAAATTCATGGTCTTTATAAAAATAAAAAAGAACGCATCGAACGCGTTGGCGAGTTACTAGAAGCAGTTGGTTTAACACGCGAGCATGCAAACCGTTATGCCCATGAGTTTTCAGGTGGTCAACGTCAACGTATTGGTATAGCACGTGCACTAAGCTTAGATCCAAGCTTCATCATTGCAGATGAACCAATTTCAGCACTTGATGTTTCTATCCAAGCACAAGTTGTTAACTTATTAAAACAACTGCAAAAAGAACGTGGCTTAACCTACCTGTTCATCGCGCATGATTTATCAATGGTGAAATACATCTCAGATCGTATTGCAGTTATGTATCGCGGGAAAATTTTAGAGCTTGGTTCGGCGGATGAAATCTACAATAATCCAATCCACCCATACACGAAGTCTCTACTATCCGCTGTGCCTCAACCGAATCCTGAGTATGAGCGTAGCCGTGTGCGTATTCCATACAAGCACGTAGAACATGATCCAGCAGCACAAGTAATCGAAGCCCGTCCAAATCACTTTGTCTTCGGTACAGAAGCACAAGCGAAAGAATGGGTTAAATAATTTAGTTTCGATATGATAGAACATGAAAAACTCCTTCACGAGGCAATTGTGAAGGAGTTTCTTCTATATATAAGGCAACTTCCAAAATCGTAGTTTTTTAAATTAGAAAGCTTCTGACGTCGTTTTCGCTTGCATGTGCAATGTTAAGTAGTCAGGGCCACCTGCTTTAGAGTCTGTACCCGACATGTTGAAGCCACCAAATGGTTGGTATCCAACGATTGCGCCTGTACATCCACGGTTGAAGTATAGGTTCCCTACGTGGAATTCATCGCGTGCATATTCTTGGTTCATGCGATTTGATGTAATAACCGCGCCTGTTAAGCCGTATTCTGTGTTGTTCGCAATCGCAATCGCATCTTCAAACGTATCTGCTTTTGTTATCGCGACAACTGGACCGAAGATTTCTTCCTTCATAATACGTGCTTCAGGATCAACATCTGCAAATACAGTTGGGTTCACGAAGTAGCCTACTGTATCGTCTGCCGTGCCACCAGCAACTAGGCGCCCTTCCTCTTTACCAATTTCAATATATTCGCTAATTTTTTTGAATGCCGCAGCATCAATTACCGTTGCCATGAAATTTGATGGGTCAGCTGGATCACCGATTGTTAGAGACTTTGTTAACTCTTCTACACGGTTTACCACTTGGTCGTATACATCTTTTACAATGACAACACGTGAACATGCCGAACATTTTTGACCTGAGAAGCCGAATGCTGATTTCACGATTGATTGTGCTGCTAATTCTAAATCTGCTTCATTATCGACAACGATTGTGTCCTTACCGCCCATTTCAGCGATAACACGTTTAATCCAGATTTGGCCTTCGCTTAATACAGAAGCTCGTGAGTTAATGCGTAAGCCGACATCACGAGAGCCCGTGAAGCTGATGAAGCGTGTTTTTGGGTGATCTACTAAATAGTCCCCTACTTCTGCACCGCTACCAGGTACATAGTTGACAACGCCTTTAGGTAAACCTGCTTCTTCAAGCACTTCAATAAATTTATACGCGACAACTGGAGTCGTTGATGCTGGTTTTAGTAATACCGTATTCCCAGTGACAACAGCTGCTACTGTAGTACCCGCCATAATTGCGAATGGGAAATTCCACGGTGAAATGACAATACCAATCCCTAAAGGAATATAGTCATAACGGTTATATTCATTTGATCGGCTTTCTACCTTACGACCATCTTTCATTTCTAACATTTGGCGACCGTAGTATTCTAAGAAATCGATTGCTTCTGCTGTATCTGCATCCGCTTCATTCCATGGCTTCCCTGCTTCTTTCGTTAACCAAGCAGAGAACTCATGCTTGCGTCGACGAATAATTGTCGCTGCTTTGAATAATACGTCTGCACGAATTTCAGGCTTAACTTTTTTCCATGATTGGAATGCCTTATCCGCTTCTTGCATCGCTTTTTCAGCTAGCTCCTGTGAAGCCTTTGATACAGAACCGATAACTTCTGTTTTTTTCGCTGGATTGTACGATACAATTTTGTCTTCTGTTGTGATGCGCTCTCCACCAATAATAAGTGGATATTCTGCGCCTAGTTGTGACTCTACTTTTTTCAACGCTTCTAAATATGCTTGCTTGTTTACTTCTACCGAAAAATCTGTGAATGGTTCGTGCTTATAGTTAATCATTTATCCATTACCTCCGATATAAGGTGCATTATTTTTTTGCATTATAAGATATTACTTAATTCGAATTATGCAATATTTTATTGCTTTTTGCAATATTTTTTCTTAAAAACAAAAAATCTCTTATTCATGCTAAAATAATGCTAAGGGGGTTACACCGCATGAAACAGCTAGATATTTCTAGTGTCTTTGAATTTATGATTGAAAAAATTGAAACAGGGCTTTGTGCCATAGATGAAAATGGACGTGTGATTGTTTACAACAAAAAAATGCGTGGACTAACTGGAGAATCGCTTGAGCAAATTACACAGCGTTTTCTATCACAATCACTCGATTTTAACTTAGAGCAAAATATGCTACAAAAAGTGTTAGCCTCTGGTCAAAGTTTTAAACATGTTAAGCAGACATTTTGGAATGCACACGGTGAAGAAGTGACCACGATTAGTGACTACTATCCTTATACCCTTAACGATGGTACACAAATCGCGATTCAATTGTCACGTGATATTACACAACAAGAGTTCTTAATGGATCGCCCTCTAAGTCGTTACGGTGCACCATTAACATTTGATATTATTACTGCAGTCTCAAAATCGATGAAGCAAGTCATTCAGCAGGCAAAAATTGCAGCACTTGGCCGAATCCCTGTCATGTTAGTCGGTGAATCAGGAACCGGGAAGGATATGATTGCAGAAGGTATTCATCACGAGCTACAAGAAAAAAATGAGCGATTCGTAACACTCATTTGCCGTCGTAACGAAGAAACACTGCTTGCACAAATTGAAAAGTATATTGCCGAAGAAAAAAATTACACGTTTTTTGCAGAGCGCATCGATTTTTTATCGAGCCTAGCACAAGAACGAATTATTAAGTTATTGGAAATGCATAATGACCGCAATCATGTATTTGTTGCTAGTATTGGTGAAGATCCGATTGATCTAATTCAGCAAGGGCGTCTTTCGAAAAACTTATATTATTTGTTTTCGAATTTAACGATTCAAGTACCAGCACTTCGTGAACGTCGCGAGGACATTAAGCCCTTTATCGATGACTATTTTGCGCGCCGTCGCAATGATTACGGCATGTTTGTAAAAGGACTTGTTCCAGAGGTTGAGGAAATTTTCTTAACTTATGACTGGCCCGGAAATCTGAAGGAACTTGAAGTGCTGCTGGATGATATTAGCGCACTACTAACAAACGAAGAATACGTAGAAATGTCACATATTCCAGCATACTTTAAGTGGAAGCTAAAACAAACAGAGCCTGCTTATACAGAAGTTGAGCAACTTTTTGATTTTTCACAGCAGGAATTACAGCCACTTGATGAATATATGCGCAAAGTTGAAGATCATTACATTAGCCATGCCCTTCAACTTAACGGTGGTAACATCTCGCAAACCGCAAAAGCATTAGGCATTCATCGTCAGGGCCTACAATATCGATTAAAACGCAAATAGCTTTAACTTGCTTCAGCTGGAGTTCAAATACCAGCTGAATAGAGAAACTCTGACTAAAAAAACTCATCGCAATTGAATAATTGGAAAATTATTAAGCAATATTGTTGAAAAAGACCCCTGTTGACAAGGGGTCTTTTTCATTTTCCATCTATGCACTATTATTTTGCACATATCAATATTTCCGTTTTACTAAGCGATTTTTAGCATTAAAAAGATATTTCAATAAAATTTTTTAGCCCACAAACCGTTGGTATGACTTAATTTTCATTTTTCACAAACCTTATTCCGCTCAATTTCTATTTCCATTTTTAATATTTTTGTTTTATACTCTCCTCAATGTTAATAAAAACAATTCTTTCTCAGGAGGAGAACTTAAAATGTCATTAAAAGATTTTTTTATCGCACTTTCTGAAAATCAAACTTTAAATTCTGCAGCCCAAAAATACGGTTATCAACTTGGGGCGCAAACTGTCGTTGCAGGTACAAATATCGATGAGGTTGTAGAAAGCATTAAGGCATTAAACGCTCAGGGTATTGCTTGTACCGTTGATAATTTAGGTGAATTTGTATTTGAAAAAAGTGCTGCACTTGCTGCAAAAGAGCAAATTTCAACTGTGATTGAACGCATTCATTCGGAAAATTTAGATGCCCATATTTCACTAAAACCATCACAATTAGGCTTAGATATTGATTATGATTTCTGCTACGAAAACTTAAAAGACATCGTTGCATTAGCAAATGAATATCAAATTTTTGTTAACTTTGATATGGAAAACTATGCGCGTTTACATCCATCATTTGAGCTATTAGAGGCACTTCACGCAGAATATGGGAATGTCGGAACTGTTATTCAAGCGTATTTCTTTGAATCTGATGACAACGTTGAACGCTTTAAAGACTACCGTTTACGCTTAGTTAAGGGCGCATACAAGGAAGATCCATCTGTCGCGTTCCAAGACAAAGTAGACATTGACCGTAAATTCATTGCTCAAATTGAATACCATTTACTACATGGTAAATTTACGTCAATCGCGACACATGATCATAATATAATTAATCATGTAAAACAATTCGTAAAAGAGCACAACATTCCGAATGAAAAATTTGAATTCCAAATGCTTTACGGCTTCCGTACAGATATGCAAGTAAGTCTTGCAAAAGAAGGGTTCAACTTCTGTACATACGTACCATTTGGACAGGACTGGTACGGCTACTTTATGCGTCGTTTAGCAGAGCGCCCTCAAAACATCAATTTAGTAACGAAACAAGTATTTAACAAAAAAACAAACACATTTTTAGCTGTAGCAGCTGGGGCATTTTTATTAGGTCGCTTAACAAAAAAGCGTAAATAATCGCTTTAGGTGCTACGATATATTGCATTGACGGAGGACTATTGGTTCATGCTAAACTTAGCAGAAAATTATCAATAGAGGAGCTGTTTTTATGTCGGATTACAGTTATCAATTATTAGCAATTATTATTTACATGATTGCTATGCTTGGTATTGGCTGGTATGCGTTCCGAAAAACAAGCAACTTAACGGATTATATGTTAGGTGGACGTGGACTTGGTGCTGCGGTAACAGCTTTAAGTGCTGGTGCTGCTGATATGTCAGGTTGGCTCTTAATGGGGTTACCTGGTGCCATATACGTATCAGGTCTTGTAGAGGCATGGATTGCCATTGGTTTAACGATTGGTGCTTATTTAAACTGGTTACTAGTAGCACCGCGCTTACGTGTTTACACACAAGTAGCCAACAATTCAATTACGATTCCAAGTTATTTAGATAATCGTTTACGTGATCACACAAAATTATTACGTATTGCTTCAGGGATTATTATTTTAGTATTCTTCACGTTTTACGTATCGTCAGGTATGGTTTCTGGCGGGAAATTCTTTGAAAGCTCGTTTGGTATGGATTATCACACTGGGCTATTGTTTGTATCGGCCGTCGTTGTTGCATACACATTATTTGGAGGATTTTTAGCAGTAAGTTATACGGATGTTATTCAAGGGCTTATTATGGTAATTACGCTTATTGCGGTACCTGTTGTTGGAGTGTTTTTGACAGGTGGCATTGGTGAGACCGTAGATTCAATTAAAGCTGTTAATCCAAATATGCTTAACTTAATTCCCCCTTCTGCAACAGCTGCCGTTATTATTTCATCGTTAGCTTGGGGACTTGGTTATTTCGGACAGCCCCATATTATTGTACGCTTTATGGCTATTGCTTCGGTAAAAGAAACGAAATCAGCACGTCGTATTGGTATTGGCTGGATGATTTTCAGCTTACTTGGTGCACTTGCAACAGCGCTTGTGGGGGTTGCTTATTTCCAACAGCAAGGTACGGAATTAAAGGATGCCGAAACAATATTTATCGTATTAGGACAAATTCTATTCCATCCTTTCATTGCAGGGATTGTATTAGCAGCCATTTTAGCAGCCGTTATGAGTACGATTTCTTCTCAATTAATCGTAACAAGCTCTGCGCTCATAGAAGATATTTATAAAGCGCTGTTCAATAAAACAGCAGACGATAAACACTATGTGTTTTTAGGTCGTGTAGCGGTATTACTTGTCGCCATTTTTGCCGCAATTGTCGCTTGGAATCCTGAAAACACCATTTTAGATCTTGTTGGATTCGCGTGGGCCGGCTTTGGTTCTGCATTCGGTCCAATTATTTTGTTATCGCTTTTCTGGCGTAAACTCACAAATTACGGCGCTCTAAGCGGGATGGTTGCTGGTGCAATTGTAGCGTTTTTTTGGGGACGTACAGAAAGCCTTTCAAGCATGTTATACGAAATCGTACCGGGCTTTATCGCCTGTCTTGTTGTAGCGGTTTTTGTAAGTATGTTTACGTACAAGCGAAACACTGAAATCGAAAAAGAATTCGATGAAACACTGCGTATTTTAAACGAAGAACGTAACTAATTATGTGAACTAGTCTCTCCTGTAGAGACTAGTTTTTTCGTTATAATGAAAATAAATTGAACGTTTTTTAAAACTGCTGCGTCTAATCGACAAAGGAGGAATAGATGATGGAAGAGATGCTTTTGAAATTGAAATTACCTATTTTAAATAAATGAAACCTTTACAGTTTGTAACCGTATTGATTAGTACTACATTTTAAGGAGTGGGCGCTATGTTAGTAGTTACAACAAACGCAATCGAAGGAAAAACAATTGAAACGTATTACGGTATCGTATCAGGTGAAGCGATTATGGGCGCAAACATTGTACGTGATATTTTCGCATCTGTAACAGATATTGTTGGTGGACGCAGTGCTTCTTATGAAGATAAATTAGCAGAGGGCCGCAAAATTGCGCTAGAAGAAATGCAAGACCGCGCGCGTAGCTTAGGGGCAAATGCCATCATTGGTGTGGATTTAGACTTTGAAACATTGCGTGAAGGCATGATGATGTGTGTTGCAACAGGTACTGCTGTAACAATTCGCTAAGTGCTCAAACATAAGTGGCAAGAAATTAAGCTAAACTTTAATCTAGCAAAACGCATTTCTTCGATCCAGCTACTGAAAAGCGTATTCGTTAGACGAAGAGAAATTAATTTCTTTCTATTCAAAAATCACCATTTTCGATTTTGAAAAATGGTGATTTTTTGTCTTGTTTAAATCTATTAAATTTATAGTAGCGCTGCACCGATTAATCCTGCATGGCCTTTATTAATACTCGCTTGTACGCGCCCTTTTTTATGATCAAAAAACGGTAGCGTAAAACAATTATCTACTTCTTGTGCAATTTCACTCACCATTTGCGGATGATGGTTCATCACACCTCCACCTAAAACAACGACATGTGGATCGAGTAAAAGTATAAAACTATGAATCTTTTGTGCAATTTCTTGTTGCCACTGCTTAATAATTGGAACAACCTTGTCGTCCTGCGAATAATAGCTCTCAAAAAATTGCTGAAGTGTATCTGTACGATTTGTTTTTTCTTGTAGCCACTTTGTTAACCCCGGGCCTGCACATACGTCTTCAAAAAAAGCACCCTTCTTCGTTAACGAAAAGCCGACCTCGCCAGGAATGCCCGCACCTCTTAAAAATTTGCCTTCGTGAATGGAGCAGCAAGCAATCCCTGTACTAACCGTTAAATAGATTAGCGTTTCCTGCTCAAAATGACGAATTTTATATTCGCCATTCGCGGCTGTCATCATATCAGTTTCCATTCTTATTAAAGCGTTTGGATACGCTTCCTGTAAACGAGCTACTAATGGAAAGTCCCTCCAGGGTAAGTTTTGCTGATAAACAACCATTCCTTGTTGTAAATTTAAAATGCCAGGAAGTCCAACCGCAACTTTTACAATTTCCCCTTCATGTCCTTGCAAAAGTTCATTGAATCCTTCAATCATCGCCTCAAATAATGCTTCTGATTGTTGAGGGCTTGCGATTTCTAACTCATTAATCAACTTTTCGGGTTGCTCTTGCTTCGAAATTGCTAATGCTAATTTTGTGCCTCCAATATCAGCGCTTAGTATCCACATATTCATCCACCTGCTTTACGAAAACTCCATAATTTTTCCAAACAGAATACCCTAATTTTTCATAAAAAGCAATTAAATCTGTCCAATCGATAAATAATGTAGTCTTATTTCGTTGCTGTAAATAATATTCTGCTGCCTCTACAACGGCTCTGCCTAACCCATATTTTCGATAGTGCTCATTAATCCCTAATGGACCAATTCCACCTAAATTTCCAAATTGCTCTGCCCAATTATAATTTGGTCCCTTCCAAGCGCTTTGTTCATCATTTATGCGGCAAAACCCAACAATTTGCCCTTCCCATTTTACGACGACATAATCTCGACCCGTGCCACCTTTAGCAAAATAGTCATGTGCTTCGAATGTCCAACGTCCAGGGAAAGAATTTGAAATAAAATCTAGAAATTGCTGTTGTTCCTCTGGTTGTAATAAAACAAATTCGGCTTTTTCCTTTTGAGGAAGTGCTTGTGGATCCGTTACCGCTCTTGTAAAGTCCACACTTTCAACAAGCTGTTTAAAACCAAATTTTTCAGCAAACGCTACGCCTGCTTGTTGCGCCAGTGGAATTCCACATAGTAAATGTCCTAAATCGCCACCAATTTGAATTTTCGAAACCCCCATTTCAATCAGTGCCTGCTCGGCATGCTCATAAAGCGCGGTTGCAATTTTTTGCTGACGATAATCTGGATGCACAAGTAGCATTTGAATCCAACCATGTGCTTTATTTAATTCCACACCATACGTATCGTGCCAGCTTTTTGCAATGACAACACCAACCACTTTGTCATCTTGTACTTTAACAGCACTACCTTCTTGTAAAACATAAGGTGATTGCCATGTATTTTGATCAAATAAACGCGTTGTTAATAGAAAATCAGGTAAGCATTCATTCCATAAATTTAAAATCTCTTCATGAAATTCTTTCGTTAATGGCTTTAACAAATTATTTCCCCCCAAACGTTTCTTCCATCCGGCGAATCGGATCATCTACTATAACTCCATCCCATTCAAAGATATGCCCCTGTTGTACTAACTGTTGCTTTATTTCCTCATATGGTAATTGTTGAACTGGTTTTTGTGCTTGCATTGCCTGTGCTGCAATGGTTCCAGCTACTTGGCCAAGCATCATAAATACCGGCTCCATTCGAATCGAACCATAGGCAATATGCGATGCACTGATGCAAACAGGCACTACTAAATTTGTACATTCCTCCTGCTTAGGTAAGAGCGCACGCAAATCAATCGCAAATGGCTTTACTGGAATTTGAATATCCCCTTCATTCACAACACGCCCATTTAATACAACGCGACGACAGTGATGAGAGTCCATATGGAAAGACGCAACGGCAATCGGTTGCTCACAATGTATTCGCCGAAGCGCATGATGCTCCGTCATACAATAATCTGCAATCATTCGACGCGCCTCTCGAATATACAATTGTCTTGGCCAATGATTCGTTTCAATAAATTCATCTGCCGCTAATCCCCATTGGTTCACTTCTTGTTGAACAGTCCCCGGCACTTCTTCATCCGTTGCTAAAAAGTATAATAATCCGGCTACATACGTGACATGTTGCTGAAAAATTTCTTCACGTAATGTATAGCTGCCATCTGGAAAGGCATAATTCATACCGATAAAATCCGTTGAAAATGCTCCGTGATTATTTAAATCGGTTTTGCCGTTCATTAATGTCGTATGAAGCTTCATTGCGTCCCAATGTCCCGCTTGTAAATAACGCAATAATAACTCATAATGCGAGCGGTTATAGCCGTTTGGTTTAGGAATTGGGACTTTATTGTTCTTTGTTAAACAGATTCGGAAGTTATAAGCTTGAATGCGTTTATCTCCTGCACCATTTAGTTCCGTTACTTGTTCGTTCGCAATGCCATACAATAAACCACTATTCGGATTCCCTTCTTCTTGATAAGGATCAATATAACTTTCAAATTTATGATGCTGTGTCCCAAACTGCACGCCATTATAAATTTCTTTATACACGATACTTGCTTCGCGGCCAACAATATATGAAACTTTAGCATGTGCGAGTAAATCTCCTTCATAGCTTGCATCGATGAATTGCTTTGCCTCATAGGTTGTCCCATCGGTCATCGTAATTTGATGAATCGCTTGATGCTCTTTCACAACGCTTTCAATAAATTGCTCAGTTTGCACATCAATTTTAAATTCTGTTAACCATTTTTTAAAGATTCCCTCGGCTACATGTGGCTCAAAGCGTACACATTTTTCAACCTGATAATGCGCGGCGATTTCTTCATAAAATTGCTTTGCCAAGCCCCCTAATGCGTCTTCAGCTCCTAAGTCGGTTGCTCCTAAGCCGCTCGTTGTCATTCCGCCAATAAAGCGACTACATTCAGCAATTCGTACGTCGAAGCCTTGCTTTTTTAACGTAATAGCTGCTGTAATTCCTGCAGGAGTTGCTCCATATATTAAAACCTCTTGTTTCAAATAAAGTGACCGATGTTCTTTTTCGCGATAATAATAAACGCAATCCCACATTATAATGCCTCCCAGCGTTCCTTCGTTATACGCACAACTTCTTTTAAAGCTTGAGCATAATGTTGTAAAGGTGCTTCTGGACTTGCTTGCTCGATGACTTGTTCAACAGCCGTAAGCATTTGAATAACGTCCGATTTTGCTTCTGGATTTTTCGCTTCCACGACACGGCTAGGGAAAAACTTTGCATTGAATTGACTATTTTGTCCAAGCTGATGCTCGATTTGCTGTGCGAACTGTTGCATAGACTCTGATAAAAGATGTGGTATCGTTTCAAGTCCTTCCCACAATGAACGGGCAAATACAATATTATTTAACTGCTGGTATTGCTGATAATCATAATTTCCCATATGCGCTTGTGCTTTTGCCACTTTATGCAATGGTACAACCAAGTTCACCATGCCATCACAGCCTAGCTCTTCATAACGGTCAACATCTACTGCAATTTGTTTAAATAGTAATGGGAATAATTCGCTTAACATGAAATGATCACTGTAGTATTCAAACACCGTAATGGATTTTTCAGTTGCTTGTCGCCAATCCTCTAAACTTTGCCAAGCACGTACATCGCGTTCAGATTCATAGCTTTTTGTATAATCACGTCCCCAATACGCATATAAAATATCCGTTGTGCCTACTCGCTGTTGTTTTCGTTCAAGCATTTCCCAGCTTAATCCTGCATTATAAACGATGTGCTCTACATCCACTTGTAAGCCAACCTGTTGTAAAGCTAGTTGTACTTTTTCTGCAAAGGCAATATAGCGAGTTAAAAATTGAACAGCTCCCTCTCCTATTGCCCCTACATCTTCTGGCCATAAGGAAATACGGCGAATTGCTGGCTCGTTTTTGCAATACGAAACAATGAGTTCAATTACTTGTTGTTGTGCCTGCTCATCTTGTAAAAAATCATGGTTTTTTATCGCATGAGCCGTTGTAAATTCTGTTTCTTCACCAATTAAGTCATTGACAGCACCATCTGCAGCTGCTTTGCCCGTTACTTGAAGTCCTCTAGCTTTTGCAATTAAATAACGTAGGCTATGTCCACCTAATGTTACTTCAATGCCGCGCTTTCGTATGTCTTCAAAAAGCGCGTCCTTCACTTCATCCCATAAGAAAAATGTGAAAAATACTTCATTTAATCCATTTTTCGTTCCAACATCGAGCATACTTTTTAAAAATGGTACATCATCAATCGTTTCAAACACATTCCCACGACGTGTAAATCTCGGCTTGCCCACATATACGCCGTCAATCCCAACCGCTTCAATCGTTTGCTGCTTCTTTAAATCAAGGAAGAGAATCCCTTCCACCTTTTCAATAAAGCGATACACCCCATACAAAATGGCACGACTTGAATTGCCTCGAATAACATATTGATTGTCTTGCTGAATCATTTCAAAGTGATCATCTGTTAGTCCCATATCAACGTATTCAAAATGAACTGGTTTTTCACCTGTGTAATAGCTGTTTAATTCAGTTAACGCAAATTGTTCGATTTCATTTTGAATTTTAATTGATGTGTTCATATGCTCTATCCCCTTTGTTGTTATTTCTCGTAATTCAACAAAAAGGATACTCTTAACGGAGTACCCTTTTCATTTATTTATACAATTACTGCTTGCTTTTTAGCGTTCGATTCATAAGCTGCCAATGCAATTTCTAAGGATTTCAATCCATCATATCCAGAAATAAGTGGCTTTCTTCCTTGTTGAATAGCCTGTAAAAAATCAACGATTAATTCAAAATCTGTATTATTTCCACTATATAAATGCGTGATCGATTTTTCGCCTTTACTATATAAGTTTAGCTTTTCATTAAATACATCGACTTTACGGGTTGCTTTCGTTCCGATAATTTCAATCATGACATCGCCCCAAGTCGGAAATTGTGGAAAGCGTGACCAACTCGCATCATGTGAAGCAATTACACCATTTTCAAAAACAATGGTCATAATCCCTGCATCATCGGTATCAAGCTCGGTAAAGTAACGATTTGCAAACGCACTAACTTCGGCTACTTCACTATTTAAATACCAGCGCATAATGTCTACCATATGCACGGTATGGTCCAAAACAGCTCCTCCACCCGCTAATTGCTCATCGATAAACCAGCCGCCCGGATTTTGGCCACGATTTGTAGAACGTATCGCGACAATATCTCCAAGCTCTCCTGCTTCAATCGCCTGTTTGACATCTCGAATTGCCGCACTGTAACGCACAGGATAAGCAATTGACAGTTGCACCTCATTTTGATCACAAACTGCAATCATATCCTTTGCATCTTCAACTGTTGTAGCAATCGGCTTTTCACATAAAATATGCTTTTTCGCCTTTGCAGCCGCAATAACCATTTCTTTATGCAATATATTTTCACTACATACGAGCACAACATCAATTGGTTGCGCTAAAAATAATTGAATATCTGTAAAAAAAGGTACCTCATATTGCTCACTCGCCTGTTGACCACGGTTGTTATCCGTATCATAAATCGCGGTTAATGTTGCCCCAGGTATCCTTTTAATCGCATCGGCATAGCTTGTTGCATGAATGTGTGCAAAGCTCATAATCCCAATATTCATCACTGTTCACCTCGTTGTAGTAACGCTTGAATTTTTTTTAGCTTTTCATCATAGCTCACGTCCCAAGAAATCGCATGTTCAACAATTGCCTCAACATGTTTATACAGATTATGATTATTGCTTGAATCCCCTGTCATTTGGGCACTATCAAACTCCACAATATGTTGGTGACTGCTCCATTCAAATTCAATACGCGCTTCGCCATGCATATATTCTAAATGAGCCATAATTTGCTCTCCGAATTCACACAGCACGATGACATATTTTGTAGCACCGATTGCATTGGAACGAACCTTGATGTTGCGAACAGGACCGTACCATTCCTCTAAAGCAAGCAAGTCCTCTTCAATTGGAAAGGCATTTTCTGTTGTTCGGCGAATCCGAATTACACCTTTTACAACATCATGTGCCTTTAATACTTGATACAGTTGAAGCGCAAATGAATACGACCATAAATCAAAGTAAATGAAGCCTTCATGTTGCAACAACGAAAATGGTTTATATGCCTCTGTAGTTGGTTGCTTTAAAATCGTAATGGTATTTGGCTCATGTCGAATTTCAGATGTAAAGTTGTACAATGGTGAGTGCATTAAAATTTGTTCGTTATTTGGTAATACGATTTGTACCATTTCATCACCTACAATTTAATTTCTTGTCCCGTAGCGGCTGATTCATAAATCGCTGTTAACATTTTCATAACGGCCACACCATCTTCTACTGGAGAGATGGGTTGCTTGCCCGTTAGACAACAATCCACAAAATGATGGATTTCGTTCGTGAAAGCACCTTCAAAATCAAAACCAAGCGCATCAATTTGCGGCGTAATGTTTAGGATTGTCTCATGTCGTTCTTGTACAATTACTAACTTAGGCTCAATTTCTGCGCCACCCTTTTCTCCGTAAAGCTTTACCGATATTTCATCTTGCTTTGCCTGCAATGTAAAACTCACATCTACAAATAAAGAGGCACCATTTTCAAAACGAATTAATGCATTCGATAAATCCTCCACATCATTCAGTTCTGCATTATAATCTGCTGCTTTATAAAACGATAAATTTTCGATATGCGCACGATTTCCTAATTTCTTATATGTATTACCTGAAACAGAAATCGGCTTTGGCTTGCCCATCAAGTACCAGCAAAGATCGACCATATGCACACCTAAATCCATTAGTGGGCCACCACCTGATTTTGATACATCGCTAAACCAGCCACCAGGATTCCCTAATCGGCGCAAGCAAGAAGCTTTTGCATAATAAAGTTCCCCTAATTCATTGGCATCAATAAACTTCTTTAATACCCCAACATTCGTGGCAAATCGGCGTACATAACCTACTTGTAAAATTTTATTCGATTTTTTTACAGCCTCTTCAATGGCATAGGCTTCATCCATACTGATACTTAAAGGTTTTTCAAGTAATACATGCTTACCGCTTTCTAATGCTTTAATGGCAAGCGCTGCATGAGAATTATTCCATGTACAAATGCTAACTGCCGCTACTTCTTCGTTTGCCAATAATTCATCAACATTTGTATAAAGCTTTGTCACTTTATACTTTTCACCTAACTGATGTAATCTGTGTTCATTTTGGTCACAAACCGCTACTAGCTCTACTTCTGGATGTGCAGAATAAGGACCTAAATGAAATTCAGAAATCGAACCGCCACCAATAACGCCAACTTTCAACATGTTAGTTTCCTCCTGAATAGTCGAGAACAGCCGTTAATGCTTCACTCGTTACTAATTTTTCATAGACGCTTGCCGATTGTTCAAATGGGATTTGTAATTGAACAAAATCAGAAACATCAATTGCTTCTCGTTCTAACAGACGAATATACGCAGCTAAATTGCGTCCCTCTGTCCAACGCACATAATGATATGGATAATCGATTGCCTCTTTTTCGTAGCGAGCATCATAACGACCAGGGCCACCAGCGCGAGAAATTGTAATAATTGCTTCTTTTGCAAAAAGTTGTTCTCGATTAAATTCGGGTTCTACATCTCCAACAATGACAATTCGTCCCTGTTTACGCACCCATTCTAAACTTCGGGCTGTTGTTTCTGAATGCTTCCCACCTGCGCAAAGAAGAACGGCATCTACACCTTGTCCATTTGTAAATTTTTCAATATGTTGCTCCATTTGTTGTAAATCTGAAAAAACTTCAATGCCAGCTATATGTTGTAGCATCGACGCACGTTTTTCATTAGGTTCATAACAAATGACATCATAGCTTGCCGCAGCACAAATTTTAGCAATCATTTGACCAAGAACACCTAGCCCAATTACAACAATGGATTCACCAAATTGAAGCTGCGCCTGACGAATCGCATGAATCGCAATCGTACCATGTGCGGCAAATGCTGCATGCTTTAAAGCTACGTTTGGCGGGCATTTCACAACAAGTGTTTGCGGAACAGCTAACAGTTCCATATGGCCAACATACGGTGCACCGTAGCACGCAACAACATCTCCAACTTGAAACGCTGTAACAGATTGGCCAATTGCTTTGACAACGCCAACCGCACTATAGCCTAGCTGTCGGACACCTTCTTTACTTCCTTCAATTAACAATTTTTCTGTGCCGGGGGAAACGGCTGTATAGCGCGTTTCAACTAGTACCGCTGAAGGAAATAATTCTGGTTGTTCAATTTCTACTAATTTTGTCATACCATCATGTGCCTGTAGCGCTTTCACATTACTCACCTGATTTCCATTTTGCTAAATTCGCTTTGACAAAGTCATCATCATGTAAGTGTGGGTACATTTCATATACGCGTGTAATTTCTTCTGCCTGCCCCTCACTTAACACTTCATGATCCGCTAAACACCAATTGCCTTTTAATAGTCCTTGTCTCGTTAGCACTTCATTAATCCCTGCAATACTGCCTTTAAATCCATTCGCTGGATCGAAAAATGCAGCATTTGCATCCGTTACTTCGATTGCTTTTGTTAACCATGCTGAATAAATTTGATCATTTTCGCGCGCTGCTTTAATGTCTTCAAAATAGTGTACAGCGGTTTTCGCCCAAACAGACCAATGCCCTAATAAACCGCCAACAATTCGTTTTTTCACCGTTTCACCATTAATTGTAAATGCATATTCCGACAATAAATCAACAAGGATATTGTCATCATTTCCTGTGTAGAGTGCAATTTCATCGCGACGTTTGCTGCAACATACTGCACGTACAACATCCAATGTTTGATAACGATTGAATGGCGCCATTTTAATCGCACAAACATTATCGATATTCGCCAACTCTTGCCAAAATTGATACGTAAATACACGTCCACCAACAGATGGCTGTAAGTAAAATCCTACTACTGGAATAATTTTTGCAATTTCTCGTGTGCGCTCCAATAGTTGTTGTTCTGTTAAATGAGCTAAACCTCCCATGCTTAATAGCGCTAAATCATAGCCTAAATTTTTTAAAATCATTGCCTCTTGAATCGCTTGTTCTAAAGGTCCACAAACGCCTCCAATTTTAATGAAGGAATCTGGTACATTTGCTTTCTTCATTTCTTCAATCGCTAATGTTAGAACACGCTCATATAAATTGAACTGTGGATCACGAATTTCAAACTGTGTAGTATGAACACCGACAGCTAAGCCACCAACACCTGCATCAATATAGTATTTTGTTAAAGCGCGCTGACTTACTTCGTCTAACGATTTATCTTCGTTTAATGCGAGTGGATGAGCGGGAATAAACGCACCATCAAACAATGCTTTCTTAACTGCTTCATTCATATTAATACGCCCCTTTTCGTTCTTGAAAATGCGTTGGTTTATTTAGTGTAGCACCATCTGCTTGCACCCAGTTCGCCACTAAATCTAACATTTGCTCTAATGTCACACGTGGATAACCAAACAATTTATGTGCATGAGATGCCGTATTTAACAGTGCAGTTGGCTGTTCTTCACCAACAATTTTTGCCTCTTTGCCAAAGCGCTTCGCAAATTCTTTTGTTAACCAACGTACAGATAATGTTTCTGGACCCGTTACATTTAAAATTTTCACTGGTGATTCACAATGTAATAATGAACGAATGGCATATTCATTTGCATCGCCTTGCCAAATCACGTTGACACTTCCCATCGTGACATCAACGGGCTCATCGTTGTATACGGATTTTGCAATTTCTAATAAAACGCCATAGCGTAGATCAATCGCATAGTTTAATCGGAACATTACCATTTTTGTTTGGAAGCGATTTGAAAAGTTCGTGAAAATTCGTTCGCGTCCTAATGTTGACATCGCATATTCTCCAATTGGAACAGGTGTTACATCTTCTGCACAGTTGCCCGCTGTTACAGGTGTGAATGGATAAATATTTCCTGATGAAAAGACGACAATATTAGAATTTTTATATTTATCAGCAACACGACCCGGCACATACGTGTTCATCGCCCATGTAAAATGCTCATTATTGATTGTACCGAATTTATTTCCTGCCATAAAAATAACGTTTGGCACATCTGGTAATTGAGCTAGTTGTGCTTCATCTAGTAAATCGCAAGTGATTGTTTCAATCCCAGCGTCTTCTAATTCTTGCTTCATTTCTTGATTCGAAAATCGCGCAACACCGATAATACGCTTCTCTATGTCTGCCTCTTGTACAGCACGTTTCGCCATTTTCGCTAATGTTGGTCCCATCTTGCCAGCGATTCCTAAAATTAATATGTCACCATCTATTTTTTTCATATCCTCTACAAGCGCTGCAGAAGGTCTCGTCATAAATTCTTCCAATTTTTCAATCGTTTGCATAACAAACACTCCTATACAATTTGAATATTATTACATTTTTTCGTAGAATTGTTATAGTACAAAGTCTTGGAGGCGCTAACATGACAAATCACAACACACTATATACCTCTCAAAGTTTAGTAGCAATTATTAGTCCTGAAATGATGCTCCCCGCTATTAAAGAATCTTTGCGAGGATTTCCAAGTATCCAAGCACAGTATTTTATACTGCATGATTCGTTACTAACAGAGGAATTAATAACATTTATTACACAATACGAAATGCTGGTAATTGCCGATCCTTTTATCTATCACCAACTAAAAAACTATGATTCTTCATTGAAGTTATATCAACTAAATAGCCGAGCAATCCAGCTTTATCAGTTGCTATTAACACATCAAATTACAAAAGAAGAAAAGTCGTACAGCTTTGATTTCATGCAAGAAAGTGATATTTTGGCGATTACGCATCAGCTTCACCAAAAAATCGATTATGTTTTTTCAACAGATGTAGCAATTGAACAAATTGTTGAAAATCATATTTCTTATGCCAAACAAGGTTATCACCCCGTCACTACTGTTGCAGCCGTATATGAAAAATTACAGTCTTTAAATTTAGCTAGTGACTATTTAATTCCTACAAAGCAGGAAATGATTGTCGCATTTGAACGCGTACTCCTTGCAAGTAAAAGTCGGCAAAATAAGGAGAATCAAATTGTTTATGGTATTATCCAATTTGAAGCAATTGCGTCGCAAGATCATTCAAAAGTGAAGCAAATTTTGCAACAGTTTTCTCAACAAATGGATGGACACCTTATTACGCTAAATCCTTTGCAATATAGCTTTATTACGACACGCGGCCAATTCGAGCGCGAAACGCTTGGCTACAAACACTTACCGCTTCTTTCTCAGTTCAAAGAAGAACTACATATTAATTGTACGATTGGTATTGGCTTTGGTATAAATGCCTATGAATCTGGACGCCATGCAAAGCAAGCGCTTTACCAAGCTAATGATAATGGTCCAAATGTCTGTTATATTGTCCGTGAAGATAGCCGTGTCATCGGTCCCATTGATACGACCGTCTTTATTAACTACGAACAATACCCTTTAGCTATTACCGATTTGCAGTTACTAGAACGTGCCGAAAAGGCTGGCATGTCTGCATCGTATATTTCAAAATTAATGGGACGAATTACAAAGCATCAAAAATATATTTATACAGCAGAGGAATTAGCCCAAACATTGAATATTACGTTACGCAGTGCGAATCGCATCTTGCTAAAATGGTTGGATGCAGGGCTAGTCGATATTATTGGCGAGGAAAAAGTAGCCCATCGAGGTCGCCCGAAGCGCATCTATTTCATGCAGTTTTTAGAAGAACTTAAAAATCAGTAATTCATTTTGCATGCTGTGTCATCTTTTCAAGGATACGAATAATTTGAAGTGTTTCGGCTAATGCGATCGGGCTTTGTTTTGTCATGAAAAATCGTTCCATTTCATCTATGAGTCGATCATAAAAATGCAAATCACCTTCTGCAATTGTGTACATTTCACTCAATGATGAGGTATGTGTCACAAATTGAAAGCTTTGACGATTTTGTAAATAGCCGCGAATGGTTGAAACTGTATCATCTTCAAATCGTACCGTAATGAAATGCTGCTGTTGATGATTATGTACCGAAACATCCTTTATCGGGATTTTCTTTAATACACATATCATTTCTAATGCATGAATTCCGTAATAAAAATAATCATTTGGTTCGAGCATCGGGAGCGGAGCACTAATATCCACCGCCTCGATGCATTTATTTTTTACTGCTTGTACAGGATCTGCAAAGCGTAAAGCGGAACTACTCATTAATGGAATCGCTTGTTCACTTGCCAGTTTTATAATGGCAATCGCCTCTACGCTATTTTGTGCGAATGGCTTATCAATAAAGACAGGCTTTTTGCATGAAACAAGCTGCTTGAATTGTTCGAAATGCTGTGTCGCATCAACAGAAGTAATTATGAATGCGTCACACTGTGTTTGCATTTGCTCCAGCGTTTCTACAAAAGGTATACCGATTTGCTGCATTTGTGCGGAAATCGTGTCAATCCTTGTTTTACTAAATGCAATGGTAGATCCACCTTGATACGCAATGATTTGATGTCCTTTTGCTAGCAGTCGCTCAGAAAAAGCTACTGCATGAGACGAATCCGTTCCAATGATTCCAATTTTCATCCAATGCCTCCTATTTAATACCTGACATTGTGATTCCTTCCGTGAAATAACGTTGGAAGAAAATAAAGATTAAAAATGTCGGAATAAATGAAATCGTTGCTCCGGCCATTTCAACACCGAAGTTTCCTTCTTTCCCAAGCATTGAAGCAAGGCCGACTGTTACTGGGAACATTTTTTCATTCGTTAAGTAAATTAATGGTTGGAATAAATCATTCCAATTTGAAATGAAGGCAAATGTACCAACCGTTGCGATGACCGGAAATGATAGTGGAAAAATAATTTTAAAGAAAATTTGCCAGTCATTTGCTCCATCAATGTACGCCGCTTCCTCCAAATCTTTCGGAATCCCTTGTAAAAATTGACGAACTAAAAATACACCCATAATCGCCCAAAGCTCTGGAACGATTAGTGCCCAATACGTATTAATCCAACCAAAATCAGCGAACATAATGTATTTAGGAATAATAAATAGCTGCTGTGGAATCATAATAACCGCCATGAAAATCCAGAAAATTGTTTCTTTCCCCCAAAATTGCTTTTTTGCAAAGATATATCCAAGAAGGGCGGCAAAAAGCATTTGTGTAATTACTGGAATAATCGTAATGACGATAGAGTTCCAAATCCAGCGAATAAAAATACCATTTGTAAAAATCGTTACATAGTTTTGTATAGAAGGATCCGTTGGTAGCCAGAATAGTGGATCAATTTGTGCTTGCTTAACTTCTTTTAATGAACCAAACACCATTACAACGAATGGTAAAATGAAGATAATTGCCAAAATTGCTAACGCTGTATACGAGATTATTTTTTTCATTTATCTGCTCCTCCCCGCACCAGCTTAATAATGATTTGGGTCTTTCCCAATGTATTTTCGTTGGATTAACGAAATAATTAAAATGATGAAGAATAATACATAAGACAATACAGCTGCGTAGCTTAAATTTAAGCTCGTAAAACCTTGGTGATATAAGTAATACACAATTGTTGTCGTTGCATAGTTAGGTCCACCATTTGTTAATAAGAACGCCGAATCGAAAATTTGGAATGAACCAATTGTCGTTGTAATCGCCACATAAAAGTGAATTGGCTTTAACATTGGGAATGTTACTTTCCAAAAAGTCTTCCAGGAATTCGCTCCATCAATACGAGCCGCTTCATATAAATGACGGTCGATTGATTGTAATCCAGCATAGTAGTAAATCATCGTTGTACCGGCTACTTTGAATATACTTAGCCCAGCTAATACGATAAGCGCTTGTGAAGAGCTCGACAAAAATAGCTGTGGATCAATTCCAGCAAAACCAATTAAGTAGTTAATGAAGCCATCGTCTGTACCACGGAATAACCAGCCCCAAATACCTGCAATAATTACGAACGATGTAACTACCGGTAGGAAGAATAATCCTTTAAAGAAGCCTGAAAACTTGACACCTGAACTAATAATTAACGCTAATACTAAGCCTAACGCCATAGTAGGTACTATATAGTAGATGGAAAATTTCACTGTATTCCATATTGCTTTCCACGCGATTTCATCATCTAATAATGTTTTCCAATGTTTTAGCCCTACGAATTCAGGGTCGCCAATTATTTTCCAATCATGGAAAGTTAAATAAAAACTTAACGCAAACGGGTAAACTTGAAAGATAATAAAGTGAATAATAACAGGAATGAGCACGACATAGACTAATAGATTTTTGTTAAATTCACGCTTAATTTTAGCACCGAGCGACTGCTTATTCTCCTGTTTAGATGTTGTAGCGTTCACGTGTCTCACCCTTTCTGGACATTAAGTAAGGAGAGAGTTTGATCACTAAGACCAAACTCTCATTATTTGTTATTTGTTAATTAACTTATCAATTGCATCTGCTGACTTATCTGCAGCTTCTTGAGGCGTTTGTTTACCTTCTAACATTGCTTGAATTTCAGCTTGAACTAGAGGCATAATATTACGTCCTTCTGGGTGAATAACACCTGGTTTTGCATATTTCGTGTATTCTGATAATTGCGCCATGAATGGCTGTGCCTCGAAAATGTCTTTCGCTTCATCACGAGTTGGAATGTATTGTGTAATGTTGTTGAATGTACGTTGGTTTTCAGCATTTGTTATATATTTCATAAATTCTGCAGCTGCTTCTGGATTTTTAGAAATCGCAGAACCTACGAACATACCTACAGTACCATATGTTAATTGCTCAGCATCTTTTAATGGTGGAGCAATAACAAATTCGAATGGTTTTTCAGCTAATAGGTAGTTTACTGAGATACCAGAACCGTTTACTGCTAATAATTTTCCGCCGTAGTATAGAGAATCATGTTCTAAAGCTGTAATTGAATCTTGTGGAATCCAACCTTTTGTATACATTTCGTTAATTAACTCGAATGCTTTTACTGATTCTGGTGAGTTAATTAAAATGTTGTTATCTGCATCAATTACATTCCCGCCAGCTTGCCACAAGAATGGATAGATTGTGTTGTTTAATGAACCACCACCAGCATAAGAGAACGCATAGTAACCCGCTGCTTTTGCTTTTTCTGCTAATGCTTTAAACTCATCCCAATTCGTAGGTAAGCTGTTTTCATCAACACCAAGCTCCTTTAAAATATCTTTGTTATAAATTAAAGATTCAGCTGTTTGTAAAATTGGCATACCATATTGTTTGCCTTTCCAACTTGTTGCTTCAATCGCTGTTGGGACAAATCCACTTAATTCTTCTTGGGATACATATTGTGAAATATCTAAAATTAATTGTTGTTCTGCGTATTGTGGCATTTGGTCTGGAATAACGTAGAATACGTCTGGACCTTGGCCAGCTGCTAACGCTGTTAAGATTTTTTGATCACGGTTTGCCCATGGAATTTGTTCAAAGTTTACTTTTACGCCTGTGTCAGCTTCAAAGTTTGCTACTAAGTCTTTCCACATATCGCCTTCACCAGTTGTACCATCTGTATATGGATGTGCCCATACCGTAATTTCTCCCGATAATTTTGATGCATCTCCGTTGTTTGTGTTAGCGCTTCCATTATCAGTCGTACCACTCGATGAATTATCTGATCCATTTGAAGTATCTTCCATGTCATCGTTACATGCTGCCATAACAACTGAAATAACTAGAACTAAGAATAATAGCCCGAACTTTTTAAAAATAGAATTTTTCATTATGAATCCCCCTTATTTATAAAATAATTAACCCCTTACTCAAAATAACATTTACTGAATTTGTAATTGCTATTTTTTTCAGACTACAAAAAATTCTATCCTAACTCAAGTCCATTAAAAGTCCTTAATTTGATTTTTATTATTTTTCTGAAAATATATTTTATAATAAAGTGTAAAGGAGGGCATTATATGACATTTTGGGAAGGTTTTCATACCTTAGGTGTAAAGCTATTAAAAATTGTGTACCTAAATTTTTTATGGCTGTTCTTTTCGATGCTTGGATTTTTTATATTTGGGCTTTTTCCAGCAACGATTGCCCTATTTACCGTTATCCGTCAATTATTACGTGAAGTTGAAAAACCGATTTCACAAACATTCTGGCAAACTTATAAAAAAGAATGGCTACGTGGAAATGGTTATGCTGCAATCAGTTATGTAGTCATCGCTATTTTAGCAATTGATTTTTACGCGATTTATTCATTTGAGTTTTTAACGATTTTGCTCATTCCAACAATGATCATTGCTTTTCTCGTTTTCGGGACACTGTGCTTCTTTTTCCCAGTGTATGTTCATTTTGAGCTATCATTCTTCACAACAATTAAACAAGCATTTTTATTTACATTAACTTCACCTTTCACGGTATTATTAAATGCTTGTATAGTGTTGTTGATGTATGGCGTCTTTAATCTACTTCCGGGGGCCATTCCATTATTTGCAGGCAGCGTGCTTAGCTACTGCATGATGCAATTTTCAATGCGTGCCTTCAAAAAAATTGAACAAAAGAAATTAAAAGAGGCGGTTTCTACATGAACGGTTTACATCCAGAACTGGTGACAATTTACGAAAATAAATTAAACAATACCGTTACTTTTGAGCAATTTATTGCCAATCGTTCGTTCACTCATTTTTCGGAGCAGCCGATTGATACGAATGGTTGCGTCATCGAGGAAATCATGCTTGATAAACTTCGTGTCATTTACATAAAGCCAAAACAGGCACATAAAAATGCACCATGCTTCATTTGGTTTCATGGGGGCGGAATGGTATTCGGAAATCCAGATGATAGCATTTCGTATTTGCTTGATTTTGTTCATAAGTTCCAAGCAGTTGTCCTTATACCGCAATACCGATTAGCCCCGGAACATCCTTATCCTGCAGCATTAGAAGATGGCTATAACATGCTTCTATGGGCAAATAAACAAGCGCAAAGCTTAAAAATAAACCGCGAGAAAATTATTGTTTGTGGTGGGAGTGCAGGTGGAAATTTAGCATTAGCTGTGACATTAAAAGCACGCGATGAACAAGGACCATCTATTGCTGGGGTATTGCCGTTGTATCCAATGCTTGATTGGCAAACTCGCCCATTCCATAAGCAATTTACTTCTCCTGGTCTTTGGAATGTAGAGAAAAATGAAAAAAGTTGGATGGCCTATTTGAAAAACTGCCAAAAAGTGCCGCCATATGCATCACCATTTTATGCCGCATTGCATGAGTTACCGCCAATTTATACGTTCATTGGCACACATGACCTATTTTTTGAAGAGGTTTGTGAATTTGTTGAGAAGCTAAATAATTCGAAAACGACTATTATATTTGATATTTATGAAGGCTGCTTCCACGGCTTTGATTTAGAAAATGTTCCAATTGCGAAAACAGCCAAAAAAAGGTTGTTGGACGTGACGGAGGAGATATTAAATAAGGTTGTGACTAAATAAACATACACTAATAAATACAATTTTTCTCCGCGGTGAAAAATTGTATTTTTTTGTCTCTAACTCATTTTCTCATGCTAATCCGCTATATGGATATAACACATCATTTGGATAGTGGAGATTACTTTGTTCCTTCACAAACATCGCGCCCTCATCCTGGAAAATTCCTTGCTGTACGGGTACTTTTAAATTTTCAGGAGTAAAACATAATTCGACCATTTTTTCCTGAATCGGTAAACTTTCAATAATCTCTAGTAAATCAACATATTGTTTTGAAATAACATCAATGAGTTGGAAATACCCGTTCTGCTCCTTTGCAATCACAAAAGCATTGAATTTCGGTACGTAATAAATGGCATCCTTATATTGTGTTAATGCATGGAACATGACAATATTTTCATTTTGTAACATGCTCATTTTCGAGCTAATTGGCATACGGTGTTTCGTCGTTTCGTAAAATAATTTACGAGCAGCTTCATCCGAAATATCTACTTTTTTTACTTCCGTCGGCTGCAGATTTAAATCCTTCGTTTCGATCATAAATGTTGCTTGTCTACGTGTTTCAAAGCCGAATTTCGGATAAAAATTAAGCACGGTTTCGTTCGCAAATAAGTAAATAATTGCAGCATCTGCTGTATCTTCTATCACTTTCTCCATCAGCTTTCGAGATAAGCCTTGTCCCTGAAACGCTGAATTCGTCATAACTGTTCCAATTTGAATGGCTTGATATGTTTTTCCTTCTACTAGCATCGTCCCAATATTTGCAGATACATTGGCTACAATTCTCCCATCCACTTCAAAAGCATACGGACAATACGTGTTATCCCAATAGCCTAAAGCGTCCCAATGTTCAAATTCAAGGTCAAATGTCTCTTTCGCTAATTGAAGAAAGCTTTGTTTCAGTTGAACATTATTACGAATTGCCTCACCTTTAATGAAATTCATTTAATAACCTCTTTTTCAATTTTGTATTTTGATAGACTATTTTTCCTTCGCAAACTGTTAGTACAACTTCCTCTTGTTCGTTTAAGACATATAAATCGGCATCTTTTCCAACAGCAATGGAGCCTTTATCATTAGCAAGCCCTAAAAGTTTTGCACTATTTGTTGCAGTTAATTTTGCTAATGTAACATCCGATAATTTAAGCCATTGTTTCATATTTTTGCGAGCTAAATTTAAATTAAGTGTACTGCCTGCTATATTTTCTTTCCCCACTAACTTACATAGTCCATTTTCCACCTGCACTTGTTGTCCACCTAAATCATAAATACCATCCGACAAATCGGCCGCACGCATACTATCAGAAATTAAAATCATCCGTTCTTCACCCACTGTATCAAATAAAAAGCGGATCATTTTCGGGTGGATATGATACCCATCTGCAATGATTTCAATCATACTATCACTTTGTAGCAGCGCAATTTGCAATCCAGGCTCGCGATGATGAATTGCACGCATCCCATTGCTAAAATGTGTGGCATTTTGAATAAGCTGCTTATTTAATACTGTTTGTGTTTGTTCGAACGTAGCATCTGAATGACCAATTGATCCAACAATCTGCTTTGATTTAAAATAATTACATAGTGAATGGTCTTCGTCTAATTCCGCTGCAATCGTTACAAGCTTAATCGTTTGTTGCGCTGCTTGCTCGATTTGGGTAAATAGCTCAACTGAAGGCTTTATAATAAATTGATCGGACTGTGCCCCTTTTTGAATCGGGTTGATAAACGGTCCTTCTAAATGGATACCAATTATTTTTGCGCCATTTACCTGTTCTTTATTTTGTGCAATCGTTTGTACGACTGATTTTACTAATTCAACATCGGCAGTCATTGTTGTAGCTAAAAAACTCGTTACACCATATTTAGCAAGTGATGTACTAATGGTTTGTAAGCTTTCACCCGTTCCATCCATCGCATCGGCACCCGCTATACCATGAATATGCTGATCAATCATGCCGGGCATTAGTTTAAAATTAGGCTCTGCATGCACAATCTCACAGTCAGCTGGTAGCTGCTTTGCATCACAGATTTGACAAATTTTTTTGCCTTCAATGACAACGTATTGATTTTCTAATATTTGTTGCTCTGTCACAATTTGTAACGGACCTATCCCCCATATTTTTTCCATTTCCCCATCTCCCCTTGTTGAAGCTATTTTACTTAATGATGTTTGCTCATTTCATTTCCAATTATTAACTGATTCAATACTATCTATCAAGTGTTTCATAGCAAAAATATTTTTTCGTCAAAAAAACGACAGCCTATTTTTAGACTGTCGTTGCATAGAGAAGAATTAACGTTTATTTAATTCTTCCATTAAAATTTGGTTTGTTAATTGTGGATTTGCTTGACCTTTTGAAGCTTTCATAATTTGGCCAAGAAGCGCTTTAATTGCACGCTCGTTACCGCCTAAGAAATCTGCTACTGATTTTGCATCGTTATCAAGAACTGTTGTAACGAAGCCACGGATTACTTCTGGATCAGAAATTTGAACTAAGCCTTTTTCTTTCACGATTTTCGCTGCGTCGCCACCGTTTTCAACAAGTTCAGTGAATACTTTTTTCGCGATTTTAGAAGAAATTGTGCCATCAGAAATTAACTTGATCATACCTGCTAAGTTTTCTGGTGTTAATGCTGTATCTTTTAACTCTTTCTGCTCAGCATTTAAGTACGCAGAAATATCACCCATTAACCAGTTCGCCGCTAATTTCGCATCTGCACCAGCAGCTGCTGTTGCATCGAAGAAATCAGAAATCTCTTTGTTAACAACAAGTACGTTTGCATCATACTCTGTTAAGCCTAACTCAGAAATGTAGCGTTCTTTACGTGCATCTGGTAATTCAGGAATTGATTGACGTACGCGCTCAACCCACTCGTCAGAAATCGAAAGACGTACTAAATCTGGCTCTGGGAAGTAACGGTAATCGTCCGTACCTTCTTTAACACGCATTAAAATTGTTTTACCTGTTTTTTCGTCATAACGACGTGTTTCTTGCTCGATTTCACCACCGCTAGAAAGTACTTGTGCTTGACGAATTTCTTCGTGCTCAAGACCTTTACGTACGAAGTTAAATGAGTTTAAGTTTTTAAGTTCTGCTTTTGTACCGAATTCTTCTTGACCATATGGACGTAAAGAAATGTTGGCATCACAACGTAATGAACCTTCCTCCATACGCACGTCTGATACGCCTGAATATTGGATAATTGATTTTACTTTTTCAAGGTATGCATATGCTTCGTCTGGCGTGCGGATGTCTGGCTCAGAAACAATTTCAACAAGTGGCGTACCTTGACGGTTTAAGTCAACTAAAGAGTAGCCATCTGCGTGCGTTAATTTACCTGCATCTTCTTCCATGTGAAGACGTGTAATACCTATTTTCTTTTTATAACCTGGTGTTTCACCTTTAGCTGGAATTTCGATTTCAACCCAACCATTTTTACCGATTGGCTTATCAAATTGTGAAATTTGGTAAGCTTTCGGATTATCTGGATAGAAGTAGTTTTTACGGTCAAACTTTGTCTCTTGTTCGATTTCCATATTTAATGCTAAAGAAGCGCGCATCGCATAGTCTACTACTTCTTTATTTAATACTGGTAAAACGCCTGGATAACCAAGGTCAATTACAGTAGTGTTTGTATTAGGCTCAGCACCAAAGTGGTTTGGTGAAGCTGAGAAAATTTTAGACTTAGTTTTTAATTCCACGTGAATTTCTAAGCCGATGACTGTTTCAAAGTTCATATTATTTTACCTCCCATAGCGCTGGAGTTTGTGTGTTAAAGTCTGTTTGTTGCTCATACGCATAAGCAACGCGGTAAAGTGTTTCCTCGTCGAAGTGTTTACCGATAATTTGTAAACCTAATGGTAAGCCATTTTCGAATCCACATGGGATCGAAATCGCTGGTACACCCGCTAAGTTAATAGGAATCGTTAAAATATCGTTTGCGTACATTGTAAGTGGATCATCTACGTTTGCACCAATTTCGAATGCTGGTGTTGGCGCAGTTGGTCCAATAATTACGTCATAGTTTTCGAAAACTGTGTCGTAATCTTGTTTGATTAATGTACGTACTTGTTGTGCTTTTTTGTAGTAAGCATCGTACGTACCTGCTGATAATGAGTACGTACCAAGCATGATACGACGTTTTACTTCGTCACCGAAGCCTTCAGCACGTGTGTTTTTGTAAAGCTCTAATAAGTTTTTCGCGTTGTCTGTGCGGTAACCGTAACGAATACCATCGAAACGAGAAAGGTTAGAAGAAGCTTCTGAAGATGAAAGAATGTAGTAAGCTGCTAATGCGTATTTAGAGTGTGGTAAAGAAACCTCTTCTACAGTAGCGCCTTGAGCCTTTAATACTTCTAATGCATCAAGAACGGATTGTTTCGCTGCTTCGCCAACGCCTTCACCAAGGAATTCTTTTGGCACAGCGATTTTTAAGCCTTTGATGTTACCATCTAAAGCTGCTGCGTAGTTAGGCACTGGTACGTCAGCTGATGTTGAGTCCATTTCGTCTACGCCTGAGATTGCTTCTAAAAGTAATGCGTTATCTGTAACATTGCGTGTAATTGGTCCGATTTGGTCTAAAGAAGATGCGAATGCAACTAAACCAAAACGAGATACACGACCATATGTAGGTTTCATCCCTACAACACCACAGTAAGCTGCTGGTTGACGGATTGAACCACCTGTATCAGAACCTAATGAGAATGGTACTTCACCTGCTGCTACTGCAGCTGCAGATGCACCTGAAGAGCCACCTGGTACGTGTTTTGTATTCCATGGATTTTTCGTTGTTTTGAATGCTGAGTTTTCATTTGAAGAACCCATCGCAAATTCATCCATGTTTAATTTACCAATTGTAATCATGCCCGCATCGCGTAATTTTTTCACGATTGTCGCATCATAAATTGGCATGAAGCCTTCTAGGATTTTAGAAGCACAAGTCGTTTCTAAACCTTCAGTTACGATGTTATCTTTAACCCCGATCGGCATACCGAATAATGGGCCGCGCTCCTCGAAAGGAACTTTATCTAATTCTGCAGCTTTTGCAGTTGCTTGTTCTTTATTTAATGCTAAGAAAGCTTGTACATCGCCGTCTAACTTTTCTACACGGTCAAATGCTTCTTTTGTTAAGTCCGCAATTGTTAGTTCGCCAGACTTTAAGCTCTCTTGTAATTGTGCTGATGTGCGCTCAAATACTGTCATGCGTTCATTTCCTCCTATTACTCCATAATTGATGGTACTTTAATTTGACCAGTTTCTTGTTCTTTTACATTTAGCATTACTTTTTCGCGTGATAAACCTTCTTTTGCTACGTCTTCGCGAAGTACGTTTACTAATGGTAAAACGTGAGAAGTAGGCTCTACGTTTGTTGTATCTAATTCATTTAACTGCTCTGCGAAGTCAGTAATTTTACCTAATTGTTCAGCAAATTTCTCTGCTTCTTCTTCTGTGATGGCAAGACGAGCTAAATTCGCTACGTGTTTTACTTCTTCTTTTGATAATTTTGCCATTTGTTACACCTCCAAAATTCGTTTAGACCATGCTTATTATCATATCATTTTTCACTCTAAAAATCTGCGCTTCACTTAAAAATTAACGAAAGAGACGCATCACGTAGATGTTTTTTCGTCAAATTAATGCATTAGTGAAGTGAAGTGTATTTTCTCTTAACAAAGCAAAAATACCACGCTACTTTAAGCATGGTATTTTTGCACAAAATTTACTCATAAATATGCACAAACGGCTCGTCATTGTTTGGTTCTTTAATAATTAAGACTTCTGGTCCGTTTACCGATGTAATGCTGACCGTAATATGCAGATCAAGTGGTAAATGGCTGAGCATTAAGCCTGTCAAATATTGTGTAAAGCCTGTAATTTCAGCTGTTCCATAAAATTGGATTGGAATTTCAATATCAAGCTTTTGAATTTTTTTATTTTGATAGAAGCCTGTTGCAAATATACTAGTAAAGTTTGAGAAGTACTTATCAACATCTTGCTTAAAGTTCATAAATTTTGTGTTCATGTCACGGTATACATCATCAGGCGAATTCATTGGGAATGTGACATATTTTTCGTTAATGTCCTCCCAATCACCTAATGCTGTTTTACCACTATCAGCAAAGTTATACGTCAAATATGAACCTGGAACAATTGAATTACGTTCTTCCTGTTTAAAGAGGGCCACTGTAATCGGAATATCCGCTAATTCTGAACGTGCGCGTAATCGGTTAACAACCTCTTGTGCAATCTTTTTACCTTCTTTAATCAGCTCATCTTCGGGAATTTTTTGTTCATAAAACTCACCGTATTGCTCTTTTTGATAATAGTAAACTGAGTTTAATGCAAGACCAATAGACATCCCTGCAAGCTTTACTTTATTATCATCTGTTTTAGTTAAATAATTTTGCTCGATGATGTGTGCTAAATAAACAGGTGCTTCCGTTGCTCTAACCGTTGCTTCCATTTCTTCACCTGTTTTTTCATCAATACTTGATGGATTTAAACCTTGATATTCAGGGCCTTTATCCGTTGTTTGATTTGGACGAGCTAACCAATATTTTAGCGTTTCTTCATCTAAATATTGGCCTTCTTGGAAATAATATTTTTCTGTGTCGAAGAAATTTTGAGAAATACGCATTAAGCCGGTTTCGACTTCTTTCATATCATATTTCGTATAAATATTCGAAACGACTAACCCACGACTTGCGCTTTCCTTGTAAGGAATTAGCGTACGATAAGATTTATCGCTAATTTGCATGTTTGGGATAATCGTAGTTTCCACCTGTTGAGTAGAGTCCGATTCCTGTGTGAGCTCTGTTTCAGGTGTAATTTTTGGTGTACACGCTGATAGCATCACAGCTGCAATCATCGCCGGTATCCAGCGGTAACGTTTCATGAGAACAAGTCCCCTTTACTATAGTAATTGGTCGATTAGGCGTAGTTCATCCCAAATTTCAATGCCGAGACTTTGCGCCTTTTCAAGCTTTGAGCCGGCATCTTCACCTACGATAACAAGATCGGTTTTTTTACTTACACTCCCTGCTACAATTCCACCTAACTGTTCTATTTTCGCCTTTGCTTCGTTACGTGTCAATTGCTGTAGTTTTCCTGTAAGTACAATTGTTTTTCCGGCAAATGGGTTAGTACCCACTTCCACAACTACTTTTTTGCCTTTGTATGTCATATTAATGCCGCGGTCTTTTAGGCGGTTGATTAATTCCTGAATTTGCTCATTTGCAAAATATGCTACTACTGATTCTGCCATTTTATCGCCAATTTCGTGAATATCCTTCAGTTGCTCGACTGTTGCTAGCATTAATGCATCCATCGTTTCAAAGTGTTCTGCTAAAATTTTCGCTGCCTTCTCCCCAACGTGACGAACACCTAACCCAAATAATAAACGCTCGAGTGAATTGTCCTTGGATTTGGCAACAGCATCTACTAAGTTTGTTGCAGATTTTTGTCCCATACGTTCTAGGTTTACAAGCTGCTCGATCGTTAAATCATAAAGACCTGACACATCTTGAATATAGTTTTCACGCAGTAACTGCTCTACTACTTTTTCACCTAGCCCATCAATATTCATCGCATTACGCGATACGAAATGCTTCACGCCCTCTGCAATTTGTGCTGGACAAAGCGGGTTCACGCAGCGTAATGCTACGTCTGTTTCGATTCGTACTACTTCTTCGTCACAAGCCGGGCAGTGTGTGGGCATTTGATAAGGTATCGCATCTTCTGGACGCTGTTCTACGATGACACCAACTATTTGCGGAATGATATCGCCTGCTTTACGCACAATGACCGTATCCCCAAGGCGAATATCCTTTTCACGAATTAAGTCTTCGTTGTGCAGTGAAGCACGGCTAACCGTTGTTCCTGCAACAAGTACAGGCGTTAAGATCGCAGTTGGTGTTATTACACCTGTGCGGCCTACTGTTAGTTCAATATCTATAAGCTTTGTCACAACTTCTTCTGCTGGGAACTTATAAGCAATTGCCCAGCGCGGTGATTTTGCGGTAAAGCCTAATTCATCTTGCTGTGCATAAGCATTTACCTTAATAACAATGCCATCAATTTCATAAGCTAAATTTGGGCGTGCCTCTGTCCACTTTTCTATAAACGCTAAAACGTCGTCAATTGTTTCACAGTATTCACGTTCTTTATTAGAAGGGAAACCTAAGTTTTCTAAGTACTTCAGCATCTCCCAATGACCAGCCATACCGTAACTCTCACCGTCGCCACCAATCGAATAAATAAATGTTGATAAATTACGGCTGGCGGCAATTTTTGGATCTAGCTGTCGTAGTGAGCCTGCTGCGGCATTACGTGGGTTGGCAAATAATTCTTCGCCGTTTTCGATACGACGAGTATTTAATTGTTCAAACGATTTTTTCGGCATATACGCTTCCCCACGTACTTCGATTGTTACCGGTTTTTTTAATCGTAGTGGAATGGCTTTAATCGTTTTTAAGTTCGCTGTAATATCCTCACCAACAGAGCCATCACCACGCGTTGCCCCTTGTACAAACACACCGTTTTCATAGCGTAGTGAAATCGCTAAACCATCGATTTTCAATTCACACACATACGAATAATTTGAACCGATCGCTTGAGCAATTTTTCGGTCAAAGTCGCGTAAATCTGCTTCATTAAAGGCATTCGATAAACTTAGCATCGCCGTTTGATGTGTTACTTTTTGGAAGCCCTCAAGTACCGCGCCACCAACACGTTGCGTAGGAGAGTCTACATAAATAAATTGTGGATTCGCTTCTTCTAGCGCAATTAACTCATGTAGTAGCTGATCGTACACGCTATCTTCTACAAGTGGCTTATCTTCTACATAATACGCATAGCCATATTCATGAAGTAGCTTATTTAGCTCCGCAATTCGTTGTTCAATTTCATTCATTAAGTTTTTCCTCCTAAGCCTTTGTAATCGGTGCGAACTTTGCAAGCAATCGTTTAATTCCTGTTGGTGCTGGGAATGCGATATCTAGTTCCATTCCGTCACCCTCCCCTTTTACACTGACGACCATACCTATGCCCCATTTACCATGAGATGCTTTGTCGCCAACCTTCCAGTCAAACTGATTGCCACCAGTAGAATTTAAGCGGGAAATTTGTGAAGATGGCTTTTGTATTTCGCCAAGTGAGCGCGCGCGATCGTAGCGGTTTGAAGAAAACGGTAATGAGCTATCGCGGTAGCTATTTGCGTTACTGCGTGTTACTTGTTCTATTACTTCTTCATCAATTTCACGTAAAAAGCGGGACGGAGCATTGTAGCCTGTACGACCAAAAATCGTACGTGATCCTGCACAAGTTAAATACAAACGCTGTTCTGCACGCGTTGCTCCTACGTACATTAAACGGCGCTCCTCAGCCATTTCTTCTTCATTTTCAAGTGAGCGTGAATGTGGGAAAATATTTTCCTCCATTCCAATAATGAACACAATCGGAAATTCTAGCCCTTTCGCTGCGTGCATTGTCATTAATATAATAGAGCCTTTCTTTTGCTCTTCTTCATCTAATGTATCAATATCCGCGACAAGTGCTAAATCAGTTAAAAATGCGACTAATGATTGGTCTTCACTACGCGCTTCAAACGCTTGTGTGACAGTTAAAAACTCTTCAATATTTTCTAAACGGCTTTCCGCTTCAATGGACTTCTCACCTTTTAGCATTTGGCGGTAGCCTGATTTTTCGAGTACTTCTTCTACGATTTCAGTCACAGAAAGCTCTTGCTGTCGCTCACTTAATGAACGAATCATATTGTAAAATGCTTCAGCTGATGCGGCCGCCTTGCCTGTTAAGCCCATAAACACTAGCTCGCCCATCGCGTCAAAAATCGAACGGTCTTGTTCTAGTGCATAGCCAAGCATCTTATCGAATGACGTAGCACCAATTGAACGCTTTGGCTCATTAATAATGCGAGCTAACGATAAGTCGTCGTCATTGTTTGCAATTAAACGTAAATAAGCAAGTAAGTCTTTAATTTCTTTGCGGTCGTAGAATTTTGTACCTCCCACGATTTGATAGTTCATATTCGATTTCACAAGTACATCCTCGATTACACGCGACTGAGCATTTGTGCGATAAAGTATAGCAAAATCGTCTAACTTATAGTTATCCCCTTGCATCAACTTTTGTATTGTGCGCACAACGTATTGCGCTTCGTCCTGCTCATTGCCCGCCTTATAAAGCTGCACTTTTTCACCTTCAGGATTATCTGTACGTAGAACCTTTTTATAGCGATTTTTATTATTTTTAATAACGCTATTCGCTGCTTGTAAAATACGTTGTGTCGAACGGTAATTCTGCTCAAGCATAATGACTTTCGCGTCTTTGTAGTCTTTTTCAAACGATAAAATATTTGTAATATCGGCACCACGCCAACGATAAATCGATTGATCCGAATCCCCTACCACGCAAATATTGCGGAACTTTTTCGCTAGCATTTGAACTAATAAGTATTGTGTTTTGTTTGTGTCCTGATACTCATCAACATGAATATACTGGAACTTATTTTGGTAAAATTCTAATACGTCTGGCGCTTCTTTAAATAAGCGAATTGTTAGCATAATTAAATCATCAAAATCGACACTTTGATTTTGTTTTAGGCGTTTTTGATAGCCTTTATACACTTGCGCCACAATTTTTTCGAATGGATTATGCGGGTTCATATTGGTTTCGAACCCACTTGCCGTAATGCATTCATTTTTCGCGGAGCTAATCGTATTCAAAATTGCACGTGGATCGTATTTTTTCGGGTCGATATTGTCCTGCTTTAAAATGTTTTTAATAACAGTTAACTGGTCAGAGCTATCTAATATCGAGAAGCTCTTTGAGTAGCCGATACGGTCGATATTGCGACGTAAAATACGCACACACATCGAGTGGAATGTCGATACCCACATGCTTTCTGTCGTACCGTTTCCTAAAATGCCATCAATACGCTCACGCATTTCGCGCGCCGCCTTGTTTGTAAATGTAATCGCTAAGATTTTTGATGGATATACTTCACGTTCAACGACTAAATACGCGATACGGTGCGTTAGTACACGTGTTTTTCCTGAGCCAGCACCCGCCATAATCAATAGCGGGCCTTCTGTAGTTTTTACTGCTTCGGCTTGCTGTGAATTCATGCCTGTCAGTAAATTTTTTGCTATGTGCTCCATACCGCAACCTCCTATAAAAAGAACGTTCGTTCCCATTTGTTCTATTGTAATTTATTTTACTGTATTTTTCACGGCTTGTACTGTTTTTAATGCAGCTTTTAAATCATCATAAATAATATTGCCAACTACAACTGTATCTGCATAAGCTGCCATCTCTTTAGCCTGTTCTACCGACGTAATGCCTCCACCGTAAAACAGCTTTGTATTTTCTAGTACTTCGGCAGTAGCCTTCACCATCTCGACATCACCATATGCACCACTATATTCTAAATAGAAAATTGGTAGTTTGAAATAATTTTCTGCCATGCGTGCATAAGCAACAACATCATCTTCGGTTAAATCTGTCTTGGCACTCGTTACTTGTGCCACTTTGCAATCTGGATTTAGTACACAATACCCTTCAGCAACAAGCTCTTCCCAAATTAGAACATCGCCAAATTCTTTTATTGCTTCATGATGTAAATCTTTCACCCATTTAGTATCGGTACTATTTAATACTGAGGGAATGAAGTAAAAATCATAGCCAGCCGAGATGCTTTCGACATCAGAAATTTCAAGCGCAACCGGCACAGAATAACGTCGCACACGTACTAATAAATCAAGCACGCCATCAAGCGTAACATCATCCGTACCACCTACTAAAATCACATCTGTACCCGATTCACAAATTTGCTCTAACGCCTCATCTGAAATTTCCTTCGCAGGGTCTAATTTAAACACATGACGCCAAGATAAATAATCCATTTTAATTTCCACCTATCTCTAAAATTTATATTAACGTTTTTAAGTCATTTCTTTATAATTGCGACTATCTAATAGTATAACGAATCTAAGAAAAATATTAAAAGACTGAGCGAATAAATTTGCTCAGTCTTTTAAGCCTAATCCTATTATTTATATGGATGAGCTGTTTGTTACTTTGAAGTAAATGGCTTTTCATCTGGATAAAGACGACCAAGCATTTCATCATAAGTATCATTACCGTAATCGAAGCAGCGACGAACGCGTGAAATCGTTGCTGTTGAAGCACCTGTTTCTTTTTTGATTGTCTCATACGTTTTCTTTAAACGTAATAAATGTGCTACTTCAAAACGCTGTGCTAATGATTGGATTTCACTAATCGTGCATAAATCATCAAAAAATTTATAGCATTCCTCAATATCTTTTAATTCTAGAACCGCTTTAAATAACTGATCTGTTTGATGACCGCGAATCTTTTCAACCTGCATGTAGCCCACCATTCCCTCTCTACTCTGAATATGTAACAGCCGTCGTTAAGCCTGGTGTTGTTGGCACAAAATGAATCCACGTATTCCCTGGTACGAGCTTCACATCTGTCCCATCTTCTTCTACAGCGACTAACAAACCGTCTGCATTTTTCCATTTCACTTCACGCACTGTACCAGCTTGTGCTACGTACGCATTGCCGCCACCTGTAATCGTAATATCTCGTCGACCTTCACTATCAATTATTCGGTGTGGCATTTCAAAAAATAGAACATTGGCCAATTCAATCGATTCATTCGTTTCATAATCAATTGTTTCAGCATTTGCTGAATAACGTGTATAACGATTTGTTTCGGCATCATAAACATAATGACTATTGAATGAACCGCCATTATTATATTTCATCGTTACCTCGTTAGCAGTTACTCCTATTTTAACACTATCTTCGGCTTCATAAAATGGATATGACACTTTTTTCTGATAAAGTAATGAAGCCCCTACTTTTTCTGCACCGGCGACTACATTTTCTCCAGTAATATAGGAATTATGAGGTGCTTTTCTTTCAGATGAACGTTTAAAAAACGTGCCATCATATTGCATTCCATTCATATGATCTACTACTTTTCTATCTAACATTGCTTTGGCTTCTGGGCTATAACCATGCGCAATGTAAAAGGCATCTAATCCTGTAGCAATATCAATAAAATACGAACGTGCACTTCGAATAGGTCCAATCGATTCTGGAATTTCGGATTGGTATAACGCTAAAAATCGTGTGACATCCCCTTCTGCCAACATTTCATAAATAACATCCGCAGCAGCAAGTCCTGATTGCGGGCGAGCTTGTGGATGATTATTTATCGTTACTATTATTGGTCTTGTCGTTACTTCTTCTGCAACGCGCTCTCCTGTAAATGGCGTTACATATGGTAACTCTTCGGAAACCTCAAGTTCCTCTTCAATTGTTTCAATTTCATCTTGCTCAGCTTCTTTTACGGGCTCCTGTGCTTGCTCTTTATCGGAACAGCCTGAAATAATAGCTGCACTCAACATTGCGAAAACGAGTAAATTACGTTTTTTCATGCTAACCACCTCCCTAGAATGTTTGATTAACGCATTATGGCCGGTAACATCACCGTATTTTTCATAACATCAAAAATACCGCGCGTCGTAATTCGAATATATGGTAAATGCGTAGATTGTAAAAATAATAGTGTATAGATTGCATCTGAATGATGGTACCCACGTTGCTTTAATGCTTGCTTTAATTCAACTTCCAGAGGGATTAGCTCCTGAACATCACCATCATACACACTACCTGCTAATGCTAACGGAATTTTTACGATAACTTGTCCATCTTCAACAAGCACAATTCCACCGTTCATTTTTTTTAGTTCTTTGAAGGCATGTAGCATTTCATGCATACTTTTCCCAATTAAAATAATATCCCCCGTATTCGAATACGAAGATGCAAAGCCCTTCACATGTGTTGCAAAGCCTTTTATCATCGTATTAATACGCCATTTACCATGACGATCTACAAGCATTAAATAACTTTCGTCATGATTCGTTGATAATACATTATTGTGACCTTGGCCTTTCACACTATAAGGCTTCGTAATAACATCATTGACCATCTCAATTCCGATTGGCATCGAAAATTGGAAGTCAGCTTCATGTAAATCAAAGTCCAATGCTAGTTCGCCAAATACCGATAAGTCTGTTTTTGGGAAAGCATGTGTGTCTACCCCTTCTTTTTTCAACCAAACCCCTTTCGATAAAACTGCTTCTGGAGTTGGTGAAAGTTCGTCTGTTAAAATATTGATATTTGCATAGCGACCTGTTGCAATTAAACCATGTAGATTTGTCATATTGTAATAGCGAGCGACGTTATAAGCTGCCATATTATAGGCATCTACTGGACGTACACCTGCATCAAGTGCGGCACGAATACATTTATCAATCACTCCGTCTTGATGGAAGCTCGGTGTTGAACCATCTGTCGTCATCATTAAATGATCGAATACATCGTAACCCTTATCGACAATAGCCTTTAACAGTTGCGGTAAATCCGGGCGAATCGAAGAATAACGTAGTGTCACCGCATAACCATGCTGCAAACGCATTTCTACATCTTCAATTGTCATCGATTCATGATCACCATCAACACCAAATAAACGCATCTTTGTTAATGTTTTTTCTGATGCTCCCGGTAAATGCCCTTCAATTTTTTTCCCTTTATGCTTGGCTGCCTGAATCCAGTACAACATTTGGTCGTCCCCGCGCATTAGACGTGGCCAGCCCGTAAGCTCTCCGCCCATAATAACATCATGACGCTCAAGCCATTCCATAACTGACGCATTCGAATAAAGCTCTCCCTCATTTTCGAGCTCCGTTTGCGAATCAAAACGGCTCCACCAATAAAAAGAAAACGGCAGCTCACTTAACTCGTCCATAAAAGAAAACGCTTTCTTATTTCCTATAGATGAAACAAACGTCATATTGTCAGAAATAAACGTCGTCGTACCACTTTGTGCACAAAACTTCGCAAAGCTATGTGGATTATAGAGCTGGAACGGGTGCACATGCGGTTCGATATAGCCTGGCACAACCTTTTTCCCTGCTACATCAATTATTTCTGTTCCTTCTATATTAGAGGGCATTTCCTTCCCTACATAAACAATGCGATCATCGGCAATCCAAATGTTGCCTGTCACCCATGTTTTTAGCATGCTATGTAAATAGTTTGCGTTTTGTAGTACTAAATTAGGAGCGGCATGCCCATCAATAATACTAACTTGTTTTCGTATATTATTTATTTTCCATTTAATTTCTGGCATTTTAACGCTCCTTTCAAATTTGAATTGGATGAATTAAATATATTCATATCATTTTTATGCAATTCAACAAATTTTAGATATTTTCTAACATATTTTCATCGTAACATAGCACTTTCCTAAAGCAAAGTATTTGCAAGTAAATATTTGGATAATTTGATGTGTATTCTTTTAATGAAATCGTATGCTAGAAATTATTCATAGAAAAAATGGTAACGAGATATCTCCATTACCATTTTCACTTTTTTATATTTAAGAAATCGTAATACCTCTACTTGCTCCACTAGTAGGATTTACGACTGCAGCAATACCAGTTCCTGAAACAGAAATACCCACTATTTCAGGAAATGTTGTAACAAGAGCTGTAATATTATCTGTCCCTACTAAATTAGCCTTAGTATCTTAATCTTCTTAGCTAGGTGCTGCATTGCTAGATCATGAGCATGATGATGATGATGATGACGATTCACAATGTCTTCTGCGCGATGATGATGATGATGATGATGATTCATGTCTTCTGCGCGATGATGACGATGACGATTCATCATGTCTTCTGCACGATGATGACGATGACGATTCATCATGTCTTCTGCGGTGACAATGGCTATGGCTATGGCTTCCGCAATGACAATGGCCATGGTGCCTAATGTCAGCTGCATTTACTGCTCTAAATGGTCCTAATGAGGAACATGGAGACCCACAATGAACTCTTCTGTGCCTAGAACTACCACTGAAACCGCTATGCATACAATTACACATATTGCTCACCTCCCTTCCCCCCTATTTTATTCATTGAAAAAATAGAGACTAAGGGCAATCAACTAGTAAATTTTTTTAGGAAATTTATCTTTATTCACTTAGTTTATTGTCATACAATGTCCACTCGTTAAGTTAGAAATGGTGTTAACAGTACTTTAGTTTTTAATGAACAAAGCGATGAGAGTGGACGAAGGCAATGAAAGCACATTTAAAGAAGCTACCGCCTACAAAATACAGGAAGCAGCTTCATCAGTAGGCTAGATTATTGTATATGATAGGCCATATTTATATTCCAAGCATAAGTGCTATTTACGGAAAATATTAAAAATCGAGGAGCTCTTCTGTTTTTTACTTTCAACATTTGAAGACTCTAATTGTTTGATTATTTTTTCGGGTGGTGTTTCAGGTGGAGATTGATGTTGTTGTTCTAGCACTATTGTGTCATTGTTAGATTCACTAATAGGCTTATCACTACTAAATGTGTCTGGGTCTGTTTTTTCATTTTCGTGATAGATTGAAGGGGAGTCATTCGTTTTCTCTTCCTCATTTGCAACACTAGTAGAATGGTAACCGTTCACTATATTACTTGTCGGGATATTTCGATTTTCCCCAAAGTTTCTAAATTGAATAGAGGCTTCTTCTAAATTATTCTTATTTAATCCAGTATAAACAGTATTTTGTTGATTATTATTCGATTGATAGTAACTTTGGTCAAAATAATGCCGATCGTTTGGATTTAATATTAATTCAGTTTGATCGACAGACGCAATGTCTTCTTCATTTTTTTGAAGTTCAATAACCTTAGTAGGCAAATTTCGTAACTGAATATACGATGGCTGATAAGGGGCATTAGATGCTTGATCATTTGGAGGTGTTTTATCATCATTACTTTCCGATATACCGTCAACTTTTTTTACTTGAGGTTCTTTTTGGTTAGCCATAGAATCTTTCCCTAGCTTTTCTTCGCTTTTACTTGTTTTTATTTCATTCGAAAATTTTGAAATCTCTTCACTCATCTCTTTGACTGTTTGATTAAGTACGGATAATTGAAGAGCAAATTGTTTAAACTGTTCTTCATATATTTCACTTTGTACATAATGTTTTCCATCGAACGTATTGGTGAAATCTTCAATATTAGATATTTGCATTTTTAGTGCATCAAATTCCCTCTTTATAATTAGATAATCATCAGAGTAATTCCCCATTTTTAATGTCAGTAAAGCACCTCTATATCCTGAAATTTTCTGTTTTAACTTCTCAATTTCGTGAAGAGTAGTATTCGACGAAGAATCTTCCATTGTAATTCACTCCTTTTTAGTACACATCTATATGTATGTTATTGAAGTGAGTTACTGTATGTTACACCGTAAACAATAAGCAGGAATCTTTACTTATTAAGGAATTACTGCTTTCAACAAGATCATTTTTTCCATATTCCCATAATTATTTAAATCCCTTAATCAAACTATTTCTTTGCCTATACAATTAGCTAGGGGACGTCATAATATACAAACGAAAGATAAAATATTTGGAGGTGTTTAAAAAATGCAAGAACAAATGCCATCTCATGCAAAGGAATTAATTTGCATCAATGTCGAAAAAGTTTACGATTGGGTTGTCAAAGATCTGTCATTCGAAATTTTCCCAACGAGTCCAATTAAATTCAAAAATTTACCAGACTGCACAAGAGCGTCTGACGTGGTTAGCGTCACATGCCAAATATGTCCATCATCAACTGATCCTGTTGTTATTAAGAATCGTGAAAATCGTACGTTTACAATTGACGGATCATCCGTTCGCTTACAGCAGCTTACAATTCAAAAGAACTTTGAAGTAACGATCTGTGTTACTCTAACAAATGGAATGACGTACAAAAGCTGCCCTTTCACTTATTCACGCAATGAACATGTTGTAATGTGTGCACCAAAAGGAACAAATGTAGACGTTACTTATACAGAGCTTGACTGCTTCGTATCCTCTACAGGTTCAATAACTAATATTCATGACGATAAAATCACGTTTTCAAATTTAGTGCTGTCAATTTCAGTGTGTCAAAGCATCCAATCTACATTCCCAGTAACAGTCGAGTTTTTAGCAAATTACTGTGAACCAAGAGCAGATATATCATCTACTTGCTCGCCACCTTCTCGACCAGATAATTGTTCGATAGTCTTTCCATAGTATTTGTAAGCTGTGCTAATTCTAACTTAATGGTCATAAAATAAAGAAAGGGGAATCCCTTTCTTTATTTTGCTTACATAAGCAAATGCAATGCATATTCTTAAATTCCCCATAAGGAGGAGTAAATTTGGCAATGTCCCAGAGCCATCTAGAAGTAAAGATTAATACACTTCAAAAGCAAACTAAATCCTATCTACGAGAAATAAAAGAACATATCGAGAAGCTTCCGAAATCTCAAAATATTAATATAATAAGTTATTTTACTTCTTCTCTAAATATTTCCCATAAGCTTGAACAAGAAAGCATATGTTTGGGCTCTTATCATATTTACAATATCGGTAATGAACCAATACTTAATCCATATATATCTATTATAATACCGGAGAACTCCCCGTTTTCTTTTACCGGTAGATATGTTCGTGAAGAATTCAGCCAAAGTTTTAAGGGACCAATTGATTGGATACGCTTAGCAAATAGCACAAACAAAAATGAATTTCTGCTGAAACCGCTTAGTAAAATGGAGCTTAAACCGAATGAAATTATCTCATTTTCAAATTTTCAAATTAAGTGGTTACCAAACGAATCATACTCAGGTAGTATTACCGGTTTTACCTATTGTGATCAATTTCAAGATGGCATAGCTGCGGTCAACCCCATCAATCTGAGTGTCATCAGCCTTGGACAGGAGGAATAGCCTTGAATCACTTTGACGAAGAAGAGCATGTTGGGGCCATACCAATAGAAGAAATTTTAAGACAATTTACAAAAGAACACTTTTCCGATTTAAAACATCAAGAAAATAATAATAGCTTTATGTTTTTAGAAAAAAGTTCCCTGAATTTATTATTAACTTTTCTATTATCGAAAACACAAACTGAACCACCTACAACTCCCGAAATAAATGACGAACTACAGGCTAAAAGTAAGGCGTTAGAATTAAAGGCTATAGAAGAAATTGATCAATTAATTAATGATAATGAAAAGGAATTTCAAGCCATCCTTCGTTTATTAAAAGAAATTACTTGATTGGAGGGATAAACCGTAGCAAACGAAAGCCTTCAAAATAAAGACACGCTTCAATTACAACAAATGATCATCTTTTTGAAATCTGAACTTGTGAAATCTCAAAATGAAATCGATAAATTTCAAAAGAATGATTACTATTCCTTGGCCATTAGTCTTGAACAGGAAAATAACCTATTAACCAATCAGAAAAAAGAACTGTCGAGGGAACTTCTCAATTTAAAGAGAACTTTTGAAAAGGAAATGAATAAACTTCACGAGGATATTCAATCTCGTGAAAATCAGAGACTAAAATTAATCTCGTCTATTAGGGCGTTAGTACAAAAGAAAAATGAATTGCTAGAAGAAAATAAAAAGTTAACAAAGACCATTAAAGAAACTCGGAAAGAAGAAGTGGTCCTGCCTAACCTTCACTCACCGGAACACATTGCAAAAGGCTATGTAAAAGCAATTGAAAATATCGACAATACCTTACACGATTTTATCCAAAAAAATTCTCAGCAGCTGACTTTAATAAATGATGAATTGTTAAAAAATAGAAGTGAAGTTATCGATATTAATCTATATTTATTAAAAGAGATAAAAAATAAAAGCAATAAAATAGATATGCTCATGCGTGAAATTGAAGATCTAAAAGAACAACATTATAAACAGCTTCTATCCTTCTTAGATAACAAACCTACCGATAGTTCCGCGGCTCTCCCACAGTTAGATACTCCAGTACAAAAAGAATTATCTCAAGCAACAAACTTCGAAGATCAGCTAGACGAAAAATTACGTATACTAGATGATTTGGAGAGCGAACTGAATCAACTTGCTAAAAAGGTTGATAAGCATAAAGTCGACAATTAAATTAAAGAAGGTATTTATTATTAGATACTACTCATGATGAGTATTCCCTAATACAAAATTTGGAATAAAGTACATTTATCTAATATAATCCGTTCTGCTACGCTACGGGGGACGCTTTCCTGAGGGCGTGGCTACAACTAACTTGTATGTGCCTCTTACGGTGGCACATACAAGTGGATTTTCCGCGCACGCTTAATCCTCTAGGAGTCGCCCCCTTCACTTCGCGGCACTCTACTATAAAGTTAAAATTGGTTTCTATTACAAAGAACTTGAATAAAATGTGAATCTAGCTCTGTTATTGAAATAAAGTAAAAATTTTTCTAATAATGATTTTATTTTTGACGCAATAAAAGTAGCTAATTTTATTAGTGTAGCTAACCTTTAACCAAAGTTTCAATATTAATACAGAGCAATATTTTATTCAGCACCGCCGCCTCGCGATAGCGCAAGCGGCAACATTGGACTCTTTTACCTTTACTAAAACGTAACATTTTAATTTGGTGGGCCTTGCATGCGGCATTAAAGACAGTAGTATGGACACGTACCACGTGGCCATAACGCTGTCATGCCGTAGCCCTCCCAAAATAAGTAGATTGCACTTAATCCATTTTCTGTTAGTAAATTCACTCAATATTAGATACTAATAAAAGGGCGATACTTTTTACGTATCGCCCCTCTTAAATTATTTAAAAGTTCTCCAGCCAATGTCGCTACGGAAGAAGAAGCTAGTCCATTCTTTTTTTGCAAGCTCTGCATATACTTTCTCTTGGGCTTCTTTTAAATTTGCTGCTTCCGCTGCTACTAATAGCACTCGTCCGCCATTTCCTACATATTGACCATCGACTAGCTTTGTACCTGCGTGATATACCGGTAATCCCAAATCAGTCAACTCTGGCAATTTATTTCCTTTCACAACATCTCCAGGATACCCTTCTGCTGCTACAACAACACCAAGCATCGCTTCTTCCTTCCACTTTAAAGCAAATGGCTTTTCTGTCATTAAGCTCATCATAAATTCACCGAAATCCGATGCCATACGTGGTAATACTACTTGCGTTTCAGGGTCGCCGAAGCGTGCGTTGAATTCAATTACCTTTGGACCTTTTGAAGTTAAAATTAAGCCGGCATATAGAATTCCTGTAAACGATACCCCTTCAGCTTCCATTGCTTTTACGGTTGGCTCAACGATTGTGTCATACGCAACTTTTACAATGTCTTCTGAAATTTGTGGTACTGGTGAATACGCACCCATACCGCCCGTATTTGGTCCTTTATCACCGTCATACGCTCGCTTATGATCCTGTGCGATAACCATCGGATAAATTTGACCTTTATGTACAAATGACATAAAGCTGAACTCCTCACCATCAAGGAATTCCTCAATTACGACGCGAGATGAAGAATCACCAAAGCGTTGATTACCAATCATATCTTCAACCGCTTCAATTGCTTCTTGCTCTGTCATTGCCACGATTACGCCTTTACCAGCAGCTAAACCATCTGCCTTAATAACGATTGGCGCACCTTGTTCTTTAATATAGGCAACTGCCTTGTCTGCTTCTGTAAAAGTTTCATGCGCAGCCGTCGGAATGCCGTACTTGTTCATAATTTCCTTTGCATAGGATTTCGAGCCTTCAATTTGTGCTGCTGCTTTTGTTGGACCGAATATAACTAAGCCTTGCTCATTGAAGTAATCAACAATGCCTTCCGCTAATGGTTGTTCAGGACCAACGAATGTTAAAGCTACTTTATTTTCCTTTGCAAAGTCAGCTAATTTTGCGAAATCTAATGCATCGATTGCTACGATTTCTGCGTCTTGCTTCATACCGTCATTACCTGGTGCGACAAAAACTTTTTCTACTGATGGTGCGTTGTTAAATTGTTTAGCGATTGCATGCTCGCGACCGCCACTACCGATTACAAGAATGTTCATATATGAGCTCTCCTTCTAATGAAAAATTGGTAATAAAAAAACGCCCGCCAAAAATTAGGCGAGCGTTTTTCATTAATGGTCGTTGACACTGCGCTACCCGACCAAAAGTAGCACTGTGCTTATTACAATCAATGATCATTTGTTATCAACGGTGCATCCCCCGGCCAAAGTTGATGCAAGTTAATAATTATATTTTTCCGATGAGGACCCGGCCAAGAATCGCTACATCGTCTTATTTATCCCTCTTCCGGCCAGAAAGAAGAATAAATAATGCATTTGCAAACGCTTCTGCTAACGTCCGGCCAGAACATTAGCGAAACATTATTCTATTATAAAGCTATAGTAAAAATTTCGCCACTAAATTTACTTCAGATATCAAGTTTTGTGCATACTTCACAAATTAGTGTTTAAAGTGACGAACACCTGTGAACACCATTGTAATACCTGCTTTGTTTGCAGCATCAATTGAATCTTGATCTTTAATTGAGCCACCTGGTTGGATAATTGCTGTAATACCTGCTGCAATTGCTGCTTCTACAGTATCCGCCATTGGGAAGAATGCATCCGATGCAAGTGCTGCGCCTTTTGCTTTTTCGCCCGCTTGTTCGAATGCGATTTTTGCCGCACCTACACGATTCATCTGACCAGCGCCAACACCTAACGTCATTTGCTTGTCTGTTACAACGATTGCATTTGATTTTACATGTTTTACAACTGCCCAGCCAAGTTGTAACGCTTCCCACTCTTCTTCTGTTGGTTCGCGATCTGTTACAACTTTAATGTCTGCATTCCCAAAGCCAAAACGGTCTGGCTCTTGAACAAGTAGACCACCTTCAACTGATACAACGTTGAACTCGTCTTGTTTCGCTTGTGCAAAGTCGATTGTTAATAGGCGAATGTTTTTCTTCGCTTGTAAAATTTCTAATGCTTCTGCTGTAAAGCTTGGCGCAATGATAATTTCTAAGAAAATGCCTGATAATTTTTCTGCAGTCGCTTTATCCACTTCCATGTTTAGTGCAATAATGCCACCAAAAATTGAAGTTGAATCTGCTTCGTATGCTTTATCGAATGCTTCTTCAATTGTTACACCTGTACCTACACCACAAGGATTCATATGCTTTACCGCTACGGCTGCTGGCATTTCGAATTCTTTTACGATTTGAAGCGCTGCATTTGCATCTTGAATATTGTTGTACGATAACTCTTTACCGTGTAATTGCGTTGCATAGGCAATCGAGAAGTCCGAGCCTAAACGTTTTGCGTAGAACGCTGCTTTTTGGTGAGGGTTTTCACCGTAGCGCAATGTTTGTTTTAACTCATACGTTAATGTTAAGTTTTCTGGGAACTCTTCACCAATCGCACTTGTTAAATGGTTTGAAATATACGAATCATAAGCCGCAGTATGACGGAATACCTTTGCTGCTAATCGACGGCGTGTTTCTAATGTAGTTTTACCATCTGCTTTTAATTCTTCTAAAACAGTAGCGTAGTCTGTGCTATCCACGATTACTGTTACATAATCATGGTTTTTAGCTGCTGAACGTAGCATTGTTGGACCACCGATATCGATGTTTTCGATTGCGTCATCCCAAGATACGTTTGGTTTTGAAATTGTTTCTACGAATGGGTAAAGGTTTACACATACGATTTCGATAGGCTCAATACCGTGCTGCTCCATTTGTGCAACGTGTGAGGGCTCATCAAATTTCCCTAATAGACCACCATGAATCATTGGATTTAATGTTTTTACACGGCCATCTAAGATTTCTGGAAATTTTGTTACTTCGTCAACCGCTGTTACGGGTACGTTGTTGTCTTGTAATAATTTTTTTGTTCCACCTGTAGAAAGTACTTCATAGCCAAGTGCTACTAATTCTTTTGCAAATTCTAAAATTCCATTTTTATCTGAAACACTAATAAGTGCACGTTTCGTCACGACTAGGTCCCCCAATTTTATTGTTTTCATATCCGGTAAGCGCAAGCCCTCTCATGGAGCGACTTAGGCGGAAATTATTGTTCAAATAACTGCTTTAATGTATTCGTATAAAGTGCATGTTCTAATGTGTGAACACGTGTTTCTGTTCCTTCACGGTCACCTTCAATTACGTCAACTGCGCCTTGTGCGATAATTGTTCCTGTATCCATCCCGGCATCGACATAATGTACTGTTACACCGGTTACTTTAACACCATGCGCCATTGCTTGACCAATGGCATCTTTACCTGGAAATGATGGAAGCAAAGATGGGTGAATGTTTATGATGTGGTTTTCGTAAGCCGCTAATAAAGTCTCTCCAACTAAGCGCATATAGCCCGCTAATACAATCCACTCAACATCTTTTTCTTTCAGGTACTCAATGATTTTTGCTTCATAGGCCGCTTTGTTTTCATACGTTTTCGGCGCTAGCTCCACTACTGGAATGCCGAAATTATTTGCACGTGTGACAACAAATGCACCTGGCTTATCTGTAATAACAAGCTCGATATTGGCATTTAATTCGCCGTGCGCAATTGCTTCTTGAATTGCTTGGAAGTTTGAACCACTTCCCGAAGCAAACACTGCAATTTTCGTTGTCATTACACTAGGCTCCCATCATGCTCGCCTTTGAATATTACACCTTCACCTTTTACAACGCGCCCAATAGTGTATGCTTTTTCACCATTTGCTTCTGCTGCTGAGATTACTTTTTCTACTTCACTTGATGGTACAGCCATGACAAAACCAATCCCCATGTTAAATACATTGTAAAGGTCTTTATCTGCTAATTGGCCTTTGTCTTTTAAAAATTCAAAAATGCGTAATACTGGCCAAGTACCTAAATCGATTTCAGTTGCTAATCCTTCTGGCATCATTCGTGGTAAGTTTTCATAGAAGCCACCACCAGTTACGTGCGCACAGCCATGAACATCTGCCGCTTTAAGAGCTGCTAAAACAGGCTTTGCATATAACTTTGTCGGTACTAATAACGCTTCACCAATCGGACCTAAATCTTCATAGCCTTCTACTACAGCATCTACCGCATAATCATTGTCTGCAAATACGATTTTACGTACTAACGAATAACCGTTTGAGTGTACGCCGCTTGATGCAAGACCAACTAATACGTCACCTTCTGCGATATTTTCACCAGTAATAATGTCTGCTTTCTCACAAGCTCCTACCGCAAAGCCAGCTAAATCGTACTCATCTTCTTCATAAAGACCTGGCATTTCCGCTGTTTCGCCACCAATTAATGCTGCACCAGATTGCACACAGCCATCTGCTACACCTTTAACAATTTGCTCGATTTTTGCAGGTTCTGCTTTTCCAACCGCTACATAATCAAGGAAATAAAGTGGTTCCGCGCCTTGTGCAACGATATCGTTAACACACATTGCGACACAGTCTACACCGATTGTATCGTGCTTATCGACCATGAATGCTAGCTTTAACTTTGTCCCAACACCGTCTGTACCTGAAATAAGAACTGGTTCTTTTAAGTTCAGTGCAGATAAATCAAACATACCGCCAAAGCCGCCGAATGTGCCCATCACACCTAAACGATTTGTGCGCTCAACGTGTGATTTCATACGTTTTACTGCTTCATAACCTGCTTCAATATTAACGCCTGCTTGTTCATATGCTTTTGACATAATGTACTTGCTCCTCCTTTAGAAAAACACATTTCGCGCCAAATAGCGCGAAATGATGTCTTTACTTATGTGGATTTCCTTGAAAAAGTTATACTTTCATATCCACCAAATAATGAGAAGTGCACCCCTCGCATAAGCGAAAGAATGCACTCCTCACTTACCTTTTAACAGTCTTTTTCATGTGGTAATACTGTGTCTGGGAAAATTTCTGTTGGATATTTCCCTGTAAAGCACGCTAAGCAAAGCCCACCATTTTCGTCTTCAAATGGGCGATTTGTTGCTTTTACCATTCCTTCAACTGATAAGAATGTTAACGTATCTGCTCCAATTGCTTCACGAATTTCTTCAACATTATGGCTTGAGGCAATTAACTCTTCATGTGTCGATGTATCGATTCCATAAAAACACGGATCTGTCATTGGCGGAGAAGAAATTACAACATGTACTTCTGCTGCGCCTGCATCTTTTAACATACGAACAATTCGTTTTGAAGTTGTACCGCGTACGATTGAATCGTCTACCATTACAACGCGTTTTCCTTTTACTACTTGAACAACTGGCGAAAGCTTCATTTTCACACCACGTTCACGTAATTCTTGCGTTGGCTGGATAAATGTACGACCAACATAACGGTTTTTAATTAAACCAAGCTCATACGGAATCCCACTTTCCTCTGAGAAACCAATCGCTGCAGAAATCGATGAATCTGGAACGCCTGTCACAACATCTGCTTCAATATGTGCGCATTCACGTGCAAGCTCTTTTCCCATACGTTTACGTGCCATATGAACGTTGACATTGTCGATATTCGAATCTGGACGTGCTAAATACACATATTCCATCGCACACATTGTACGTTTATCTTTTTCTACAAAGCTATCTACTTCAATACCTTTATCAGAAATGACTAACAGTTCCCCAGGCTCTATATCTCGAACAAATTCTGCACCGATTAAATCAAATGCACAAGTTTCAGAAGCAACTACGTATGCCTCACCAAGTTTCCCTAACGAAAGCGGGCGTAAACCATTACGGTCACGTGCAACAATCATTTGATTTTTCGTTAAAATAATAATTGAGAAAGCACCCTTTAATAACGATAACGCTTCTTTTACTTTTGAACGGAATGGAGATTGCTTTGATTTTTTAATTAAATGCACGACTACTTCCGTATCAGAAGTAGAATTAAACAAACTACCAGAGCGCTCTAAAAATTGCTTTAAATGATTCGCGTTCACTAAGTTTCCGTTATGCGCAATTGCTAACGAGCCTGTAGATGAACGGAATAACAGTGGTTGAACATTTTCTAGTCCCTTCCCACCTGCAGTTGCGTATCGTGCATGGGCGATTGCAGCATGACCTGTTGCTTTTCGTAATTTTTCTTCATTAAATACTTCATTTACAAGCCCTTCACCGCGTACAGCACTAAACTGATTCCCGTCTGTTGTGACGATACCAGCTCCTTCTTGTCCACGATGTTGCAATGCGTGTAAGCCATAATAACTTAATTGGGCTGCATCTTGGTTACCCCAAATGCCAAACACGCCACATTCTTCATTTAAGCCTCTGATTTCAGCAAGCATGGGATTGCTCCTTTCCAAGCAGAACGGAATTCCTCCACAGTACCGTCAACAAGTACGCCAGTTTCACCGTTAATTGTTAGTTTTGCGTCTTCTGTTACTGTACCGATTTTTTGTACATCTATTACAATTGCTTCAAATGCTTCTACATTTTCTGCTTTAACTGTTAACACAAAACGTGATTGTGATTCAGCAAATAAAGCCGTTGTTGCTGAGCCAGTTAATGTTGCTTCAATACCTAAGCCTTTTGCAGCAAATGTTTTTTCTGCTAGTGCTACGGCAACACCGCCTTCAGAAACGTCATGTGCAGATTGTACAAGTCCTGCACGAATCGCTGCTAAAATAGCTTGTTGACGAGCTGCTTCGACTGTTAAATCGATTGCTGGTGCTTTACCAGAAATATTACCATCGATTAATTTTTGTAATTCAGAGCCACCAAATTCAGTAGTTGTTTCACCAATTACGTACACTACATCACCAGCAGCTTTTACTTCTTGTGTTGTTACATGTTTTAAATCTGTTACTAAACCAACCATACCGATTGTTGGTGTTGGATAAACCGCTTCACCTGAACGTTCGTTGTACATCGATACGTTACCACCAATTACTGGTGCATCTAATGCTAAACATGCTTCCGCGATACCGTCAGCTGATTTTTGAATTTGCCAGAAGATCTCTGGTTTTTCCGGGTTACCGAAGTTTAAGCAGTCTGTAATCGCAAGTGGTTGTCCACCTGAACATACGATGTTACGTGCTGCTTCAGCAACTGCGATTTTTCCACCCGTTGTTGGATCTAAATAGATATAGCGAGAGTTACAGTCTGTTGTCATCGCTAATCCTTTATTTGTGCCACGTACACGTAATACAGCAGCGTCAGAACCTGGTGCTACTACTGTGTTTGTGCGTACTTGATAGTCATATTGATCGTAAACCCACTCTTTAGAAGCAACTGTTGGCGCTTTTAATAGTGAAGTTAACGTAGCTTTGTAATCTGTTACTAGTGGTTCGGCGTTTTCCATCGCTTGGAACTCAGCAAAGTAAGCTGGCTCTGCTTCAGGCATAATGTAAACTGGTGCATCCTCAGCAAGTGCATCTGCTGGTACTTCTGCTACCACTTCACCGCCATGTAATAAACGAAGCATTTTATCTTCTGTTACACGACCTACCGCTACTGCATCTAAGTCATATTTATCGAAAATCGCTTTAATTTCTTCTTCACGACCTGCTTTTACAACGATTAACATACGTTCTTGTGATTCAGATAACATCATTTCGTAAGCTGTCATGTTTGTTTCACGTTGCGGTACTAAGTCTAAATTCATTTCTACTCCTGTACCAGCTTTTGAAGCCATCTCTGCTGAAGATGAAGTTAAACCAGCCGCACCCATATCTTGAATACCTACTAGCGCGTCTGATTTTACAACCTCTAAACAAGCTTCAAGGAGAAGTTTTTCCATGAATGGGTCACCAACTTGTACAGCTGAGCGACTTTCTTCTGTATCTTCCGTTAATTCTTCAGAAGAGAATGTTGCACCGTGAATACCGTCACGACCTGTTTTTGCACCAACATACATCACTGTGTTACCTACACCTGCTGCAACACCTTTTTGAATGTCTTTATGGTCGATTAAACCAACACACATCGCGTTTACAAGTGGATTTCCTTCGTAGCATGGGTCGAACTGAATTTCTCCACCTACAGTTGGAATCCCGATACAGTTACCATAACCAGCGATACCCGCAACAACTTCTTCAAATAAGTATTTACCGCGCGCTGATTTTAACTCACCGAAACGTAAAGAGTTCAGCATCGCTATTGGACGTGCACCCATAGAGAATACGTCACGGATAATACCGCCTACACCTGTTGCTGCACCTTGGTATGGCTCAATTGCAGACGGGTGGTTATGTGATTCCATTTTGAATACAACCGCTTGCTCGTCACCAATGTCAACGATACCAGCACCTTCACCAGGACCTTGTAATACTTGAGGACCTTTTGTTGGGAATTTGCGTAATACTGGCTTCGATTTTTTGTATGAGCAGTGTTCAGACCACATTACTGAAAATAGGCCTGTTTCTGTCCAGTTTGGAATACGACCTAATTTTTCAATCGCTAAATCAAACTCTGCATCTGTCATACCCATGTCCGCATAAAGACGTCGCTCTTTAATTTGTTCTGGTGATGGCTCGAATTTAGTTGTTGACATGTTGTTCCCTCCACTGCTTAACAATTGATTTGAATAATTTAACACCGTCAGCACCGCCAACGATTTCGTTCGCTGCACGCTCTGGGTGAGGCATCATACCAAGTACGTTACCTTCTTTGTTAATGATTCCAGCAATATCCGCTAAAGAACCGTTTGGATTTTCACCTTCATATGTGAATGCGATTTGGTTATTCGCCTTAAGCTCTGCTAATGTTTCCTCGTCACAGTAGTAGTTTCCTTCACCGTGTGCGATTGGAATATTGATTACTTCGCCAGCTTCGTACTGGTTTGTGAACAATGTGTCGTTGTTTTCAACTTTTAATTGCACAGTGCGACACATGAATTTCAAGTTTTTGTTGCGGATTAACGCGCCAGGTAAAAGATTCGCTTCTGTTAAAATTTGAAATCCGTTACATACGCCTAATACTGGCTTGCCTGCTGCTGCGAAATCTTTTAAAGCTTTCATTACGTTTGATTGGTTCGCCATTGCGCCACAACGTAAGTAGTCACCATATGAGAAACCACCTGGAACTAATGCACCGTCAAAGCCTTCTAAAGAACTTTCCGTGTGCCAAACGTATTCTACTTCTTCACCTAATTCGTCTTTAATCGCATGATACATGTCGACGTCACAGTTAGACCCTGGGAAAACGAGTACTGCAAATTTCATAGTATTATGCCTCCTCGATTTCGTAACGATATTTCTCGATTACCGTGTTAGTTAATACTTTTTCGCACATTTCTTTTACGATTGCATCTACATCACGAGCAGTATCACCGATTTCCACTTCTAAATATTTTCCAATACGAACATCTTTAACTTCACCATAACCGATTTTTTCTAATGAACCTTGAACAGCTGAACCTTGTGGGTCTAAAATACTTTCTTTTAATGTTACGTAAATTTTAACTTTCTTCATGACTTATTTGCCTCCAAGTTTTTGTAAAATAATTTCGTATACTTCAGTAATACTGCCAAGATCACGGCGGAATACGTCTTTATCAAGCTTTTGATTTGTTTCAGAGTCCCATAAACGACAAGTGTCAGGAGAAATTTCATCGGCAAGAAGTACATTGCCATCCTTGTCACGACCAAATTCTAATTTAAAGTCGACTAATGTCACACCAACTGCAGAAAAGATTGGACGTAGCACTTCATTTACTTGCAGAGCTTTGTCGTATAAATCTTGTACTTCCTTTGGTGTTGCAATACCTAACACATCGATATGCTCCGTTGTAATAAGTGGATCACCTAAAGCATCGTCTTTGTAATATAACTCAACGATTGTGCGCTTTAAGCTTGTCCCTTCTTCAAAGCCTAGACGCTTTGCTAAACTTCCCGCAGCGATATTGCGTGTTACTACTTCAATTGGAATAATTTCGACTTTACGTACAAGCTGTTCGTTATCTGAAAGGCGTTTCACGAAATGTGACGCAATTCCTTTTTCTTGTAGTTTTTCGAAAATTAAAGTCGTGATTTGGTTATTTAAATTTCCTTTACCAGCAATTTCAGCTTTTTTCTCGCCGTTAAATGCTGTAGCACTATCTTTATATTCAACAAATAGAATTTCTTCATCCTGTGTTGTGTATAATCGTTTTGCTTTACCTTCGTACAAAAGTTGACCTTTTTCCATGACGTATTCCTCCAAAAAATTAATAGTTGATTAGTTAAGTCCTAAACGTTCGAAAATGAAATCGACATTTTGAATGTGATAGTTGTAATCGAAGCATTCGTTGATTTCTTCAGGAGAAAGATATGAAGTAATCTTTTCGCTAGCTTCTACTAATGGACGGAACTGTGTTTGCTCATCCCATGCACGTGCTGTTAACGGTTGAACCGTATCATACGCTTCTTCACGAACTAAACCTTTATCAATTAATGCAAGTAGGATACGTTGAGAGTAAATTAAACCAAATGTACGCTCCATATTGCGTTTCATATTTTCAGGGAATACTGATAAGTTTTCGATAATGCTGCCGAAACGATTTAACATGTAGTTTAATGTAATCGTTGCATCTGGAATAATGACACGTTCTGCTGATGAGTGTGAAATATCACGTTCATGCCAAAGTGACACGTTCTCGAAAGCAGTTAGCATATAGCCGCGCATTAAGCGTGCCATACCTGTCATATTTTCAGAGCCGATTGGGTTACGTTTATGCGGCATTGCCGAAGAACCTTTTTGACCTTTTGCAAAGCCTTCTTCTACTTCACGTGTTTCAGACTTCTGTAATCCGCGCACTTCTGTTGCAAACTTTTCAATGGAAGTGGCAATTAACGCAAGTGTCGAGAAGTACTGTGCATGGCGGTCACGTTGTAATGTTTGTGTTGAAATTGGTGCAGCAGCTAAGCCAAGATGCTCACATACATACGCTTCAACTCGAGGATCGATATTGGCATATGTACCAACTGCGCCACTCATTTTACCTGTTTCAATCACTTTTGCCGCCGCTTCGAAGCGCTCAATATTACGCTTCATTTCTTCGTACCAAAGAGCAAGCTTTAAACCAAATGTTGTTGGCTCTGCATGCACACCATGTGTACGACCCATGCAAACGGTATTTTTATGTTCTTGTGCTTTGTTCTTAATGATAGCTAAAAATTTTGTTAAATCTTTGCGAAGGATGTCATTCGCTTGTTTAATTAAGTAAGATAATGCTGTATCTACTACATCTGTAGAAGTTAAGCCGTAATGTACCCATTTACGTTCTTCACCAAGTGCAGGTGTTTCAGAGACAGCGCGAGTGAACGCAACTACGTCATGACGCGTTTCCTTTTCGATTTCATAAATTCGATTGATATCGAAGTCGGCATTCGCACGTAATTTAATAACATCTTCTTTTGGAATTTCGCCAATTTCAGCCCAAGCTTCACAAGCTAAAATTTCTACTTCAAGCCAAGCTCGATATTTATTTTCTTCAGTCCAAATTGCGCCCATTTCGGGACGAGTATAACGTTCAATCATATTTTTATGCTCCTTCTACTCTGGCCAAATACCAGATTCCTTGATTTGTTTTAATGTCGTATTTAAATCTTTTGTCATGATTGTTACATGACCCATTTTACGATTAACTTTTGCTTCTGATTTACCGTAAAGGTGTACGGACCAATCTGGATATTTCGAAATAGAGTTTGTTAAAGATACAACATGCTGACCTAGCACATTCACCATGATTGATGGTGCCCATAATTTTGGTTTACGTAATGGCCATCCACATACAGCACGAATATGCTGTGTGAATTGTGAAATATTGCACGCCTCAATTGAGTAATGACCAGAGTTATGTGGTCGCGGTGCGCATTCGTTGATGACAATGCTACCATCTTCAAGTACGAACATTTCTACTGCTAATGTGCCGACTAGCTGTAAGTAGTCTGCAATTTTCATTGCCGCTTCTTCTGCTAACACTGCTGTGTTAGCTTCGATGCGTGCAGGTACAATTGTTTCATGTAAAATATGATTGACATGAATGTTTTCGCCTACTGGCAAGCAGTATGTTTCGCCATGTCCATTGCGCTGAACAATAACGGAAATTTCTTTCGTAAATGGTACAAAGCCTTCTGCAATGCATTGTGAATGTTCAAATAAACCTCGTGCAAGTGACAAATCATCTTCTGATTTTAACAGCTGTTGTCCTTTGCCATCATAGCCTCCGCGCGCCGTTTTTACGATACATGGGTAGCCAATCTCATGAATTTGTGCTGTAAGCTGTTCATAAGTATCTGCCACAACATACGGTGCTACCGGGCAACCAGCCTTAACAATCATCGCTTTTTCAGTTACACGATTTTGTGTAATTCGAACAAGCTCTGCGCCTTGTGGAACATAGGCAATTTGTGTAAGACGCTTTAAGCCTTCGTAATCGATATTTTCAAATTCATAGGTAATCACGTCACTTACTTCTGCTAATTCCTCAAGCGCTGCCTCGTCATCATAAGCTGCTACAATGCGAATGTCTGCTACTTGTCCACAAGGTGAATCCATTGTTGGCTCTAAAACAGCAATTTTATACCCAGCTTCTTTTGCTGCCACCGCCATCATTCGACCAAGCTGACCGCCACCAATTATGCCGATCGTTTGTCCAGGATAAATCATTTTTGTCACGTTAGGTCACCTGTGCTTTCTAAAACTTGTGCTTTTGTTGCTTCACGACGCGCGTCAAGCTTTGCTGCAAGTTCTACATCAAAGGCTCCTAAAATTTGAGCAGCTAGCAAACCAGCATTTGTTGCGCCAGCTTTGCCAATTGCGACAGTTGCTACTGGTACACCGCCCGGCATTTGTACGATTGACAGTAGGGAATCAAGGCCATTTAATGCACGAGATTGTACTGGTACACCAATAACCGGTAATGTCGTTTTTGCTGCAACCATCCCTGGTAAGTGGGCAGCCCCACCTGCTCCAGCAATGATCACTTGGATACCACGGCTACGTGCACTCTCTGCATATTCAAACATTAAATCAGGTGTGCGATGCGCAGAGACAACCTGCTTTTCATAAGGTACTTCAAGCTCCTCTAAAATGTCGCACGCATGCTTCATTGATTCCCAGTCACTTGAACTTCCCATAATAACGCCAATTTTCGGATTCATGAGTTTCGCTCCTTTAAACATCTTCTCCACTTACGTTTCGCTTTATTTATCCTAATTCAGTAAAACTCACTGATTGTAGATAATTCCTCGGCAGGTGTGATAGATTTTTTTCGAACACTCCTAAAAAATCTGTACACTATTTCGCTAAGGCGTAATTTACTTAATAAAAAAATCCCCAAATAAACTACTCTCTACGCATGAGAAAGCAGATTACTTGAGGACTTTTTAGAAAAGAATATGAAGATGATAGCATCCCGATCCACACCCTTTAAATTAATCGTACCAAAAGTTGCTTTCCCACATAGTCCGGTATTTACGGTGCCGGGTAGAGACACTAGAGCCATATTCTCTAGCATATATGAGGGATAAAATGTTTTTCCTGTACACATTTTAACAAGGCTTCCACAGAAAATCAATGCAAAAATGCGAACAATAAATTTTAGTGAAACAATATTGTTCGGTTTTGAATCGTTATTCTAATTATTCTTCATACAATATGCCTTTGAATTGAATTTTTTGACGTAAGTATACCGGTTCTCCATTTACTTCCTCAAAAACAGGTTCTTCTTTACGTCCAAATGGCATATAACCATCCTCCTTCATTCGGTCAAGACATTGCTCGATTGTTTCACTTTCTTGTACTTCATACCATACTTGCTTTTTGGTCAAACTGGTCATCCTTCCGACTTTAAATATCGCTCTAACTATAACATTTTACACAATATGCTACCTAATAGAACGAGTTAAATTTGTGAACGAACTGTCACAATTTTTGTGGAATTAAAAAGAGGAGTACTATTTCAGCACTCCTCGTTGTTTATTTTGTGAATTCCATTTGCTCAGTAATTGCTAACACTTGTTCAAATGTTAAATCGGGATTTTCAAAGATGACATTGTAACGTAAACCTTGTTCATCCCATTGCAGTAACTTGAAGTACTCCGAATCCATCTTTGTCCCTTGTTGTTTACGCACTTCAATTGTATCCTCCTCATCACCTATTTGTTCTATAGGTTTAAATACAGATAACGTAAATTGTGGCTCATCATTTTTCGTATAGGTTAAAGCAATCTCTCCTGTATCGGGCATGTTCATATCTTCAATACTTTCTAATTTATAACCCGTCGATTCAGGAACGATTAAAAACGTACCTAATTTTTCAGTCGCTTCTTCCATTGTTAATTGCGCAGGTGGCTCATTTTTTACCATTTCTATGGTCGCATCTTCTGGTAAATCTGCTACAAATAGCTCATCTTTAATTTTGGCATTTGGCTCAAACTTTGTGAACTCTACTGTCATCGCCATGTCTTCACTTGAAGTAACTGATTTTAAGGTCATCCACGTCTTTTTATCGACCCAAATTTCCATATCGCCATATAACGAGCCGGACTTTTTCTCCTTCGCAATTAAATGATAAGTCTCATGCCCTGCGATTTTTTCTTGTTCACCAATTGTAATATCATGTGAATCCTGAACTTGCTCTAATAGGCGTAGTGCCTGCTCTTTTAATGTAAGCTGTACAAAGCCATCACCATTTGATGAAATATCCATAATCATTGCGGTATTTGTTGATTTCGTATAGGAAGTTAATGTTTTCCCATCATTAATGGCCAGCGACTCCTCACCTGTTGAATCAATAATTTCCACACGATTTTTGCCGTTCTTTGCCCATTGCTTTGAAAGAACTTCTGTTCCATCTTCCATCGTAATATTATATTCTGCATAATACGAAGTTAGCTCAGATGTTTCTTGCATCGCCTGATTTAAAATTTCTTGAGGTGAATGCTCCTCTGTGCTGCTACATGCTGCTAATGATAATGTTAAAATGAGTGCTGCTGAATAAATCACTTTTTTCATAGTTCTCGCTCCTCGATTTTTGGTAGCCATATGATCATGGCGGTTTTATTTGATTGTGAAACTGCCTGAATAGTTCCGTTATGCTTTTCAATAATTTGTTTGGCAATGCTTAATCCTAGCCCCGCTCCACGTTGCCCTACACTACTGCGCGACTCATCTAATTGATGCAGTGGTTCAAATATTTGCTGACACTGCTGTTCGGTAAGCATCACCCCACTATTTTCAATCACCATATATAAGCCCTCATTCGTAAAATATTGGATTAAATGGCTCCATTCACGCGGAATGACCTCGCTTTCAAACGCAGCTATCGCAATATCGCCTCCGATATTGGTATACGTCCAAGCATTCGATACAACATTGTCGACAACACGCATTAGCTGTTTCGGATTGACCAAATAATTATTTTCAAGCTGAATCATCGTTAATCCCTTAAAGCCTTTTTCTATACTAATCTGTTCATAATCACTAAGCAGCATCTCGAAAAATTCACGACCATCTACTTCTACAAGCTCCATATCATACGTATTCGACTGTAGCAATGTAAACATCATTAAATCATCCAGTAACTGCTTCATAAAATCCGATTTGCCGTGAATGATTTGCAAATATTCCTGTTGTTCCCGTTCACTTAGCTTCCCTGCAAGCAAGCTCTCTGTATAGGCTTGAATCGATGTTAGCGGCGTTTTTAAATCATGCGAAAGACTGGCAATCATAAATTCCTTTTGACGCTGCTCACTATTTAGCTTGTCTCGTGTTGCAACGATCTCCAGTTGCATCATTTGAAAATTATCCGTTAGCTCACCTAACTCATCTTTTTGAACAGCCAATGTTGTAGTAGGCTCCCCTTTTGCAAAGAAGCGCATTTGTTCAATTAACTGCTTTACTGGACGATTTAAACGGTGATTTAAAAAATACACGACTGCACTATATACTAGAAGCAACACAATGATTAAGCTCCCAATTACAAACGCTGATTTTGAATTTACTTCCTCCAGCCACTCCGTACGAGCAAGTGTAATTTTATAGACGCCTTTAATTGCACCATCTTTATATACAGGTTCTTTATAAACAAAAGTTTTATAGTTTTGCTTAAGCTCATACAAGTTTTTATACAATGAACTTCTCGCTTCAAAATTGCTATATGCGCTCAGCGGATCGGAAGAATAATAAATTTTGCCATTTGGGCTATACAGTGTAATCATTAATTGATTGGATGTTAATGCTTCAATTTTTTCAAAACGTTGCTGGCTCGTATAAAGGGCTTGGTTGCTTAATAGTTTTTTTAACTCTGTCACCTGCGACCATGTATTAAAATATTCATCTACATTTTTGTCTTGATAATAGGCATTGATCGACACATATAACCCGTAAAATGCACCAAGTGGAATGAGCATGACAAGCAAATAAGTTAACAATAACCATGATTTAATTTTCATAGTTGCTCACCGATAAAACGGTAACCCTTTCCCCAAACCGTTTCAATGAAATAAGGTTTTCTAACTGGATCATTTAATTTTTCGCGTAACGCTTTGATATGTACGGTCACCGTATGTGTTTGATCGAGTTCCGTCTGTTGCCATACATGCGTATAAAGTGCCTGTTTCGTAAACACTTCTAATGGATGCTGTACGAATACTTTTAACAGTGCATATTCCTTTTGTGTTAAATTTACTTTCTCTTCGTGCACATAGACGAGCTCTTTACTAAGGTCCATCATTAAGCCCTGTGTAAATTGTAATTTTTCCTCTTGCACATTTACTTTATTGTATCGTTGCCAACGTCTTAATTGAGATCGAACACGAGCCTTTAGCTCTTCTAACGAAAACGGTTTGGCTAAATAATCGTCGGCGTCTTGCAAGCCTTCTACTTTATCAGCATCTTCGCTTTTTGCACTTATCATAATAATCGGTACGTCACTTTGCAGACGGATATGCTCAATCATTGTCAGCCCATCCATTTCAGGCATCATCCAATCAACAAGCACTAACGAATAGCTGCCGGCAGAAAAATCTTCTAATCCTTCAATACCTGTCGTTGCCCACGTCACAAAATAACCTTCCTTCGTTAACGTATCCTTTATAATTCGTGCAATTTCACGATCATCTTCTACTAAAAGAATTTGCTCCATTTAGTTCGCCTCCTGTAATTACTATAACAATCATTTAATTGGAAATTGGTAACTTTATAATTTCTTTATTTTTTAGTATAACTTTTATCCCGCATTAAGGGACAATAGGTTGAGCCACTGTCCCTAAAAGCTCGATTGATAAAGGTTAATGCTCGTTGGGGGATGAGGAAAACCCCCAACGAACAAAGTTTTACTTTTTCCAAATAAAAAAGGAGCTGTCCAAAAAGTGATTCTTTTTGGACAGTGCTCCACTCATGTGTCAATTATCGGCTGTGGTGGTTCTTCTGCGATTGTCAGAAATAGGAACAAATTCTAAAACCCTCACTTCATGTGACAACGCATTCATGAACAGCATCGTGCTAGCCTCCATCCTCAGCACAAAGGAGGCGTCCCGAAATTGCTTTCAGGACGCCCCCTTCAATGTATACGTTCTCCTGCACGGTTATACCCCTGGCGATCATAGCCATCACTATTAAAGCCTTCTCTGTCTAAGCCTATACTATCAAACCCCGATCGGTTGTAGCCTTCCTTATCATAACCTTCTTTATTAAAACCACTTTGGTCATAGCCTTCTCTATTATAGCCTTCTCCATTAAATCCTTGCTTATTATATCCATCCTTGTCATAACCAAGTTCATTATAGCCCTGTGCGTTAAAGCCTTCTTGTGTTTTGCCATTTCGATTATAGCCTTGTTTATCGTAGCCCTCTCGATTGAAGCCTTCCCGGTCATAGCCTTTCTTATTGAAACCAGCCTGGTCATAACCTTCTATATCAATTCCCGCAACAGTAAAGCCCTCTCGATTATAGCCCTTTTTGTTGTAGCCTTCTCGACTATACCCATCCTTGTCATACCCCGCCCGATTATAGCCATCTTCATGAAAGCCTGCTCGATTGTAACCCATCTGATTAAAACCACCGCGATTATAACCATCTCGGTCCAAACCGTCTTTATTAAAACCATGTACATTAAAACCTTTATTATCTAAGCGTGTACCATTTTTATGGATACCCTCTTTATTAAATCCATATTTATTGATTCCTTTTCGGTTAAAACCATCTTTGTCATAGTTATCTTTACTAAAGCCGTCCTTATAAAATCCTTCTCGATTCCAACCTTCTTTATTGAAGCCTAATGAATCATAGCCAAAGCAATCATATCCAGCAATATATTTTTTCCCGGTTAAATGGATTCCTTTTGCATCGAACCCATTATCGTCATAATATTTCCGATTGCGTGTTTTGCCATTTTCGCCAAAGCCACGTACATCATAACCATGATCATCATATTTCGTACCATTTTTATGAATACCATATACATTAAAGCCACGATCGTCATACTGTTGTTCAGGTAGCAAAGATTTAGATGAAAATAACTTTTTTAAAAATCCAACCATACGCAATCAAACCTTTGTTTAAATTTATCTTCATTTTACCTTATTCAGTAAGAAATACATACTATTTATTTTGAAGCTATTCCATTTCTAAAGAACTATTTTCTATAGTAATCTTAATTAAAGCACAAAAAAACCACTGATTACTCAGTGGTTTTTATTCGTGCGAAGCGACGTTCTACTCTCACAGGGGGAAACCCCCAACTACCATCGACGCTAAAGAGCTTAACTTCTGTGTTCGGTATGGGAACAGGTGTGACCTCTTTGCCATCATCACTTCACTTATTAAATTGAAAGATTGTTCTTTCAAAACTGGATAAACGTTTCATTGATATTCATAAACATGTGGTTAAGTCCTCGACCGATTAGTATTCGTCAGCTACATGTGTCGCCACACTTCCACCTCGAACCTATCTACCTGATCGTCTTTCAGGGGTCTTACTTACTTGCGTAATGGGAAATCTCATCTTGAGGGGGCTTCATGCTTAGATGCTTTCAGCACTTATCCCGTCCACACATAGCTACCCAGCGATGCCTTTGGCAAGACAACTGGTACACCAGCGGTGTGTCCATCCCGGTCCTCTCGTACTAAGGACAGCTCCTCTCAAATTTCCTACGCCCACGACGGATAGGGACCGAACTGTCTCACGACGTTCTGAACCCAGCTCGCGTACCGCTTTAATGGGCGAACAGCCCAACCCTTGGGACCGACTACAGCCCCAGGATGCGATGAGCCGACATCGAGGTGCCAAACCTCCCCGTCGATGTGGACTCTTGGGGGAGATAAGCCTGTTATCCCCGGGGTAGCTTTTATCCGTTGAGCGATGGCCCTTCCATGCGGAACCACCGGATCACTAAGCCCGTCTTTCGACCCTGCTCGACTTGTAGGTCTCGCAGTCAAGCTCCCTTATGCCTTTACACTCTACGAATGATTTCCAACCATTCTGAGGGAACCTTTGGGCGCCTCCGTTACCTTTTAGGAGGCGACCGCCCCAGTCAAACTGTCCGCCTGACACTGTCTCCTACCCCGCTAAGGGGCATGGGTTAGAAGTTCAATACAACCAGGGTAGTATCCCACCGACGCCTCCTTCGAAGCTGGCGCTCCGAGATCTCTGGCTCCTACCTATCCTGTACAAGTTGTACCAAAATTCAATATCAAGCTACAGTAAAGCTCCACGGGGTCTTTCCGTCCTGTCGCGGGTAACCTGCATCTTCACAGGTACTATAATTTCACCGAGTCTCTCGTTGAGACAGTGCCCAGATCGTTACGCCTTTCGTGCGGGTCGGAACTTACCCGACAAGGAATTTCGCTACCTTAGGACCGTTATAGTTACGGCCGCCGTTTACTGGGGCTTCAATTCGCAGCTTCGCTTGCGCTTACCACTCCTCTTAACCTTCCAGCACCGGGCAGGCGTCAGCCCCTATACGTCACCTTACGGTTTTGCAGAGACCTGTGTTTTTGCTAAACAGTCGCCTGGGCCTATTCACTGCGGCTCTCTCGGGCTATACACCCTACCAGAGCACCCCTTCTCCCGAAGTTACGGGGTCATTTTGCCGAGTTCCTTAACGAGAGTTCTCTCGCACACCTTAGGATTCTCTCCTCGACTACCTGTGTCGGTTTGCGGTACGGGTACCTCCCACCTCGATAGAGGCTTTTCTTGGCAGTGTGAGATCAGGAACTTCCTCCATACGGAGTCGTCATCACAGCTCAATGTTAAAGTACGCGGATTTGCCTACGCACACATCTTACTGCTTGAACAGAGACAACCAACGCTCTGCTTACCCTACCCTACTGCGTCCCCCCATTTCTCAAACGGTGGGGAGGTAGTACAGGAATATCAACCTGTTATCCATCGCCTACGCCTATCGGCCTCGGCTTAGGTCCCGACTAACCCTGAGCGGACGAGCCTTCCTCAGGAAACCTTAGTCATACGGTGCATGGGATTCTCACCCATGTTTCGCTACTCATACCGGCATTCTCACTTCTAAGCGCTCCACCAGTCCTTCCGGTCTGACTTCAACGCCCTTAGAACGCTCTCCTACCACGCATACCAATGGTATGCATCCACAGCTTCGGTGAATCGTTTAGCCCCGATACATTTTCGGCGCAGCGTCACTCGACCAGTGAGCTATTACGCACTCTTTAAATGATGGCTGCTTCTAAGCCAACATCCTGGTTGTCTAAGCAACGCCACATCCTTTTCCACTTAACGATTACTTTGGGACCTTAGCTGGTGGTCTGGGCTGTTTCCCTTTTGACTACGGATCTTATCACTCGCAGTCTGACTCCCGTGTATAAATATCCGGCATTCGGAGTTTGTCTGAATTCGGTAAAGCGAGATGCCCCCTAGTCCAAACAGTGCTCTACCTCCGGTATTCTCAATCACGAGGCTAGCCCTAAAGCTATTTCGGAGAGAACCAGCTATCTCCAAGTTCGATTGGAATTTCTCCGCTACCCACACCTCATCCCCGCACTTTTCAACGTGCGTGGGTTCGGACCTCCAGTAAGTGTTACCTCACCTTCATCCTGGACATGGGTAGATCACCTGGTTTCGGGTCTACGACCACGTACTAATTCGCCCTATTCAGACTCGCTTTCGCTGCGGCTCCGTCTTATCAACTTAACCTCGCACGTAATCGTAACTCGCCGGTTCATTCTACAAAAGGCACGCTATCACCCATTAACGGGCTCTAACTACTTGTAGGCACACGGTTTCAGGATCTATTTCACTCCCCTTCCGGGGTGCTTTTCACCTTTCCCTCACGGTACTGGTTCACTATCGGTCACTAGGTAGTATTTAGCCTTGGGAGATGGTCCTCCCGGATTCCGACGGAATTTCACGTGTTCCGCCGTACTCAGGATCCACTCTGGAGGGACTGAACTTTTGACTACAGGGCTTTTACCTTGTTTCGCGGACCTTTCCAAGTCGCTTCGTCTAATCCAATCTTTTGTAACTCCGTATAGAGTGTCCTACAACCCCAAAGAGCAAGCTCTTTGGTTTGGGCTCTTCCCGTTTCGCTCGCCGCTACTCAGGGAATCGAATTTTCTTTCTGTTCCTGCAGGTACTTAGATGTTTCAGTTCCCTGCGTCTGTCCTCATCACGCTATGTATTCACGTGTAGATACTATCCGATTAAAGATAGTGGGTTCCCCCATTCGGAAATCCCCGGATCAAAGCTTACTTACAGCTCCCCGAGGCATATCGGTGTTAGTGCCGTCCTTCATCGACTCCTAGTGCCAAGGCATCCACCGTGCGCCCTTATTAACTTAACCAAAAGTTAAACTTACTTAAAAAGTAAGATTTTAAGGATATTGCACGATCAATTTCTTGATCTATGTTTGTTTATTACTTATCAATGTCGTTTTATCCAGTTTTCAAAGAACAAAGCAGCTGACTTCAATCACATCGTGATTAAGCTTCACTGAATTTGCTTCATGCAGTCTTGCGACGATAGTGCTAGCAGCAAGAGCAAATATTTTTTTGAAGTATTCCATTCAATTAAGAATGAACCTTCAAAACTGAACAGCAACCGTTAATGTTTCATTCCCTAGGAATGAATTCCGAAAATATCCTTAGAAAGGAGGTGATCCAGCCGCACCTTCCGATACGGCTACCTTGTTACGACTTCACCCCAATCATCTATCCCACCTTCGGCGGCTGGCTCCATAAAGGTTACCTCACCGACTTCGGGTGTTACAAACTCTCGTGGTGTGACGGGCGGTGTGTACAAGGCCCGGGAACGTATTCACCGCGGCATGCTGATCCGCGATTACTAGCGATTCCGGCTTCATGTAGGCGAGTTGCAGCCTACAATCCGAACTGAGAACGGTTTTATCGGATTAGCTCCCCCTCGCGGGTTGGCAACCGTTTGTACCGTCCATTGTAGCACGTGTGTAGCCCAGGTCATAAGGGGCATGATGATTTGACGTCATCCCCACCTTCCTCCGGTTTATCACCGGCAGTCTCCTTAGAGTGCCCAACTAAATGATGGCAACTAAGAACAAGGGTTGCGCTCGTTGCGGGACTTAACCCAACATCTCACGACACGAGCTGACGACAACCATGCACCACCTGTCACCGTTGTCCCCGAAGGGAAAACTGTATCTCTACAGTGGTCAATGGGATGTCAAGACCTGGTAAGGTTCTTCGCGTTGCTTCGAATTAAACCACATGCTCCACCGCTTGTGCGGGCCCCCGTCAATTCCTTTGAGTTTCAGTCTTGCGACCGTACTCCCCAGGCGGAGTGCTTAATGCGTTAGCTGCAGCACTGAGGGGCGGAAACCCCCCAACACTTAGCACTCATCGTTTACGGCGTGGACTACCAGGGTATCTAATCCTGTTTGCTCCCCACGCTTTCGCGCCTCAGTGTCAGTTACAGACCAGATAGTCGCCTTCGCCACTGGTGTTCCTCCAAATCTCTACGCATTTCACCGCTACACTTGGAATTCCACTATCCTCTTCTGCACTCAAGTTCCCCAGTTTCCAATGACCCTCCCCGGTTGAGCCGGGGGCTTTCACATCAGACTTAAGGAACCACCTGCGCGCGCTTTACGCCCAATAATTCCGGACAACGCTTGCCACCTACGTATTACCGCGGCTGCTGGCACGTAGTTAGCCGTGGCTTTCTAACAAGGTACCGTCAAGGTAGCGCCAGTTACTACGCTACTTGTTCTTCCCTTGCAACAGAGTTTTACGAACCGAAATCCTTCTTCACTCACGCGGCGTTGCTCCATCAGACTTTCGTCCATTGTGGAAGATTCCCTACTGCTGCCTCCCGTAGGAGTCTGGGCCGTGTCTCAGTCCCAGTGTGGCCGATCACCCTCTCAGGTCGGCTACGCATCGTCGCCTTGGTGAGCCGTTACCTCACCAACTAGCTAATGCGCCGCGGGTCCATCCTATAGTGATAGCCGAAACCATCTTTCAACTTCCAACCATGTGGTTCAAAGTATTATCCGGTATTAGCTCCGGTTTCCCGAAGTTATCCCAGTCTATAGGGTAGGTTACCCACGTGTTACTCACCCGTCCGCCGCTAACGTCATTGGAGCAAGCTCCAAATCCATTCGCTCGACTTGCATGTATTAGGCACGCCGCCAGCGTTCGTCCTGAGCCAGGATCAAACTCTCCATAAAAGTAGTTTGAAAGCTCATTTGCTTTGCTAGCGATTCTAACAATTAAGTTAGAAATCATTTTTGCTTCATTTAAGAAGCTGTATTCATTAACGTTGCTTGTTCAGTTTTCAAGGTTCATGTTGTTGTCGTTTGTGACAACTTTTATATCTTACCATCTTTAAAACATTATGTCAACATTTTATTTAGATGATGTTTTCGATATTGTTTGTCGCCCTTGCGACTTATAATAATATATCACTATATTATTATTTTGGCAACATAAATTTTTATCTTTAAATTTAATTTAATATAGAAACCTAGTATATTTTAATCCTACGATAAAATTTCTATAGCCAATCCCCCGAATTATTCACGAAAACCCAAACTCTCAAGAATTTGAGTAGAATTCTCATATAAAAATTCATTCGTCAGGTGAAAATAGCCAAATGAGAGAAAAGTTAAAATGATTCTTAGGAAAAACTAATTTTTGAGCAGACTTCTCCCTTGGTGCGGGTTCGATTTTTAAAAAATTCGATTTAGTTCATTTCGAGATGCCATAATCGTGCATTAGCCATAAAGTACTGGTCACTCGCCGCTAAACGAGGCAAGAAAAAAGCACTCGTTGCCATATCGCATCGAATGCTTCGGATCATTTACTCCATGCTACAGAACAAGGAGCCGTTCAAAGAACCACCAATAACTTAGTATAACCAAAACCAAAAAGTTTTATTCAAAGTTACCCCATCACAGGTAGCTCTGTTTTCTTATTGGCTTTTTCAGGTCACAACTAGCATTACCTAGCCTAATCAAGATTATTCAGATTCATAAGGAATTATTTACTTTCACAGAAAATTGCTTGAACGTAATCTCTTTCTCTTGCTCTCCGTGTATCTCTTATATTCTTTTGAATCGTTATCGCAGCAAATACTTTTAATAATCGTAAGCTATCAAAAATTGCAGTCCTTTCAAATACAAACTAAACGTTAAATTTCCCTGTTTCTTCCTGAAGACTTTGTGCGAGCATTGCAAGTTGCTCAGAGGCTACCGCCATTTCATTCATTGTGGACGATTGTTCCTCTGTGATAGCTGATACATTTAATGTGTGCTCGTTTGTTGCTATTGCCTGTTCTCTTATTGCTTGTACGGTTACAATTACCTCTGTAAGCTTCCCGTAAGCATTTGTTGTGTTATGACTAGTCTCTTCAATCGTTCTTTTTAAATCTTGAATAGCATTTGTAATCGTATCAAACGTTACTCCTGCTTGTTGAACAGAATCAATACCGTTATGTGCAATTGTACGACTTTGTTCCATCATTGAGACCGCTTCGTTGATTTGATCTTGAATATTACGCACCAGCTTAGCGATGTCCTGTGAGGCATGGCCTGTTTGCTCGGCAAGGGCCTTTACTTCCCCAGCCACCACTGCAAAACCTTTTCCTGCTTCTCCAGCACGCGCTGCTTCAATAGCTGCATTTAAAGATAACAAGTTTGTTTGGTCAGTAATAGATGAAATAAGTTGGCTCATCGTGTTAATTTGTGCGGATTGATCCTTTAAACTATTTACTAGGTTAGCACTGTTCTCCACTTGTATATGTAGCTGTGTAATCTCATCAACAAATGTGCGAATTTGTTTTGAGCCGCCCGCTGCAATATCAGATGTTGTTGTCGATTTTTGAACAGCATTTTCTAAAACATTCACTACACCGTGCATATCATTAGCTAGTACAGTCGTTACGGATTCTAACTGTTCACTAACGACATGCTGTTTACTTGTATTTTCCGCGACATCCTGCATAGATGTAGCTACATTTGTAATAGATAGATTGACCTCTTGCACACTTGCAGTTAGCTCCTCTGCCGTCGATGCAACAATTTCTGACTCAGACAATATTCGCTGGACCATACCCCCTAATGATTGCTGAGAATGATTGTAGTATTGGGCCATCTCACCAAATTCATCCTTTGTATCGGCAGCCATCGTTTGCGTTAAATCGCCATTTGCTAGACTACCTAAATAACCATTCATATTTTGTACTTCACTGCGTATATAGCGTGCAATTAAGAAAATGACGATAGCAATGAGTAATATTAGTACAATACTTGCAATAATTTGTTGATATAGCATTGCTTGTACCTCACTATAAAGCTCACTGGTTGGCACAAGTAAAACGAGCTTCCATGGCATACCGTCAATTTGCTTGTATTGTAACGTATATTCTTCGTCATCGATTGTTATTTCTATTAAATCTTCCACATTTGCTAACTTTTCAATAGGCATATTCAAGTAATTTTGAACTGTTTCATTATTCACTTTTTCCGGATCAGGATGCGTTAAAAATTTTCCGCTGTCTTCCATTAAAAAGGCATATCCACTTTCTCGGATAGTGACGTCTGATACGATGGATTGAATAGAATTGAGCACGTAATCTGCTGTAATAACCCCGATTGGCTCATTACCTTTTACTAATTGAATACCAAATGAAATAAACATTTCCCCTAACGCTTCATCAAAATAGGGCTCCGTGTATGTAACTTCTGCTGATTTTAAGCTATTTGTATACCACTCCTGTGTATGAAAATCATATGATGGATCTTCATAAATGTCCGTATAGATAACTTTTTCGCCATCCTTATGGGCGTAGGGTCCAAAAAGTTCGCCATTTGCAACATCCTTCTCTAACCAAAATCCCATACCATATGTTTCTTTGTTTGATGGAAGTAATTGCTCTACGAAGCGTACAAATTGTTCCCTTTTCATAGGCTTATCTATTGATTCTATTGCAGACTTTGCACTATACATGAGCTGTTTATGCGAATATAATTTATTTTCAACTGAATTACTTACATTATCCGACAATAATGACATTTCATTTTCAATAGAATTTTCCAGTTCATTCGATGCACCCAAATAGTTAATGATAGACATACTCACTAGAAATATTGTAATAATAGGAATAAGTATACCAATTTTTGTGACAATCTTGAGATTCCCTAATAATTTCTTCATTCACTTTCTCCCTTTTGACCTTGATTCTTTGCACATTTTTCTTTCATAGTATACTGGATAAAAGTTTCATTAGTATATTATTTTTGTAATTTTTTTCATTTCTCACTGAACTTAAACTGAATTGGTCTTTAATTATTATGTGTGCCCACAACTTTAAGGCTGGTACAATTACAAGCGCATTCACGGATAGTTCAAATAATGACTAACGGTGCGACGAAGTACTTTTGATATTAAAAAAAAGTTGCCTATTTGTTAGAAAACCATAAAAAAGACAGCTCACTAGATAAATTAACCCGAATTATTCACAGGAATCTAAAATCCTGTGAATTTTAGTAGGTTTATAATTTGAAAGTTAATTCTGAGAGAAAAATAGCCGGATGAGCAAAGAGTTAAAAACAAAAAAACCACTGATTACTCAGTGGTTTTCATTCGTGCGAAGCGACGTTCTACTCTCACAGGGGGAAACCCCCAACTACCATCGACGCTAAAGAGCTTAACTTCTGTGTTCGGTATGGGAACAGGTGTGACCTCTTTGCCATCATCACTTCACTTATTAAATTGAAAGATTGTTCTTTCAAAACTGGATAAACGTTTCATTGATATTCATAAACATGTGGTTAAGTCCTCGACCGATTAGTATTCGTCAGCTACATGTGTCGCCACACTTCCACCTCGAACCTATCTACCTGATCGTCTTTCAGGGGTCTTACTTACTTGCGTAATGGGAAATCTCATCTTGAGGGGGCTTCATGCTTAGATGCTTTCAGCACTTATCCCGTCCACACATAGCTACCCAGCGATGCCTTTGGCAAGACAACTGGTACACCAGCGGTGTGTCCATCCCGGTCCTCTCGTACTAAGGACAGCTCCTCTCAAATTTCCTACGCCCACGACGGATAGGGACCGAACTGTCTCACGACGTTCTGAACCCAGCTCGCGTACCGCTTTAATGGGCGAACAGCCCAACCCTTGGGACCGACTACAGCCCCAGGATGCGATGAGCCGACATCGAGGTGCCAAACCTCCCCGTCGATGTGGACTCTTGGGGGAGATAAGCCTGTTATCCCCGGGGTAGCTTTTATCCGTTGAGCGATGGCCCTTCCATGCGGAACCACCGGATCACTAAGCCCGTCTTTCGACCCTGCTCGACTTGTAGGTCTCGCAGTCAAGCTCCCTTATGCCTTTACACTCTACGAATGATTTCCAACCATTCTGAGGGAACCTTTGGGCGCCTCCGTTACCTTTTAGGAGGCGACCGCCCCAGTCAAACTGTCCGCCTGACACTGTCTCCTACCCCGCTAAGGGGCATGGGTTAGAAGTTCAATACAACCAGGGTAGTATCCCACCGACGCCTCCTTCGAAGCTGGCGCTCCGAGATCTCTGGCTCCTACCTATCCTGTACAAGTTGTACCAAAATTCAATATCAAGCTACAGTAAAGCTCCACGGGGTCTTTCCGTCCTGTCGCGGGTAACCTGCATCTTCACAGGTACTATAATTTCACCGAGTCTCTCGTTGAGACAGTGCCCAGATCGTTACGCCTTTCGTGCGGGTCGGAACTTACCCGACAAGGAATTTCGCTACCTTAGGACCGTTATAGTTACGGCCGCCGTTTACTGGGGCTTCAATTCGCAGCTTCGCTTGCGCTAACCACTCCTCTTAACCTTCCAGCACCGGGCAGGCGTCAGCCCCTATACGTCACCTTACGGTTTTGCAGAGACCTGTGTTTTTGCTAAACAGTCGCCTGGGCCTATTCACTGCGGCTCTCTCGGGCTATACACCCTACCAGAGCACCCCTTCTCCCGAAGTTACGGGGTCATTTTGCCGAGTTCCTTAACGAGAGTTCTCTCGCACACCTTAGGATTCTCTCCTCGACTACCTGTGTCGGTTTGCGGTACGGGTACCTCCCACCTCGATAGAGGCTTTTCTTGGCAGTGTGAGATCAGGAACTTCCTCCATACGGAGTCGTCATCACAGCTCAATGTTAAAGTACGCGGATTTGCCTACGCACACACCTTACTGCTTGAACAGAGACAACCAACGCTCTGCTTACCCTACCCTACTGCGTCCCCCCATTTCTCAAACGGTGGGGAGGTAGTACAGGAATATCAACCTGTTATCCATCGCCTACGCCTATCGGCCTCGGCTTAGGTCCCGACTAACCCTGAGCGGACGAGCCTTCCTCAGGAAACCTTAGTCATACGGTGCATGGGATTCTCACCCATGTTTCGCTACTCATACCGGCATTCTCACTTCTAAGCGCTCCACCAGTCCTTCCGGTCTGACTTCAACGCCCTTAGAACGCTCTCCTACCACGCATACCAATGGTATGCATCCACAGCTTCGGTGAATCGTTTAGCCCCGATACATTTTCGGCGCAGCGTCACTCGACCAGTGAGCTATTACGCACTCTTTAAATGATGGCTGCTTCTAAGCCAACATCCTGGTTGTCTAAGCAACGCCACATCCTTTTCCACTTAACGATTACTTTGGGACCTTAGCTGGTGGTCTGGGCTGTTTCCCTTTTGACTACGGATCTTATCACTCGCAGTCTGACTCCCGTGTATAAATATCCGGCATTCGGAGTTTGTCTGAATTCGGTAAAGCGAGATGCCCCCTAGTCCAAACAGTGCTCTACCTCCGGTATTCTCAATCACGAGGCTAGCCCTAAAGCTATTTCGGAGAGAACCAGCTATCTCCAAGTTCGATTGGAATTTCTCCGCTACCCACACCTCATCCCCGCACTTTTCAACGTGCGTGGGTTCGGACCTCCAGTAAGTGTTACCTCACCTTCATCCTGGACATGGGTAGATCACCTGGTTTCGGGTCTACGACCACGTACTAATTCGCCCTATTCAGACTCGCTTTCGCTGCGGCTCCGTCTTATCAACTTAACCTCGCACGTAATCGTAACTCGCCGGTTCATTCTACAAAAGGCACGCTATCACCCATTAACGGGCTCTAACTACTTGTAGGCACACGGTTTCAGGATCTATTTCACTCCCCTTCCGGGGTGCTTTTCACCTTTCCCTCACGGTACTGGTTCACTATCGGTCACTAGGTAGTATTTAGCCTTGGGAGATGGTCCTCCCGGATTCCGACGGAATTTCACGTGTTCCGCCGTACTCAGGATCCACTCTGGAGGGACTGAACTTTTGACTACAGGGCTTTTACCTTGTTTCGCGGACCTTTCCAAGTCGCTTCGTCTAATCCAATCTTTTGTAACTCCGTATAGAGTGTCCTACAACCCCAAAGAGCAAGCTCTTTGGTTTGGGCTCTTCCCGTTTCGCTCGCCGCTACTCAGGGAATCGAATTTTCTTTCTGTTCCTGCAGGTACTTAGATGTTTCAGTTCCCTGCGTCTGTCCTCATCACGCTATGTATTCACGTGTAGATACTATCCGATTAAAGATAGTGGGTTCCCCCATTCGGAAATCCCCGGATCAAAGCTTACTTACAGCTCCCCGAGGCATATCGGTGTTAGTGCCGTCCTTCATCGACTCCTAGTGCCAAGGCATCCACCGTGCGCCCTTATTAACTTAACCAAAAGTTAAACTTACTTAAAAAGTAAGATTTTAAGGATATTGCACGATCAATTTCTTGATCTATGTTTGTTTATTACTTATCAATGTCGTTTTATCCAGTTTTCAAAGAACAAAGCAGCTGACTTCAATCACATCGTGATTAAGCTTCACTGAATTTGCTTCATGCAGTCTTGCGACGATAGTGCTAGCAGCAAGAGCAAATATTTTTTTGAAGTATTCCATTCAATTAAGAATGAACCTTCAAAACTGAACAGCAACCGTTAATGTTTCATTCCCTAGGAATGAATTCCGAAAATATCCTTAGAAAGGAGGTGATCCAGCCGCACCTTCCGATACGGCTACCTTGTTACGACTTCACCCCAATCATCTATCCCACCTTCGGCGGCTGGCTCCATAAAGGTTACCTCACCGACTTCGGGTGTTACAAACTCTCGTGGTGTGACGGGCGGTGTGTACAAGGCCCGGGAACGTATTCACCGCGGCATGCTGATCCGCGATTACTAGCGATTCCGGCTTCATGTAGGCGAGTTGCAGCCTACAATCCGAACTGAGAACGGTTTTATCGGATTAGCTCCCCCTCGCGGGTTGGCAACCGTTTGTACCGTCCATTGTAGCACGTGTGTAGCCCAGGTCATAAGGGGCATGATGATTTGACGTCATCCCCACCTTCCTCCGGTTTATCACCGGCAGTCTCCTTAGAGTGCCCAACTAAATGATGGCAACTAAGAACAAGGGTTGCGCTCGTTGCGGGACTTAACCCAACATCTCACGACACGAGCTGACGACAACCATGCACCACCTGTCACCGTTGTCCCCGAAGGGAAAACTGTATCTCTACAGTGGTCAATGGGATGTCAAGACCTGGTAAGGTTCTTCGCGTTGCTTCGAATTAAACCACATGCTCCACCGCTTGTGCGGGCCCCCGTCAATTCCTTTGAGTTTCAGTCTTGCGACCGTACTCCCCAGGCGGAGTGCTTAATGCGTTAGCTGCAGCACTGAGGGGCGGAAACCCCCCAACACTTAGCACTCATCGTTTACGGCGTGGACTACCAGGGTATCTAATCCTGTTTGCTCCCCACGCTTTCGCGCCTCAGTGTCAGTTACAGACCAGATAGTCGCCTTCGCCACTGGTGTTCCTCCAAATCTCTACGCATTTCACCGCTACACTTGGAATTCCACTATCCTCTTCTGCACTCAAGTTCCCCAGTTTCCAATGACCCTCCCCGGTTGAGCCGGGGCTTTCACATCAGACTTAAGGAACCACCTGCGCGCGCTTTACGCCCAATAATTCCGGACAACGCTTGCCACCTACGTATTACCGCGGCTGCTGGCACGTAGTTAGCCGTGGCTTTCTAACAAGGTACCGTCAAGGTAGCGCCAGTTACTACGCTACTTGTTCTTCCCTTGCAACAGAGTTTTACGAACCGAAATCCTTCTTCACTCACGCGGCGTTGCTCCATCAGACTTTCGTCCATTGTGGAAGATTCCCTACTGCTGCCTCCCGTAGGAGTCTGGGCCGTGTCTCAGTCCCAGTGTGGCCGATCACCCTCTCAGGTCGGCTACGCATCGTCGCCTTGGTGAGCCGTTACCTCACCAACTAGCTAATGCGCCGCGGGTCCATCCTATAGTGATAGCCGAAACCATCTTTCAACTTCCAACCATGTGGTTCAAAGTATTATCCGGTATTAGCTCCGGTTTCCCGAAGTTATCCCAGTCTATAGGGTAGGTTACCCACGTGTTACTCACCCGTCCGCCGCTAACGTCATTGGAGCAAGCTCCAAATCCATTCGCTCGACTTGCATGTATTAGGCACGCCGCCAGCGTTCGTCCTGAGCCAGGATCAAACTCTCCATAAAAGTAGTTTGAAAGCTCATTTGCTTTGCTAGCGATTCTAACAATTAAGTTAGATATCATTTTTGCTTCATTTAAGAAGCTGTATTCATTAACGTTGCTTGTTCAGTTTTCAAGGTTCATGTGTTAGTCGTTTGTGCGACTGTTTCATATCTTACCGAAGTTGTTTTTGTTTGTCAACAACTTTTTAAAATAATTTAATTTGTGTTGTTTTCGTTTGTTTCGTAACAACGTGTTTAACTATACACCCATAATATCAATTTGCACAACCCTTTATTTTAAAAAAGAATTTTCTGATTTTTATTAGAGTGTTTAATATGAGTTTCTTCTATTATATATAAAGTAAAGTTAATTTACTTGTCAGTTTAAATTAATTTTATTCCTCATGAAATATAACATTATAAAATAGATAATTTCATCTTTCGACTAATCGTTTTCATTCAATGTTATTCGTAAAATGCAATTAATTTTTCATTAAAGACGTTTAATTCATCAACTTCTATATTTTATTTTTCCTAGTTTACACAAACTTCAAATTAGAATGAACCAATGCCATTACGCTTTATTGAACAATCTATTCCAAAATCATGTATGGAAGTAAACTTTCGCTCGGCGAAGAAAAGATAATTGGGGGGAGCTAAATTCATAATAATAGCAAAGCCTGCCACTCTTTCTATCTTTACAATAAATAATTTTCTGGTTTTCCATATGCACTCCTTTGGTAGCACGACATCTACTTATATAACTTCTTATTATTGTTTCGATAATTGATAATTTGATCCATCATTCGCCCTCCTCTCTGCACTTCTTATATATATATATTGTTAACATGTTTTAACAAGAGAAAAAAGCTATCTAGACATTTGACTAGATAGCTTGAAGTTTGTATTGTTAGTGCGCGGCTGTTGCTAAGTATAGTAAGAAAATTGCACCGAATACGTACATAATCGGGTGAACTTCTTTTGCACGGCCGGCTACGATCATTGTTAATGGATAGAATACGAAACCAACTGCTACACCAGTTGCAATTGAGAATGTTAATGGCATCATTAACATTGTAAAGAACGCTGGTACTGCTATTTCGAATTTTTCCCACTCGATTTTACCTAAAGATGCAACCATTAATACACCTACAACGATTAGCGCTGGTGCTGTTACTGCTGAAGTTACAACAGATAAAACTGGTAAGAAGAATAATGCTAATAAGAAACATACGCCTGTTACAACAGCAGCTAAACCAGAACGAGCACCTGCTGCTACACCCGAAGAAGACTCTACAAATGAAGTTACAGTTGAAGTACCAAAAATAGAACCTGCGATTGTTGCAATTGAGTCAGAAATTAACGCTTTACCTGCACGTGGTAATTTGTTGTCTTTAACAAGTCCAGCTTGATTCGCTACAGCCATTAAAGTACCTGCATTGTCGAAGAAGTCAACAAATAAGAATGTTAAGATTACTGATAACATTGATAATGTATAGAACTCTGCGTCACCGAATGCTGAGAATAATGCACCGAATGTTGGTTCTAATGATGGAGGCATTGCTACAATTGATGAAGGCATATCTACTTGACCGAAGATAATACCTACGATTGCTGTAATTGCCATCCCAATGAATACACCAGCTTTCATGCCGCGTACTAAGAAAATAACTGTAATAACAAGACCAAAGATTGCTAATAATACTTGAGGTTCTGTTAAGTTACCAATACCAACAAACGTTGCTGGGTTTGCTACTACGATTCCTGCATTTTTTAAACCGATGAATGCGATGAATAAACCAATACCCGCGCCTACAGCTAATTTTAATTCCATTGGGATTGCGTTAATTAATTTTTCACGTAGACCAGTTAATGTTAATAGTAAGAAAAATACCCCTGATACAAATACTGCTGCTAAAGCGTGTTGCCATGGGCTACCATTTGTTAAAACTACTGTGTATGCAAAGAATGCGTTTAAACCAAGACCTGGCGCTAACGCTAATGGGTACTTCGCTAAGAAGCCCATTACAAACGAACCAACTGCTGCTGATAATGCCGTTGCTACGAATACTGCACCGTAATCCATACGCATTGCATCTGGAAGATCCGGAACATCTGCTAATGTTAACGTTAATGGGTTAACAATAAGGATGTAAGCCATCGCTAAGAATGTAGTGAAACCACCTAAAATTTCGCGGCGGTAATTCGTTCCAAGTTTATCAAACTCGAAATACTTTTTCATAATGAAATTTTCCTCCGTATTGTCGTCTTACAATAACTTGAACTTATCGACTCTTAAATATACAAAAAGACACGCGGAACAAAAAGCCGCATGTCTACGATTCAAGGAAAATAAGTACTATACTCAAATATAAAAGTACTGAAACTTATTAATAAATCGTAGTCGAATCATTTACGGTGATTCGGTAGAAACTCACGGGCCATATTCCCGACATTATACGACGACGTATTTAATTTATAATAGTAATATATCATTTCATTTTTCTAATTTCAACCCTATTTCCGAACGTTTTTTATTTTTATATAATTATAGTTCGTGAAATTCCCCCTCTATTACTAATTTTTTGATTTTTTCAGCATTATTATAACTTTTGTAGACAAATTATTGAAAGTTTTGTTTTACCAAAACCCGAACATTCTATGTCATTATCTTTAATTTTCACCGTGATTTCCAAAATCATTAGAAAGTCTTATGTTTTTCTATCCAAAAAAGTAGTCGGGTTATACTCCCCAAACTACTTCGTCTTCTCACTCAAATGCGAGTGAATATTTTTTCGATTTTAAATAAAGCATAAAGAATATTGTTAGCATTAAACTAAATAAGCCAAATGCTAAACCTGTAATCGGCAGGCCAAACCAATCAAGCAATGCACCCGTTGACAGTAGCACTAATTGGAACAATGTTTGGTCGATCATATTTCGGAAGGCAAAAAAGCGCCCGTGATACTCAGTTGGCATTTGCTTTTGGAAAATCGTCATCGTCGTTGGGAAAAAACAGCCAACCGCAAAGCCAAATACAGCGAAAATAACAACATTCATTATTTCAATTGTCGAGAAAAATAGTAGCGACTGTAGGACACCAATCAGTAATGCTAAGCTGAACATCATCGTCCCCGTTTTCATTCGTATCCCCAAATACTTTACAGCAATTGCCCCTAACATAAAGCCGACACCTTCTACTGTATACAATAAACCTGAAATACTAGTTGAATTGTGCATTTGTGCAATTTTCATAATCATTAAGTTGAACGAGCCTAAAAATAATATCGGCACAACAATTAACACAAGAGTTACAAGTACAACAGGATATTGTTTCAATACAGGTAACACCTCTTTGAAACTACCACTTTCCTTCTTTTTCGTTTTACTTTCCACTGTACTCTCATCAATATGTAAGAAGAATAATGTAACTAATACGACTGCATACATAATAAGTGATACGACATATAGCCAAATTAAATCCACATAAGCTATGAATAATCCGGCGGCGGCTGCACCAACAATACGTGATAATGTGCGCGCATTCATATGCCAGCCATTTAATGAAAGCAAATCTTTTTTATCAACAATCTTTGGTATGATCGATTGAATTGCAGGCATAAAGAACGTCGCTGCTATTTGAAGCAGTATTAAAAAGACAATCATCAAGAGAACTGAATCGAACGCAATCGCCGCAAACATCACAAATACAGTAATTACACGTGCAATTGACGAACCTATGAGCACCTTTTTCTTGCTCGATGCATCGATGATTTTACCAGCTAATGGTGCGACAATTACCCCTGCAAGCATCCCGATCGCCAATATAACCGATTTATGAAAGTCGGAGGCAACAAACTCCGACATAAAAGCTAAATTACCAATGATTCCGGCCCAAAGACCAAGCCCTACAACAAATTCACCAATAAGCACTATCCACACATTTCGATTACGCCACATAATTTCCCCTCCTTTTTCTAATTTTCACTATCTTTCATTTTATAAAATTTCGAGTCACTAAACAATAGACCACCTGTAATTGTTAGTCGAAGTTAATTGCTATTGGTAGAAAAAATTACGTTGTTGTATTTTTCAATTATCTTATCAAGATAGGTGCATGAAACTTGATTGGCGACGATTTAACGATTGCGAAAATACCTCTAAAGTTACGAAGACGAGATTTCTCAAACTATTCCATTCCCTATTCTAGTAGCTTATACAAAAAAACACTCTTATATTGATTTGTACACATCGTTACATCATCAATAGAGAGTGTTTCTTTCAGTTAACTTCACAGTTGTGAGATTGTTTATCTACCTTTTTAAAAAACTATTTGTTACATATAACCCCAAATCATCGTTAACAGTGTTCCAAAAACTGTGACCAGTCCAATAAATACTGCATAGAACAAATTCGTAAAAATTGCGCTTCGTTCTTCTGTTTCCCCAGCGTGCATGAAAACAATTAGTTGTAAACCAGCTTGAATAAATGCTGTAATTAATAAAATCGTCATCGCAATATCGAACGATGCATCTAAAAAGTAAACACTCAATGCAACAGCAGTTAAAATTAGTGATGAAACAAATCCTAATACTTGATTACGCGGAAAAATATCACCCATATTATGACACCAATCCTTTCAAGTATACGAAGCTAAAAATAAAGATCCAAACGACATCTAAGAAATGCCAGTATAAAGAGAAGATAAACGATTTGTTTGTTGTTTCATGCGTAATGCCTCGTTTTTTAATTTGACTAACAATTAAAACACCCCATACAATCCCGAATGTTACGTGTGCACCATGAGTACCTAATGTTGTTAGTAATATCGCGGTGAATGCACTCGTTTGGAGGCCTGCTCCTACATGGTAGTAATGCATAAATTCATATATTTCTATACTTAAAAACCCTAACCCCAGTAAAAGCGTAATGACAAAAAATGTGATCATTACTTTTTGGCGTTTTAAACGCATCGCATGTATAGCTAAGCCAATCGTAAAGCTACTCGTTAATAAGATAAACGTTTCCAACATGACTGGTGTGATTTCAAAAATTTCTGCACCAGTTGGTCCATTCCCCGTTCGATCGACCAGCGTAAAATAACCTGCAAATAAAGTACCAAACAGCATGATTTCTGCGCCTAAAAAGATCCAGAAGCCCAAAATATTTGCTCGGTTTTGCAGTGTACCATATTCTAATGGACGCGAGTTATCAATTTTCATCGTCTAGCACCTGCCGCTTGTTCAATTTTTTTAATTTCTTCAACTTCGATATAGCGCCCATGATCTTTTTCTAACGATCGATGTATTAGGCAAGCAAAAATACCAATTGTTGAAATAAGGACCGGAATCCATAAAGCAAAGACAAATGAGAAGCCCCAAACAAAGAAAATACATCCTAAAATAAATGGCATACCGCTATTATTCGGCATATGAATTTTTGTATAAGGTTCTCTATAAAGGACATGTCCGTTCTCTTTTGCATCCCAAAATGCTTCTGTTGAGTCGACTGTTGGTACAATTGCGAAGTTATATTCCGGAATCGGCGTATGCGTTGCCCATTCTAATGAACGTGCATTCCATGGATCACTTGGAATATTTCGTGTTGCATAACGTGTACTATGATAAACATTGTAAACAAGTAACACAAAACCACTAGCTAGTCCAATGGCGCCAACAAAGGAAATCATATTGTAAATCGTAAAACCTGTTGATTCGGAATACGTATACATTCTGCGGGCTTGACCATCTAAACCCGAGAAAAACATCGGCATAAAGGCTAATAACGTACTCATTGAAATAACCCATGCCTCAATTTTTCCTAATTTATCATTTAGCATGAAGTTAAAGAATTTCGGCCAGTAGTAATGTAAGCCTGCTAACATCGCAAATACGACACCAGGAATAATTACCATATGGAAGTGCGCTACTAAAAACATTGTATTATGGTATTGATAATCTGCTGCTGACATCCCTAGCATGACACCTGTTACTCCTCCAATTGTAAAGATCGGAATGAATAAAAGTGTGTACAGCATTGGTGTTGAAATAGTGATTTTCCCTTTCCAAAGGGTAAATAACCAGTTAAAGATTTTAACCCCGGTTGGAACGGCAATCGCCATCGTTGTAATCGAGAAAATACTGTTTGTTAAAGCACCTTGCCCCATTGTGAAGAAATGGTGTGTCCATACTAAGAACGATAATAACGAAATAATAACCATAGATGCGACCATCGATTTATGACCGTATAAGTTACGCTGTGAGAAGGTCGCTATAATTTCACTATATATACCGAACGCCGGTAAAATAAGGATATAAACTTCAGGATGTCCCCAAACCCAGAAGAAGTTTGCCCATAGCATATCCATACCGCCATTCGTCGTTGTAAAGAAGTTTGTCATGAATAAACGATCCATCGTTCCCATTAATAAAGCAATCGTTAATACCGGGAATGCGAATACAATAATGACATTGGCAGTAAGTGCTGACCAAGTAAACATTGGCATCTTCATTAATGTCATACCTGGTGCACGGAATAACAAAATAGTTGTAATAAAGTTAATCCCTGTAATTAGTGTCCCTAACCCAGAAATCTGTAAGGCGAACATATAATAGTTTGTTCCGACAGATTCGCTAAATTCATTACCAGCTAGTGGGAAGTAAGAAGTCCACCCTGCATCTGGGGATCCTCCAATGACGAAAGAAATATTTAATAACATTGCTCCTACAAAGAACAACCAAAAACTAAGTGCATTTAATCTTGGAAATGCTACATCACGAGCACCTATTTGTAGAGGCACTAGTAAATTCATAAATGCCATTATGAAAGGCATCGCCATAAAAATAATCATGACCAAACCATGTGTTGTAAAAATTTCATTATAGTGTTGGGCATCTAATAATGTGTTTTCCGGCTGCGCTAATTGAGCACGCATCATAATGGCATCGACACCACCACGGAATAACATCGCGATTGCTGATATTAAATACATAATCGCAATCTTTTTATGGTCGACGGTCGTTAACCACTCTCTCCATAAGTAACCCCATAACTTAAAGTAAGTTAAGCCTACAATAATCCCTACTGTAACAAGGACAATCGCAACCATCGAAGCATATATCGCTGGACTAGGATGCGGTACAGCAAATCGTTCAAAAAATTCCATAAGTGACTAGCTCCTTTCGAGCATCTAAATTTAATCCATTATTCATGAGTTTCATGTTCATTTTGCTCCTCACTTCCTCCGTGATTATGTTCAGGTGGTGGTAAAAAGGTTAAATGTGTTCCTGTAAATGTGGAACGTCCAACATGACCTGGCTCTAATAATTCCTCAAACTTAACTTCAGTTAACGGCTCTGCATTACTGTGAACCTCGTTAACCCACTCATCAAATTCTTCTTGCGATACAGCTGTTACATCAAATGTATTTTCTGCGAATCCTTTGCCATTAAAATTGGCGTTACGTCCCATATACTCCCCTGGTTGAGAGGCTGCAAGATGCAATGTATTAACCATGTCGGCCATTGCATATTTTTGTCCACCTAATTGTGGAATCCAAAAACTTGTAATTGGTCCATAGGAATACAGTTTAAATTCTAATGGGCGTTCTGCTGGAATGTATAAATAGTTTACTGTTTCTATATTCTGTTCTGGATAACTGAAATGCCATTTCCAATTGGATGTAGATGCATAAATCACAAGCGGTTCTTCATTTGCATATTCTTCTGGCGGATTTTCCACCTTATTGTTACTATCAACCGAAACGAAAGACAAATAAATAACAATTAAAACTGGAATTCCTACACATATGAGTTCAACAAGCAAGTTTCCTTCAATGTGTGGTGGTTTATAATCGGCCGGCTGTTTTGATGCTCGATATTTATAAACCATATATGCAAGAATTATAAAGACAATAAAAACAATTGCCGACATAATGCCGATTGATAAAATAATATCTTTTGCCTGTGTTTGTGCTTGTGGTCCTTTAGGATCTAACACTAATAAAGGTTCGCATCCAGCTAACATAATGAAACTCATTAAAAAGGATGCAAATAAAATAGGTTTTTTTAACATGTATAAACCCCTTTCTATTAATCGGGAGAATATAGCATGAAATATGAGGTTTTTTGTGGAAGTTGTAGTGTCTGTCTTAATCGACTTTAATACTAGTCCCCTTCACTTAAGAAAACAACAAAATTAACACTTTGTCATGAATTAGTAATAATTTAATGATTTCTTTGGATTTCACACAATTACTAAAAGCATTTTTTTATCTATTATGATATTTTATTATGTTATGTTTTAAAAAACCTAAGTGGATGGGTAAAATACAATATAATTGGATGGTTATTTTCAAGACATTTTCAGTTATTATGTTTAACCACTAAAAAAAAGGATGATGGATATGCATTTTCAAATAGATCGTTCACTAAAAACACCCCTTTATAAACAAATCGCCAAGTATATCGAAGAAGAAATTTTAGATGGCACCCTCCCTACAGACAAGCCATTACCTTCTGAACGAACACTTGCAGCCGAATTAGGTGTTAATCGAAGCACAGTTGTTACTGCCTATGACGAGCTAGAAGCAGAAGGTTTAATCCAACGAATTCAAGGGGCAGGCACTATGGTTACTAGAGACATATGGGGAATGACTAAAAAAAGAATCCCCCGTTGGAATCAATACATTGAGGCAGGTAGCTATTTACCAAATACCCCCATTGCCCAAAAAATTAGGAAACATACTGCAGAAGATACGCTCATAAACCTAGCCTCAGGAGAACTTTCTGCCGATTTATTTCCCTTAGCCGCTTTACGGAACATTATGGCAACGCGTTCCTTTATCGGCCACTTAGGTTATGATCATCCGTTAGGGAATGTTAATTTACGCCAAACAATAGCTAAGCATCTTACCCATTCAAGGGATATTAAAACCGATGACAACCACATATTAATTACATCCGGTGCACAGCAAGCCATCCATCTTATTATTGAATGTTTACTAAAACAAGGTGATTCTGTCGTGATTGAAGATCCTTCCTATCATTACGATTTACAAATTTTCAAATCTGCAGGTATTCAAACGTTTTTTTTACCCGCTGGAAAAGATGGCATTGATCCTCAAGGACTAATTAAATTGCATAAACGTCACCGTATACGGATGATTTTTCTTAACCCTATTTTTCAAAATCCAACAGGAACATTGCTCAGTATAGAACGCCGAAAAGAAATTTTAGATTTTTCCGCAGAATACGGCATTCCCATTATAGAAGACGATCCATACAGTTTAACCGCATTCTCACACGAAAAAATGAGCACGCTAAAATCATTGGATATGAACGGAAACGTGTTATATGTTAGCTCTTTATCTAAAATTGTAGCTAGCGGTCTACGTATCGGTTGGATTAATGGACCCAAATCCGTAATTGAGCGTATTTCCGATGTAAAGCAGCAAGTAGATTTCGGTCATGCTAGTTACAATCAATGGATTGCAAATGATTTTTTAGAATCACCCTTTTTTGAAGCACATATAAACGAACTGCGAAACAAATTAAAAACTCGTCGGGATCATTTGATTTATTATCTTAACTTCTATTTGCAAGATAAAGTGGAATTTGAAATTCCTGAAGGTGGCATCCATCTTTGGTGTAAATTTAAAGAAGAAATTGATGAAGTCAAACTATTAGAGGAAAGTATGAAACAAGGCGTAATTTTTGTACCTGGTTCAACGATGGGAACTAAAAAAGGGTATATCCGCCTCACTTTCGCGCGTGAAAAAGAAGAAAATATTAAGGAAGGCGTTTACCGTTTATCAAAAGCATTGGGAAAAATTTCAAAGTGGATGGGCTAAAACAATGGATATTGGATGGGGATTAACTTCTTTTTTTTAGCTAAGATAAATTTGTGGAAAACAAATCCACGATATAGCTGAAGTGAAGAGCATTTGTAGAGGTTGTCAGTCTTAATCAAACTTAACTATCTATACAATCAGTATCTTCAATTTGGTAGTACGAGGTCGTGAATGTTGAGGACTCGCAACTTGTGGAAGAGTCGCAGTTTCTTCAGACATTGTTTACGATTTAGTAGATTAATCAATCTTATGGCTATAATTGCATCTATATAATTTTTTCTTTATCGCTTAATATAATAAAAATATTATTAGATTGTCCGTACATTGTTCGGAAGACGATTAAGAGTAGCTTTCATATTTATCTAATTTGTATATACCTCTATTTCATACATGATTATAAATTGATAAGTTTTTTCGAGATCTATCCGAATATTTGATAAGCGAAAGATAAAAGATCACACGCAGGTCAGACTGCAAGATTGACTGCAAGATGTAATATTATCATTAAGTGATTTCTACCAACTACTATGTAACATTTGAGCTACTGATTTTATTTTATCAGTAGCTCTTTTTATTTTTTTATAAACGAAATGCTGTTTGATTAAAATTGAGTTTTCATTCACATTTACAAACGAATTGGGTTTGAGTGAATTTATATAAAGGATGTGTCAATAATGAACTACATTTTATCAGAGCTTGATATGGAATTAGATTTAGAAATAATTCATCATGAATTAACACCAACAGAAGTCAATTTATTTATTGAATCGATGACTGTTACCGCTACATGTCCTAAGTGTTTACAAATTAGTCATCGCAAACACGGACAAAGTTTACGAAAAATTCGCGACATACCTATTTCAAAAAAAGACGTCTACCTTTATATTCGGTTGAATAAATGGTATTGCACAAATCCCTCATGCCCTTGCAAATATTTCACAGAATCAACTAGGATTGCACCCGCATATCAACGCTCTACTTTAAGAGCTACACATTTTTACAAAAAAGCTGGATTATAAATTAAAGTGTTTGATACGTAACAGAGCTAAAAAAGTAATTTGTGTTCTGTAATTACTATATTTTTCACATTCCGCCCCCTTTACAGTGAATAAGAAAAACATAGGGAGATTTTAGTCTTCCTATGTTTTCATTCATATTATTTATCTGTTTGTTTTTGCTTTTTTTTAAAATACTCCGCACGTATTTTTTCAAGTTGCTGCTTTTTATCAAATTTGGCAGGCTTGTTTTTTTCATGATACTTTGTCACAGCCACCTGACCTTTGGTATCTAATTGATATTTCCCCACTTTGTTCACCTACTTTTCTTGTCTTTAAAGAAAATCTATCAACAAATATAATATACCTTATTTTATTGAAGTAAACCTTTTTACTTTATTACTGTACTGCCTAACCTTGCATATATTAGTAAAAACTTAGTTAAATGATTAGCCAAATGTTATTCATTATACTTATCTTTACGACTTTAAAATTGCTGATTCATTTTAAAGTCAATAATCAAGTCACTAATTTTAACTAAAATAAAAAATCTCGTTTAGTAATTTATTATAAATAACTAAACGAGATTTTAATTTTTGAAATATAAATAGTTATATGTTAGACATTATTATGACTGCGTTAATAACCTGCTTAGTTTATATTATCAAACAGTACTATTCCCACTCAATAGTAGCTGGTGGCTTAGAAGTAATATCATACAGTACGCGGTTAACGCCTGTTACTTCGTTAACAATACGTACAGAGATTTTCTCTAACACGTCATATGGAATACGTGCCCAGTCAGAAGTCATACCGTCGATCGATGTTACGCCGCGGATACCGATTGCGTAGTCGTACGTACGGCCATCGCCCATTACGCCTACTGAACGGATGTCTGGTAATACCGCGAAGTATTGCCAAATGTCGCGCTCAAGACCTGCGTTTTTGATTTCTTCACGTAGGATGAAGTCAGCTTCACGTACGATTTCTAATTTTTCTTCCGTTACTTCGCCAAGCACACGGATACCTAAACCTGGGCCTGGGAATGGTTGACGCCATACTACTGCTTCTGGAAGACCTAATTCTAAACCTAAAGCGCGTACTTCGTCTTTGAATAATGTATTTAATGGCTCGATTAATTCGAACTTCATGTCTTCTGGTAATCCACCTACGTTATGGTGAGATTTAATTGTTTGGGCAGTTGCTGTACCTGACTCGATGATGTCTGTGTAAAGCGTGCCTTGTGCTAAGAAGTCCATGTTTTCAAGTTTTGCTGATTCTTCGTCAAATACGTAGATAAATTCGTTACCGATGATTTTACGTTTTTGCTCTGGATCAGAAACACCAGCAAGCTTGTTCATGAAACGCTCACGTGCATCAATTTTGATTAATTTCATGTCGAAGTCTTCTGTGAAAGTTTTCATAACTTGCTCAACTTCGCCTTTACGGTTTAAGTTGTGGTCTACGAACATACAAGTTAATTGGTCACCAATTGCTTTGTGGATTAAAACTGCAACTACTGATGAGTCAACACCGCCTGATAACGCACAAAGAACTTGCTTGTCTCCTACTTGCTCACGGATTTTTGCGATTTCGATGTCGATGAAGTTCGCCATTGACCAGTCACCTTTTGCACCACAAACATTGAATACAAAGTTTTTCAGTAAGTCATTACCGTATACAGAGTGACGTACTTCTGGGTGGAATTGTACAGCGTATAATTTACGTTCTGTGTTTGCCATTGCAGCGATTGGACACGCTGGGCTTGTTGCAATTACTTCAAAGCCTTCCGGAACAGCTGTAACATGGTCACCATGACTCATCCAAACAACTTGGTTTTTCGGTAAATCGCCGAATAATAAGTTATTTGTTGTTACATCAATTTCTGCTTTACCGTATTCACGCGTTTCCGCACCTTCTACTTTACCACCTTGTGTATGCGCCATTAGCTGCATGCCGTAGCAAATACCTAAAATCGGTAAACCTAATTCAAAAATCGCCGGATCTACTTTGAATGCAGACTCATCATAAACAGAGTTCGGACCACCTGAGAATACGATTCCTACAGCATTCATTCCTTTAATGTCCTCTGCAGTAATTGTATGCGGGTGCAATTCAGAGAACACACCAAATTCACGGATACGACGCGTAATTAATTGGTTGAACTGACTTCCGAAGTCAAGAACGACAATTTTTTCTTGCTCTTTTAATAAAGGAGTTGACACAATTTTTCACCTCTTCAAAATTTATTGTGGCCAATATTTAAGAAAAAACGCGTAAGAAAATAAATTTCTACGCGTTCATATTTCATCTCTTTTGCCGATAGATACAGCTATCCCGTGAAAGAAATAGCGCAACTACCGTCATAGATAAGTTATTTAAGGTAACTTAGTAGAAACATCTGGACCCTATTTCCAGACTTATATGAAGGCACACTTTTTATTTTTTAAATTTTACTCTTTACAAAAAACAAAATCAACAGCTAACCATATTGATTTAATATTCTTATTTTTCCACAAAGTATTGCAAACCACGAAAAAACGTGTTCGAAAACAATTTCGTAACACGTTTTTTGTAATAGTTTCCTTACATTGGATGTAACTATTGATATAACTATTTATCGTGCGGCTGTCGCTTCGCTTTCGCCGCAAAATTATTTCGCTCCTTAACGGAGAGCGAAATAATTTCACTCCCACTCAATTGTGCCGCCTGGTTTTGGCGATAAATCGTAGCATACGCGGTTGACATGCTTTACTTCATTAATGATACGGTCTGTAATTTTTAATAAAATTGGCCATTCAATTTGTTCGATTGATGCCGTCATTGCGTCAATTGTATTTACTGCACGAATAATTACTGGATATTCGTACGTACGTTCATTGTTGCGAACACCAACCGATTTGAAGTTTGGTACAACCGTAAAGTATTGCCACACTTTTTGATCTAATCCTGCAAGTGCAAATTCTTCACGTAAAATGGCATCTGATTCACGTACTGCTTCAAGACGCTCTGGCTCGATTTCACCTAAAACGCGCACACCTAATCCCGGACCTGGGAATGGTTGACGGTATACCATATCATGAGGTAAACCTAATTCAACACCACATGCACGTACTTCGTCTTTGAAAAGTTGGAATAATGGTTCAACTAATTCAAATTGTAAATCCTCTGGTAATCCACCTACATTGTGATGTGATTTAACAACTTTATGTGTCTTCGTACCTGATTCTACGATATCTGGGTAAATTGTTCCTTGGGCTAAGAAATCAATACCTTCTTGCTTACGTGCTTCTTCTTCAAACACACGGATAAATTCATTCCCGATAATTTTACGTTTTTCTTCTGGTTCACTTACACCTTTTAACTTACCTAAAAAGCGCTCACTTGCGTCTACGTAAACAAGGTTTTCTTCCAGATCCTTTTCGAACATAGCGATAACGCCTTCAGATTCATTTTTACGCATTAAACCATGATTAACGTGTACACAAACTAATTGCTTACCAATTGCTTTAATAAGTAATGCTGCTACAACTGAAGAATCCACGCCTCCTGAAAGCGCTAAAAGCACCTTTTTATCTCCAACTTGTTGGCGAATTAATGCTACTTGATCTTCAATGAAGTTTTTCATATTCCAGTTTGCTTCTGCCTTGCATATCTCAAAAACGAACTCCTTTAAAAAGGCTTTCGTTTCTTCTTCGTTTGGCCATTTATCTAAAGTTTGTGATGCTTGAGTAGATGGGTGCTCTACGCTAATAACAGGAATGTTTAAATTATAAATTTCAGCTAATACGTCGATTGCTTCTCCATCAACGATATTGTTTACACCGCCATTTAAAATAATCCCTTTTACTGTTTTTAAACCTTGGATATTTTGCGCAGTAATATCATGTGGGTGAATCTCACTATATACACCTAATTCACGAATCCAACGAGCTATCGTTGTATTTTCACTGCTACCTAAATCCAATACTAAAATATTATCCTGCTTCAACCTGATACAACCTCCTCTTAATCCTACTAATTCTACCCTGTTTTTCTTGTTTTACCAAATGTTTTTTAGATTCTTCGTTTGGTTCTGAAATGAGCACAATGATTATAGCAGATGGGTATCCAATCAATTACTCGTACGATTGATTAAATACTCCCAGTTTTCTTTTACTTTAGTTGTATCAAAATTATGTGAATTGCCGGCGTAAATATATTGCTCATACACAGCTGTTAGCTCACTCATTTTTGTTGTTTCAAGCGCACGGTCCACACGAATTGCGAAATTTTGCAATGTCTCATACGTACCACGTTTTAAGTAGATTCGTTCAAGCTGCTTTAACAATACAAAATATACATTCTCAAATTGATCCGGATTATTTAACTTCGAACGGTTCATTTGCACAGCAAGTTTTGGTTGCCATTTCCCGCGCATACGCCATGCAATAATTGCACCTACAATGAGCACTGCCGTTAAAACATAAAGCACCCATTTATATTTCGCAAAATCAATCGCCAATTTTTTGTTTCCACCAGCCGTTGTTTCTTGCTTTTCTGGCTGAGGGCGCTCTACTTCTGGCGTTTCAGGTTCTGGTAATTGTTCTTCACCTGGTGCTATTTCGATATCATAGTCAATGTTCATCGGGTTACTAAAACCAATTGTCGGCTCAAATGGCATCCAACCAATGCCGTCTATATAAGCCTCTACCCATGAATGGGCATCATTGTTCGTCACGCGGTAGGTCGTCATACCGTCACTTGATGCCACACGCTCACCACTCGCAAAACCTTTTACCCATCGCGCTTGAATACCAACTGAACGTAACATTACAACCATCGAAGTTGAGAAATTATCACAGTAGCCCAACATTGTTTCGAATAAAAATTGATCGACATAATCCTCATCTTTTGCCGGCTGTGATACATTTTTCGTTTCATATTTGAATCCACTACGCGCGAAATAACTTTCAATCGCACGTGCTTTATCATAAACACTTTCATAACCGCCCGTTATTTCGTGCGCTAAATCAATTACACGCCTTGGCAGCTGTTCTGGCAGTTGCAAATAACGCTGGTCAGATTCTGTTGAGGACACCGTTTCCTTCAATGCTGTATAATTATATTCTGGCTGTTGGAACGTAATTTCATAATTAGTTGGTTCTTCTCCCTCGCCTAACTGACCGTTCAACAACCAATTTATTTTTTCGTTTGCCTCATTAAACCTTAAATTATTTGCATTTGGATCGTCTGTCCAGTAACCCGTTGTCCCATAAGCTTGTAGTAAAAAGTCATATTCCCCCATCGAATGAACTTCAACCTTTTGAGGTTCCACATCCCCCGGCATAATCGACAAACCGATTGGATCAGTAAATTGTAAATGAGATATAGCGTCTTGCTCACTCGTATGAAGCCAGCCCTTTGACGTATAATAATCCTTCGTTTCTACACGCCAATATTGACGAATCGGCGTTTCAATTTCATATACAACCGTATCGTCACCGACAAATGGCCCCCCTAAACTTTCGTCATTATCACCATAACCAACTGTTGCGACCGAACCGCTAGATGATGAATCACCTAATCCAACCATTCCCTTCATATAAGGAACAGGGTCTGGCCATTGCGGCTCGGCTTTTGGTAAAAACGTCGCGGCAAGCCCTGCTATTGTGACAAACAAAATAATCGGAGTTGCAAATAGTAAATAGCTCCCCCAATCCTTTTGCATATTGGCTGATTGCATTAACCGTTTTATAAATAAAAGTGATGTTAGCACAAGTCCCAAGATCATCACTTTTATAATTGCTACCGTGCCATCATATTCTGTAAAAGTATCGAGCGTTCCGATAAAAAACACAGTCAACACAAGGAAATAATAAACCGTATGACGCACGCTCACCCAATGCTGAATTAAATAAATGAGCATCCATATTAAAATAAAGAAAAGGCTCGTTCGAAATGGGTCACTTACTAAAACCCAATCTCCTGTTATTAATACATCAACATTGTAACGCAGCTCATTCGATAAAAACTGCATCGTCGTCAATTCGCCTCTGTTATAAACACTTACAATAAACCACGTTATATATAGTATTTTCAGCGACCACGATATAATAATTGGTAAATTAAATACGCCAATGGTTAAACAAATTGCCATAAACAATAGGAATTGTGTGAAATAGCCTGTATTTGTTAGCTGCACAATCGGCATTAACCATTCACGCAGAATCAGTAAAATAATAATGTAGAAAACAGCTAATTCTATTTTTTCGGGTGTGCTTCGTTTCATAGCGATTCCACCTCCGATTGCAGATGTGCCAGCTCTTTAATAATATGCACTTCATTTTGATTTTTTAGATGCACTGGCTCGGCTTCACCATTTACAACAAAGCACACAATTTTGCCCACGCTTTTAGTGCTCGCATTTAGTGCTTCTTGTAGCTCTGGCATCCATTCACCTGTAATGATGATGACAACCGAGCGACTCATTACCTTTTGTTCTTCAAATAATAAACGCTCTACACCAAACTGCGCATCTGGCTGTACCTTAACAAAATGCTGCAGGACCTTTTTGAATTGACTTTCTGTTTTGATAACTGGTGCAAAGTAACGGTCTGTCCCCGCACTTAAAAACGAGATATCCCCGCGCTCTTTCATCGTTTTATGAATATACGATGCTGCAAACTCCACCACTTGTTCAAAGTTCTTTTGTACAGCACGGTCAATTAACACAAATGTATTTTGTGCATTACGGTCCTCAAATTCCTTCGTACGCAGCTCTCCATTTTTCGCAAATGACTTCCAATGAATCCATGAAAAACGATCCCCTGGTACGTATTCACGCACACCGGTTGCCATTGTCGTATCTTTAATAAGTGAATAGCGTGCTTGACTCGCCCCTTGATCATACTGCATCACAATTTGTTCCGTTTTGACATCGTAAATTTTTGGATACACTAAAAACATTTGCGGATGCTCAATGACCACTTGACGAATCGTCCATCCAAAGAAATCTGTACACATCACTTCAATTCCATTAAAATGATGCTCGCCTCGTTTTAAATCGTGTAATTCATATGTCCACTCGAACTCACTTTTCCAACCAACTAAAAATAACTTCGTAGCATGGCTATTTACCCCCTCAAAAAAGGCAGCATCCATAGCCATTTCTCGTGCAGTCATAAAGACAATTGGAAACCAACTTTTATTGCGAAAGCGTACTGTCACCTCTATTGTATCGCCTCGTTCAATCGCTTCTTTCGATAATGCCCGTGACACTTGTTGTATGCGGATCGGTACAATTGCTAGCAAAATGGAGTAAATGGAAAATGGTAAAATCGTAAAAAATACAAACCAACTCACAAATCCACCTTGGAACATCGCGTAGCAATATGTAATGATTAATAGCGCAATTACCGTTAACAGTCTACCTCCATGCTGAAAGAAGTATCGGATTTTTTTCATTCCACAACATACCTTTTCACAGGCACATTCACAAATCGGAGCACACGATTAATTACCTGTTCCTCTGTCACGCCCTCATAGCGCGCCTCTGGTTTTAAAATTAAACGGTGACCAAATACAAACTTCGTTAAATACTGCACATCATCTGGAACAACATAATCGCGCCCTTTCATAAAGGCATAGCTTTGCGCAGCACGCATTAACGCAATCGAAGCACGTGGACTCACACCTAAATACACATGTTCGTGATAGCGTGTATGTTGCGCTAGCGATACGATATATTCTTTAATATTGTCCTCTACATGCACTTGTTTCACTTGTTTTTTCAGTTCAATTAATTGTTCAATCGACAGTACAGCAGCAATTTCATCAATTGGCACTGAATTTTCTGCACGGCGTAGCACTTCTATTTCTTCATCTTTTGTTGGATAACCCATTCTAATTTTTAGTAAAAAGCGGTCTAACTGCGCTTCTGGTAAAGGGTATGTCCCTTCATATTCAATCGGGTTTTGCGTAGCCATGACAAAGAACGGCTTTGGCAATGAAAGCGTCTCACCATCTACAGTAATTGACGATTCTTCCATACTTTCTAGTAGGGCTGCTTGTGTTTTCGGCGATGTACGGTTAATTTCATCGGCTAATACGATGTTACCGACAATCGGTCCTGGGCGAAATTCAAATTGTAATGTTTTTGGATTATATACCGATACCCCAATTACATCAGAAGGTAGTAAATCTGGCGTAAATTGAATACGCTTAAAGCTTGCACCTAGAGACTTGGAAAGCGCGCGCACCATCATCGTTTTTCCTACGCCCGGCACATCCTCTAATAATAAATGCCCCCCCGCAAGCAAAGACACGATACTTAACTCCGCAATCTCACGTTTCCCTATCATCACTTTTTCGATATTTCTGATAATTCTTTCGATTTGTTCGTTCATCTAGTAGCCCTCCTCAATAGACATTCTATTATGCCAAACACATAGTTCAAGCATAACGAAAACAAAATGCGAGTACAAGAATAAATATAGATATATTTGGAAATCTAAAATAATTGGAAAGCAAAATAAAATCACCTAACTAAATTATCGATTAGTCAGGTGATTCAAATAGATGTTTTATATGTCATGATGCGACGGTTGTATTTATTGACTGTATTTGCACGTGATGTAAATTGAGACAGTTGATTCAAGGTTACAGCAGATTCGGCATTAAATTGCATGCCCTTTACAATTAATCGCGCTTTGTTTGGTACAAGCTTTTTTGCGCGCTGTTGTGGTTTTTTCTGTTTGTTTTTTTGCTGCTGCAGTTGCTCGCGCGGATTACGGTATTGATCGTGCATGCCGCTATTTATCGCATCGGCAAAATGCGTATCCGATAAAATTGTCCGCGTAGAATTACGATGTATCGAACTTGTTGTTTGTCCAACTCGGGATGTTCTCATACCATTGCCTCCTTGTAGGCTTGTTAGGTATTTATATCGACAAATTCACAAAAATGTTAAATATAATTAAGCCATGTGCAGCTATACAGCTAAATAACACTAAGATATAGGGGTGTTATATAGGATTTTACACCTAGAGGTTTTTTACTCAATGAGTATAGACGAATCGCTAGACTCTTACCAAATCCTAAATTGGTTTTTTATTAGACCAACCTCAAGCTATGTGAATGAACCGATTATTTATAGTATAATAGTTCAAAAATATTTGAATACATATCAAAAAAATCAAACTTCTTGAAATTAAGAAGGGAAAGTGTGGTGGCCATACCATGAGTAAAAAAGAAGAAGCATTAACACAATTTGAGGATGTACTAAAGGAACTGAAAAAGGGCGAAGAAGAAAGTGCTGCTACTAGCGTTGTAGGACAGAGTAGAGGAAACGTCAATATTTCAGGGGCATTATTTAAGCTTGTTTTTAAATTTTGGGGAAGGAAAATTCTCTTTATTCTATTACTTTCCATAGTCGTCGTCTCTGGAATCATTTGGTCATTCTCTGGAAGTACATATAAAAAGGAAAGTACAACATTTGTAGAGCATATTCAAGAATTAGCAACACTTGCGACAGCTAAAGCACACGTAAAAGTAGTCATTGAAGAAGAGGATAATAAGCTATTCGGTCATGATATCCCCGTTAATTTTCCAGGTACAAAAAGAGAAATATTATTAATTGTTCCTGCCACAGTCATCGCAGGAGTTGACCTTAAAGGGGTCACTTCAGATGATATAAAAGTTAACGACAAGGAAAAGGCATTAGAAATCAGCCTACCACGGGCAACGCTTATTCAGGAGCCCGCAATTCAGATGGATAACGTCCAAACTTTCTCAGACGAAGGACTATTCCGTGGGGAAATAAAATGGGATCAAGGGTTTAACCTAGCAGCTGAAGCACAGGAAGAAATTAAAGACGAAGCCATTGAAATAGGCTTATTAGAATCCGCAGAGAAAAGTGCTGAGAAAGTCCTTAAAGAATTTTTCAGCAACCTTGGTTATACTGCGGAAATAACATTTAAGTAAATCGAAAATCTATTAACTTCAGACATACAAAAAGCAAGGGAGTGTCCAAGAAATACTTCTCGGACACTCCCTTCTCTAGCTATTATTTCCAAAAATCATCAAATACCGTAATCGGTAAATGGCGTTTGTGCATCGAGCGTTTGTAGTGACCTTCTAACGTTTCGCGTGCTTGGTCAGGAATTTCTTTCCCTTCTAAGTAATCATCAATCTGCTCATACGTCACACCTAAAGCTACTTCATCTGGTAACGACGGGCGATCTTCTTCTAAATCGGCAGTTGGTACTTTTTCGAATAAATGAACAGGACATTCAAGTTTTTTTAAAATTTGGCGGCCTTGTCGTTTATTTAAACGGAAAATCGGCATTAAATCCGCGCCTCCATCACCAAATTTCGTAAAGAAACCGGTAATCGCTTCTGCTGCATGGTCTGTTCCTAAAACAACCGCACCATTCATCGCAGCGATTGAAAACTGTACCTTCATACGTTCACGGGCTTTTTCATTACCCTTTGCAAAATCACTTAGTTCGATACCGGTATTAGCTAATGCACGGACACTTGCATCCACTGCTTCTTTAATATTTACGGTATAAATTTTTGTCGGCTGAATATAATCAAGCGCGTCTTGGCAATCTTGCTCATCGGCTTGTACACCATACGGTAATCGTACCGCCCAAAAAGAGTATTTTGCTTGGGCTGCCTCTGCGTTTAATTCATCCACCGCCATTTGTGCTAGTTTTCCTGTTAGCGTAGAATCCTGCCCACCGCTAATCCCTAGAACAAAACCTTTTACGAAGCTGTGCTTTTTGGCATAATCCTTTAAAAAGTCTATAGATCGGCGAATTTCTTGCTCAACATCAATTTGTGGTAATACATTTAATTCTTCTATAATTTGTTGTTGTAACGACATAGCTCAACACTCCTTAGTTTTGTTCGAGTTCTGTTACCATATCGCGCGCTTCCCTAATATTACGCATTTTGTTATCCCAGCATTTTTGACTTAAGTCTACTGGGTATTCCTCTGGATTTAAAGAACGCTTATATTCATCCCATAGTAGCTTTAAATTATTTTTCACATATTGTCGAATATCCATTAGTTCCGGATTTTTGTAAACAACTTCACCATGATCAATTACTAGTTGATGCATCTCTTTCGCTTCAAAGTTTGTGACAAATTTTGATACGAATGTATGCACAGGGTGGAACATTTTAATACGGTTTTCAGCCTGTGGATTTTCATCCGCCATTGTAATATAGTCACCTTCAGATTTACCGTTTTTCTTATTAATAATACGGAACACTTTTTTCAAGCCTGGTGTTGTTACTTTTTCGGCGTTTGCTGAAATTTTGATTGTATCTTCCATTTCACCATTTTCATTTTCAATCGACACCATTTTATAAACTGCACCTAGAGCTGGTTGATCATAAGCCGTAATAAGCTTTGTGCCGATTCCCCACGAATCTACACGCGCTCCCTGTGATTTTAAATTTAAAATTGTGTATTCATCTAAATCATTTGAAACGACAACTTTGGCATTCGGGAACCCAGCTTCATCCAGCATACGACGTGCCTCTTTTGATAAGAAGGCAATGTCACCACTGTCTAAACGGATTCCGATGAAGTTAATTTTATCACCTAGCTCTTTCGCTACTTTAATCGCAGTTGGTACACCCGACTTTAGTGTATTATACGTATCCACTAAAAACACACAATCTTTATGACGTTTTGCATAGGAATGGAAGGCATCGTAATCATTTTTGTATGCTTGGACTAATGCGTGTGCATGCGTTCCTGCTACTGGAATATTAAATAACTTACCTGCACGGACATTTGATGTTGATTCAAAGCCACCAATGATCGATGCACGCGCTCCCCAAATTGCTGCATCCATTTCTTGTGCACGGCGTGTACCGAATTCCATCGCCACTTCATCTTGTACAACTTGTTTAATACGGCTTGCTTTTGTCGCAATCAATGTTTGATAGTTTACGATATTAAGTAGCGCCGTTTCGATTAATTGCGCTTCGACAAGCGGAGCTTCAATGCGCACAATTGGCTCATTCGCAAATACAAGCTCCCCTTCCACCATTGAATACATCGAACCAGTAAAACGAATTGTTTTTAAATACTCAATAAAATCAGCTTCATAATGCAGCTCATCTCGTAAGTAAGCAATATCTGTTTCGCTTAATTTAAAGTTTTTCAAATAATCTAGCATGCGTTCTAATCCTGCGAATACCGCATAGCCATTTCCGAATGGTAACTTTCTAAAATATAGCTCAAATACAGCTTTACGGTTATGAATTCCGTCAGCCCAATAACTTTCTGCCATATTAATTTGATACAAGTCTGTATGCAAAGCTAAACTATCGTCTACATACTTTTCTGTCATGATGAGTTCCCTTCTTCCAAAAACATAATTAGTCATAGTATACACTATCTCCAAATATTTCGACCTATGAACGACTTAAATACACAATGTTACATTTCTTCACATTAACTCCCCAAAAAACATCCCCCCTAATATCACAATGAAAATACATCCTTGCACCGTCCATTTCGTTGCAGACTCTCGAAAAAATGGTATGTATATGTATTTCCAAAATTACGCCACCCTTTTTATTTTGGTAGCGCTTTAACACAAGGCATACCAACTATATCTCACAATTCGATAAAACTAATCGGAATTTAATGTTAGTTTTTCTCACATAAATGGATTGATTTATTTAATTTTCCACCTTATTATGTTAGATAACATAACACAAGGAGTTGTTGATCATGAAAAAAATTGAAGCAATTATTCGTCCTGAAGTGTTCGCAAAAGTTCGTGAAGGTTTAGCTCTCGAAGGAATTGATGGTTTAAGCATTTCAGAAATTGCAGGTGCAGGTCGTCAAGAAGGTCGTATCGGATTATTCCGAGGAAACTCATACTCTATGGAGTTTTCACAAAAGTTAAAGCTTGAGATGATTGTTGACAACGCCAAAGTTCAAGCAATCATCGACGTATTATTACGCGAAGCATCAACAGGTGAAGTAGGCGACGGAAAAATTTTTATCTACCCTGTAGAACAAGCAATTCGCATCCGTACAAAAGAACTTGGCTCAATCGCCATCGACTAATTTAGTTTTCCTAAAAAGGAGGAATGTTTTATGACAAACGAAGCGTTAGAACTATCAATCAATTTAGTTTGGGTTATGCTCGGTGCATTTTTCGTATTCTTCATGCATGCTGGCTTTGCAATGGTAGAGGCTGGATTTACCCGCTCTAAAAACGCTGTAAACATTTTAATGAAAAACGTTTTAACTATTTCAATCGGCGGTATCGTTTATTTCGTAGTGGGTTACGCGATTATGTTCGGCGATAGTACTGGCGGATTTATCGGAACTACTGGTTTTGCACTAAGTGGGGTAGAAGATATCGCATTTTTCGTATTCCAAGCAATGTTCGCTGCAACTTGTGCAACAATCATCTCAGGTGCTGTTGCAGAGCGTACAAACATCGTGGCATATATGGCTTTAGTCGTTGTAATGACTGCGGTTGTATATCCAGTAGTAGGTCACTGGGTATGGCAAGGTAATGGTTGGTTAACGGCTTTAGGCTTCACCGATTTCGCGGGTTCTACAGTCGTTCACTTAACTGGTGCAGTTGGTGCATTAGTTGTAGCAGCAATGGTTGGTCCACGTATTGGTAAGTATGCAAAAGGTGTTGTAAACGTTATTCCTGGTCACTCCATTCCCCTAGGTGCATTAGGTGTATTCATCTTATGGCTAGGTTGGTACGGATTTAACGGTGCTTCTACATTAGCAGCTGATCCTTCTTCTGTTCCTGGGGTTATCGCTAATACATTCTTATCAGCTTCAGCTGGTGTTATCGCAACAGCAATCTATACACGATTCCGTTATGGCTACATTGATGGTTCATTAACATTAAACGGTGCTTTAGCCGGTTTGGTAAGCATTACAGCAGGTGCTGCGAACTTAAGTATCGTTGGCGCAATAGCTGCAGGTTTTATCGGGGGTATCATTTTAGTAGAGGCTGTTCGTTTCGTCGAGCACAAATTACGCATCGATGACCCAGTAGGTGCGATTGCTGTACACGGTATCGCAGGTATTTGGGGTACATTAGCAGTTGGTTTATTCGATATCACTGGCGGAGGATTATTCTACGGCGGTGGTGCTACATTATTAGGCGTTCAAGCACTAGGTGTAGCGGCAGTTATTGCTTGGACTGCTAGTACAGTAGCAATCGCAACGTTAGTGATCAAAGCATTTATTCCATTACGCGTAACGAATGAAGAAGAAATCGAAGGCTTAGATATCGCAGAACATGGTGCATATGCATACGAAATGCAAGATATGTTTAAAGGTGTTACAAAATCAAACGATAGCTTTGCACAACGTTTAACAAACTTAGGCAAAACACCAAGTAATGCAAATGTACAAGAAAAGCGCGTTTAACAACTTACTTTAGGTTCCCGAACTCCTTGTGCTTCCCCTAAAGCATAAAGGCGCGGAGTGTGATCCCTTACACACTCTCGAATCATTCTTTCAAAATATATAAGCAAGTAAAGCATGTTCAAACCCCCAATTTGAGCATGCTTTTCTTATTTTGCAATTACGATGCCAAACGAGTATCCTAAAATATAGGGAAAAATAGCAAAGGAGTCCACCATGAACGAAAATGCAATTCAATTTCAACATGTCTGCTTCAACGCGAATGATACGAACATTATTAATGATTTAACAGCAACGATTTATAAAGGGAAAATCACCACTTTAATCGGTCCTTCAGGTGCAGGAAAAACAACTTTACTAAAACTTTGTAACGGTCTTATCACAGCAACAAGTGGCTCTATATTCATACATAACAAGCCAATCGAAGCCATTGAACCAACAACACTTAGACGCTCAGTTGGTATGGCATTACAATCCGCGCCCATTTTAAAAACAACTGTTTATGAAAACTTAGCCCTTCCCCGTAAACTACAACATAAAGAACTAACGAAAGAAGAAGCTTGTCGTTATTTACGCGATGTAGGCTTATCGGAAGATTTTTTGCTGCGCGACGCTAGCGATTTATCTGGTGGACAAAAGCAAAAACTATCTATCGCTCGTACATTAATTAATGAATCGGATATTTTATTGCTCGACGAAATCACCTCAGCTCTTGATCCAAAAGCCGTTCGCGAAATTGAGGACTTAATCGTGACTTTAAATGAGCGTTTTAGAGTAACCATTATTTGGATTACTCATAATATCGAGCAAGCCGAAAAGCTCGGTCACTATACATGGATGCTAAAAAATGGCGAACTCATTGAGGCAAATGAAACCAATCAACTATTCCATTCAATAAATGAAATTGTTCGACAATTTTTCAAACAAACACACGATTAACAGAGTGCCCATAGCAAGTTACAAAAATGACTATGGTATAATTTATAGATCACACTGACCTAGTAAAAGGAGATGTTTCCATGGCATTACGCGATTTTTTTATTTCATTATCTGAAAACGAAGCACTTAGCACAGCCGCACAAAATTACGGCTTCAAGCTTGGTGCACAACATATTGTAGCAGGGGCAAACTTACAAGAAGTCATTGAAAGTGTACGTACCTTAAATGAGCAAGGTATCGCATGTACAATTGATAATTTAGGCGAGTTCGTTACCGAGGAAGCGACAGCCACACAAGCAAAGGATGAAATTTTAGCTTTAATTGAAGCCATTCACAGCGAACAGTTAAATGCGCATATTTCGCTAAAACCTTCACAGCTCGGTCTAGATATCGATATTGATTTTTGCTACGACAACTTACGAGAAATTGTAGAACATGCCAATCAATACGGTATTTTCGTAAACTTTGATATGGAGGACAGTCCACGCCTACAAATGACGTTCGATATGATAGAAGAGCTTCAAAAATCATATAACAATGTCGGCACGGTTATTCAAGCTTACTTACACCGCGCACAAGGTGATATCGAAAACTTTAAAGATAGCCGCCTACGTGTAGTAAAAGGTGCCTACAAAGAATCAGAAGAAATCGCTTATCAAGATCAGCTAGAAATCGATATCAATTTCCTGGAGCTCATCGAATACCATTTAACACACGGTCTATTCACATCGATCGCAACACATGACCATAACATCATTAATCATGTGAAGTATTTCATAGAGCAATATAATATCCCAAAGGAAAAATTCGAATTCCAAATGCTTTACGGCTTCCGCAAAGATTTACAAGTAGAGCTTGCACGTGAAGGCTACCAAGTATGCGTATATGTACCATATGGTGAAGATTGGTACGGCTACTTTATGCGTATTCTAGCAGAACGCCCACAAAACATTAACCTTGTCACAAAGCGAGTGTTTAACAAAAAGACGAATACCGTACTAGCAGTTGCAGCAGGCGCTTTCGTACTTGGGCGCTTAACAAAACGAAAATAATAATAGCTGTGCGAGAGGTTATTGACCTTTTCGCACAGCTATTTTTTACTCTTTAAATTTCTTTCCAAGTGTATCTGTAAAAATTCCGGCCGTAATTGTTATAATGAACGGTCCAAATGCCCAAAATAATGAATCTTTAAAATAAGTAATATTCCAGTCAAATACACGATTGCCAAACGCGATTCCGATTTTCATAATAATCATTGCCGCTCCAATTAAAAAAATTGCATCAAAAACCGCTTTCCACTTTGGATAGGCTAATTGTTTCCCATCTTCAATAATTTTGTTTTTCAAAGAATGATCTCCCTTTAACAGTTCATCAATCGTAACTTCAAATAAATCACTTAAGTCGATTAACGTTTCAATCGTCGGATAGCTCTCTCCACGCTCCCATTTGGAAATCGATTGACGACTAATATGAATTTTTTCTGCAAGCTGTTGTTGTGTTAAATTCAATTTCAGCCTTTCTTCCTTTATGCGTTTTGCAAAATACATACCCTCATCTCCTACTCTAACTGTAGTATGGCTACGTAATATTTGTAAGAACGAGCTAGTAGCACTGCACGCAACTAACTGTAGCATCCTTGTCATAGCGCGGTTTTTCATTCTTTCTATTCAAATATTTGTTCACACAAAAAGAATGGTATAAACATAAAACGTTCACACCACTCTTCACTCTTTTATTTATTCCAGCCCTTTTCTTTAAAGCGGGCGATTGCTTCGATACGATTACCTACACCTAATTTGTCTAAAATTGTTGAAATGTAATTGCGCACTGTACCTGCCGATAAAAACAACTCTGCTGCAATTTCTTTTGTTGTTTTCCCTTCCGCAACTAACTCTAGCACCTGACTTTCGCGTTCTGTTAATGGATTTTCGCTATCATCCTCATAAACAAAGTCTACTAATTCCGGTGCATATATACGGCGACCATCCATAATAATACGAATTGAATTGACAAGGTCCTCAATCGGACTATCTTTTAATAAATAGCCGCGTACCCCCGCTTTTCGTGCACGCTCGAAATAGCCAGGGCGAGCAAACGTCGTTAAGATAATAATTTTACAGTTACTACCACGTAGCGCTTCCGCAGCGTCTAACCCTGTTTTAACAGGCATTTCAATGTCCATAATGCAAATGTCTGGTTGCAGTTCATTTACGAGCTCAATGGCCTCTTCTCCATTTTTCGCTAGCCCCACAACTTCCATATCTTCTTCCATGCTTAACAGCGATTTCATGGCACCAAGGAGCATTCCTTGATCTTCTGCTATTACAATTCGAATCACGCCAGTCCCTCCCTTTTCTGATGTGTAATCGCTAACGGCACTTTTAATGTCACCGTCGTCCCATCACCACTATCGATTTCTAAAGAGCCATTTAAAAACTCAATCCGCTCGTTCATTCCTTTTAAGCCATTACCGCCTTCAAATTCATTTGAGCGTTCAAAGCCAGTTCCGTTATCTTGAATTGTCATTTGAAATTCATCATCACTTTGATAAAATGTAATTCGACAAACGGTCGCCTCACTATGTTTCACAATATTCGTTACCGCTTCTTTCATGCACATACTAATTACATTTTCTGCTAAAGTAGGCATTTTAATTTCGGTTGTATCCCCATTTAAACGTAATTTAATTTGTGCTGCCTTTAAAATTTGTTCAACGCGGAATAGCTCTTCCTCGATACGTACGGCACGCATATCCGCGACTAATTCACGAACTTCCTTTAATGCAATGCTTGCCGTTTGACGAATATCTTTAATTTCTAACACAGCTTGTTGTGGATTTTTATCAATTAAACGCATCGCTAAATCACTTTTCAGACCAATCATTGATAACTTTTGACCTAATGTATCATGCAGATCACGAGCAATACGTTGGCGCTCTTCAAATACAGTCAATTCCGAAATACGTTCTCGCGCCGTCTCCAACTCACCCTCTAAGTTCTCTCGCTTTGTTTTCGAATAAAGCGTAAATGGTAGCAGGACAACACCTAATACATTAATAATAATAAACGGTGTTTGAGCTATAAATAAATCAAGGTAAATAAAATATCCCCCTACAATTGAAAGCACGGTAAATCCAATATGTAAGCCGTACATAATATAAAACCCAACGGCCTGCTTTATATTCCCAATAAAAAACGCGGTAAATAGCGATAAATACACGTAGCCAAATATTAGAGTCATCGCAATATTCAGCACCATTTGAAAGCTAATCCACATATATTTCAAACCTGGCTTTGCGCGGAATGAAAAATAGTGGCATAAAAAATAGCATAAAATAATGGCAACCCCAACAATAATTTGCCAGAGTGTAAAGGATTGAATAATAAAGAAAAATGGCATAATGCAAAAAATTATCCATATATAAATACTTAACATCGGGCTTTTCGGGATGATACTATACCAAGTTTGCATAATAGCCTCGCTTCTTTTTTATTCCTATTATATCAAAATAAGCACCCCAAACATGATTTGAGGTGCCTTACATGACAAAATTATTTTACGGCTAACTGTTTCGCGCGCATTAATTCACGTTTTGTTGCTTCTTTAAACGAAACAAAGCGGTAATTTTCTTGATCGTACAATTTATAACGAAGCGACTCTAAGCTAGTCTTTAACGTAATTGTTGTTGCACTTTGTAATGGCTTTACCGATTCATGCGCATCTTCCAATTTGTAGTTCGGAATACGTGGTGATAAATGATGCACATGGTGGAAGCCAATGTTCCCCGTTATCCATTGTAAGATTTTCGGTAATTTGTAATACGAGCTACCTTCTACAGCAGCCTTTACATAATCCCAATCTGAATCCACTTCAAAATACGAATCTTCGTATGTGTGCTGAATGTAGAATAACCAAATTCCTAAAGAACCTGCAACAAATAATGTTAAACCATGTACTAATAAAAACGTTGCCCAACCGTTTACAAAAATTAATACGGCACAAATTGCTAATAATACAATGTTCGTAAAATACGTATTTAAGCGCTCTTTACGCTTTGCATCTTTACGATTAAAACGATTTAAAACGAGTACCATAAATAACGGCCCTAAACCGAACATCACAAGTGGATTACGGTATAAACGGTAGCCTAAGCGACCAAGTTTTGATTTTTCAAGGTATTCATCTACTGTTAGCATATCGACATCGCCAATACCACGCTTGTCCAAGTTCGCGCTTGTTGCGTGGTGAATCGTATGCTCACGTTTCCATTTTTCGTATGGGAATGACGTAAGTACTCCTGTAATATTCCCGATGATGTCATTTGCTTTTTTGCTTTTGAAAAATGAACCGTGTGTACAGTCATGGAAAATAATAAATGTACGTACTACAAAGCCTGAAGCAATAATGCTACACAGCGCTGTATACCAAGGTGAATATTGTAGTAAAAAATATCCTGCACCCCAAATAAGTAATAATGGGACAAGCGTATTGAATAATTGTTGAATACTAAGGCGTGTTTCTGATTTTGCAAACGGCGCTACATCTTTTCGTAGCTGCTTCGCTTTTTCTGCATCTGTTTTAGCCATTATGAAATCCCTCTTCCCTCAAATTTGCTTAACAACATTTTATAAAAATGAGGGACATGACAACACGCGCAAACATCATCTCTTTTTTATGACATCTGTCATATGACCAGGTAACAATTCACTTCATTCAATAAAAGCGACTCTACTATTTAGGTTTACAAGCTCTCTTTTTTCAAATGTGTTTTTCGTACAGTATTGATTATGATCAACAATAGAGGTAACAATAACCCAATAGAATAGGAAAAATATATACCGATTGTCGCGTTCCAATGTTGTAGATACACGACACTTGGATACATTACAAGCGAAAGCACTACGACAACTATTCCTAGTGGGATAGTTAAAGGTTTGTATTCATTCATATTAAATATTTGTGCGAGCCCGAATACGGAAACATAAAAGTAGATTGTTGCCTTAAAATACAGGGCCATAATCCACAACCCAGCCATCAACGCCTCAATCCTCTGTATAAAATTACCGATATTTATCCGTTTCGCCAATTCATAGCTCGGATGAAATTCAGCTGCCGTACTATACGCCCCTAATACGGAAATACATAAAAATGTAAGTACAATGATTACGAATCCACTAATACAATATCCTATATAAAAAGATTTTTTTGCTTGTTTAAAATTATTAATAAAGGCAGGGAATATCATTAATATAACGATTGCATTGACAGAAGTTACTTCGATTAATGGTAAGGTAGTTTGAAAGATTGCTTTTGGTCCTACTTCAAAGATAGGCTGTATGTTTTCCAACTTAATTTCGGGTAAAATAAATAATACTAACAGAATAAAAAGAACTAAGAAAAAAAGGATAAATATTTCAGCCGACCGAGCAATTGTCTCTAAATCAAAACGAACTCCTATGACAATAACGATCGCAAAAAGGATATTAAGGGCCATCATTGGAGTATTTGGCATAAAATGAATGTTGAGAAATATTCCAGAATAGAATATTAGCTGTGCAGCATAGATATTAGACATGATTACAAACAATAGTGAAATAGCTTTACCTAGCCATTTTCCTAAAATTTTTTCGGTAATTTGGACAAAGGTGAGATTGGGAAACCATTGAGCTATTAGGCAAAATAGCCAAATAATGAATAACCCGATTATTGTCCCGACGATCGCGACAATCCATGCCGATTGTTTTGCTCCTTCAGCTAAAACAGATGGAATAATTAAAATACTCGTCCCCATTGAAAAAAACGTGACTAAAATTAAAAATTGATAAGAATTTATTTTTACATTATTCATCATTTCTTATCATGACGTCCTTTCCTTAAGGTTCTTTTATTTCTGAAAAAGTAGTTTCTACTCACTTAATTTTAAGTTTGTTTTTTATTCTTTTATCTTCTCTAAGAAAGTATTTTTTGTCGCGCCTGTCCTGTGAATGGTCAAGTCTACTTTAAGATTCGTCTTTAAATTAGAAAATTCCTCATCCCAATTATCCTTCATTTTTCCCCACTCTTTCGGGTTCGATCGATGGATGGCTTCACCAAATCCAAAGATGTCTACTTTATATTGTTTTTGTATCGATTCAATAGCCTCTTTTCCCAATTCTTTCCCTTGTTTTTCAAAATTTTTTTCAAGTTCAGCGATTGTTTCCAAGTCCTTTAGATTAATTTTACATTCTACCGCCCCTACATTCCCTTCCAATTTAACATTGATATTTATCTCAGGCTTTCCGTTATTTATGTTACCTTTAACTTCAGCTTTGGACTTAAAAATCTCTATTGTGGCTTTCCCTTCATTAGGACAAGGTACAGATCTTACTGTTGTTTTTACTGTGTTAGAGATGTAATTATATGTTACGGTTTCAATTTCATCTAACCAACCTACCAATTTATCTCCTTTAAATACGGCTAAATTATCATATTGTAAAGAAGCAGCAGGCATAATGGATTCTACATTTTGTTTGCTTGATCCTATTTTAGGATCCCCTATTAATTGAATCCCTGTTATTGCAGCTTCCTTACCATCGCTTATAAGATCTGTTATGAGCTCATCTAGATTAATACTTTTCGTACCTGCCCAAGCTTTTTCTGACACATTAAGACTTTTAAACATTTTATTGGCCGGAACGCTTTCGATAGTTGTTGTGACATTCAGTATTTCAACAGCAGGGATTTCTTTAGCAATTACAACATAGAAATCCGGTCGAATTTCCCAATCCCTAGACATTAAGTCCAAAGATTCACTTATCCCCTCTTGAGCTAATTCCTCACCAATTACAAGCATTCGTAAATGACCAGGATAAATTTTCCGTGGCGAATCCTTTGTCATTTTTCGAAATGCTTCATAAACGGTTTCCCCTCTCGCCGTATAGAGGGTAACTTGTGAACCTCCCGTACCTCCTTTTAGGGACATTTCTGAAGGTACAACTACTTGAGCAGATATTAGATATTCATCATCAACTTTATCAAATCCTATCGCCACTGCAATGGCCAGTTGATCTAATTCCCTCCGATCCCAACATCCCGAAAGAAATAAGCTGAAAAACAGGATGCCAAACACAAACTTTTTCATCGCTAAATCCCTTCATTCCTATTATTTTTTGGGTGGTGCTGGTTTTGCAGAATCAGAATCTTGTTGCCTTACCATATTTTTACTACCAATTAGCTTTGGTCGAGTAATCATTTTCCATATAGGTAAAACAGTAAATGTATCCTTTTGATCGGAAAGATTGAATGGAGCTATCGATGACATATAAGGTACGCCAAAAGAACGCAAACTACATAAATGCAATACAAGGATAATTAACCCCATAGTAATTCCAAATATACCAAATGAAGCGGCTAACGCCATGAAAATAAAACGTATTATTCTTACTGAAATTGCCATTTCATAAGAGGGAGGAACAAAACTAGTTATGGCAGTTATTGACACGATAATAACCATCATAGCTGAGATTAATCCTGCTTCAACCGCTGCTGTGCCAATAACAAATGCCCCTACTATCGACATTGCTGCACCTATAGAGCGCGGCATTCGGATTCCCGCTTCCCGCAAAATTTCAAAGGTGATTTCCATTATAAGCGCTTCAATGAATGCTGGAAATGGAACACCTTCTCGCTGGGCTGCCAAACTAATGAGGAGTGAAGGCGGCAACATAGTTTGGTGAAAGGTTGTAATTGCAATAAATACTGCTGGTGCAAGCAAAGAGATGGAAAATGCTACATATCTAAGGATACGTATAAGACTTCCGATAATGGTACGCTGATAGTAATCTTCAGGGGATTGGAAAAACTGAATGAATAACGCTGGAACGAGTAACACAAATGGTGTCCCATCTACTACAATCGCTATGCGTCCCTCTAATAGTGCAGCAGCTACAACATCCGGACGTTCTGAATTAAAAACGGTTGAAAAAGGTGAGTATTATGAATCCTGAATAAATTCCTCTATATTCCCACTTTCTAATATCCCATCAATGTTTATTCGATCCAAACGGAACCGGACTTCTTCCACTATTTTTTCATTTGCAATGTCATTAATATAAACGATGGCCGTGTTGGTTTTCGTGCGTGCTCCAATACTTTTTGACTCTATTCGAAGATTCGGATCCTTAATTTTCCAACGTATTAAAGACGTATTTATACGAAAATTTTCTGTAAATCCTTCGCGTGGTCCTCTTACTACCGTCTGGGCTGTTGGTTCAGTTACCCCACGCTCGATCCAATGTTTATTCGAAATGACTAAAACTTGTGCGTATCCGTCGATTAGAAGAATCGTATCCCCCGATAATAGACTCGTTATTATAACTTCAAGACTCGTTATTTCTTTAATTTCACCTACTGTCATCGCAACATCTTTTAATACGCTAAGAAGATTTTGCTCTGGAGAAGCTTTTTCCTGTAAATCAATATTGTTCAAATCTATCATAAGCGTTTCTAAAATGAAGTTTTGCAAAGAGGCCGTATCTGTTAATCCATCTGTATATAAAATACCGGCTTTAATGTTTCCTTGTTTCCCAATTCGAATTTTACGTACAACAATATCCGAACTTTTTCCAAGTGCTTCTTCGATCGTTTGTATGTTATGTTGTAGAGATGTTTTTAATTTTATGACTGCTTTTTGATTGGGCTCCTCAAGCGGGCTCGTTTTAGGCGGTTGAGGAATTGCTGTTTTTTTGTATTTATTTTTAAAAAACCACATATTCCCTCACCTTGTTTATCACTATATTTTTTGATTGACCATAACCATCATTAATCGTTAATCATGGACTACTATTATTTAGTGTTACTTACTTTTTCTTGTTTATACTTTGATTTTTAGTAAATTGGAGTTGTAAACATAGGAGTATTTTATCGTTTGCAACACGAATAGCCATCGACCCATAAAAAATTAGGGGCGATGGCTATTCAGAAAATACTGTTATGTAAATTTTTCGTCCAAGGATGGATGTTATATAGAATAAATTTAGGTATACACGAAAATGCCACAAACGCTTATTTAACAGCATTTTGTGGCATATTGTATGAGAGATTGTTAATTAATGTAATTCCACTAAATGCACATAATCACAACGATTTAATCGCTTAATTCAAGCATTCTTCCACAAATTGTGATTCGAAAGAGAAGCCGTAATAGTTAGTTATAATTACTTTAATTTTCTTGAGGGTTTTCTGGTCCCTGTAAATCAAGCTGATAAAATACTAAGTCTAACCAACGATTAAATTTATAGCCCGCATTGCGGATTGTTCCACTATACGTAAAGCCCAGTTTTTCATGAATGACAATACTTGCTTCATTTTCTTTGTCAATCCCTGCAACCATCGTTTTTACTTCATGCTTCGTTGCGTAATCTATTAGTGCATGCATTAATTTTGTCGCGATGCCTTTTTTGTAATGACCTTTGTGTACATATACGGAATGTTCCACTGTATAATGATACGCTGGATACGCTCGAAAGCTACCATACGTCGCATAACCCGCTACTTCACCATCAATATCAAACACCATAAGCGGTTCTCCGTTTTGTTGCTTTTGCTCAAACCACTGCATTCGTTGCTCAAGCGTTTGTTCTTTATACATATAAATTGCCGTTGAATGTAAAATATTATCATTAAAAATTTCTAAAATTGTTGGTATATCCTCTTTTGTCGCTTGTCGAATCATTGGTAAACCCCCTTAAATTTAGAAAAACCGTCCTATTCAAATTAGGACGGCTCGTTAATCAATTAAGCCCCGGTGTAATTGCGTCTGGATTCAGCTTTTCGCACAAGCAAAAAACTTCTTACCGAATTCATGACATCCACGGGGGCTTAACTTCTTTTAGCAGGCAGTTGAACACTCGCTGAAAGAAATTATACGTTAAAGTAACGCGCATCTGGATGTGCAAACACAATCGCCGATACGCTTGCTTCTGGTTCCATCATAAAGCCTTCAGTTAATTGTACACCAATTTGCTCTGGTTTAAGGACAGCAAATAATTTTTCTTGGTCTTCTAAATTTGGACATGCTGGGTAGCCGAAACTAAAGCGTTGCCCTTGATATTTCGCTGCAAAACGGTCGCGCATAGTGAAGTCCGTTGCATCTGGGAAACCCCACTGGTCGCGGATTTCCTGATGAATTCGTTCCGCAAACCCTTCTGCAAGCTCCAACGCTGTCGCTTGCAAAGCATGACTTTCTAAAAATCGACCTGCTTTTTTTAGTTCATTCGCTTTACTACTTACACCTTTCCCCGCTGTAACAACCATTAGCGCAACATAATCCATTTCTCCGCTAGCCACTGGTTTTAAATAATCAGCTAAGCATAAAAATGGGGCTGTTTGCTGACGCGGGAATGTGAAACGCTGAATTTCTGTTTTCGCATCCTCTGGGCTATAGATAACTACATCATCCCCATCTGATTGCGCTGGGTAAAACTGATACATGCCCGAAGCCTTTAATGCACCACTATTTAAATACCCTTGCACTAAATCATTTAACAAGATTGCGCGGTCATCTTGTTCCGCTATTAGCTGCTCTAAATTCCCTTTTAAACCTAAATGATGCCCAATTAATGTACGCAAATTCACATAAGGCTGCAAGTGTGCGACTGAATAATCACGTTTAATATGTGGCACTAAATCTTTCGGTGTAAATACTGGCGCATCTACTACCGTACGAACTGGCTTTTCAGCAACCGCTACTGCTGGACGTGTCGCGCGTTTCGCATCCGCCTCTAATCGCTGTTCACGAGCTGTTATTAATTCTGAAATTAACTCTTGTCGCTCATTTTCGTTCATTAAACGATTGGCCTGCTCTAGCCCCTGCATAGCATCTTTTGAATAAATCACCGGTCCATCATATTGCTCAGCAATTTTGGTTTCAGTAAAACGACGTGATAATGCAGCGCCACCTACTAATATCGGAACATCAATCCCTGCTTCTTTAAAATCTTGTGCGGTAATCACCATTTGCTGTGCCGATTTCACAAGTAAGCCTGATAACCCAACAAAGTCTGGCTTTTCTTTACGAATTGCCTCAATCAATTGAGCTGGTGTCACTTTTATTCCTAAGTCTACAACACGGTAACCATTGTTACTTAAGATAATATCAACTAAGTTTTTGCCGATGTCATGCACATCACCTTTTACCGTTGCTAATACCATTGTCCCTTTACTCGCGCTCGTGTCACCTTTTTCCATAAACTGTTCTAGATGGGCTACAGCTGCTTTCATAACACCTGCACTTTGGAGTACTTCCGCAACGATTAATTGGTTGGCATTAAACAAACGTCCAACTTCGGCCATTCCTGCCATTAGTGGTCCATTAATAATATCAAGAGGTGTATCAAATGTTTGACGTGCAGCATCTAAATCTTCAATCAGCCCTTCTTTTGTACCTTCTAAAATGTAGTATGCGAGACGTTCTTCAACCGTTGTCGGTAATTCTTTCACGACCGCGTCTTTCTTTTTATCACGATAAAAGTCGGTAAATACTGCTAATGTTTCATCGTTTGTATTGAAAATTAAATCGTTTGCTAATTTAATTTCCTCTTCTGGAATGGATGCATAACGCTCTAATTTTTCTGTATTAACTATCGCATAATCTAAGCCTGCTTGTGTACAGTGATACAAATACACCGCATTTAACACTTCACGGCCAACTGGTGGTAAACCGAATGATACATTACTTACACCAAGGACCGTTAAACAGCCCGGTAAGTTTTCTTTAATGAGACGAATGCCTTCGATTGTTTCTTCCGCAGCACCGATATACTGCTCATCCCCTGTACCAACCGGGAACATCAGTGGATCGAAAATAATATCCTCTGGTGACATGCCCCATTTTTCCATTAACAATTTATAAGAACGCTGTGCGACTTCAAGTTTTTTCTCGCGTGTAACCGCCATCCCAATTTCATCGATTGTTCCAACAACAAGCGCTGCGCCATATTTTTTTACAAGCGGCATAACCGCATCAAAGCGTTCTTCACCGTCTTCTAAGTTAATGGAGTTAATAATTGCTTTCCCCTGTGAAAACTTCAGTGCCTCTTCCATTACCTTCTCGTCCGTTGAGTCAATTACGAGCGGTACTTTTACTTTTTTCACAACTTCATGCATGAAGTTTTTCATATCCTCTACTTCATCGCGGTCTGGGTTGGCTAAACAAATATCAATAACATGCGCACCATTTTTCACTTGTGCACGGGCAATTTCAGCCGCTTCTTCAAATTTACCATCAATAATTAAGTTTTTAAATTTGCGTGAACCAATTACGTTTGTGCGTTCGCCGATAAATAATGGACGCATCGATTCATCGTATTGCAGTGGCTCAATGCCTGAAACGACATGACCATGTGTCGACTCTTGTGGCTTACGTGGTGCATAATTCGCTACCGCCTCTCGAATTGCGGCAATATGTGCCGGTGTTGTCCCACAGCAGCCCCCTACAATATTTAACCAGCCTTTTTCCGCAAAGCCTTGTAGCTTTTTCGATAAAGAATCTGGTGTTTCGTGGTAGCAGCCTTCTTCATCTGGAAGTCCAGCATTCGGATAACAGCTAATATAGCCATTTGAAAGCTCGGCTAATGAACGAATATGATCCGTCATAAATTCTGGACCTGTCGCACAGTTTAAGCCCACTGATAGCGGCTTAATATGTTCAATTGAAATATAAAATGCTTCAATAGATTGACCGGCCAATGTTGTTCCCATCGGCTCAATTGTTCCCGAAATCATAACCGGAAGCTCTTTCCCTAATTCGGTAAACGCACGATGAATAGCAATTGTTCCAGCCTTTACGTTTAACATATCTTGTGATGTTTCAAGTAGTAATAAATCTGAACCTGCTTCAATTAGTGTTTTTGCTTGTACATAGAAGTTTTCTTCCAGTTCATCAAATGTAATACCGCCTGTTACTGATAGCGTTTTTGTTGTTGGTCCGATTGCACCTGCAACAAAACGCGGCCATTCCGGTGTCGAAAATTCACGCGCTGCCTCTAATGCAAGTTCCACGGCGCGTGTATTAATTTCAACGGCTTTGTGTCCTAAATCATATTCGTTTAGTACAAGCGGTGTACCACCAAATGTATTCGTACAAATAATATCTGCCCCAGCTTCTAAATAAGCAAGGTGTACCTTTTTCAATACATCTGGACGTGTGATGACTAAGTTTTCGTTACAGCCATCTAATTCCTCGCCACCGAAATCTTCATATGTTAAGTTTTCAGCCTGTAGCATCGTCCCCATGGCACCATCGATGATTATTATTCTATTTTGTAATTGCTCATGAATTGGATGTTTAGACATGTGATTTTTCTCCTTTATGTTTCGCGTCATACTGTTTTACATGCTCCATTAACTCCAACGTCATATCATAACGTAAAAACGGAGTAATTAAATAAATCCCATTGAAATACTGACACGCTGTTTCAAGTAGCTCTTTTGCAATTGCTAGGCCCTCTTTTGTTGCTGATTCTTTATCGTTACCACATGCCGCCATACGTGCTAATACTTCGTCAGACAGCTTAATACCCGGTACTTCATGATGTAAAAATTCGGCACTTCGGGATGATGTCAGGGGCATAATCCCAATATAAATCGGCGTTTCTAAATGCTTTGTTGCCTCATAGATTTCGATAATTTTTTCTTTTGTATAGACCGGCTGCGAAATGAAATAATCTGCACCATGCTCAATTTTTTTCTCTAAGCGCTGAACTGCACGGTCTAACACACGAACATTTGGATTAAATGCCGCTGCTACAGAAAAATTCGCTTGTTTTCGTAAAGATTTCCCGGTAAATGATCCACCTTCATTTAGTTGCTTAATCAGTGAAATGAGCTCCATTGACGACACATCGTACACACTTGTTGCCCCTGGGAAATCCCCTACCTTTGTTGGGTCACCTGTTACAACTAAAATGTCATGTAACTCTAACGCATCGAGTCCCATTAAATGTGACTGGAGACCAATTAAGTTACGGTCACGACATGTTAAATGTGGTAATGAACGGACACCGTGTTCCTTTAAAATCGCTGCCATCGCAATATTACTAATTCGTGGTGATGCGAGCGAATTATCGGCCATCATTACAACATCTGCGCCTGCCTCCGATAGCTTTTTTGCACCTTCAACAAAGCCTTCGATTTCTAAATGACGTGGCGTGTCTAACTCTACAATTACTGAACGCTCTCGCTTTGCTTTTTCATGTAGTGGTTCATGCTTGCGAGGCTCTGCTACACGGACAAATTCTGTACGCCCCTTTGTTTCGGCCTTTTCTTCAATCGGACTTAAATTCGCTAAACGTTTTTTCGCAGCCGCAATATGCTTTGGTGTTGTTCCACAGCAACCGCCAATTAAACGCACACCTTGATTCACTAATTCTTCAGCGGCACGCGCAAAATAATCCGTTTCCGATTCATAGACAACACGCCCATCTTCTACATCTAAAAGTGAAGCATTCGGATAAGCGGATAAATAAGCATTCTTTGGTAGGCTTACTTGCTCAAATGCTTGAATTGTATGGAATGGACCAAGACGACAGTTGCTTCCAACAATATCTGCACCTAATCTTTCTAAATCATGTAGCGCCTCATTGAATGACATACCATTCTGCAATACGCCCGCTTCTTGCATTGTTACTTGCGCAATAATCGGAAGGTCTGTTAGCTCGCGCAATGCATGTACACAAAGCGATAATTCTTCAAAGTCATAATACGTTTCTAGTAAAAAGCCATCTGGTTCACCAGCTAATAGCACCTCAGCCTGTTCTTTAAATGTTGTTAAAATTTCTTCCAAGGTAGCATCGCTTTTACGAATCCCTCGAATTCCACCAATTGTTGCAAGCACATACTGTCCTCCTGGTGCTGCCGCGCGCTTGGCAATTGCTAGTGCAGCTTCATTAAATTCTTTAACACGCCCATCATAGCCGTAACGTGCTAGTTTAATAGCATTGGCACCATACGTATTTGTTTGAATAATGTCTGCGCCAGCCGCGATATATTCACTATGAATTTTTTCAATAATTTCAGGACGTGCAATATTCATTTCCTCATGACAATAATCTAATCCATATGAATATAATAATGTGCCAATCGCACCGTCTGCTGTTAGCACCTTTATTTTTAAATCTTCAAGTAAACCCATTGCTTTCACTCCATTATTCACAGTATTTTCAGTATTTTAGTGATACAAAAAAGCCTTCTTTTTTAAATAAAAAAGAAGGCTTCAATCATGACGAACTTAGTTCCCTTCTCATCTTCTGGCATTTGCCATCTGGATTTAGCACCTGACTTTTGTTGGTTGCTGAAGCTTCATCGGGCCAGTTCCCTCTACTTCTCTTGATAAGAATTTTATGAATTTTTCAGATAATTAAGTGAATCATACCGTTATCACACACGAACGTCAACCCTTTATGCAAATAAAGTATAACTTCCTACATTGCAAACGTTTTCTTTGTAAAGAATCGGGTTTATAATCACTTTTTAATAGGCTGTGATTATTTATACAATCTGCGCACTAATTTGTTCGGCTGTTTTTTTACCGTTTTGGATACATGCGCCAATGCCCACACCAAAATACGAGCATCCTGCTAGTAACACATTTGGATAACGAAGCGCTAATTCTTTTACAACAACACTGAGTGCTTCGTTATGCGCTAAATCATAACGTGGCATTTTGTCGATCCATTTTGTCACATTCACAACTGTCGGCTCGGCTTCAATACCAAGACTTAGCTTAATGTCCTCTAGCGCAACTTGTGTCAGCTCTTCATCTGTCATCACCGCTAATTCTTCGTAGCGCGGGTTAATGTTCTTATAAAAGAGACGAACAAGTAAATTTCCTTGTGCCGATGTGTGCTTCCATTTACGACTTGTCCATGTTGAAGCATTACATATTAAATCGGAATGATGCGAAACGATAAAACCGGTGCCATCTGCCGGGAGTACGCTATCTGCAACATCAAAGCCTACATACATCGTTAGTGCAGAAGCATTCGTGAATTTTTCAAGTTGTTGGTTAATCACAGCGTCTTGTAAAACCGCTCGAACCGTTTCATTTGGCGTTGCTAGAACAACGAAATCAGCTACAATTGTTTCGTTAGCTAGCACTACATCATATTGTTCACCGCGCTTATGGATTGCTTGAATTGCTGTGTTTTTCTTGAATTCTACTTCTGTCAGTGTTTGCTCTAAACGATCAATTATTGCCGATAAGCCTGATTTAAAAGAAATAAATTTTTTATTTGCAGCTTTGTCAAATTGCTCTTTATTTGCTTCAAAGCCTTTAATAATCGAACCATATTTGTTTTTGTAATCGACTAAGTATGGCAATGTTGAATTCAAGCTAAGTTGATATAAGTCTCCCGAATAAACACCAGCTAATACAGGGGCAATTTGATTGTGCACTATTTCTTCACCTAAAAAGTACTCTAAAAATTCACCTATTGAGCTTTCTTTTGTGAAATTGGTATTCGGCAACTGTAAATCCTCAAGCGACCGTTGCTTTCCTTCTTCTGAAATGAGCGTACTTGCCATTAATGACTCCACACTCATGGGAATGCCAAATGTCGAACCGGCAGGAATCGCGTGTAGCTCGTTATTCGTATGAATGTATGAAATTCCGGTTTCGTTGTACACAAGTTCATGTTCAAAATCAAGTTCTTGAACAAGTTCTAATACTCCAGGGTGACGTGCCACAATAGAATCAGCCCCCGTTTCCATAATGAAGCCACCTTTGTGCTCCGAATGTATTTTCCCACCTAAATACGGATTTTTTTCAACTAATACTAAACGCGCTCTTACATTATTTTCAGCAAGCTGTTTTTTCAAATAATGCAACGTCGTTAAGCCTGTGATTCCGCCACCTACCACTACTACTGTTTTCATATTCATTCTCTCCTATTAATTCGCGCTCTTGTTCTTATTTAAGTATAAGCTCTTTTAGTGAAAAATTGGACTGACGGATATTACAAATTTGTATATAAATCAATAAAAAAAACGCATATTAAAGAGTTGCTTTAACATGCGCTAATTTTTACTTTTCTAATGATTGCGAGACATTTGCTAACGCATCCGCTGCGTAAGTTACTTCATCAAAGGCACTACCTAGTTCTAAAATAACATCACCAATTTTTTTTACTTCATGTTCTACTAAATTATTTTGCGTTTTTGTCGCATCCATTGATTCCACAATTGCATTAAATTGTATTTCTGTATTGTGCATACTTTCTTCACCAACAATTACCGCTAACTTAATTTCTTCCAGAGATTTTTGAAGCTTAGTTGTACGAATATTTGTATTTTGTAATAATGCTTCTACATTAATTGCCGATTCTTTTGTTTGCTCTGAAAGCTTACGCACCTCTCCAGATACTACACCAAAGCCTTTACCCGCTTCTCCAGCACGCGCCGCTTCAATCGCCGCATTTAATGCAAGTAAATTAGTTTGGTTTGCTATATTTGTAACGATGCCCATTGTGGATTCCATTTCTTTTGAAATTTCCGTTAGCTTGTCCATTTCCTCCGAAATCATCGCCACTGAATGTTGAATCGCATTCATACTTACCGCTTGCTGTTGGATTTGAACTTTCCCTTGATGCGCTTGCTCCGTTGTCTTTTCTGAATAATCGATGGCTTTTTTCACATAATCAACCATCACTTCTGATTGTTCAGTCAACAGTTGGAAAGAAGCATTTGTTTGTTCTGAAATAGCTGCCAAGTTAGCTGATGACCCTATGATAGCATTGCTAACTTGACGTTTCTCTTGCTCTAATTTTTCCTTAATCGCTTCAATAACATACTCAAATTCCTCAAGAACAACTTGTTGCTCAAAGTTTAACATTTTTGAAATAGCTGTAATCGTATGATAGGATTGGCTCTCCTGCTTGATATTCAGCTGTACTAAACGAATAAAATCAGTGAGTATACTTTGGAACGCACCGATATACCATTTCGTTTTTAGACCAATATGAACATGCACTCGTGCAATTTTTTTTCGCTTTTCCAAATATTCCGAGTCGATGACACCACTAAACATTTCACATATATGACGCTGTAACGTTACTTTCAAGCGGTCAACTGAGCTATGGTCATTAATAATATCTACCAAACTCTGTTCCATTCCTAAATTTGTGTAAAACGTATCCACAATTTGATCGATATTTTCATCTACATGCGGTTTAAATACTTTTAAATATTTTAAATCCTCTTCAGTTAAATTTAACATTTGTAGTTGCTTTTTTACATCTGTATTCCCTTTAACTTCTAACTTTACAGTTACTTTCTTCAAATCCACTGCTTGTACTTCGTGATTTTTTTTATAAAAAAACATCCGTGACCTCGCCTTTTCCTTTTTGTAACAAAGGGTTATTTGAACACTAATTAAAACAATATTTAACACCTTTACGCTTTCATCTAGAATGCTTTTATGTCATTAACTAAACCCTATAAAATTTTTCTCTATACAATCACTCTATTATAATTAAGCGTTAGAATCTTTAAAATACTAACTCTTCTTTTATCTAGTAATCTATGCTTTCGCACTAGATTTTTAACATAAGACTAGTTATTTCTGATTATTATAATGAAAGTATTTCACGGAATTCTTTCAAAATTTTAAACCGAAAGCCTCACAGAATTAAGTTCATATTTGGGTTTCATCACCCACTAATAGAAGGATATATGCTAATGCATGTTAAAATATGTATAATTTAATTTAAAAAAAAGTAAAAAGCCCATCACAAAACCATGTGACAAGCCTCTCATCAAACTATTCTATTGAAGAATTTTTGCTAATGTAATCATTTCTGCCTCGATAGCAGCAGAACGTTTTTCAAAATAGTGAATACGTTCTTCACTCCGATTATTTAAATGTTGTTCTGGATCTAACATATTAATTGCATCACTTACAAATAATTTTAACGTACGGATACCTGATTCAATCTTGCGGACCTCTTTCCCATAAACGATTGCCGTATTATCTGTCGTATTACCCTTTTTTATCTGAAAAATATTTGTATTAATTAATTCATCAATTTTATTGTAACGATTCATTTGTCTATCATTCATAATTTGAATTTTTTGGTTGTACTTAATAACATCTTTACTTTCTAATCCTACTTGTCCATATCCTTTTAAGTATTCAACAATCGTACATAATGTTGTTAAATTTTCTCGTTGCTCCGCTAACACTTGATTTAGACTTCGAATAGTACCCTCATCTTGACTAGAAATGGCTTGTTGAATTGAAAACATAAACATAAAAATCCCCCTCCCAGACTACTTTCTTCCACTTATATAGTACCTAGATTTTTTCCATATTAAACCTAAAATTCATCACTTTTATTCTGTTTAGCGGAAACGGTCTCATTTATGACTATATTGATATAATTTCACTTTCTTTCACGTTGAAGCTGCGTTAATTTTTGCTGCCATTTGTGAAGTTGTTCATCATTTGTACGTTCGAAAAAATCGACTAATTTTTTTGTCGCCTCTAAGTCCCCAGCAAAACTGGCCTGTTTATAATAATGAATTGCTTTTGTAGCCATGCCCCATTCAAGCTCATATATATAACCTAGGTTGAATAACGCATCGATATGAAGCTGATTGGCTGCTTGTTCAAAATATTGAATCGCTCGTGGTAAAATTGGTTGCTGCCCAAGCTCGCCTTCGAAATAGATCATCCCCATCCGGTACAAACCTTCTACATCACCACCATTAGCCGATAACCCATAATAATGAATCGCCATTTGTTCATCTACCTCTGTCCCTATGCCTTGCTCATACATCATCCCCAGTGTAAACATCGCCTCTACAACACCGTGTTCGGCTGCCTTTACAAACCACTGTAAAGCGATTTGTTCATTGATCACTGTTCCTTCACCGTTCAAATACATATCAGCTAAATTGTTCATCGCATCTGGATGCCCTAGCTGTGCTGCCCTTTCATACATCGCAAATGCATGTTCTTCATCTTCCATTTCAAAATAAACATTACCTAGCTCATACATCGCCTCAACATGACCAAGTGCCACAGCTTTTTGTAACCATAAGCTTGCATGTTCAAAATGTTGGTGCGCTTTGTATAATAACGCAATAGCAACAACGGATTGTAAGGCACCTTCTTTTGACAGTTCATAGTGCTCCAACCAATACTCTTTATCTAAATTCTGTTGGGAAAGCCACTCATTAAACTGCTGCTCTGTTTGCATAACATCACCCATCTCTATGCTTAAAATAATCTACTAAATATTGCTTGAACTCCGTAGCTGCTGGTGGTAAATAACGATTTTTTGCCCATGAAACACCTACAGAACGATAACAAGGTGGATCTAATTTTAGTCGTTTCACTTTGTAATGATCTAGACCCTTAATATTGGGAATAAGTGAAATGCCCATACCCGCGCCAACAAAGCCAGCTACAGTATGCATTTCCTCTGCCGCAAAAGCGGTTTTCAATTCGATCCCTGCATCTAAAAATAATTCATCGACTAATTGACGCAGTGAGTTTCCTTTTTTAATGGCGATGAATGTTTCATTTTGAACATCTTCTATTTTCACTTCTGTACGCTTTGATAATGGATGTGTCGTTGGGACAATCACAAACAGCTCTTCAACGAATAGTTCCTCTGTTTCAATATCAATAACTTTTGATTCTATTTTTTGTGAAAGGCATAAATCAATTGCCCCTTCCTCCAAACGCTTCAATAAATTAAGAGAGGTTGCTTGCGTTAAAGAAAATTGCATGTTCGGAAATTGCTTTGTCGTTGCTGCAATGAGTTCTGGCACAATTTCCATGCCTAATGTATGAATAAAACCAAATGATACTTCACCTGATCCTGGCTTTATAATATCTTCAAATTCCTCACGAATACGTTCATATTCCCCCAAAATAATTTCTACACTTTGTAAAAAAAGCTCACCAAAACGATTTAAATAAATTGAGCGACCTTCACGATTAAATAACGGTACACCTAGCTGTTGTTCGATGCTCGCAATAGACTTACTTAACGCCGGTTGGGAAATTGCTAAAACTTCAGCAGCCCGCGTCATATGTTGCATTGTAGCAACGGTTTTGAAATATTGAAGCTGTTCCATCTCCATTTTTTATACCTCACATCATTAATAACTTTTTCGAATCAATATAATAAGAATAATAAATTGTACTTATGGTTTATTAGCTATATAATAATCGTTAGCAAATAGTTTTCATATCAAAATTTATTTTATTTATCAATAGTTTTTTTAATAAATTCACAAAATAGACATAATTCACTTCACGAAGGAGCCGAAAAGACAATGAAACTCATCGCGCCGAAACCTTTTACAATTGAAGCAGGAAATCGGGCTGTTCTTTTATTACATGGTTTTACCGGTAATACAAATGATGTAAAACGTTTAGGAAAATATTTAGCTGATCGTAACTATACGGTGCATGCCCCTTTATATAAAGGTCATGGTGCTGGTCCTGATCTATTAATTCAATCAAATCCAATTGAATGGTGGAATAGTGTTATCGAAGGCTACGATGAGTTAAAAAATCGTGGCTACGATGAAATTGCTGTAGCCGGTGTTTCTCTTGGTGGTATTTTCTCATTAAAACTCGGTGAAGAACGTCCAACACAAGCAATTGTTACGATGTCTGCTCCTGCTACGGCAAAATCTACAGATAGCTTACAAAATCGCATCGTCGATTATGCAATTAACTATAAAAAATTAGCTGGTACGTACGACGAAGCTATCGATAGCCGTACAAAAATTGCTGAGTTAATGGAAATGCCTTCGTTAAATTATTTACAAAGCATGATTAACGAAACAAGCGAAAAATTAAATGTCATTCAAACACCTGTTCACATTTTACGTGGACTTGAAGATGATGAATATTACTGCGAAAGTGCTGACTTAATTTATAGTTCAGTTAAATCTCGCATCAAGTCTGTCAAAACTTTCATTAACTCTGGTCATATTTTAACATTAGGTAAAGAGCGTGAATTAGTTTTTGAAGAAATTTATCGTTTCTTTGAAGGCTTAAAGTGGAAAAATTAAGGTAATACTAACGTTGTGTCCCCTTGCAAAAATCCCCGTTTTTGCAATGATATAAAACGAGCGGTAAATGGATCCCCGTCCACTTACCGCTCATTTTTTATTCTCCTGACATTGCTAACACTAAAATCTTCGCTAATTGTGCACGTGTTAAGCTAGATTCCCTCCATCAATAAGATAATGACTACCTGTAATAAAAGCAGCTTTATCCGAGGCTAAAAATAATACTAATTCCGCAATTTCATGTGATTGCGCATATCGATTCATAGGTACTTTCGATAATGCTCTTTCTCTCATTTGATTCGCATACTCTGGTCCTCTACCTTGCTCAATGGATTGCATCATTCGAGTTTCGACATACCCAGGGCAAATTGCGTTTACTCGAATACCCATTCCCGCTGATTCTAAGGCAGCTGTTTTAGTCAAACCAAGCACAGCATGTTTAGAAGCCGAGTAAGGAGCTAAACCTAGAGAACCTTTTAACCCCGTAATAGATGAAGTATTAATGATACTTCCAAATTTTTGCTCCATCATAGTAGCCATCACATGCTTTAAACCAAAGAAGACACCTTTAATATTAACGTTTAAAACCTTATCTAAATTCTCCTCTGTCGTTTCTACTATAGAAGCAATCTTTCCTTCTATTCCCGCATTATTAAAGAATACATCAATTTTTCCGTACTTCTCCTTCGTTTGCAAAACGAAATTCTGAACTTGTTCTTCACTTGTCACATCAGCAGTTTGTAGCAAATAATCCTTTAGGTCTAATTCATTGACAAGCGATTCTAATGCTTGGGCATCCATATCGACTAATGACAATTTCGCTCCTTGTTCGGCAAATAAACGAGCCGTTTCTTTACCAATTCCGCCTGCCGCCCCTGTGATTAATACAACTTTTCCTTCAAAATCCATTGTTCTTTCCCCCTTACTGACTTCTTCTTTTATTAAATCCATACTATTTTAAGAACTTGACGTTGCTTTTTCTATATTAACCAATTCGGCCTTTTGCTTTTTTCCTTCTGGATATACAAAGCTCATAAATAATATTGCAACGATTACCATAATCGCAGAAATCATTATAAACGAATATTTAAATCCTTGAATCGAATTTTCCACTCCAACGCTTTGAATAATAAACCCAACGGCCATTGCGCATAAAGCTGCTGCAACATTCGAAAAAGCAACAATCACTCCAGAAAGTGTTGATGTACGTTCAGGAAGCTGACTACCAATAATGATATGAGATGTTGAAAGTATTAGGAAACTAAATCCATAGGCCAATGTAATTCCTAAGATAGCCCATACAACTGAGTTCGTAAAATAGAGTGATCCAAATACTAAACCGGCAATAAGCATACCCATTCCTGTTACCTTCACACGTCCCTCACGTAAGCTTTGTGTTTTTTTAAATACACGATCAGAAATTGTGGCCATCGAAAGCGATACAAGCATAGAAGTTAATCCGACTGTCAATGTGGCATATGCCATTTCCATTTGCGATATTTTTGTCACTTCTAAAAAGTATAAAGGCATCCAAATCTGCATCCAACTCGATAGACAAAAGAATCCAAAAGTCATAAATAACGTAAATATACTAGTTCGTGAGCGCAAAACTGAGAATAATTCCGACCAAGGAACTTCCCTTTTGGGAGCAGAATCATTCTTCACTTCCAATTCTTCAAGTTCTGGCGTTTTATTTGGAATTACGACAATCCAAACAACTAACAGAACCAAACTAAATAACCCCATGATTGCAAACGAGTGTCTCCAACCTACTAGTTGAAGTAAAAGTACAACTAGCGGCGCAACCGCATAAGCCCCAACTGTTGAACCTAGAGTGAATATAGTCGTTACTCGCGCCCGCATAGCCGGGGGGAAGTAAGAAAATAACTGTCTCAAGGACGCTGGAGCATAACCACCTTCAGCAAACCCAAGGAATATACGGTACAAAAGAAGTGTTGCAAAACCACCTATTACATAGCCACCAAACTGAAGAAGTGACCAAGCTAAAAGCATAAATGCAATAATCTTTTTTGGTGAAATTTTATCAGTAATAAATCCAATAAAAACTGCTGCTACAGGGAATATCCAGAAAAAACTACTACCAATAAGTCCCCATTGTGCATAACTCAAATTCAATTCTTCCATTAATGGACCTACAGCAAGTCCTACAACACTCTTGTCTGCAAAGTTAATTAAAAAACCCAAAAATAGAATGGTTAAAACAACCCAACGCATAAATATTCCCCCCTTAATTATGAATATTGCTATTTCTTCTTTTAAATATTGAAGGTTCAAAGAAGGAAGGATTAAACGACATCCTTCCTTACTAGATGAACCAACTGCTGCAAGAAGTTAAATTTGTACCGAAATCATTTTTATGTCTAAATAATCATCCATTCCATATTTTCCACCTTCACGACCCATACCGCTCTCTTTCACACCACCAAATGGTACTTGTACCGCAAATGGAATGGCGTCATTCACTCCGACCATGCCGTATTCCAATTGTTCAGAAACACGGTACTTGCGTGAAAGATCTTTTGTATAGAAATAAGAGGCAAGTCCATATTCAATAGCATTTGCTCTTTCGATCACTTCTTCTTCACTCTTGAACTTTATTAATGGAATAACAGGTCCAAATGTTTCTTCTCTCGTAATTAACATGTCATCCGTAACATTTGCTAATACAGTTGGAGGATAGAAATGACCATTCGCGTAGTCATCTCCTGTCAATCTCTTCCCACCATTCAAGACACAAGCTCCTAAACGAACAGCATCATCCACCTGCTCTTGTACTTTGTCGATTGCCTCTCCATAAATTAATGGACCCATTCCATTTTGTTCATCCAGTCCATTTCCTACTTTGATTGCCTGAACCTTTTCTTTCAGCTTCTCGGCAAATTCTTCATATATATCTTCTTGTACATAAATTCGGTTTGGACAAATACATTGTTGTCCATTAGAGCCAAATTTACTTACTATTAAGCCGTTCACAGCTAAATCGATATCAGCATCATCAAAAACGATAAATGGTGCATGCCCACCTAATTCCATTGACACTCGTTTTACAGTTTTTGCAGATTGTTCGATAAGAATTTTTCCAACTTCTGTTGAACCGGTAAAGGAAACTTTTTTTACGACGCTACTGTTCATAATCGTGTTAACAATAGGGCCTGATTGTCCAATAACGAGATTCGCTACACCTTTAGGTAATCCGATCTCATCAATAATTTTAAACAATGCAACAGAAGATAACGGAGCTTCCCTTGAAGGTCTTAAAATCACTGTACACCCTGTTGCTAAAGCAGGTCCTAATTTTCTAGCCGCCATAGATAGTGGGAAATTCCAAGGAGTAATAGCTGCCACTACACCAATAGGTTGACGAATCGCTTGAATACGCTTATTAGGAATTGATGGAGGAATAACATCTCCGTAAATTCTGCGTGCTTCTTCGGCATACCATTGGAAGAAGGCAATCGTTGAACCTACTTCTTGTCGCGCATGATGAATTGTTTTCCCCATTTCCTTCGTAATAATTTGAGCCATCTCTTCCTTTTTTTCGCCTAATTTCACTGCAATTTTCGTTAAATATGAACCTCGCTGTTCTGCTGGTAGCGCTGACCATTCCGGAAATGCATCCTTTGCAGCTTGAATAGCAGCATTTGTCTCTTCTTCGCCAACAAAGTAAACTGTATCCACTGTTTCGCCTGTAGCCGGATTATTTACTTCAAATACTTTATCTGTTTTTAACCATTCTCCATTGATATACATATTCAACGCTCCTTTTACGGTTTTATATCTAGCGGAAAATCCAATCGAAGTATCGTTGGATTTTCCGGAATAATAAAATTATTAGGTCTTACGTACAGTCTTTTAGGAAATAGTCTCTTTAGAGCGTGTAGGTGTTAATGTAAAACCTTCATAACCTTTAGCTGTAACTTCATCACAGATTTTGCGGTAATTCCCAACACCACCAGTATAAATAGGGAATCCACGTGGCTTGTCTTCAATGTTTGCACCCGTATACCAAGATTCAACCTTTGTAAGAAGGCTAGATTGAGCGATTTCTAAACAGTTTTTACTCCATGCTTCTTCCGCTTCTACATTGGCCTCAATTGTTTCCAATTTGTTTTCACGTAGGTATTCGATGCAATCACCAATCCACTCAACATGCTGCTCAATTGATACAGGCACATTTGATAATACTGAAGGACTTTCTGGACCTGTGATCATAAACATGTTCGGGAAACCAGCGTTGGCAATACCAAGGTAAGTTCTCGTTTGTGTGCCATCCGCCCATTTATCTTTAAGTGACACACCGTCTTTTCCACGAATATCAATTTTAAATAATGGTCCTGTCATTGCGTCATAGCCTGTTGCGAAAACAATAACATCCAACTCATATTCACCTTCTGAAGTTTTAATTCCTTTAGGTGTAATTTCAACAATTGGCGTCGCCTTTACATCTACTAAAGTAACGTTATCACGGTTAAATGTCTCATAATAATTCGTGTCGATAACAGGTCGTTTTGCAGAGTAGAAATAGCTTGGTTTTAATTTTTTTGCTACCCCAGGGTCTTTAACAACGCTATCGATTTTAGCGCGAATAAATTCACTAGCTGTTTCATTCGCTTCTTCGTTTACCATTAGGTCGCTATACGTTTGACTAAACCCTAAACCGCCTCTCTCCCAAATCTTTTGGTATTGTTGCTCGCGCTCTTCGGGTGTATCATCTAATGCTGATCGATTATTAACCGTCGTATGAAGATAACCCATCGAAGACCAACGAATTCGTTGTTTAATCTCTTCATAATTTTCTTTTGTTTTACGAATAAATTCTTCTTCATATACATAGTTTCTCGCAGGGGTACTATACGCTGGCGTTCTTTGGAAAACATTCAGATGACCTGCTTCTTCAGCAATAACTGGAATCGATTGAACGCCGCTTGAACCCGTACCAATCAAACCAACACGTTTATTACTGAAATCAACTTTCTCATGTGGCCAGCGACCTGTGTGGTATGCCTCCCCTTCAAAGCTATTTAATCCTTTAAAGTTAGGAATATTTGATGCAGATAGGCAGCCTACTCCAGTGATAAAATATGTGGCAGTAATATTCGTATCATCATCTAATTTAACATCCCATTTTTTACTAATTCCGTTATAATGAGCAGATGTAACGCGTGTATTGAACTGAATATCACGGCGTAGATCTAGCTTATCTGCTGCGAAATTAAGGTATCTTAAAATTTCTTCTTGTGCTGGGAATCGAGTAGTCCATGTCCATTCCTGTAGAAGTTCATCAGAAAACGTATAGTTATAAATGATACTTTCCGAGTCACAGCGTGCGCCAGGATAACGGTTCGCGTACCATACGCCTCCAACACCTGCTGCCGCTTCGAAAGCACGGACAGAAAATCCAGCTTCACGTAAGCGATATAGCATATACATTCCTGAGAAACCTGCTCCGATAACAACTGCATCTAAATTAATGATTTGTTCTTTTTTTGTCATTTTTATTCCTCCCTAGTTTCATAATTTCATTTATCGTAATTTTATATATTCGTAAAGGACTCTTGTAAATAGCGGGATACTTGCTCAATCGCATGCTTACCTTTTTCCATAATTCCCGCCATCCAGAAAAATCCGTGAATCATTCCTTCGTAGCAAGTAAATTCCACCTGAATTCCCGCTTCCTGCAATCGATTCGCATAAGCCAATCCTTCATCACATAGTGGATCATACCCAGCTGTAATGACTAATGCTGATGGAAGATTGCTAAGATCCTCCGTTAGTAGCGGCGCCACATAAGGGTTCAACTTGTCTTCTTCTGTGTTGATATAATGTCGCGCAAACCATTCCATACTATCTTGCGTAAGGAAATACCCTTCTCCATTTTCCTTGTACGATTTTGTGCTGAAAGAGAGATCCGTTACTGGATAGATCAAAATTTGGGACACGAAATTTGGTCCTTGCTCATCTCTTGCCTTCAATGCAACACATGTTGCTAAGTTTCCACCCGCACTGTCCCCACCTATAGAAATTTTCGTCGAATCGCCTTGCCATTCACCTGCATTTTTAGCTACCCATAATGCCGCTTCATAACAATCTTCAAGAGGAACAGGGAACTTATATTCAGGAGCTCTGCGATAATCAACCGACACGACTATACACTCCGCTTGATTTGCAATGCTACGACACGGTATATCGACTGTATCAAGATCCCCTAAAACCCATCCGCCTCCATGAAGATAAATAAAAATCGGAAAATCTCCTTCACCTTCAGGGGTATAAATCCTTACCTTGATTTTTCCATCTTTCACAGGAACCGAGTGCTCTTCTACTTTCGCTACTGACTCTGCTAGTCCCGCCAGTTTTTGTAGTGCTGCACCATTATTACGGTTTTCTTCAGGTGTCATAGAAGAAGTTGGTTTTTTACCCTCCATCATTTGTAGAAAATTCTTTGCTTGAGTATCTAACATGATTGAATTTATACCTCCTTCGAATATGTTTAGGTTCACTTTACTTGTATAAATCCCGCAACTTCTTTCGTCACTTTCATAATAATATCCGCTGGAATGAGGAATTTACCTGATGCCGAATCACTTTGCACTTCCTCCACGATGTAATCAAGAATAGTAGAATCGAGATTAAATTCAGAAAATGTATCTGATAAACCTACTTGTTGACGCAAATAACGGATGAATTGAATTACCTTTGTCAAACATTCTTGTGGATCAGATGACGATGTTTCAATTCCCAACGTCTCAGCAAAATGCTTGATTTTTGGTAAATATAATTCAGGCAAACCCGCCATCACATTTGGTAGCAGTACCGCGTTTGCTAGGCCATGTGGAATTCTAAACTTGGCACCGAATACATGTGCCATATTATGCACTGGCACGCCATTATTGCCGAAACCAAATGCCGTTATTGCCATTGCACTCGCCATTAACATATTGCCTCTAGCTTCTACGTTAGAGCCCTCCTTAACAACTATTGGTAAATTGTCTGCAATCAATTTGGCAGAATACAACGCATACGAATCAGTAAATGGTGTAGCTGTTGATGAAAAGTAACCTTCTATTGCATGTGTTAAGGCATCCATCCCTGTAAATGCTGTAATTTTCGGAGGGAGTCCTACTGTTAATTCAGGATCCAAAATTGCTATGTCTGCATTCAGATAAGGAGTCCTTACCACTACTTTTACACCTAGTTTTTCATTATAAATAACAGCCATTGGCGACACTTCTGCACCCGTTCCTGCTGTCGTAGGGATTGCTACATGTGGAATATCCATTGGTTGAGCTTCTGGAGGAAATTCTCTAATACTCGTATGAAACACTTCCTCTGTATTTTCATAGCCTTTATGCAACATCCACTTAATGCCTTTTACTGCATCTAGCACACTTCCACCGCCCAATGCAATTAGCGCATCCGCTTGAAGTTCTTTGGCAACCCGAACGGCTTTAGTAATATTTTCAGCTTTGGCATCTTGTTCAATTTCATCAAAGACACCAACAAGTTCTACCTTTTCCTGTGAATTTTTAAATAAATCGATAACTTGGGCAGCAACTCCTGCTTGAACAATTCCTTTATCCGTAATTAAAATTGCTCGCTTTCCGCCTAACCCCGTAATCATTTGTGGTAATAAACTTCTCGCTCCAGCTCCACTAGTTATAGCTGTTCTTAAATGAAATTCTGCAAAAGAATTACTCATTGTCTGCACCTGCTTTCTATAATTAAGAGTCATTACATTAACAATGACCTTTGTTCATACAATTAATATTTCGTGTGTAATCGCTTACAAGTACTATAATAGTTTTAATTTTCGCATTAAAAAATCCCCTAAAATTAAGGGGATTTTCTGTAGAAAGGTCAATTTTTCTCTTCAATAAACTATAAGTTTGTTATTTCGCAGGGTTTCTTTCAGTTTTTCGCAAATTTGAAATCTCGTAATTTTTTGATATAATCTGAATATAGAATCCTGTTTTAAAGGGGGAAATTTATGCTTGAAACAGCTATAAAAAAACAAATCCAATCAATTTCATCCGTTTCTTCTCATTATGAAAAACAAATACTTGCCGTCCGCGGTTTTATGGATATTTTTAACTTTTCACGTGTAAGTCTCTATTTCTATTCGACATTAAGCAAAGTCGGTGAAGGGATATTATGTATCGATCAACAGGGGGTATCATCCTTACAAGAGTGGAGAGATGATGTTCGAAACATGCCTCCTATCTATTCAGCGATAAAGGAAAGAACGCCTAAGCATATCGATTCCCAATCAATTCACCAAATACCGGTAAAATTCACCAATGGCGTGACAACTGAACTTATAGTAGTTCCCATTAGCTATAGCTCCCACGTAGTTGGCTATGCCTGCATGGGAAGTACGGATTCTTTTATAGTTAAGGATAACCTTCTGGAATCTCTTGCTATGTATGGACAACATTTAGGGCAAATATTTGGAGAAGATGACTATCCTGGCTACTCCAAAAAAATTAGTAAACGGGAAATTGACGTATTGCAAAGAATGTCTTGGGGTGAAAGTACGAAAATAATGGCTGTATCTCTTGGTATTAGCGAATTTACTGTTCAGGATTACGTACAATCCGCCATTCGAAAACTCGAGGTGTTAAATCGAGTGCAAGGTGTAGCCGAAGCTTTGCGTAGAGGTATTATCCAATAACAATTCCTAGTATCATAGCCAACTGACAATACCTCACACCTACTTAATGTAGTCATTTAAGGTAACTGTCTGGGCATAATTTATGAAAGCTACTTACTTCCAAATTTCTGGGTTTTACGAACCGTAAACACTATTTGCACAGTGCTTATGTTTCAAAAGATTTTTCTTTATTAAATAACAGACTAATATTAGCAACAAAAACTGGACTAACCTAATTTAATATGACTATATGAAACACCTCTAAAATCGGAATATATAAAAGTATATATACCTAATTATTTTGGAGGTGTTTTTTTATGACAGGAGTCAGATATCAAGCAGATGTAAAATGCATTTAAAGACAGAGGAATCCTTGCTTGTAAAGCATCATTCATTGGCCAATGAAGAGACGAGAAGACATATTATTATGAAGAGAGAATACAAAAAAAGGCTACTCAGCGCCCGTAGAATACGGTCACCAAGCAGCCTAAAGGGTATTTAATATGTGTCTCAACGACTAGGTCAGTCTGTTTTTAATTATTCTCCTGACATTGCTAACACTAAAATCTTCGCTAATTGTGCACGTGTTAAGTTATCTTTTGGTGAGAACGTTGTTGCACTCGTCCCATCTACTACACCAATATCATATAAAAATGTAATCGCTACTTGCGTTTCACGATCAAAATTGACAATATCCTTAAACGGCGCAATTGATTCTGGAATGTACTCTTCACCTACAAAACTATTCGATAAGCGCATTAACATTAATGCTAGTTGTGCTCGTGTAATTTGCCCTTTTGGATTAAAGTAGCCACCGTTTTCACGAATTAAACCCGCCTCATAAGCCGCTGCAATTTCATTTTGAGTATCTTGTGAATACTGACTGATATCTTTAAATGGTGCTGCATTCGTAGCTTCTAATTCAAATGCTCGTACAATGACAGATACTGCTTGCGCACGTGTCACATTAACATTTGGCTTAAATGTACCATCTTCATTGCCCTTCATAATACCATAAGAATAAGCTACATCAATATAGTCTTTACCCCAATGGTTTTTAATATCTGTAAACGGTGCTTCTTCGATCACGATTTCCGTAAATCCATCTTCTAAATCCCCTAAAATAACTGCAAAATAGTCCTCAATCATTAATGCTGCGACTGCATCATAGCCCGCTTCATTTAGATGAGTATTGTTTTGATTCGGTAAAAATGCACTTGCGTTTTCTGCAATTAACGATGACACATCTGAAAAAATACCTTCATTTTCTTCTACAATTGTTTTAATCGAATTGTTAATTGTTGTAACTAGTGTATTTAACTGCCCTTGTACTGTTGAATCTTGTAAATATGGAAACGGGTTATACAAGCCCATCACAATAATATCTACTTCTGGATTCAATGCATAAATACTATCGAAAATTTTCTTATAGTTTGTTGAAACTTGTTGGATAGTTTGAAGCACACCTGCAGCATCATATGAAAAACCGCCTGCTTCAGTACGTGTTACATTTTTTAATATGTCATTTGCGCCAACACTTAATGTGATCAAATGAGCTTCTTTGATTGCCTGTTGTATCGTTGCTGTTTTTGTTGATTGACCATCTAAGTTATAGATTGGCTTTGTTACATTGTTTTCAATATCATTTAGTACATTTACCGTTGTATATCCCGGAAAAGCAAAACCTTTATTATAATTGATTGGTTCTTCCCCAATGCTAAAGCTCTGCGCGATATAATCTGCATAACCAAGGCCAATTTCGCCTTTTTCATTCATACCTGCTGCAAGGGAATCCCCCAAAGCCAAATAATTTAGTACCTCACTCGAATCTTCAGCAGATGCTGATAAAGATACAGGTAGTACAAGTTGTAATACTAAAATTAATGCTGCAAATATACTAAACTTCTTCATTCATAACCCCCAAGTAAAAATGACTTGTTCATATTATAAAATAAGTAATTACAAAAAACAAAATATTATTAAAATTAGAAATTATTGGATTAATAAATATGATTTATAGATGATAAAAATTAATTCGTATCTAAGACATAATATACAAAATACCGCTCCTTAAATAAGGATAATAGATAAGATAGTCATACCTCTTCTTTCTATAAATAAGTCTAACTATTTAATTTTATATATCTGTAGTTATTAGGAGGTTGATGATATGAGTTTTAAATCATTTAATGCAAAAATTCCGTCTAGCATAAAATATACTTCCTCTAAATTCCACAAGAGCATTTATTTTACCTGTTTCTAAATTTGGGTAAAATACAATAAATAATAAAACTCATAATGGCAATAACAATCGCAATGAATGCTATTTTCGCCTTATCCATTACGCTACCTTGAAATTCATATGGTGATTCGTAGACTGCCATAATATACTTTCCTTTTTCATGTTCAACCGCAATGGCCTCAGTTGTCGCTATACCTTCTATTGCATAGTAAGTAGTGCCCTTTGGATAATAGTTCGAGAAATTCCCCCCGAATTGCTCCATATCTGAATACCTCGTAACCTTACCTATTTTTTGTTCTACCTGTGGCACGACTTCATCTGTAATGACATAAATTGAATCATTCCACACAACAAAAGGAAATGCCCAACTCGTTGCAAACACTAACTGTGGGATGAAAAATAGCCAGCAAAATACAATTCCGCTTAACAATAACCCTTTTTTCATGTAAATCCCTCCAACACCCCTTTTATTCATTAGACCAAAAATTTTGGAAAAAGTTACAAAAACATCCCAAATCCTAATAAATGATTTGAGATGTTTCAAAGTTAAAATGTTATTCAACTGTTAAGAAGGACTACATCATTCCTGGCATACCCATGCCGCCCATGTCTGGCATACCGCCGCCACCTGCTTCTGGGATGTCTGCTACAACTGCTTCAGTAGTTAGGAATAGTGAAGCAACAGAAGCTGCGTTTTGTAATGCTGAACGTGTTACTTTTGCTGGGTCAACTACTCCCGCTTCAATCATGTTTACCCACTCACCTGTTGCTGCGTTGAAACCAATACCGATTTCTTCACGTTTTAAACGGTCAACAATGATTGAACCTTCAAGACCAGCGTTTTCTGCAATTTGGCGAACTGGCTCTTCTAATGCGCGTAAAATAATGCGTACACCTGTTGCTACGTCACCCTCTACCTCATCTAATACTTTTACTACTGCGCCGTATACGTTTAGAAGTGCTGTACCACCACCTGATACAATCCCTTCTTCCACTGCCGCACGCGTTGAGTTTAATGCGTCTTCAATACGTAATTTACGCTCTTTTAATTCCGTTTCTGTTGCCGCGCCAACTTTGATAACTGCAACACCGCCAGCTAGTTTTGCTAAACGCTCTTGTAATTTTTCTTTGTCGAATTCAGAAGTCGTTTCTGCAAGTTGTGCTCGGATTTGGTTTACGCGTCCTGCTACTGCGTCTGTGTTACCAGCGCCTTCAACGATTGTTGTGTTGTCTTTAGAAACAATTACTTTCGCCGCGCGACCTAAAGAAGTAAGGTCAGCTGATTTTAAATCTAAGCCAAGGTCTTGTGTAATAACTTGGCCACCAGTTAAAATTGCGATATCTTCTAACATCGCTTTACGACGGTCGCCAAAGCCTGGTGCTTTTACTGCTACTGCATTAAATGTACCGCGTAATTTGTTTACTACAAGAGTTGCTAACGCTTCACCTTCCACGTCTTCTGCAATAATTAAAATTGGACGCCCTTGTTGAACAACTTGCTCTAACACTGGTAAAATTTCTTGAATGCTTGCCACTTTTTTATCAGTAATTAAAATGAATGGGTTATCAAGTACCGCTTCCATTTTATCTGTATCTGAAACCATGTAGTGTGATAGGTAACCACGGTCAAATTGCATACCTTCTACTACGTCTAATTCTGTTGTGAATCCCTTAGACTCTTCGATTGTAATAACACCATCGTTTCCTACTTTTTCCATAGCATCTGCAATGTATTGACCGATTTCTTCGTCCGCTGAAGAAATTGCCGCTACTTGCGCAATGGATTCTTTGTTTTCTACTGGGCGAGAAATTGTTTGTAGCTCTGTCAATGCCGCTGCTACTGCTTTTTCCATACCTTTACGGATTCCTACAGGGTTTGCACCAGCTGTTACGTTTTTAAGACCTTCGCGAATCATTGCTTGCGCTAAAACTGTTGCAGTTGTAGTACCGTCACCTGCGATTTCGTTTGTTTTAGAAGCCACTTCTGCTACTAATTTTGCCCCCATGTTTTCGTATGGGTTTTCTAATTCGATTTCTTTTGCGATGGATACACCGTCATTTGTAATTAATGGTGAACCGAACTTTTTCTCTAATACAACGTTACGCCCTTTTGGCCCTAATGTTACTTTTACAGCGTTTGCTAATTTATCTACACCTGCTGCCATTAAAGAACGAGCTTCTTCTGAGAATTTAATATCTTTTGCCATAATGCATATCCTCCTAATTTTACAATCTATTTTTATAATGTATTTTTTAAGTTCATGTGCAGCTAGCAGAAAATACTATGTATAAAAACTAGCTGCGAGTTTGAAAGTTCGTTTTTAAATTAACCGACGATAGCTAGTACATCACTTTCGCGTAAAATTAAATATTCTACGCCATCATACTTCACTTCGGTACCTGAGAATTTTGAGAAGATAATTTCGTCGCCTACTTTTACATCAAGATCAAGACGAATGCCGTTGTCAAGAACTCGACCCGTGCCTACAGCTACAACTTTACCAGTTTGCGGCTTTTCTTTTGCAGAGTCAGGTAAAACGATACCGAACGCTGTTTTTTCCTCTACTTCTACAAGTTCGATAATAATGCGATCTCCTAATGGTCTTAACAATTGAAACAACCTCCTAAATATTTGTTCTATTTAGCACTCTGAACCTTAGAGTGCTAACACATTTATAATTTTAATAAATTCACTATTTTTTTGCAAGTATGTGCGCTAAAAAATTTTGTTTTATCAAGAAATTCCTCTACAATATAGAAGAATTACTTAATATCGTTATTAAAATAGAAAGAAGGTTGGAGCTGTGAAAAACGTTTCCTCACCTAAGTTTAAAACACAAAAGACCGCATTTTATGTGTTGTTAACTTATATCATTTGTCAATTATCTGTATTTTTACTTATATTCACTCCTGGTTTAAAAGATACCTTACTAGCGCTATTTTCTGGTACACCAGATGAACAATTAATCAAGCTTTCTGGTTGGTGGAGCACGATTTCTTTTGCGATTGCCTTTATCGTATCCTTCCTATTCATTTCACGTAATAAAAACTTTTGGAATGTGTTTAGCGGCGAAAAAATGCCTTTAGGTAAAGCCATTGGTTGGGGAATCATCGGTTTCTTCCTAGTATTTTTAGGGCAAACAATTGGGGCCGCGATTGAGCTTGCATTAGGCATTGATAAGGGGTCTGAAAATACCGAAGCTATTATGAACGTTACGAAAGTCGCCCCTGTCATGATGATTGCAACGGTATTTTTAGGACCTGTACTAGAGGAGCTTGTTTTCCGTCGTGTGATTTTTGGCTCGATTATTCAAAACTACAACTTCTGGATTGCGAGTATTATTAGTGCGATTGTGTTTGCTGCGATTCACATGGATTTCACGCACATTATTTTATACACTATTTGCGGGATGATTTTCGCGTTTTTATACCATAAAACCAAACGCCTCATTACACCCATTATCGCGCATATTTTACTTAACGGCTTCGTGACGTTTATCCAAATGAATGCCGATAAGTTTCAGGTATAGCTTTCATAATAAGAAAAGCCATGAGAATTTTATTAATAAAATTCCCATGGCTTTTTTGCTAACAAAAAACGCTACCGAATGGCGATAGCATTTATTGCTAACTATTCATTTGTTCCATTTGTTTACGCTGCTGCTCTAGCAATTCTTCTACTTGCAACTCACGTTCACGCTCTTCTTCTTGTAAAACACGCGCTGCTTCAGCCTTTTCATATTTACGATAGCCTATACGAGAAATGACAATACTTACCTCGTATAAAATAAAAAGCGGAATCGCAATAATGATATTCGACACAAAATCCGGAGGTGCTAGTAATACAGAAATAACAATTAATACAAAATAGGCATACTTGCGGAATTTAATCATTAATTTTGGGTTAATAATCCCTAGTCGCGCCACAAATAGCGTAACGACTGGCAACTGAAATAGAATGCCAAATGGGACGACTAACTTTAGTAAAAATGAAAAGAATTCATTAATGCCAATCGTTTGAGTAATGTTTAAATCACTCGATAGTTCCGTCATAAATCGCATGACAAACGGAAATAAAATAAAGTAAGCAAAGGCCATACCACCAATACCTAGTACAAAAGCATACGGTATGTACTTTAAAGTTGCCTTTCGCTCTTTATCATGTAAGCCAGGTGTTATAAAAGCCCATAACTGATAGAGTAAAATCGGTGAAACAATCACTGCCGCAATTATGAATGTCATTTGTAAATAAACAGTTAATGGATCGGCAGGACTAAAGGCGTTCATCGAAAAACTAGCAGCAAGATCACTGCGTTGAATGTGTCTAATAATCGGTTTGGCTGTGTAGAAGCCTGCAAAAAGCGCTAAAACAAAGAAAATCGCCACGAAAAATAAGCGTTTCCTAAGTTCCTCCATATGTTCGAGTAAGGTTAATTCTTGTGGATTCATAATAAGACATCCTTAATTTACTTATCGTTAGGTTTTTCGTTATCTTTATGTTCAATGACAGCTTTTTTTGTTTTGTAATCATCATCGTCATCATCTGTTAGTCCTTTTGTAGCACTGCGGAACTCACGTAAAGTTGTCCCCATGGCACGACCTAAAGATGGTAATTTTTTTGGACCAAAAATTAATAAAGCAATAAGACCAATGATAATTAGGCTTACAGGTGTAATCGCACTTAAATGCACAACGACTTCCACTATAGCCACCTCCTCTATTATTATGTACATTTTACAGTAATTAAAAACATTTTACCATTTTTAGTAATGTGAACAATTTGTTACTAATCTGAATTTCTTACTAAATAGATAAGTGCCTGCAACTCCACAGATAAGTCAATGTTCATAACCTTTAACGTCTCTGGCACAGAAAGTCGTACAGGCGTGAAATTTAATATTCCTTTTGCATTCATGTTCACAAGGCGGTCAGTCATCATTTGCGCTGAGCGTGATGGCACTGTTAAAATTGCTAATTCCGCGCCAAATTCCTCATACATATCCTCTAAACGATCTGGATGGAATACCGGAATATTACTAATCATTGTTCCCTCATAAGGCGCTTTCGAGTCAAACGCCACCACAATACGTGTATTGTGGTTTTTTTGGAAATTGTATTTTAATAAACCATTTCCTAAGTTCCCTACTCCAATTAGTGCAACATTCATCGCTTCATCTTGATCTAAGGTTTGGCGGAAAAATTCGAGTAAATAGTTGACATCGTAGCCATAGCCCTTCTTACCAAGTGCTCCAAAATAAGAAAAGTCTCGACGAATTGTAGCCGAATCTATTTTCATCGCATCACTTAATTCTTGTGATGAAATACGTTTTTTACCTTCATTTGCGAAGTTTTTTAAAAATCGATAATACAGAGGGAGTCTTTTCGTTGTTGCTTGTGGAATTTTTGCTTCTGGTTTCACACATTCTCCTCCTCCTTCTTATTATTGGAAATCGTTATCAATTACCCCTCAGCGTAATTGCGTCCAAATTTTTTTGAGTTAACTGAAAAAATTCCCCTAGAAAATCTGTGACATTCGCTGGGCATTGGGCCAAAAAAATGTTGGTCACTCAGACGTTGCCACACGATGTGACGCACTTAGCCCGAGTTCCCAATTCAGCAGAAACAAGTTAATCTTACTAAACTACTAGCTCCAAGTAAAGTATCCATCGTTGCACGTCGTGTGTCCATCCTTTAAACTAAATAGAAGAAACTGAGGTGTAAACATGATTGTCTTACAAGTAAATCAATTATATAAATCCTTTATCACTGATGAAATTTTAAGCGGTGTCAAACTTGAGGTACAACATCGTGACCGCGTAGCATTAGTGGGTCGCAACGGTGCAGGTAAATCGACTCTCCTAAAAATTATTGCCGGTCAAATGAGCTATGACTCTGGTGAAATTATTATTCCAAAAGATATTCGCGTTGGTTATTTAGAGCAGCATGCAGGCATAGATTCGGACTTGTCTATTTGGGACGAAATGATGACAATTTTTAATGCACTGCGTATTCAGGAGCAAAAGCTGCGTCAACTCGAACAACAAATGGCTGATCCAGCTGTTTATGAAAATAGTGAAATTTATGGACGGGTTATGGCAGAATACGATCAATTGCAGCATGATTTTAAAGATGCGGGTGGCTATCAATACGAAGCAGATACTCGTTCTGTCTTGCACGGAATGCAATTTTTCCCTGCTGATTATGACAAACCGATTCAATCGCTATCAGGTGGTCAACGTACCCGTCTTGCACTTGCGAAACTGTTACTGTCAAAACCTGACTTACTAATACTTGACGAACCGACAAACCATTTAGACATCGAGACACTTTCATGGCTAGAAGGCTATTTAAAAGGCTATGACGGCGCTATTTTAATCGTGTCACATGACCGATACTTCCTAGATCAAGTTGTTTCAACTGTTTACGAAGTATCACGCACGAAAGTATCAAAATATGTTGGCAACTACAGCGCCTATTTAGATGAAAAAGCAAAAAACTATGAGCGCGACTTGAAGATGTACGAGCGCCAAATGGATGAAAAGGCTAAACTCGAAACATTTATCCAAAAAAACTTGGCCCGCGCCTCAACAACAAAGATGGCGCAATCACGTCGCAAAGTATTAGAAAAAACAAACTGGATGGATTCTCCCGATGGCGATGAAAAAAGTGCAAGCTTTGGCTTCACTATTGAACGTCAAAGTGGGAATGACGTATTATCGATTGATGACTTAACGATTGGATACCCCGACAAAGAAATCTCATCCAATATTAATATGCGTGTATTCCGTGAAGATCGCCTTGCATTAGTCGGCCCAAACGGTGTTGGTAAATCCACATTACTAAAAACAATCGTAAAGGATCTAGCCACTTTAACTGGCGATATTCGCTATGGTACAAATGTACAAATCAGCTACTACGACCAGGAGCAAGCAAAACTGCATTCAAACAAAGCTGTACTAAACGAGCTCTGGGATGAGTGGCCATTAATGAATGAAAAGGATATACGCAGCATTTTAGGTCGCTTCCTATTTAGTGGTGATGACGTTTCGAAAACCGTCAATTCATTATCTGGTGGCGAAAAGGCACGCTTAGCTTTGGCAAAATTGATGATGCAAAAATCAAATTTCCTAGTGCTCGATGAACCTACAAACCACCTAGATTTAGATAGCAAAGAAATTTTAGAAAACGCATTAATCGATTATCCTGGAACGTTATTATTTGTATCGCATGACCGTTATTTCATTAACCGCATTGCGACAAAGGTTGTGGAATTATCGGGGACAGGCTCTTTTGAGTATTTAGGGGATTACGATTACTACCTTGAGAAAAAACAAGAGCTTGAAGAACTAGCAGCGATGAAAGCCGCCGTAACTGAGGCAAAATCACAAGAAACGTCTTCACAAACCAAATCAACATCTATGATTGATAAAGATACCAAAAAGCGTGAACGCCAAATTCGACGCACTATTGAAGACATTGAAAAAAATATGGCGACACTTGATGAAAAAATTACTCAGTTTGAAGAACAACTATGCGACCCAGCTGTTTTCTCAGACCACGAAAAAACATTAGCCATCCAAACTGAACTATCTGAAGCCAAAGAGCAGCACGAAACATTTGAAATGGAATGGCTTGAACTAAACGAAGAACTAGAACAGCTATAAAGTGAAACTTTGCTCAGTGGGGGTTCCCCCATCCCCACTCACCAATCGGGCTTTTAGGGACAGTGAACCCCCCACTTAGCCTTCTCGTTTCATGTACCAGTTTGAAGTAGGCATCTTACTGTCCCTTAATGCGGGATAAAATATGGAGAACGCATGTATGTAATAGATATACTCGCGTTCTCCTTTTACTATTTCACATGATAACTTTTTAACATTTGTAGCTTTTGATATGCCGTATAGGCCCCATAAATCCAACCAAAGAATATAATAGTCAATAACGCTATAACTGTATTTAATGCCGCAGTTAGTAACTTCCACGGCGAATTAGCCGTTTTCGTTAGAAACGGTTGTCTTGCCCCGATACGGATACTATGAAAAATATCGACCATCTGACTTCTCCCATATACAAGCGCTAACGGATATAAAACCAGCGCGAAAATTATAAAGATGCCACTAAACGAAGCTAAAAATACACCATTCCCTGTACTACTCAATAAATAAAGGACACCTATTAAAATCACCACGCCAAATACAAGCAATACAATCATTTTGTTGCGTTCTTTTAAATAATTCATGAAAACATCCCCTATTCCGTTGTTTTTACACTATACCCATATCTAAAGAAAATCCTAACCTCTTCATCATTATTGTGTAATACCAATGAATAATTCATTTCCAGTTGACCATTCGACATATATATAGGTCAATACGCTGAATTTCGACAAAATAACCCACAATTTTATTCACAAAATAAATGCAGTCATATCAACATATCAACAGTGTTTTCCACATTATCCACATTTAAAATTATTTTTATTCACATTACCTTGTGAAAAAATAGCCACTACATATAGATAAATCACAAGTTTTCCACAAGTTATTCACACTTTGTGTATAAGTACGCATGTTCGCACATCTTTTTGAGGATTAATCACTTTTTCTGTGGATAATTTTTCAGAAAAATTGTACATTAAATAAAAAGTTGTTATAAAAGACATTTTCATATCATAAAATACAAGTTACGACTATTTTATATTATTCTAAAAAATCTTTTCATTTCTCTTACTTAAAATTCCATAGAAAAAAGCATGATGAATCGGATTACTACTTTCCATTTCATCATGCTTACTATATGTTTATTTCCAGCTAGTTAATTCCATACCAGGACGTCCATTCATCGCTAAATTCCCGCGCACACCTGCTTCATACATTTGATAAGCAGCTGCACCAATCATTGCAGCATTATCTGTACATAATTTTAACGGTGGTACGAAAAATGGAATACCTTCTTGTTCAAATGCTGTTTCAAGTGCACTACGTAAACCTTTGTTCGCCGATACACCACCTGCTGCAATCACTTGCTTCACACCAAATTCACGTGCTGCACGCACGGTTTTAGCCGTTAATACCTCAACAACACTATCTTGGAAACCTTTTGCGACTTGCTCTGGAATGATTTCCTCACCACGTTGATCCATATTATGCTTGTAGTTGATAACCGCCGATTTTAACCCACTAAAGCTAAAATCATACGAACCTTCTTCTAACCAAACTCGTGGGAATTTCACCGCTTCCGTTGCCTCATGCGCTAAACGGTCAATATGAGGTCCCCCTGGATATGGCATGTTTAACACACGTGCTACTTTGTCATATGCCTCACCAGCTGCATCGTCTCGCGTTTCACCGATTACTTCAAATGATCCATGCTCGCGCATAAATACAAGTTCTGTATGACCGCCAGATACGACTAAAGCAAGCAACGGAAATTCCATTGGCTGTACTAAATTATTCGCATAAATATGTCCCGCAATATGATGTGTGCCGATTAACGGTAACCCATTCACAAAGGCAAATGCTTTTGCTGCATTAATACCGATTAATAACGCCCCAACTAACCCTGGTCCCTCTGTTACAGCTACTGCTGTCAATTCCTTTGGTACCATTTCAGCTTGCTTCAACGCTTCTTCTAACACAATTGTCATTTGCTCTACATGATGGCGTGACGCAATTTCTGGCACAACTCCACCAAAGCGCTTATGACTCTCAATTTGAGATGATACGACATTAGAAATAATTTCAGTACCATTTTTAATAATTGCCGCTGCTGTTTCATCGCAGCTTGTTTCTATTGCTAATATATAATGATCCATTATAAATTCACCCACATTACTAACGCATTTTCTTGATTATCCGTATAGTAGCCTTTACGAATACCACCATCTTGGAAGCCAAGTTTGCGATATAAATTTTGCGCAACGGTGTTTGTTACGCGTACTTCTAAACTCATAACATCCATATTCGCTTCTTTAGCAACACGCACTGCTTCACGCATTAACGCTTCACCAATACCTTGTCCACGAACTGATTCAACAACCGCCACATTCGTAATTTGTGCTGTATCAATAACAAGCCATAGACCGCAAAATCCAACGAGTTCACCAGCTTCATTTTCCGCTACTAAATAATGCGAAAACTGATTTTCGTTCAACTCATAGTAAAAAGAATCTAACGTCCAAGGTGTTGGAAACGTCGCAACCTCAATCGCATGAACTGTCGGAACATCTTCAAGCGTCATTTTACGATACTGTACCATTATTGTTGCTCCTTTTTCTGTTCCTTAATCCAGTTCGCTTCAGCCTCAGCAATACGACGATACTGTGGTACAAATGCATGAACCGCATCTACTGAAGGCAGCTCTTGTACCTCTGCTACTGCAATTAGCTCTGACGCACGTGGTAAGTCTAGAGTATAGGGCACACGGACAGCACGTTCACCTAATACTTCCTGAATTTTTTCAAAATAAACCTCAACATCTGTACCTACAAATAATACTGGACGTTTTAATGCATCTAGCTTAGTTAATAATCCATCAATATGATCATGGTGGTCCTCGATAACTGGCGTTTGCGTAATTCCTTCGTAAACTCCGGCATAAACGTTTTGACGACGTGCATCAAACAACGCACAAACCGTATAGTTAGACACGCGTACATTCGCGGCTAATACCTTTAAACTTGATACACCTACTAAGGGCTTTTGCAATGACCAGGCTAATGTTTTTGCTAATGTAACTCCAATACGCACACCCGTGTACGAACCTGGCCCTTCTGATACCGCTATCGCATCGATTTCAGTTGATGTAATTCCTGCTTTGTTTATCACTTCTTCAATAGCAGGCATCGCACCTACTGAATGCGTTAATTTAATATTTTGTACAACTTCTGCTACCACTTTACCATCTTTAACTATTGCAATAGAAAGCGGGGCATTTGCTGTTTCAATCCCTAACCAAATCATTTTATTAACTCCTTACAAAGGCGCATGTATTTCTCACCTACTGGTTTTAATACAAATTTTCGACTTGTATCATCAATACGTGTAATTTCTATTGCCAAATGTTCTTTTGGTAGCTCATCTTCTATTAAATGTGCCCATTCAACAACTGTTACCGCATCTCCATAAAAGATTTCATCCCAACCTAAATCCTCATCACTATCCTCTAAACGATAGACATCTAAATGGTTTAAGGCAATACGTCCCTCATACTGCTTCATAATCGTAAATGTGGGGCTATTCACCGTACGTTTGATGCCTAATCCCTTTGCAAAGCTTTGCGTAAATGTCGTCTTACCGGCACCTAAGTCGCCTTCTAACGTAATTGTATATTGTGGCTCAACTAATGTAGCCAACGTTAAAGCAAGTGCTTGTGTTTCTTCTAATGTATATACTTGTTTTTCAAATATCATATTGTGCTTCCTTCCACAAAAAAATCCTCTACTTCTAGTTTACTTGAAGTAGCTCAATTGTTCAAAATGTATCACTTATTTCATGCATAACAAAAAGCCTTATTAGCAAATCGCCAATAAGACTTTCATTTATCGTGAAGAATTACCTCGACGTTCAACAATTTCTTTTTTCGTAACTTTATCGTCTTTAAAAGTTAGTCTGAAGCCTTGCGTCAATAGTAACTCATCATTCCACTCATATACATTTTTTTTAATTTCTTTCCCTGCCCCACCGGCAATTTTTACAACCTCCATGTAAGGCATGCCGACTTTTACTTGCTCATATTCTTGTTCGTTCATATATTTTTGCCATCTATGTGCATTACTTTCTTCAATTTCTAAAATTTCATCTTTACAAGCCTTAGTACTCAAAATTAGCAAGAAGATGAGACAAATGGCCAGGCACACTAATAAACCGTTTTTATTCATCAACACTCCTCCTTAACAGCTTAGGGAATTTTTTCCCGCAAGGGTAGTGTTCAAAACATATGCTTTACAAACCAAATAAAGTAATCCGCTTTTGCGAATTACTTGGAATAGTCAATGTATATGGCGGTCCCGACCGGGATCGAACCGGCGATCTCCTGCGTGACAGGCAGGCATGTTAACCGCTACACCACGGGACCATTTTTTTATTAACTCTCTCGGACAATATTTATTTTATCAGATATTATCTTTTATAACAATTACTTTTTTAAAAAACTTTTTTCTTCTTTAATTTGTTTTTCTCTAAAATCCTAAATTTTAATCTTCTAAAAATTAGTAGATAAAATTAACTTTTATATTAAAATCCCCACAAATTCTTGCAGTGATTTTTTAATCTATTTGCAATTCAGATAAATTAAGTAGATTAATCATGAATTTTTTTAAAATATAAAAAACCACTGATTGCTCAGTGGTTTTCATTCGTGCGAAGCGACGTTCTACTCTCACAGGGGGAAACCCCCAACTACCATCGACGCTAAAGAGCTTAACTTCTGTGTTCGGTATGGGAACAGGTGTGACCTCTTTGCCATCATCACTTCACTTATTAAATTGAAAGTTTGTTCTTTCAAAACTGGATAAACGGTTCATTGATATTCATAAACATGTGGTTAAGTCCTCGACCGATTAGTATTCGTCAGCTACATGTGTCGCCACACTTCCACCTCGAACCTATCTACCTGATCGTCTTTCAGGGGTCTTACTTACTTGCGTAATGGGAAATCTCATCTTGAGGGGGGCTTCATGCTTAGATGCTTTCAGCACTTATCCCGTCCACACATAGCTACCCAGCGATGCCTTTGGCAAGACAACTGGTACACCAGCGGTGTGTCCATCCCGGTCCTCTCGTACTAAGGACAGCTCCTCTCAAATTTCCTACGCCCACGACGGATAGGGACCGAACTGTCTCACGACGTTCTGAACCCAGCTCGCGTACCGCTTTAATGGGCGAACAGCCCAACCCTTGGGACCGACTACAGCCCCAGGATGCGATGAGCCGACATCGAGGTGCCAAACCTCCCCGTCGATGTGGACTCTTGGGGGAGATAAGCCTGTTATCCCCGGGGTAGCTTTTATCCGTTGAGCGATGGCCCTTCCATGCGGAACCACCGGATCACTAAGCCCGTCTTTCGACCCTGCTCGACTTGTAGGTCTCGCAGTCAAGCTCCCTTATGCCTTTACACTCTACGAATGATTTCCAACCATTCTGAGGGAACCTTTGGGCGCCTCCGTTACCTTTTAGGAGGCGACCGCCCCAGTCAAACTGTCCGCCTGACACTGTCTCCTACCCCGCTAAGGGGCATGGGTTAGAAGTTCAATACAACCAGGGTAGTATCCCACCGACGCCTCCTTCGAAGCTGGCGCTCCGAGATCTCTGGCTCCTACCTATCCTGTACAAGTTGTACCAAAATTCAATATCAAGCTACAGTAAAGCTCCACGGGGTCTTTCCGTCCTGTCGCGGGTAACCTGCATCTTCACAGGTACTATAATTTCACCGAGTCTCTCGTTGAGACAGTGCCCAGATCGTTACGCCTTTCGTGCGGGTCGGAACTTACCCGACAAGGAATTTCGCTACCTTAGGACCGTTATAGTTACGGCCGCCGTTTACTGGGGCTTCAATTCGCAGCTTCGCTTGCGCTAACCACTCCTCTTAACCTTCCAGCACCGGGCAGGCGTCAGCCCCTATACGTCACCTTACGGTTTTGCAGAGACCTGTGTTTTTGCTAAACAGTCGCCTGGGCCTATTCACTGCGGCTCTCTCGGGCTATACACCCTACCAGAGCACCCCTTCTCCCGAAGTTACGGGGTCATTTTGCCGAGTTCCTTAACGAGAGTTCTCTCGCACACCTTAGGATTCTCTCCTCGACTACCTGTGTCGGTTTGCGGTACGGGTACCTCCCACCTCGATAGAGGCTTTTCTTGGCAGTGTGAGATCAGGAACTTCCTCCATACGGAGTCGTCATCACAGCTCAATGTTAAAGTACGCGGATTTGCCTACGCACACACCTTACTGCTTGAACAGAGACAACCAACGCTCTGCTTACCCTACCCTACTGCGTCCCCCCATTTCTCAAACGGTGGGGAGGTAGTACAGGAATATCAACCTGTTATCCATCGCCTACGCCTATCGGCCTCGGCTTAGGTCCCGACTAACCCTGAGCGGACGAGCCTTCCTCAGGAAACCTTAGTCATACGGTGCATGGGATTCTCACCCATGTTTCGCTACTCATACCGGCATTCTCACTTCTAAGCGCTCCACCAGTCCTTCCGGTCTGACTTCAACGCCCTTAGAACGCTCTCCTACCACGCATACCAATGGTATGCATCCACAGCTTCGGTGAATCGTTTAGCCCCGATACATTTTCGGCGCAGCGTCACTCGACCAGTGAGCTATTACGCACTCTTTAAATGATGGCTGCTTCTAAGCCAACATCCTGGTTGTCTAAGCAACGCCACATCCTTTTCCACTTAACGATTACTTTGGGACCTTAGCTGGTGGTCTGGGCTGTTTCCCTTTTGACTACGGATCTTATCACTCGCAGTCTGACTCCCGTGTATAAATATCCGGCATTCGGAGTTTGTCTGAATT